>NZ_CP007509.1:2187500-2866250 GCF_000661915.1 Stutzerimonas decontaminans | reverse complement strand
ATCACAGCCTGCCGGTGCGTGGGTTGATCTACACCGTCCATCTCAATGACGTAGAGCTTGCCAGCGGCGAATCCAGTGGCTGGCTGACCATTCCGGCCAATAGCTTCGAATACTACGAGGTGCCGGTTCACACCAATCTGTGGCGGCACATGAAGTACATCGTGCGGTTACTGGAGAAGCCGGACCGCCCAATCAGCTACCGCCTTGCTGGTGAGCTCAAGACCGGGCTTATGGGGGGGCGGCGCGTGCACATTTCCAACAATGGCGAGATAATCCCGGGCAACTTTATTCCGGAGTAGTACCCAGATGAGTCAAGAACCCCACGTGCATGGTCCCGACTGCAACCACGATCATGACCATGATCACCACCATGTTCACGGGCCGCATTGCAATCACAGCCATGAGCCTGTGCGCAATCCGCGGAAGGATGTCGGGCGCAACGACCCGTGCCCTTGCGGTAGCCAGAAAAAGTACAAGAAATGTCATGGCGCCTGAGCCTGTCATGACCTTGGCCATCGGTATGTTCGTTATCGCCGCGCTGCTGATTGCCGCGCTAGGCGGTTATGCGCTGTACCTCTGGCGTCGTGTCTGGCGCAACGAGCGCTTGCAGGTCGAGGCGCGAGCCAGGCAACAGACGGCGCTGGCCGAGGATCTGCGGATTCTCGCCAGCAGCCTGTTGGACGGGCAGTTGCCGCTTATCGAGGGGGCAATCCGCATCAAGGTGCTGCTCGATAACTATGATATTGCGCTGGGCCAGCACCCTCGTTGTCAGGTGTTCCAGCAGCTGTTCGACGCGACCGAGCAAGTGCCGACCCATGCAGCCTGGAAGGCGCTGGACAAGCAGGAGCGGCGCCGACATGAAGCGCAGTTCAGTGCCCTCGAGCTGCAGCACAAGGCCGAGGCTCGGCGTTCGGCCCGTTGGCTGCTCGACGAAGCTCTGCCAAAATCCCGCGACGCGGCCTGATCGACCGATCTTCTTCGCCGCGCGCCCTCTAATCTTTCATGCCGTCCCTTGCCAAGCTCGCACAGGAGTCTTCGATGTCTCTGCGTCTGCCGTTCGCCCTGGTTCGCCTGACGCTGGGGGCCGCGCTCGGCCTGGCCGGCCTCGGCGGTTGTCAGGCCTATCTCGATAACCGCTACAGTGCCAGCCTGCCGCCAGCGCAGGGGATCCAGCCGCTGACCGGGCTGGCGGGCAGCGCGAGCATCCGGCGCAATTCGCTGGGCATGCCGCTGATCGAAACCTCCTCGTTCCACGATGCGCTGTTCTCGATGGGTTACGTGCACGCGACCGATCGGCTGAGCCAGATGGTCAGCTTGCGGCTGATGGCCCAGGGTAGATTGGCAGAGATGGTCGGCCCGGGTGTGCTGGAGACTGACCGCTTCATGCGCGCGGTGAATCTTCGCCAGAGCGCTGAGCTGCTCTACCGCGAATCCTCGCCGCGGATGAAGAAGTTCTTCGAGGTCTATGCCCGCGGCGTGAACGCCTACCTGTATCGCCACCGCGACAAGCTGCCGATGGACCTCGCCGAGTCCGGCTACAAGCCCGAATACTGGAAGCCCGAGGACTCGGTGCTGGTGTTCTGCCTGCTCAACTTCGGCCTGTCACAGAATCTGCAGGAAGAGGTCGCGGCGTTGTTGATGGCGCAGAAGGTGGGGAGCGACAAGCTGGCCTGGCTGTTGCCGATCTATCCGGATGAGGCGTTGCCGTTCGACGAGGTGGGCAAGCTCGAGGGCTTGAAGCTGGGTGGCAGCGTGCCTGGGCTGGCAGCACTCGAACGTGCCATGCAGCCTCTGGTGGCATTGACCCCGACTGGCATGGCAGCTTCGAACAACTGGGCCATTGCCGGCAGCAATACACGCAGCGGCAAGCCAATCCTGGCCAATGACACACACTTGCCGCTGTCGATGCCGTCGTATTGGAATTTCATGCAGATACGCGCACCGAAGTTCCAGGCGGCCGGCGTCACCATCGCCGGCGTGCCTGCGGTGGTGGCCGGTTTCAACGGCAAGCTCGGCTGGGGCATGACCATGGTCATGGGTGACAACCAGGACCTCTATCTAGAGCAGATACGCCGGGAAGGCTCGCGCCTCATGTATCTGGCCGATGGTAAATGGCTGCCAGCCCGCGAGCGCCACGAGACCTACTTCGTCAAAGGTGAGCGGCCGATTCGCGAGACCATCTTTGAGACCCGCAACGGGCCGCTGCTGAATACGGTGCTGGGTGAGCGCAAGCATCCGTTGCAGCCGCTCCAGCTCAGCAGCGGCTATGGCCTTGCGCTGAAGACCACGCAATTGGAACCCGATCGCACACTGGATGCATTCTTCGATCTGTCCCGCGCGCAGTCGGTCGATCAGGCCTTCGAGGCGACCCGCGAGATTCGCGCGGCCGCGCTGAACCTCGTCTTTGCCGACCAGCAGGGAATTGGCTGGCAGGTCACCGGACGTTTTCCCAATCGTCGCGAGGGGCTGGGGCTGGTGCCGTCGCCAGGTTGGGACGGTCGCTATGACTGGGATGGCTACGCCGACCCGATGTTGCATCCCTACGACCAGGACCCGATTCAGGGTTGGCTCGGCACCGCCAATCATCGCAGCGTGCCGCGTGGCTACGGGATGCAGCTATCCAGCTCCTGGTACGGCCCTGAGCGCTACGAGCGACTGGCGGAATTGGCCGGCCGCGGCAAGCACGACACCGGCAGCACCATCGCCATGCAGTACGACCAAGTCACCCCGTTCGCCGCCAAGCTCAGGGCAATGTTCGAGGCGCCGGGTATGGCCGCACCGTTGCGCCAGGCGATCGATGCGCTGCCGGCCGCCGAGCGGAGCAAGGCGCGTGAAGCGCTGGATCGGTTGCTGGCCTTCGATGGCAAGCTGGCTGCGGATTCGGCCAACGCCGCGCTGTATGGTGCCTTCTTGCACGAAAGCGCGCGGCAGATATTCCTCGACGAACTGGGACCAGAGGATTCGCCGGCCTGGCGTGCGCTGGTGCAGGCGGCCAACACGTCCTATTCGGCACAGGCCGATCATCTGCTCGGCCGCGAAGACAGCCCGTTCTGGAACGACCAGCAGACTGCGCAAACCGAAGACAAGCCGGCGATTCTGGCACGCAGTCTTGCCGGTGCAGTGAGTCTGCTCGAAAGCCGCCTGGGCAACGATCGCAGTGCGTGGCAGTGGGGCAAGCTGCACACCGCCAGCTGGACCTCTGGCGCAACGCAGCTGGCGCCGCACATGCCGGCGAGCCAGCGCAGCAAGATCAACGCTATCGGCGGTTACCTGGACCGTGGCCCTTATGCCATGGGTGGCGATCACAGCACGCTGAACGTTTCGGCCTACAGTATGGGGGCGAACTTCGATACCTGGCTGATCCCGGCGATGCGCATCATCGTCGACTTCGGTCGCGACGAGCCGATGATCGGCCTCAATAGTTCCGGTCAGTCCGGCAACCCGGCCAGCCCGCACTATGCTGACGGTATCGATGCGTGGATGAAGGCACAGTACATGAGCTTCCCGTTCAAGACGGAGAATCTCGACAAGGTCTACGGCACGCAGCGCCTGCTGCTGACGCCTGCTGGCAAGTAACGGAGCGCCGCGGCGGCACTAGGCCGGTTGCGGCGCTGCTGGCGCTACTTCGAGAACGCGGATCATGTCCGGAGTCGGGTAGTGCCAGCGCACGTCCACATCCCAGAACTGCGCGCCGTAACGTCGCTCCGGTTCGGGCTTCTGATAGGCCGGGCGTGGGTCCTGCGCCAGGCACTGTTCGATGAGTTCGACCAAGGGTTCGCCCAGGCGCAGTGCTTCGCGGCGGGCTTGCAGCAATCCCGATTCCGACCATTGCACCTCGATCAACCCTGGCGCGTCGGCGGCCATGTCGTTGCGTGCGTCAGGCAGCGCATCGGCGTAGGGCACGTAGGGTTTGATGTCCAGCACCGGCGTGCCGTTCAGCAGATCGATGCCGGAGATGAACAGCCGATCCGCTTCGACGCGATCCAGCCTGACCACCGATTGACCGATACCGTTGGGGCGGTGCGTGGCACGGGTGGCGAACACGCCGACCATGCGATTGCCGCCCAGGCGTGGCGGGCGAACCTTGAGGCGGGGTTTGCTTTCCAGCGCCTGGTGGAAGAGAAACAGCAGCCACACATGGCTGACCTGTTCGAGCCCGGCTACTGCATCACCGCTGTCGAACGGCGGCAGCAACTCCAGCACACCACGTGCGGCCGGCGCCAGGCTGGGCTGGCGCGGAATGGCGAATTTCTCCTTGAAACAGGAGCGGACGTAGCCGATAGGCGAGACGCTGTGATCCATGAAAGCGGGCCTGGAAGCAGTCGGGCGGCTGCGCATCTTACCCGCTATGGCCGCCCGTTGCGCTTCCAGCAGGCCGACACGCACGTGCATCGCCGGCCCGCCGCTGATGTGCTACAGGCCGAGCAGGTTGGCGACGTAATCAGCATCCTTGTCGCCGCGGCCAGATAGATTGACGAGGATATGGCTGTCCTTGCTCAGCGTCGGCGCGGTGCGAATCGCCCATGCCACGGCGTGGGCGCTTTCCAGGGCGGGGATGATGCCTTCCACGCGCGACAGGGTCATAAAGGCGTCGAGGCATTCCTGGTCGGTCGCGGTCTGGTAGTTCACCCGGCCGATGTCCTTCAGGTAGCTGTGCTGCGGGCCGACCCCCGGGTAGTCCAGGCCGGAGGCGATGGAGTGCACCGCAGACGGATTGCCGTCGGCATCCTCCAGCACATAGCAGGCCATGCCATGCAGTTCGCCTGGCTTGCCCTTGGACAGCGTGGCCGAATGGCGGCCGGGCTTGTCCAGGCTTTCGCCGGCCGGCTCGATCCCCACTAGCTCCACCGCAGCATCTTCGAGGAAGGCAGTGAACATGCCCATGGCATTGGAGCCGCCACCGACGCAGGCAACCACGTGGTCGGGCAGGCGACCATGCCGGGCGAGAAACTGCTCACGGGCTTCGGTGCCGATGATCGACTGGAAATCGCGGACCATCTTCGGGAACGGGTGCGGGCCGACCACCGAGCCGATGGCATAGATGTAGTCGTGCGGGTCCTTCAGGTACTCCTCGAAGGCGCTGTCCACCGCTTCCTTGAGGGTGGCGGCGCCGCGGGTGACGGCCACCAGCTTGCAGCCAAGGATCTTCATCTTGGTGACGTTGGGGTGTTCCTTCTCGATGTCCACCTGGCCCATGTGGATCTCGCAGGGAATACCCACCAGCGCGCAGGCGGTGGCCAAGGCGACACCGTGCTGGCCAGCGCCGGTTTCGGCGATCACCTTCTTCTTGCCCATGAATTTGGCCAGCAGGGCCTCGCCGAGGCAGTGGTTGATCTTGTGCGCGCCGGTGTGGTTCAGGTCTTCGCGCTTCAGGTGAATCTGCGCACCGCCGAGCTGCTCGGACAGGCGACGCGCATGGAAGATCGGACTCGGGCGACCGACGTAGTCGGCGAACAGTGCAGCCAGCTCTTGCTGAAAATCTTCGCGTTGGCGGATTTCTTCGTAGGCCAGGTTGATGTCGTCCATGGCCTGCTTAAGGTGCGGCGGCACCAGCTGGCCGCCATAGGGACCGAAGTATCCGTTGGCATCGGGCATGGCAGTGAAGCGGGGATCGGACGACATGAGTTCATCTCTGCGGGTGAAATGGTAGGGCGCCTGCTGCGCGGCGGTGATCATAAGTCAGGACAGGGCTGCTGAAAATGCCGCGGCTGGCACCGGGGCAGACCCTCTTGCGAGCTGCCCAGAAAGGCGGCTGCCGGGTCAAGTCGCAGTCGCTGGAACAGCGGCGATCCTGTGCTGATTCGCGAATTTGACGCTTATCGTGTAGGATGCGCGCCGACTTCAACATTATGGGAGCAGAATTCAACCTTTGTTTTTTTGTCGGCATTGCTTTGCCGACGGGCATGGCTGTCATCAGTACGGCTGCTTTGCTTGCCCATCCCACCATCGGGTCGACGCATTCACCAATGAATTGCGTGTCGCCTGCCGCAATACGTCGCACAGCGATGTCGTAAAAGCCAGAACAAGTTCAGGAGATAGAACTGATGAACGAGGCTGAGCTCTCGCCCAACGATTCCGAAGCGCCCGCCGACCGAATCAATCCCGTAGTCTTCTACGGTTCCGCAATCGCCATCGTGCTGTTTGCCGTATGGACGATGTTCTTCACCGACCGCTCGCTGGCGGTCATCAACACGGTACTCGGCTGGATATCCAACACATTCGGCTGGTTCTACTTCCTAGCCGTACTGCTCTACCTGTTGTTTGTGGTCGTAGTGGCGACCAGTCGCTACGGCAAGATCCGCCTCGGCCCGGATCATTCCAAGCCTGAGTTCAATGTGGTCACCTGGGCGGCGATGCTTTTCTCTGCCGGTATAGGCATCGATCTGCTGTTCTTCTGTATCGCCGAACCCATCACCCAGTTTCTCGAGCCGCCAGTAGGTGAGGGTGGCACCACCCAGGCTGCGCGCCACGCGATGGAGCTGACCTTCCTGCACTGGGGCCTCTCCGGCTGGGGCGTCTACACGCTGGTCGGCATGTCGCTGGCCTACTTCAGCTTCCGTCAGGGCTTGCCGCTGTCGATCCGCTCATCGCTGTACCCTATCTTCGGCAAGCGCATCTACGGCCCCATCGGCCACACCGTCGATACCGCCGCAGTACTCGGCACCATCTTCGGTATCGCCACCAGCCTGGGCATCGGCATCATCCAGCTGAACTTCGGCCTCAACTATATCTTCGGCATACCCGAGGGCACGTTTACCCAGGCGGTGCTGGTGGTGCTGATCGTGGTGTTTTCGGCGATCTCCGCGGCAACCGGGGTGGAGCGGGGGATTCGCCGGCTTTCCGAGTTCAACATGCTGCTGGCGGTATTGCTGCTGCTGTTCGTGCTGGTGGTCGGCGATACGGTGTTCCTGCTCAACGCGTTGGTGATGAACGTCGGTGACTACTTTTCCAACTTCATCAGCCTGTCGCTGGACACTTATGCCTATCGCCGTCCGACCGACTGGCTGAACGCCTGGACAGTGTTCTTCTGGGCATGGTGGATTGCCTGGGGGCCGTTCGTGGGTCTGTTCCTGGCGCGGATTTCCCGCGGCCGCACCATCCGCGAGTTCGTCATCGGCACGCTGCTGCTGCCGCTGGCCTTTATGATGGCCTGGATGTCGATCATGGGTAACAGCGCGATCGAGATGGTCATGGGCGGTGCCCTCGAATTCGGTCAACAGGCAGTGAGCAACCCTGGCTCGTCGATCTATCTGTTCCTGCAGAGCCTGCCATGGGCCGGTCTCACCACCATCGTGGTGACCGTCCTCGCCATCGTGTTCTTTGTCACCTCCGGCGACTCCGGCTCGCTGGTGCTGTCGAACTTCACCTCGATCCTCAAGGATGTGAACAGCGACGCGCCGGTGTGGATGCGCATTCTCTGGGCGGCGATCATCGGCATTCTCACCCTGGCGCTGCTTATCGCCGGCGGGCTGACCGCGCTGCAGGGCACCGTGGTGATCATGGGGCTGCCGTTCTCCATCGTCCTGCTGTTCATGATGTACGGGCTGTTCAAGGCATTGCACGTCGAAGGCGTCATGGCCGACAGCTATCAGAAGAGCCTGTCCGGCTACCTGTCCGGGCGTGCCACGCTGGAGCACACGCAGATGAACTGGAGTCAGCGCCTGTCGCGGGCGATGAGCTTCCCCAGCCGTTCGCAGATCCGTCGCTACCTGAAGGAAGTCTGCAAGCCGGCGATGGAAGAGATCCAGAAAGCTTTGGGCGAGAAGGGCGTGCCGGTGGAGATCGTCGAAGGCGAGCCGGGCAACGAGCACCTGGCGCTGCACGTCAATCTAGGCAGCGAGCAGGACTTCACCTACCAGATCTGGCCGGTGCGCGGCACCATGCCGTCCTTTGCCCTGCGCACGCAGAGCAGCAACGCGGACTATTACCGGCTCGAGGTGCATCTGCGCCAGGGCAGCCTGGGTTACGACCTGATGGGCTACTCCCGGCGCCAGCTGATCGAGGACATCCTCGACCACTACGAGCACCACATGCACTTCCTGCATCTGCAGCGCGAGAACGGCGGTGGTGAAAGCGGCATGCCCAACCCAGGCGCGGCGCCGACACCCTGACCCTGCACGCCTCTGGCAATCCCCGAGGCGTTCCATTCATGTTGCGGCAGCGTCGATCCGCTGCCGCCAAGCATACAAGCGAGGTAGAACATGGCCCGTTTCCCACGGCAGCAACTCTATATCCATGGCGGCTACGTCGATGCCAGCAGCAACCAGACCTTCGAGAGCATCAACCCGGCCAACGGCGAAATCCTGGCCGAAGTGGCGGAGGCCGGCGCGGCGGATCTGGAACGCGCCGTCGAAAGTGCCGAGCAGGGCCAGCGCATCTGGGCGGCGCTGACCGGCATCGAACGGGCGCGAATCATGCGTCGCGCGGTCGATCTGCTGCGCGAGCGCAACGACGAGCTGGCGCTGCTGGAAACCCTGGACACCGGCAAGCCGCTGAGCGAAACCCGCAGTGTCGACATCGTCACCGGCGCCGACGTGCTGGAGTACTACGCCGGTTTGGCACCGGCCATCGAAGGTGAGCAGATTCCGCTGCGCGACAGCAGCTTTGTCTATACCCGCCGCGAACCGCTGGGCGTGGTGGCCGGCATCGGTGCGTGGAACTACCCGATCCAGATCGCCTTGTGGAAAGCCGCGCCGGCGCTGGCCGCGGGCAACGCGATGATCTTCAAACCCAGCGAAGTCACCTCGCTGAGCGCGCTCAAACTGGCGGAAATCTTCAGCGAAGCCGGCCTGCCAGACGGGGTGTTCAACGTGTTGACCGGCACTGGTGCTGGCGTTGGGGCGCTGATCACCGAGCACCCGCGCATCGCCAAGGTGTCGTTCACCGGCGGCGTGGCCACCGGCAAGAAGGTCATGGCCAGTGCGGCGGCATCGTCGCTCAAGGACGTGACCATGGAGCTGGGCGGCAAGTCGCCGCTGATCATCTGCGAGGATGCCGATCTGGACCGCGCGGCCGACATCGCGGTGATGGCCAATTTCTTCAGCTCCGGCCAGGTGTGCACCAACGGCACGCGGGTGTTCGTGCCGGTCGGTCTCAAATCTGCGTTCGAGGCCAAGCTCTTGGAGCGGGTGCAGCGCATTCGTCTGGGCGATCCGCAGCAGGAGGAAACCAACTTCGGTCCGCTGGTCAGCATCGCGCACATGAACAACGTGCTCGACTACATCGCCAAGGGCAAAGCCGCCGGGGCGCGGGTGCTCTGTGGTGGCGGGCGGGTGACTGAAGGCGAATACGCCAAGGGCGCCTTTGTCGCACCGACCATCTTCACCGACTGCAGCGACGACATGACCATCGTGCGCGAAGAGATCTTCGGCCCGGTGCTGAGCCTGCTCGAATATCAGGACGAAGAGGAGGTCATCCGCCGCGCCAATGACACCGAGTACGGCCTGGCCGCGGGCGTGGTCACCGCCGATCTGGCGCGGGCGCACCGCATCATCCATCGCCTGGAAGCCGGCATCTGCTGGATCAATACCTGGGGCGAATCGCCGGCACAGATGCCGGTCGGGGGCTACAAGCAGTCCGGCATCGGTCGCGAGAACGGCATCGCCTCGCTGGCGCACTACACGCGGGTCAAATCGGTACAGGTGGAGCTGGGCGAGTTCGCCTCGGTGTTTTGAGGGAGGTAGAACCATGGAATACGACTACATCATCATCGGCGCCGGTTCGGCCGGTAACGTGCTGGCCGCGCGCCTGACCGAGGACACCGATGTCAGCGTGCTGCTGCTGGAAGCCGGCGGGCCGGACTATCGGCTGGACTTCCGCACCCAGATGCCCGCCGCGCTGGCTTATCCGCTGCAGGGCACTCGCTATAACTGGGCCTATAAGACCGATCCCGAGCCGCACATGAACAACCGCCGTATGGACTGCGGCCGTGGCAAGGGCCTGGGCGGCTCTTCGCTGATCAACGGCATGTGCTACATCCGCGGCAATGCACTGGACTACGACAACTGGGCCAAGACGCCGGGCCTGGAGGACTGGACCTACCTCGACTGCCTGCCGTACTTCCGCAAGGCCGAGTCGCGCGACATTGGTCCCAACGACTACCACGGCGGCGACGGCCCGGTCAGCGTGACCACACCGAAGGCCGACAACAACGAGCTGTTCCACGCCATGGTCGAGGCCGGCGTGCAGGCCGGTTATCCCCGTACCGACGATCTCAATGGCTTCCAGCAGGAAGGCTTCGGCCCGATGGATCGCACGGTGACGCCCCAGGGCCGGCGCGCGAGCACGGCGCGTGGTTATCTGGACCAGGCCAAGGAGCGGCCGAACCTGACCATCCACACCCATGCCGTCACCGACCGCGTGCTGTTCGAGGGCAAGCGTGCCGTCGGCGTTCGTTACCTGCGCGGCCGCGAGCAGCCGCAGGTGGCGCGTGCGCGGCGGGAAGTGCTGCTGTGTGGCGGCGCCATTGCCTCTCCGCAAATCCTGCAGCGCTCCGGGGTTGGCCCTGGCGCGCTGCTGAAGAAGCTCGGCGTCACGTTGGTGCAGGAGCTGCCCGGCGTCGGCCAGAACCTGCAGGACCATCTGGAGATGTACTTGCAGTTCGAGTGCCTGAAGCCGGTGTCGCTGTACCCGGCGCTCAAGTGGTGGAACCAGCCGGCGATCGGCGCCGAATGGCTGTTCCTGGGCTCGGGTATCGGTGCCAGCAACCAGTTCGAGGCCGGTGGTTTCATCCGCAGCAGCGACGAGTTCGAATGGCCGAATATCCAGTTCCACTTCCTGCCGGTGGCGGTCAGCTACAACGGCAGCAACGCCCATGACGGCCACAGCTTCCAGGCCCACGTCGGCTCGATGCGTTCACCCAGTCGCGGGCGCATCGAGATTCGCTCCACCGATCCGCGGGTCGACCCGAGCATCCTGTTCAACTACATGGCCCACGAGCAGGACTGGCGCGAGTTCCGCGATGCCATCCGCCTCACCCGCGAGATCATCGCCCAGCCCGCGCTCGATCCGTACCGTGGTCGCGAACTGAACCCCGGCGTGGAGGCGCAGAGCGATGCCGAGCTGGACGCCTTTGTCCGCGAGCACGCGGAGACGGCCTATCACCCGTCCTGCTCCTGCAAGATGGGCACCGATGACATGGCCGTGGTCGATGGCCAGGGCCGGGTGCATGGGGTGGAAGGGCTGCGCGTGGTGGATGCCTCGATCATGCCGCAGATAATCACCGGCAACCTCAACGCCACCACCATCATGCTGGCCGAGAAGATCGCCGACCGGATTCGCGGTCGCGAGCCGCTGCCGCGCAGCACGGCGAACTACTACGTGGCCAACGGCGCGCCGGTGCGGCAACCACCGCAGCGTTGACGCACCCGCAGCACGGCGGTGGAAAAGGCTTTGCCATTTTCCACCCTGTGGGCTGCCGAAGACTCGTTGCGCAGAAATGAAAACGCCCCGCTAGTGCGGGGCGTTTTCGTGTAGCAGACCAGCTCAGATCACTTCGGCCCAGAGGTCGTACTCGTCGGCGTTGGTGACGCGTACGCGGACCTTGTCGCCGGGCTGCAGCGGTTGTGCGCTGTCGACGTAGACCATGCCGTCGATCTCCGGAGCATCGGCCCACGAGCGGCCAATGGCGCCGTCCTCGTCCACCTCGTCGATCAGCACGTCCAGCTCCTGGCCGACCTTGCGCTGTAGGCGCTCGGCGCTGATGGCCTGCTGGTGCGCCATGAAACGGTCCCAGCGCTCCTGCTTGATCTCGTCCGGCACCGGCTCAAGGTCCATAGCCTCGGCCGGCGCGCCGTCGACCGGCGAATACTGGAAGCAGCCGACGCGGTCGAGCTGGGCTTCGGTCAGCCAGTCGAGCAAATACTGGAAATCTTCTTCGGTCTCGCCGGGGAAGCCGACGATGAAGGTCGAGCGGATGGTCAGCTCCGGGCAGATCTCGCGCCACTTCTTGATGCGCGCCAGGGTCTTGTCTTCGAAGGCCGGGCGCTTCATGGCCTTGAGCACCTTCGGGCTGGCGTGCTGGAAGGGGATGTCCAGGTACGGCAGGATCTTGCCGGCGGCCATCAGTGGGATCACGTCGTCGACGTTGGGGTAGGGGTAGACGTAGTGCAGGCGCACCCAGACGCCCATCTTGCCCAGCTCCTCGCACAGCTCGAGCATGCGCGTCTTGACCGGCTGGCCGTTCCAGAAATCCAGCTTGTACTTGAGGTCGACGCCATAGGCGCTGGTGTCCTGGCTGATCACCAGGACTTCCTTGACGCCTGCCTTGACCAGGCGCTCGGCTTCGCTGAGCACATCGCCCACCGGCCGGCTGACCAGCTTGCCGCGCATCGACGGGATGATGCAGAAGCTGCACGTATGGTTGCAGCCTTCGGAAATCTTCAGATAGGCGTAGTGGCGCGGGGTGAGCTTGATGCCCTGCGGCGGTACCAGATCGACGAAGGGGTCGTGCTCGATGTTCGGCGGCACCACTTCATGTACCGCGTTGACCACCTGCTCGTACTGCTGCGGGCCGGTGACCGCCAGCACGCTGGGGTGCACGCCGCGGATGTTGTTCTCGTCCACGCCCATGCAGCCGGTGACGATCACCTTGCCGTTCTCGGCGATCGCCTCGCCAATGGCGTCCAGCGATTCGGCCTTGGCGCTGTCGATGAAACCGCAGGTGTTGACCACCACCACATCGGCATCCTCGTAGGACGGCACGATCTGGTAACCCTCCATGCGCAGCTGCGTGAGGATGCGTTCAGAGTCGACCGTTGCCTTGGGGCATCCGAGACTAATGAAGCCGACTTTAGGTGTAGCGCCAGACATGATAATCCTCAGAGGCCCCGCCATTTCGGCGGCTGATCAAAAAGTGCGCAATTCTAGCGGCGCCTGAAGGGCATTTCCAGTGGTGTAGATGACTCAGTGTGCCGGCGTGACAGTAAACTTTGCTTGGCCAAGTCGGGGCACCGAACAGATGCAGCTATCGACAGCCATCCTCTGACGGCCGTTTTCGGCCAAAAGCTGCCTGTCGTAATCGGCTCAAATCGCCCCAAAGCAGAAGTTCGATTTGGAAAGTCCGATGGCTGCTACGCAGCGGGAGCGATCAATCGTTAGGGTACTATGAACGCTAGCCACCGACCGGAAGCAGCCCTCCGGGACAGCCAGCTCAAGCCAGCACGGCCACTCTCGCTTGACATCGCCACTGAATCTGCATGGCTTAGATTGAGTAACCGTTCTTCGCCGTCTTCAAGAGAGACTCCCCGTAGCTGCTCGGTTGCTTGATCTGCCTGCTTGCGAACACGCTGATGTCAAGGTCCGGCTTCCCACGGGCAGTGGTGACCTGTTCGATGCCTAATGACGTCAGGACGAGGTAGCAACCCTCTCCCCACAGGGACTCCGCATCGATATCAACCGGGCCAGCATCACGCCACCAGCAGAGCCTTGCGACCACAGCGCCGCTCGGGTCGAGGAAGACGCTGGGCTCCTCGTCATGCGCGCTCCAGCGAAGCCGCTTCACCCAGTTCGGGCACAAAGCGAACGAATAGGCCGCTGCGTCAAAGCCCATGTCCACCGAGCAAACAACTTTCCTTACCAGCGTTGGCGCCAGATCATTGTCAAATGCGAAGTACTGGCCAAGCCAAACAGCGATGGGCAGCCTGGCATAGCAGTCGTCGAAGTCTTCACTGTCAATCTCTGCCGAGGGTGCTCTAAAGCGGTAGAGACGGTGCTCCGACAGCCGTGGCTTGAGAATCTTGAAGCGGGATACTTCGGCCACGACTTGGCCGTGGCTGTCTGCTGGGAAGGGGGCAACATCACCGTCGACTTCGTCAATCCATTTCCGTTCTCGCTCGGACCAACCCGCACTTCGGTTCAACAGCGGCATTCGGATCCACTCGGGGCGCCCTCGTGGGAGCTTCAGCGGTCGAGGCGGAAGCGGGCAGCCCAAACGTTCCAAAAGCGTGAGCATGTCGCTGCCTTTCAATTTGCCGGCCAGCCGCAGTTCTCCTGCGACGTGGCGAAGTGCGGCAAGGGCAATGTAGGCGTGGGGCTTCAGGTAAGTGATCTGCATGTCGAGCACGCGAAGCTGAGTCTCAAGCCTTTTGGTGCCAGAGGGCCCGAATGCCTCAAGTCCACCCCAATCCTGGATGAACATCGCCGCGCGTCGGCGGACTGTCATCTCCTCAATGCCTGCCGCCTTCGCGATGTGACGTGCCGTCGAGCGCAACATCTCGGTCCAGCCAAGCGGCGACTCGACGCGCATTGCACCAGTTCTTTCGTCCGTGAATGCCTGGTCACCCTCTGGCGGGTGCTCGAGTTCAAGGCGATAGAAAAGCGGCAGTGGTATCGCGTCCAAGGGGACAGCCTGCCTCCACCGATGCGACAAGAGCGCGGCTGACTCTGCCACCGCAATGTCACGGTGACTGACCAACGCAGCCACGGCGCTGCCCAACTCGGGGGCAAGGTCCGCGCTGTCAGCAGCCAGCAGAGTTCCGAGCGCATGCAAGGGGGCATCTAATTCGCCGGCTATAAGTCGCCGCATAAGGGACTTGAACAAAGCTTGGCCAAGTCCGGCTTGCCTTGCCAGGCTCAACGTGCAATTGCGTGCGTGTCGCTGAACTTCTGCAACGGGCAGCCGATAGGCAAAGTGCAGCAGATCCTCCAAAAGTTCCGTGTCGCTGAGCGGTAGCTCGCTCGGCTGGAAGGGTCGCCCCAGCTGGAACTCGCGAGTGCAGGCCATCTGCTCCTCAAGTAACGACCAGATGGCCGGCCAATCCGGCGTCGCGCTGATTACCGGCAGTATCGAATCCAGCTCTGTCAGCAGTGACTGGGTGTTCTCCTGGCCCGCCGTTACTGAATCGACAATGTTCTCGAAGGCGGCTGGGCATGTGGATGGTCCCTGCAAGAGCTTCTTCGCCTCAAAGTAGAAGAACTTACCGCCACCCATCCACTGGCTCCAGGAACTCCAGGGGTCCTTGCCTGACTCGTAGCCTTGCATCAGCTTCTTGGCGTACTCGACCTCCCCCGCCGCAGCCAACCTTTTAACCATCAGGAAGCGGCAGCGCGCGTCGTCCTGCAAGACCTGCCAGCGCTCAAATATCCTCCGCGCCATATGAAGCGGGGCCGTCTCGGCCAGATCTCTGAAACGGTACGGGGCGTTGTAGTTCAGTTCGTCGCCATCCGATTCAAACGCGCGCTCAAGCTGCTCGAGAGTGGTCTCCGAGTCGTACTTGCTTGGCGTATACGAGTGTCGAGGTTCCGGCGCTTCTGACGTCCACCGGGCTACGGCGGCGTCGAGCTCGGCAGATGAAAACCCATGTCTTCCGGCAGCGGTGCGAAGGCGCTGGAGCAGTCCGACCCTCTCGTGTGCCCTGCTGGCTACCTCGATCACCGCCAAAAACATCCGCGCGAGCGGTTCAATCTGTATAGGTCCCGCGGCGTCGGCGGCGATGTCGATGAAGTCACCGACGTGGTGCGGGTCCCGGTAGTACGGTTCCATGTAGAACGGCAGACACAGACCGCACCAGACCGTCGCGCAAGCCAAGACGAGTTCAGGGCTTCGCCGCACCATCCCCGTCATGAGCAGGTCAACACGGTTCGGCCAGCCAATCAGATTCCAATCCGCCAGTGTCTTTGACACCTCGAAGCCGAAGCGAGGTCCGACCTGCGTCGCTTCCTCGATTAGCGACATCGTCAAACGATGCGCGGCCGACGACCCTTCCGTTTCGGTCATGCCGCCGACCTGGCGCATTAAGGTCGATACTCGCTTGACACGGTTCTCCGGGTCAGCGGCGTTCGCAAGGACCAGGATGTCTCGCCAGATTGCGTACTGCGGGTCTTTCTTGGGGGCCAACGCGTAGCCAAGGCATTGCTCGGGAACCGTCGCCAGCAACTGTTTGGCCCGCTCTAAGTCCCCGACCGCAGCCAACGCGATGGCCAGATCGGCCAACCCGTTGATCTGCTCGCTCGGCGTGCTCTCCTGAAGCTCCGCCACGAGTGCGTTGAGTCGATCGACGGCCGCCACCCGGTCACCGTCAACCCTATACGCATCGACGGCCAATCTGCGTCGCAGGTACGCAGTGCCCCCCAGCGTCGATGAGGCGATGGCTGCGTCAATTTCCCGAAGTACCGCACGGTACTCAGTCTCGCCGCGCTTGGCGCCGAGCCTCAGCAGCGCTGGCACGAGCATGGGGATCGCTTTGAAGGCCTGCTGGATGCGATATGACTCGCTGCCGCCTTCTGATGTCAGACGTAGGACGTACCCAAGGGCAATGCGGGCTTCGTCCTGGATGCTGCCGGCCGGCACGGACGCGTTGTCGACGGCGGCGCGACCTAGAAGCACGCCTATCGTCGAGGCGTGCTGCTGAAACGGATGAAGGAAGGTGTGCTTCGACGGTATCGCGCTTGGCAGCGGCTTATTGAGCAGCGTGCAAAGCCTCGCGTGATGCATCACCGCACCGACCAGATTACCCAGCCCAGCCAGGTCCGTCTCGTCGTCGCACATAGAGATCATCGGTGCGACCAGCTTGTCGAACAGGGCCTCGGCTAGGTAACGACGGTCAGCTTCGAATGCAATTAGTGCCATCCGGCGTCGGTAGCCGTTGGGTACCTCTACGAAGCCAGGAAGGGCGGCGGCAGCATCAAACAGGGCAAGCGCTTGCGCAACGTCGCCACGCCGACTGGCCACAAGACCTGCGTGAACCATCACCGAAGGTTTGTCTTCGTTGGCTACCCCGAGCTTGCTGCAGAGGTCTTGTGGATCGGCGCCAACCTTCTGAAGGAGCATCGCCTCTGCGGCTTCCCTCCTCAGATGCAGTTGCAGCGCGGCGACAGTTTGCGGATCCACCTTTTCGGGCTGGCGTAGCCCCTCTGCGGCGAGGTGGTCAATCGCTATCTGGATCTGCTCGGTGTCTCGGAAGTGGACGGCGCGCCTTGCCCACCTCTCGAATTCCGTTATGTTGTGGTCGTGCCCGTGGTTCTGGAACTTGGACGTATGGAGCTGCGACAGTGGCTCGAGGCTTTCAAACAGTTCCTTCGCCCGCTCGAAGTCCCCTCGCGCTAACAGGGCGTCGACGATCTCGTAGCCCTGGCTGGGGAAGTACTGCACGAAGGCCAGGGCTGCATCAATGTCCCCAACCGCTAGCATCGCCAGCGGAAGCTGGTTGGCGTACTCAAGGGCAGTTTCCCGCCGCCCCACTTCGTCACGACACAGCAGCAGCCGTGAGAAGGCGGTCGCATCGTGCGTTCCACGCACTGCCAGCAGAGCCAGGCGGATATCGGCGTGGATCTCGGCGATAGAACGCCCGTCAGCCAGTTGCTGCCTGAAGCGAGCGGGCATCGCCAGCGCAAGTACATCGGCACCGTCGCCGGCACGGGCGCGGTAGCGCAACTCAAGCCAGTACTGCGCCGATTCGGGCGGCGCGTTCTTCGCCAACTGGGCGAGGTCGCGGTACACGCGCTGCGAGTATTCGGCATCGACGCTTCCGAGGCGGGTTCGAGGTTGAGCGATGACGAACAGCCGAAAGCTGTTGTGGAAGACGCTCCACCCCTGGGATGAACTACGGAGCAGGTGCCGTGCAACGATCAGAGCGCGTTCAATCGCGGACTCCTTGACCATTGTAGCCAGCAGCCGCAGGTCCACAGGTGCCTCAGCACGAGCGATGTAGCCCAGCACGTCCATGGCATCGACATCGCTTGCGATCTCGCGCCAAGCAGCGGTGTACACGGTCTCAATATCGCCGTCGAACGGCATCCCACCGCTGAGAAGGTGCTTACGGCCGGCTTCGTCCGCGTGCAACAGCGCATGAATTAAGTAGCGCGTTGCCAGCGGGTGGCCATGCGATAGATTGCTTAGATCCAATCTTGGAATCTCGGCAGGCAGGCCAAGCGCCTCTGCCATCCGGGCGACCTCCTCGCGGCCGAGAGGTCCCATGAGAACCTGTCGCTCGCTTTTCTCCGCTTGCTCTCTTACTGCGGGCTTCAGATTCGCGAGATCCAGCCGCTGCGTGCCGAGGATGAACACAACCCCGTTGGGGATGGCAGCGGGAAGAGGCAGCTCGCCCAGAAGCGAATTGGTCGGCCGCTCTTCGCGAGGCACATGGTCGAGCCCGTCGACGACGATGATTGTTCGGATCCCGTCGCGGTCGAAGCGTTCACCAGCCTGCTGTACCAGGACGCCGAACTGCTCTCGGCGCTCATGCAGCGAGTCGTCGCGAAGACGAAGTCCAACCAAACCGCTGTTGCGTAACTGCGTGCCGACGTCAGTCAGGAAGTTGTCGGCCTCCCCGCGACCCACGCCTTGAGCAGCACCTGGCACGTACGCCAAGTAGCGAACGAGCCGGATATTAGCCTCAGTGGCCAGCGCAACCTGCAGGAGAGTGGACTTCCCGGAGCCAGGCGGTCCTATGAGTGAGACGTAGCCCTGGTCGGCGGCATGCAGCGCGGCTAGCAGCTTGGCCTCAGTATCACGGTTGCGCTGAACATAGGCGCCGACTGGGAACCGGTGGATGAGCAGCGTCTTGGAGGGATCGCGCCAGCCAAGCTCACGAAGCAGCTCGTCACGCGTCCACCTGTCTTTGTCGCGGGCATCGGCGACTAGCTTGGGCAGTACGCTTGCAATCTCGGATGCCTGCCGCGCCTGCTCGGCGTTCAATTTGTGCGACTGGATGAAGTCCGCCGCAGCTCCGCACACCACACGGAGGCTGTGCAAAAAAAATTCGAAGTCGTCATCGTCCAGGCCGGCTTCACGGCGCAGGTGGTTGATCAGTCGACTCCATTCCTGCGTGTACCAATCCGCTAGCGGCCGATTTGGATGCTGTTGGAGTTGCTCAAGAAATGCCGCGCTGTGGGGCGGCGTGCCATCGCCTGGCTTGTCAGTAATCGACGGAAAGTCATTAACAACCAGGCGAATCTCGACCCGGCTTCTCGGGTTGTCCTTGCGCAGGCACTGCCAAGCATGAACCAGGGGCCTCAACAGGCCGTTGGCACCAGTAAACAGCGTCTCAACAGTGAAAGTGCCTGGGAACTTGGACGTCTTGAACTGGTGACCGACCACCACCCCATCGAAACCGAGCACCAAGTCGTCGGCAATACCCGCGTTGCGGTCTGCGACGCCGATCCAGAGCAGCTCGTCGCGCTCGAGCGCAGCATAAATGGCAGCGCCCGCCCGCTCGTACTGGCCAATGTATCCACGGAGTGCTCGACGTTCACCTTCCGCCGGCGCAGTTGCAGGAGCTACAGAGGTTGATGGATTCGGTTTCTTGGACATTTTTGGAGCCATGTGAATGGATTAGGTAGTTGACGCCAACTGATACCAAGAAAACTGCTTCAGCATAACCCGAGGCGTCCAGCAACAGACGGTAGATGCGGCTAAGTCATTGAGCGTTGCTCTGAAACGAAGCCTGGCCAGCTCCAATCGAAGCGGTCATTCACGAGATGGGGCGTGAATGACTAACATCGCCTATTCCTGCCGTTCAGTCAGGAAATTCGAGCGACAGGTCGTGGCCGGGGGCGGCCAGTCGCCATAGGCTGGAGTCGGCCGATTCTGTTGAAAAAGTCGGTGTTGGCCAGAGTCGCCAATCCATACGTCCAAAAGCGGCTGATTTGCGCGTTGCTGGGTGAAATCTAGGGCAGCTCTGACCCGAAAATTGATCAGATTTCTGCGTAGGTAATGCACTTTTGTGGGCAGAAATATCAAAGGGACTTTTTCAACAGAATCGGCCAGAAGCGGACATTCACAGTGACTGAGGAATGAGGGGCGGGTCACTTTTGCTCGGATAACCTAACGTTGGAATTCAGCGGATGCCGTAGGCAGTCCGCTGGAATGACTTGTTAGGCAACAACTCCACTGCCTATGGGTTTATAGCGGATTTACTTAGGTTGGTACTCCAATGATGAATGGTGAAGGTTAATGCGCAAATTTCCCGCATCGTCTTTAACGTAACCCCACGTTTTGTCAACGGTAGTCACTTTCCCATTTTTATCTGTGAAGTGAACTTTCCCCATAGTAATTGCGCTATTGCCATCAAGAAAAATAGCAGAAGTGACAGGCTCACATTTTCTCCAGCCTTTTAGAGCAAAACCTGTGTCGGCAGGGAAGGATGGGTCACCGCCAACGAAATAAGATAGCGCACCGGCACGTGTGGGGCGAAATGTTTGAGGGTTCACCGTGAGCGTAGGCTTAAAGAGTACTGCGCCCATTTGGTAGGCGTAAGCGGAATCTATGACTTTCTCGGCCAATGCTCTCGCTGCTACTTTTCCATCCTTTTCGTATGCGGCGTTGATATCAAGAAGAGCAGCACACCATGCTTGCTGAGCTGTTAATGCTTCCTTCTCTGTTACTGCCTGATTTACAACGATGGGCTCGTTTGCGTTCGCAATATTTGAGGTAAGTGCGACTAATGCTGTTAATGCTACAAGTTTGACTTTCATAGTTGGGAGACCCCTGGGTTGAAAGAATTGGATTGTTGCGTGTTTGACTGTGCCTAACGCCGCAATCACCCGCTTGTCGGGTGCATTGCTTTGTTATGCGCTTTCTCTGCAAGTGCGTTGATCGCACATTCATCTAACCGGGCACGCCGTACCTCTTCGAATATCCGAGCGCCCGAGCGCTCGTAGAAGCTCCTTCCTCGATCATTGTCGGTAGCCACGATCCAGTCAATACGCCCGCAGCCAGTATTCTGAGCGAGGATACACAGCTCTGAGAGTAGAGCTTCGCCCACACCGCTTCCCCGGAACTGCGGATAGACAAACAGATCGTCTAGCCAGATGCCAGGCTTGGCAATGAACGTGGAATAGATACTGTAGTACGTCGCGATACCCACGGCCTCGCCTGACTTCATGGCCAAGAGCGCAAACGCCTTGGGTTGTTCGGAGAAGAAAGCTTCCTCAATGTCAGCTTCCGTAGATTGAAGCGAATTCAAACACCCATCGAATTCCGCTTTTCCTCGAACAAGGTCGAGTATCGCAGGAACGTCCGCTTTTTCTGCCTTCCTGATTTCAATAATAAGAGTACCCTCTCTATGGATGCGCATAACGCCGCCAACACGCGCAGCTTTGTAGTGAAGGCGAAGCCGCAACCGAAATGGTGTCGCTATGCTTGGATTGGTTAGTGGCAGACGCCCGTGACGTTGGCTCTTGCCCAAAGCAGGCTCCCATGAAGCGTTGGCCGCCTACATTCTCTGCGGAGTGGTTGCCTCTCTAGTTCAGGCAACCAGCAGGTGACGTCTAACCGCGTGCTGTGCATCAGTCTTTCATATTCTTCCACGCGAATACCGAGGCCAAAATAATGATACCGATGGCAGCACCAAAGTATAACGTAGCGATCGTAGCGCCAATCTCTACCGCCTGCTCAAGGAACAGAACCACCAGTAGCACAACAGCCACTTGGCTTACTGTTATCTTCAAATCATGGAAGCTCTTAATGTCCAGAGGGTTTTGGGATTCTCTGTCATCATCAGACACCGGACGGATGAACAGACGATACAGGTTAACCGCCATGATCTGAAAAGTAATAGCGATCAGCAGGAGATCCAACAGCTTCAGGAGGCGAACCGCGAGGCTCTTGCCGTCGTCAGCAGAGACAGGTATATCACGTACTACATCCAGTGCGGTATTCCAGATTATGTTAACCGAGGCACCATACAAGAGCAAAGATGACACCGCACAGATAACGACTGCCACCCACACCATAAACCGACTACTTCTGAAAACTCTCTCGATCATAATTTCTCCGGGCCGCGTCACAACGTCAGTTACAGACTCACAATTTTCTCTTAGTCGGTTTCACCGGACCATCTACTATCTCGTTAATCAACCTCTAGATTGTGCTTTCTACGGCGTTAGCCGAACACTGGAGCTGTCGGATTACTGCTGGATTACTTCAAACGTTCGTGACCCTGACATGACCTGGAGAAAAGCCACTAACAGTGATTAGACCGAACGCTCGACTAATACGCAGCCTAACATTTCGCTAACAATGTTGACTTTTCTCTTGCGGATCAGTGTTTTATGCATCTTTCACTCCCTTCTGCTGCGACGTTATATCGAACGCGGTATAAGCCAGGGCGGCCGAATGCGGCATAAGCCCGCGCTTCACAGCATGTCGCCAAAGCTAGCAGGAATGAATGCTTGTGTGAGATAAGCAAGGCATCCATGCCGCCGAAGATGGGACTGCGCGTGAGCAGTTGTTTCCATAATGCTTTTTCTGCTGTTGATTGCCAAGAAATTAGTGGCCGCTTCTGGCCGGTTAGCGACCATTGCTCCGGCCAACCATCCTTGTCCTCCCACACCAGGAGGACTTGCCATGAACACCATTGCTACCTACAGCCATCAGCCCTGGAACAAAGGAAAATTAGTCGGACAGAAGGCCCCGCTCCGCCTGAGAGATATCTGGGCAATCCGGGTGAGGCTGCAAATCGCCGAGAGAAGTCGAGATCTAGCGCTCTTCGATTTAGCCATCGACAGCAAGCTGCGAGCCTGCGATTTAACCAAGCTCCGTGTGCGCGACGTTGCCCATGGCGAAAACCTGTCATCACGAGCCATGGTGATGCAGCAGAAAACGCAGCGGCCAGTGCAGTTCGAGATCACTGAGCAAACACGGTCTGCTCTCGCGGCCTGGATACATCAAGCCCAGCTCCGCAGCGAGGACTGCCTTTTTCCGAGCCGGCTGCATACCTCTGACCATCTCTCCACTCGTCAATACGCCCGTATCGTCAAAGGCTGGGTGAAAGCCATTGGCCTTGATCCAGCCATGTATGGCACTCACACAATGAGACGTACGAAGGCATCACTGATCTATCGCAGGACGAAGAACCTGCGTGCGGTTCAATTGCTGCTCGGCCATACGAAGCTTGAGAGCACTGTCCGATACCTCGGGATTGAGGTCGATGACGCCTTGGAAATGGCGGAGCAGACCGAGGTTTGACCATGTATAGCGACGGTCGAAGTCAGACCGTCGCTAACCGGCCAAAAGCGGCCAACTATAATTAGCCGTATCGTAGTCTGCTCCAAATGGTTACAAACCACGCACTCTGCCAGCCAACTAGGTTTCAACTGCCGTTTTGTCGATAGGCTCTCCTGACTCATTAGTTTCAGGCAGACCTTCCTGCAACTCGCCCTCCTGCGTTTCCTTGGACGGCGGCTTGCCTAGCCACTCATTGGTTGACTGCTGTACTTCATTCAGTTGCTTATTGAGTTGTTGCAGGGTCCCATCGACCGTTTCGCGGGCTACGTCTTGCATTGCCTGCTCAGCCTTCTCGGCCAGTTTCTGCGCCGA
Organism: Stutzerimonas decontaminans; assembly: GCF_000661915.1. Lineage (NCBI taxonomy): Bacteria > Pseudomonadati > Pseudomonadota > Gammaproteobacteria > Pseudomonadales > Pseudomonadaceae > Stutzerimonas > Stutzerimonas decontaminans. The sequence continues at coordinate 2,842,993 of NZ_CP007509.1, read as the reverse complement.
TTGCTCGGCTGCGTCGCAGCCGGCCAAGCCCACCAGTAACAGCCCCATAGCTGTCAATTGCAGCGTTTTTTTCATTACCGCCTCCAGTGTTGAAAGTTGCCAATTCGACAGTAGGCAGCCGACTAGCTACCTCCACCTGTTTTGATTTACACCTGAGGGCCAGCCGGGGCCGGCTGGCCACGGGTTTTCCAAAGGGACAGCAGCACGCCGCCCAGCAGCAGCAGCAGACTCAGGGAGATTACCGATGGAATCTTGCCAATGAACTTTCACGAATGCCAATTTCGCGATGCTCGCGGTGAAGCACCCCTAGGTCGAAGACCAACAGGCCAATCACTATGCTGATAAAAACGAGCCACAACCAAGTGGCAGTGCCGAGAAATTCGGCCAGGAAGAACGGTTCTAGGGCAGTCATGAGCCCCTCCTCTAAGTGTCGAAGTTGTGCAAACTGCAACTCCGACATGGCAGCGGTTAGCTGTCAGAGGGGCCCGGCGTTGCGGAGGCAACTCTAGAGGTGCATTTGTGGCTTCTCAATCGAGGAAAGGTCGCAAGGTGTTTCAAGCGGATTGACTGATACTGTGAGTAGACCTTCTTTTCGTAGACGGCTTCGGGCGGCTGCTTTTGGCCGAAAGCAGCGGCTAGCTCACGTCCATCATTGGTTGGGCCCAGATCGCCTTCAGTAGTGCTGGCAGATTCCTTTACTCAACTGACTGCTATAACAAAAAAGCCCGGCACCCCTCTGAGAGTTAGGGGCTGGGCTTTGTATTGCGCGAGGGAATTCTGTTTAGAGAATGTAGCTTAAGGGCAACCCAAGCTCACGAACCCGACTGTTGGCGTTTTGCTCATCGACTTTGAACCTCGAAAACCGCGCTTGAAAAAGCGCGCGAGTATATAGAGCTGAGCATTTTTTAGCCAGGCTATGAACGGCGCTTGCGCGTCGATCAGACGGCACGCTCCTGAGTGCCGCGGCGGAGGCCAGGCGGCAGCTTGCGAACTCAATCAAGAGTTGCGGCGACGACTGTGGTCGCGACGCGTGGGCGCTGCGGCAGGTAGCGTTTGAGCTTGAGTGCCGGCGACTCGATCAGGTGCCAGGAGAGTACTGCGGCGGCGAGGCTGGCGGCGAAGCTCAGCAGCATGAACGGTAGCAGCGGCAGGCTGCCGTCGCTCCAGTGCATGAGCAGTTGCTGCAGCGGGAAGGCGAAGATGTACAGCCCGTAGGAGAAGTCGCCGGCCTTGCCGAACCCGGCCAGCAGCGGGATGCGCAGCTGGGCGAGGTAGAGCGTGAGATAGGGCAGCGTGAGCACGTGCACCAGCTCCCAGTAGTCGCTGCGCGCACTGAGCAGGTTTGCGGCAACCATTAGCGCGGCGAGCTTCCAGTTCCAGATCAGTTTCTGGCGATACAGATAGAGCACCACACCGGCATAGAAGAACATCCCCAGCCGCGTGGCTTTGCGCAGCAGGTCACTCTGCACCTCGTATACCGGGATCAGGTAGAAGTGCACGCCGACCATCAGAACCAGCCCGAGCAGCGCCATGCTGCGGCCGAACACCTTGAGCAAGCCGAGCGTCAGCACAGTGGCATACATCAGGACTTCGTAGGGCAGCGTCCACAGCGAGCCGTTGACCGTATCCGGGAAGGGGTTGCTGGCGAACACGCCGGGCAGGCGGAACTCCGTGATGAACACCGCGTTACCCAGGTAGGCAAATGTTTCGGGTGCGGCGAAGTACTCGCTCAGTGGCAATCGGGTAGCCAGCGGCCCCACAATCAACACGACAAACAGCACTGAGACGATCAGCGCCGGAAGGATGCGCAACGCCCGTTTGGCGGCAAAATCCAGCACGCTGTGGCTATTCAGCCAGGAACCGGCGATGAGAAAGCCGCTCATGACGAAGAACACGTGCACGGCGATGTCCGCCGAGTCATAGCTGCCGCTGAACAGGCGCAGCGGTTCCTGATGCGCCTGGCCCGAGAGGCCGTAGGCGTGACCGAATATCACCATCGCGGCGGCGAAAAAGCGCAGGAAATCGAAGTTGTTGTCTCTATCCGCCAGAGTGGGCGTGTGCATCGGAACCTCCTGGTCTGAGTAATCAACGCAGCGGAAAAGCCTGGCTCATGCCCAGCGTGTGGCTTTCACCGTCACGGATCGCCTGCTCGATAAGTTGCAGGCGCTCGGGGGCATGCTGGCGTCTGGCGACATATCGCAACAGGCTGAGGAAGATGCGGCGGTTCAGCCGGTACAGCCAGGGCGAGGCAGCCCAGACATAGGTGTCGAACCAGGCCTGGTTGCGGGCGGTGTAGTAGGCGCGGAAATCCGAGTCGCCCAAGAGGAAGGCTTCGTAGATGTTGCGGGTGTGGGACTTGATGTTCCAGGACAGCTCCAGCTCGTCGATGAATGCGTCGGTGACCAGCCGCAGGCGGCCACCCATCGCGGTAATGCGGCGGGTGTATTCGGTGTCATCGGCGTAGAGCACCAGCTCCCGCAGCGGCAGGCCGATCGCCTCATACAGGCTGCGGTGCGCGAGCATGCCGCCGTAGGGCGCGAACGGCAGGTCAATGGCACGTGGCGGCGTCCCTTTTGGTCGGCCCCAGGGCAGACGCCGCCAGAGCTTGTAGGGCAGCTGCGCGATATGGAAGCCGAAATAGCTGGAGCGCGGCTGGATGGCGAAGCGCTGTGGCACGCCGCGGGCGATGTCCTCCTGTTGGGTTGGGCGAAAGCCCAGTACGGCGGCACGCTGCAGCCCGACACCGTCACCCAGCAGGGCCAACTCTTCGTGCAGCAGGCGCACCGCCGCTGCGGTCGGCGCATTGTCGTCGTCCATCATCCATATGTACTGGGCGCCTTCTGCGAGCGCAGCTTCCAGCCCCACTGCATAGCCGTTGGCCGAGCCGGTGTTCTGCGCCAGCGGGATAAGCCGGACCTGACCGGGCCAGCGGCTGGTCAGCTGCTCAAGCGGCGCGCTGGAAGCGTTGCTGACCACTATTACTCGGGTGATCTGCTCAAAGGCGAAAGCCTGCTCGATCAGGCGGCGCAGGTAGATCAGGCGGTCACCATAGGTCACCGTGACGATGGTGGTCTGTCTTCGCGCCTCTGTTTCGCTGGAACTGACGGCAAGGGCCTGGACAGCCCGATCGCAGGTGTCAACACGCGCTGTGTTCGGCACGGCAATTCTCCTTAGTGCTGTTCGGGGATCGCGATCGGCGTGCCGCTGGGTACATCCACCGCCGGTTCTTCGTCAGCGGGGCCGAAGAAAGCGTGGAAGATGCGGATGAACCCACCGGTGGCCGTATCGCCAGGCGCATCCGGTGCAGGAATGAGTTCGGTGTAGGAGTAACCGTCGGCCAGAATCAGTGAGGTTCTGGATGGTCCGTCTGTGCTCATGCTGGAGCTCCTGAATAGTCGTAGCGCTGTGCCGATCAGAATGAGTAACGGCGGCTGTCCGTCGCCGGAAACCACTGCGCACCGGCAGCGGGCTCGGCCGTGCGGTGGCCGCGAATGATTGCGGGTTGATCGGCACGCTGATCGCTGCTGGGCATCGCACAACGCTGCGCCGGATCGATGGTTGACTGGCTGTAGGCAATCACGCTGGGGCTGTTGGCGGCCTCGCAGGCGCTAACGTGACTGTCGTGAAGACTTGAGGTCGGGTCTGCGCTCAGCGACTCGACGATCAACGCGGCGCAGGCCGGATCGGTCGCCAGGACGAGGGCGAAACCGAGAGCGCGGGTGGCTCTCATCCACTGTTTTACTGTGTTCATCCTTGAAACCTCGTAAGTGAATGGGTGGTTAGGCGTGCTTGATCGGCACCACGGCAGCCGGGTAGAGCTGCGTGCTGGAGGAGGCCAGCGAAGGAGCGAGGCCCTGGCCCTCGTAGGCCCTGGCTTCGCGCAGTCGTGCCTCGACGAAGGCGCGTATTTCCTGCTGAAAGCGCTCACCGGAGAAGCGCTCCGCATTTCGACGACAGTTCTCTGGGGTGATCCGTGAGCGCTGGGCCTCGAAGTCGCCAATGGCGGCGATGATCGAGTCGGTGGTCTGCTCCGGATAGAACACGCCGGTGGGCTCGGCATGTTCGAGCCCGCGCACGGTTTCCAGCACACCACCACGACCGTAGGCAACCACCGGTGTACCGCAGGCCTGGGCCTCGATCGGTGCGATGCCAAAGTCTTCCTCCGCGGCGAAGACGAACGCTTTGGCGCGCTGCATGTGTTGCAGCAGTACCTTGAAGCTTTGGTAGCCGAGCAGCGTGACATTGGGCCCGGCCGCTTCGCGGGCCTTTTCCATTTCCGGGCCGCTTCCGATCACGATCAGGCGTTTGTCGGGCATCGACGCGAAGGCCTCGATGATCAGTGGGATCTTCTTGTACGGCACCATGCGCGAAGCGGTCAGATAGAAATCTTCCTTGGCCTTGTGCAGGGTGAACTGGCGGGTATCGACCGGCGGGTAGATCACCGTCGACTGGCGCCGGTAGCTTTTGTTGATGCGCCGGCCGATGAAGTGCGAATTGGCAATGAACTCGTCTACGCCGCTGGCGGTGCGCTGATCCCACATGCGCATGTAGTGCAGCAGCATGCGAGCGAGCTTGGCCTTGATGCCGTGTTCCAGGCTGGCTTCATGCAGGTACTGGTGCTGCAGATCCCAGGCGTAGCGGATCGGCGAGTGCACATAGCTGATGTGCAGCTGATTGGGACCGGTCAGCACACCCTTGGCCACCGCGTGGCTGCTGGAAATGACCAAGTCGTAGGAAGACATGTCCAGCTGCTCGATGGCCAGCGGCATCAGCGGCAGGTACTTCTGGTAATGGCTGCGCGCCTTCGGCAGTTGCTGAATAAAGGTGGTGGTGGCGCGCTTGCCGCCGAGGTGGGCACGGTCTTCATCGGAGAGAAAATCGATGACGGCGAACAAGTCGGCTTCCGGCCAGACGGCGCACAGGCCGGCAAGCACGCGCTCGGCGCCGGCGTACGTCACTAGCCAATCGTGAACGATGGCAACTTTCATGGCATGACATCCTTGATCTGAAAATGATGCGCGGCGACGCCGCGGCAGGCAGAGCGGTGGCGATTAGCGACCGTGCAGACGTATCAGTGGCAGCAGGTCGTGCTGACCAGTGAGGCGTCGGCCGGCGTGGGCCAGGGGCAGCTCCAGCAGGTGGCGGCAGAGCAGGGCGCTGCCGAGCGCAAGTAGCAGCCCGAAAACGGCACCGGCGACAGTCGCGGCCGGGCTGGTCAGGTCGAGTGCCTCGGTCAACCGAGCGCTCAGGCCTTGCATTGCCGGGAGCAACAGGTAAAGCGAGTAGCTGAGGCTGCCGAGCCACACCAGCAGCGGTGCGCGCAATGGCAGGCGGCTGCTAAAAAGCAGAAAGCTCGCGATGGCCAGGGCATAGCTGATCAGCTCGCGCGGCCAGGCCGTTTCGGTAGCAGACCAGCCTGCGATGAATACGACGGGTATTACCAGCAGGTAGACCCGCAAGGTGTAGCGTGCGTACTCACGGGCGCGGCGGCGGGCATAGCTGCTGCTTTCGTGCTGAGCCTCATGCCAGATGGAGGCGAAGAACATCAGCGACAGCACCAGCGGCAGCGTGACCGGCACTGCCACGTCGAGCAGCTGATGCAGCAACGCCAGCAACAGCGCGGCGGCCAACAGCAGGAGCGCGCAACCGGCTCGCAGGCTCACGCTATGCAGCAGGCCGAGCGCGTGCAGTGCCAGACAAAGCCCGTAGAACAACAGAAGCGGTGGCAGGGCGCCGTAACCGCCGATGACTTCGAATGCCACGCCTGTGCTGTGCATCGTCACGCCGGGCAACCAGGCCGGTGCCGCTGGCAGCACGATGGCTGTCAGTAGCACTGCGAGCAGGTAGACCGGCAGCAGACGTAGCAGGCGTCGGACGACGAAGCCTCGCCCGTCGTCGGTTCTGGCGTGCAAGCTGGCCGGCACGATGAAGCCGCAACCGAGCAGGAACCAGAGGCATGCCAGCAGCCCAACATCTACCGCGTGTTGCATCAGCCAGCTTTCCTCCGGCGAGGGCACCAGCACGCTCTGGACCATCAGAAGTACTGCCGCGCCGCCACGAAGCGCGTCGATATGCGCCAACCGTTCCATGGTCTGCCTCGTTTGGGTGATGGGTGAATTGTCGGAACAGCGTCAGGACCGGCCTCAATGGCGATCCGGTGACCAGGCGATGAAGGACGGCGGGCTGGACTTGCCCATCAGAGCCTGGTCGATCAACTGCGATACCTTCTGTGCCGAGCGTTTCCAGGAATAGCGCTCGACATTTGCCAGACCGAGAGTGCGCAGGTCGTCACGCAGCCCGGCGTCCTGCAGTACGTGGCGCATGCAGCGAGCGATGTCCTCGATGTTCAGCGGCTCGAAATAGAGCACGCTGTCGCCGAGCACTTCTGGGATGGATGCAGCCCGGGCGGCGATTACCGGACAGCCGCAGGCCTGTGCCTCCAGCGGCGGAATGCCGAAGCCCTCGTAGAGCGAAGGAAAGATAAAGGCCGTCGCGCCCTGGTATTGGCTTACCAGCTGCTCATCGTCGAGCCGTCCGAGCATGCGTACGCGCGTGTTGCCCGCGACGCTGTAATCGGTGCCGGCGAACACCGAATGTGAGTCGCCGACGATACGCAGCTCCACATCGTCGAAGCCTTCGAGGCTGAGGAAGGCGGCGACCATCCGCGCGAAGTTCTTGTGTGCATTCGGTGAGGACACTGCCAGCAGATACGGGCGCTTGCCGTCGCGGCTGTGCTCAGCTGCCAGCGGGCGGAACGTCGCAGCTACGGCGTTGGGCACCACGCAGATCTTCTCGCTCGGGTAGCCGTAATAGCGGGCGATTTCCTTGCGCGAGAAGTCGCTGACCGTGATCAGTGCCTTGATGCGCTTGAGCAGCAGCGGCGTGAGTCCCTTGTAGAGACCGCGAAAGGTGCGCGAATAGCTTTCCGGATGGCGGACGTAGGTGATGTCGTGATGAGTGGCGATCTGGTTGCGGTAGATCAGCGGCGCGGTGTTGCACAGCGATACCAGCGGCGGATAGCCATGTTTCGCCAGCCACAGCGGCAGGTCCAGCTGCTCCCATAGATGCCCGCGGTTACGACCAATCCGTCGAACCTGAAGGCGCTCGGCACTGGCGTGCATGCGAATGTCATGGGGCGCGACGAAGTTCAGATCCTTGCGCATGGCTCCAAGCTCCAGGCAGACCTGCTCGGCAAAACGTTGCACGCCGCGGGTTTCCTGGGTGAGGAAACGAGCGTTGATGGCAATCATGAGTGGCTCTCCTTGGAAGGTTTTTCGTTTTCGCGAGGCGATAACGTTGACTGTCGTCTGCTGACGGACAGTGGTAATTCAAACGAGGGCCCGTTCGAGGCCGGTCAGAGAGCGGTTCGCTTTGAGAAGGAACCGCTGAAGCCTTCATGGCTTGGTGTGCATCGCCAGCATGGCCGGTTCGATTAGGCGTCGGCACCTGCGATTGCGTCAGCCTTCTTCCTGCACCGCGCGCAGGCTGATGATCTTCGGGAACCCGTCGAGCTTCACCGTGGTGCGGCAGCCGCCGATGGCCGGGCATTTCCACTCGGAGGTGGTGGTTACCCGACCATGCTGCGGCTGCGCGGTATCGATCATGGCGACGCGGCCCTCGTTTCCTGCTCCGCTGCGCAGCTCAACCGTGCGTGGCTTGTCGGCGCTCCAGGCAACCATCAACTGCTCCTCATCGCGGGCGAAGCGGAGCATCACCACGTCGCCTGCGGCGCTTTCGTCGCGCCCGACAAAGCTGTACTCCCTGACGATCTCGCTGATCGCCGCGAGCACCGGGTAGGCCGGTTTAAGCGTGAAGTCCTGCCGAACCAGGCCGAAATTGTGCTCGCGCTCGGTTTTGTCGGTGCCATCGTTGCGGAAGTCGTACCACCACATGCCTTTGATGTTGGGCAGCGTCTTGGCAAGAAAGAACGCGCGCGCCAGATACGCGGCCTGCAGGGTCTCGTCGATGCCACAGACACCCTGATGGGACGGCCAGGCCATCTCGGTCAGATAGAGCGGCACCGGGCGCCCGGCGGCGCGGGTCAGTTGCTTGTCGACCTCGGTCATCCAGTCGATCCAGGCCTCTGGCGTGTTGCGTCGCCAGCCGCGGCAATGCACATATGGATGCAGCGAAAGGCCATCAACCGATTGCATCAGGCCATTCTCCAGCAGACGCAAGGCGAAGCCCGTCTCGATTCCCTGCGTGGTCACGGCGCCGGCAAGTACCTTCGCCTCGGGCGCACGCTGCCGAATGATCCCTGAAGCGTCGGCGATCAGGCGCGCGTAGTCCTGGGTGAACTTCGGATCGCGCGGGTCCTCGACATCCCATTCATTCCAGATTTCGTAGTAGGCCACCTGGCCCTTGAGTTCGTCGGTGATGAATTCGACGTAGCGATTGAACGCGGCCCTGACCGGCTCGCTGCGGGGTTTTTCACCGCCGCCATAGTGGGAGTTGCCGTAGCCGAGGATGAACTGCGTGTTGAGTCCGTGGCGGGCGGTTTCCTTCAGATAGCGGTGCCAGGACGGTTCGATCTTCAGTTGGCCAGGCTGCCGTTCGACATAGGCCCAGTGCGCGTCAGTGCGCACGGAGGTGATCCCAGCATCGCGCATCATCGCGTACGCGCGGCCGCTGGGGTCGCCCTTGTGCAGTTCATGGGCACAGACCCCGACGACAAAGGGCTCTTCGTCGGTCTGCGCCAGACCATGCAATGAGTGGCCCAGCAGGCCCGCGATGAGCAGGGTATGGAGTAGGGTGGAGCGCATCGTCATGTGGATCATCCGTGAAGTTGGGGCTCAGGTGAGATGCTGCAGCTCAGGCAGTCGCTGTGCCGCGAGGCTGTTGGCCCCGGCGCGCGCCGGGGTCAGCACGTGGGATATCGCCAGGCCCAGGAACAGCGTGGCGATGGATACCTCCAGCACATCCGTGGCCCACGCCACCAGGCAGATGCAGAAGACGATCGGCAGCAGCGCGCTGCGCAGTCGCGAGCCCCGCTCATGCAGGCGCAGCATGAGTGGAAAGATCAGCAGGTAGAGCAACACACCGAATACGCCGAGCATTCCCCACAGGTACAGCGCGGTGTTGTCGGCAATGCTCAGCAGCTCCAGGCCCGGGACCGGATAGACCTGCCCAGCGCTGCCCACGGCGCCGAACCCCGCACCCCACCAGCCCCAGCCCTCGCGGGTGATGACTTCGATGAAGTTCGGCCAGCTGTTGATCAGCCGGTCGGCGAACGAAGCCAGGAGTGTGCCGTTGTTGGCCGCATTGGGGTCCAGGCTCAGCACCAGACTGGCCATCGGTAGCATCAGGCCGACCAGCACCGCGACGAGGAAGGCCGTGGCACTGGCGAAGCGGTAGGCCGTGACGATCAGCATCAGCAGCGTCAGCACATAGGCCGCAGCGGTGGACTTGTTGGTGGTCAGCACGATGCCCACCAGCGCCGCCGCATAGAGCGCCAACCGTAGTATTCGGGAATGGATGAAGGCGGCGATGAACAGGCTGTACACCGCGATCATCACCGACAGCGCCGTAGACATGCGGGCGAAGCCACCGATGCGGTCGATGTCGTCGAATGCCCAGGAGCGATTGGCGCTCAGTTCCACCTCGCCGACCATGTAGCTGTAGCCCTTCCACGGCACGCTGGTGAGCATGTCCAAGGCGATACCAACGAAGCAGGCAATCAGGCAGAAGCCGATTATTTGCCGCAACAGCCCGAGGCGCAGTTCCAGATGCCGGCCACAGATCAGCCCGAACAGCAGCGGAATGTAGATGAACAGGCTAAAACCGATATTGGCCAGCTCCGCCCCATGCATCAGCGCGAGTTGGCTGGATGTCACCAGGCCCAGCATGACCAGCCAGAAGGCTGGCCAGCCGCGGTAGCGCAACAGCTCCAGCCCCAGGGCTATGAGACAGGCAATCTTTGGCAGGTACAGCAGCCACGAGATTCCGGCCATGTCGAAGTAATAGCGCAGGGCACCGGAAAAGGTTTCAGTCAGCAGCAGCGAGGCGACGACCAGCGTCAACAATGTCGGCTTGTCTAAGGCCAACGGATTCGAGTCGCGTCGCCGCGGGGTAATCAGCAGGCTCTGGTTCATGTTGAATTCTCGTTCCCTGAAGTGTTTCGCGCAGGATGGTCTGGTACTGATCCAGCATGCGTTCCATGTCCAGCAGAGGCAGCACGCTGGCCCGGGCCTGGCTGGCCAGCCTCTGGCGCAGTGCGCCGTCGATGTAGAGCCAAAGCATGGCGATGCCGAGTGAATCCGGATCATCGGGCGAGCAGAGCAGGCCGTTGCATTCGTCGCGGATGATCTCCGGCAGGCCGCCCATGTTGCTCGCGATTACCGGCAGGTGATTGGCGCAGCCTTCGACGGCGACCAGGCCGAATGGCTCGGCCCATAGCGACGGCACTACCAGTACATCGATGCTGCGCATGAACTCGTCACTATCGCAGTAGCCGAGAAAGCTGACCTTCTTCGGATCGGCCATGGCTTTCAGCTTGGCTTCATAGTCCAGCTTGCCGCGCCCGGCGATATCCAGCCGGGCATCGATGTCCAGTCTCTGGAATTGCTGGATCAGCCAGCCGACGCCCTTGTTCTCCGACAGCGTGCCGATGTAACCGAAGCGCAGCGGGTAGTTGCTGCGTTGTTTGGGCTTGCTGCCCTGGCCGGGGTTGGCCGGCGTACAGTTGTGCACCACATGCTGACGAGCGCGGCTGAAGTAGCCCTGTGCGGTAATGCGTTCGAGCACGAAGCGGCTGACGCCAACCACGGTGGCGACCTGCGCCGAGGCGCTGGCATGACCGAGGCGGAACACCGAGCACAGGCCGCATTGGCGCTGGCAGCTCTTGCCGCGATTGAACATGGTGTCCTTCGGGCAGAGCAGATACAGGTCGTGCAGGACCTGAACGATGGGCACGCCCGCTGCGGTAATCTCGTCCCATGCGGAAATCGACCACCCGGTGAGGTTGTTGCTGACCACGATGTCCGGTTGCTCGCGCTCGATCACCTCACGCACGTAGCGGCGCATGTCGTGGTTGTAGCGATCGCGGTAATGCCAGCCGAGCCGGGCGACACGGCTTGGGCGCTGCTGGGTGTAATGCCAGTAGATGTTCGCCAGGCGGGCGCGATACACGCGTACGCCTTCCTGGATCTGCATGTTCAGGCCGGCATCCGGGCCGGTCGCCAGCACTGCCACCTCGCAACCACGACGTTGCAGCCCCTCGGCCAAGTGCCGGAGGATGACTTCCGCGCCGCCGCCGATATGCGGGGCGTAGAACGCATTGAGGAATAGGATTTTCATCGGTCGGCTCGCTGATTGACTCTGTCAGGCTGCTTGAATGTCCGCAGGGACTCGCCTGGTTCAGGAGTAGCACTGGAGATAACGGGTGGGCACCCGGACCTTCTGCTCACGCTGCAGCAGGTTGAGCAGAATGACCGAGCGCTCCTCGCCGTCGCTGCTGACGAAGATCGCTTCGATGTCGCTGAAGCTGCCGCCGCTGACCTGCACGCGCTCGCCGGGAGTGAAGGTTGCTGCTGGTGCGGCTTCGCTCTGCGCCAGGCGTCGGCGCAACTGCTCGATCAGTTCGTCGCGCACCGGCGTCGGCTGGCCGCCGAAGCTCACCACGCGGCTGACGCCCCGAGTGGAGCGAATCGGGTACCAATTGTCGTGAATGCAATCCAGGCGGATGAACAGGTAGCCGGGGAACAGCGCCTCGCCGGCCTTGGCGCCTTGTGGCCCGCGCGATGGTGGCGGCACCTTGATCGGGCGATAGCATTCGAAGTGTTGGCGTAGCAGGTTTTCCTCGGCGCGGGCCTCCTGGCGTGGCTTGGTCTGGATCAGATACCAGCGTGCGGTGTTGCTCGGTGTCATGAGGATGTCCTTCCCTGAATGGCCTGCCCGAATCCACTGGCAGGCTGAATGTCGTCAAGCCAGCGACAGCGTTGCCCTTTTTTCGTGGCCTTCGACCACGCTGAAGCGCAGTAGCAATTCCTTCATCGCCTCACGACTGTTGAACATCAGCACATCGATGATCGAGAGCGACGGCACGAACGGATGCTTGAACTGCGCATAGGTGAGGTCATCCATGCGCAGGAAACGCAGCAGCAGCCCGTCGGCGCGGAAGCGGGCAGGGCAGTACAACTCCATGCCACCGATAGGGTTCAGGTATAGCTCACCGTCCATGCGATGCACGATCTGGATGACCCGATCCTGCATGTCCATCTTCGCCGGCAGACCGAGGCTGGAGCCGCGGTAGATCGGCGTGTGGATGTTCATGTAGGCGCAGAGCTTGCGCAGGGCGTTCTCGGTGAACAGCGCGAGGTTGCGCTCCGGGTACTCGAGGATGCTACGGATCAACGGCAGCACGGCGTCGCGCTGCGGAGCCTTGGCGTAGCAACGCTCGAGTATCTTCATCAGCGCTTCGGCTTCTCGGTCGAAGTCGTCGCAGAGCCAGCGCTCCCTGATCTGCTCCGTCTGATGGCCTTTACGCAACGGGAAGGTGATCAACTTGGGCTGACCGTTGACCAGGATGCGGTTGCGGTTCATCCAAGAGCCCTTCACGTACTGCAGGTCATCGCCCAGGACAAACACGTCGCTGAGTGCGATCAGTTGGAAATAGCCCAGGTATGGGAAGAGATAGGGCTGCATCATCGAGACGGTTCTGAGCACGGCGCACCTCCTTGTCTGGCGTTCAAGCTTGCTGGGTATAGGTGTAGTAACCGTAGGCCCCGCTGTCGTAGGGCGAAGTGGATGCCTTGCGCTTCACGGCATTGAGGATCACCCCCTTGAGCAGCACGCCATTCTGCGCAAGCCGCCGCTTGGAAGCGTCGATCTGCGAACTGGTGCTGAGCCCGAAGCGAGCCACCAGCAGATTGGTGCCGGCCTGCTGGGCGACCAGCACGGCGTCGGTGACCGCCAGTACGGGCGGCGTATCAATGATGATGAAGTCGTAGAGCTTCTCCGCCTCGCGCAGCAGACGGGTGAAGTTGTCGTGCATCAGCAGCTCGGACGGATTCGGAGCAGAGAATCCGGCGGAGATGAAGTGCAGGTTCTTCAGTTCGGTGCGGTTGGTGATTTCCGCCAGGCTCAGCCCGCTCGCCAGCGCATCCGACAAGCCATGACGCGGCGCCATGCCGAACAGGGTGTGCAGATAGCCGCGGCGCATGTCACCGTCGATCAGCAGCACCCGCTGTCCGGTCTGGGCGATCACCGCAGCCAGGTTGCTGGATACGAACGACTTGCCGACCGAAGGGGTCGGGCTGGTGATCATCAACACCTTGTTGCGTGCCTCGAGCATGGCGAACTTGAGGCTGGTACGCAGGCTGCGCAGCGATTCGACCGCAAGATCGGTCGGCTCGGTGAGGCTCAGCAGGCGGGTCTTGCCGTCGCGGCTCTTGCGGCTGCGGTTCAGCTGATCCTGTGAGGCGCTGTAGGGCAGCCCGGCATAGACCGGTACACCGAGCTTCTCGATCACGTCCGGGCTTTCCACGCCGCGGTAGAAGGCCTGGCGCAGCAGGATCACTGCCGCCGAGACCAGCAGCCCGATGAAGATGGCTAGCGCCACCACCAGCGGCTTAACCGGTTTCGAGGGCTTCTCGGTCATCGAGTAGGCGTTGTCGATGACGCGAACGTTGCCGATGGTGCCGGCACGCAATACATCCTGCTCCTGGGCCTGATTCATCAGCAGGGTATAGGTCTGGGTGGTGACTTCCATGTCACGCTTGAGGCGCAGCAGTTCCTGCTGCGTCATGGGCAGGGCGTCGACCTTCTTCAGCAGCTGCGCCTTTTGCGCCAGCAGTTCGTTCATCTGCGTCATCAGGGTGCGGTAGGTCGGATGCTCGCGGGTGTAGAGGCGGTCATACTCCACGCGCTTGAGCGACAGTTCGGAAATCTGCGTTTCCAGCTGGACGATCTGATCCAGCACCCCCTTGGTCTCGATGCTGATGTCCACCGACTTGGAGCTGGTCTGGTAGTCGTGCAGTGCGGCTTCGGCCTTTTCCAGCTCCTTGCGCACCTGCGGCAGTTGCGAACGGAGGAAATCCAGGCGCTGGGCCGCCTCGGCCGAGCTGCGCTGAATGTTCTGGCTGACGTACAGGCGGCTGATCTCGTCCAGCACGCGGCTGGCCAGCTGCGGATCCGCATCCTCCAGGGACATGTAGATGATCCCCGAGTCCTTGCCGGCCTCGCCGACCTTCAGGCGGTCCTGATAGTTGAGCGCTGTGGTCTGCGGGCGGCTCCTGATCAGCTTGAACTCGGTGCCCGGGCGTGCCTCGAGTTCGGCGATCTGCACCTTGAAGCCCTGGCTTTCCACGGCCTGGTTGACCTGGCCACGGAGGATCAGCTGCTGCTCGTCGTCGTACAGGCTGTAGTTGCCGGCCGTGCCGGCGACCAGAGTGAGGTCCATGCCCAGGTAGGCGTCGGGCACGTCGAGCTGGAACACTTCGAGTTTCTCACCACCCCAGGCGTAGCCGGTCAAGCCGAACAGCGGAGTGGCCAGGGCGCCATCGGTCGCAGGGTCGTGATTGCGCGCCATGAAGGCACCGAATACGGGGAAATAACGAGGCTTGGCGACGATGTAGAGCTTGAGCTCCTCGACGGCCTTGCCCAGCACGGCGCGGGATTTCAGCAGCGAGATTTCCGTGACTGCCTGGGAGACCGAGTCGGGGCGGGGAGATATTTCCGGCACGCCGGTAATCGCGGCTTTTTTCGGTTCGATCTGGATCATCGCGGTCGCTTGGTAGATCGGTGTGGCGATCACGGCGTAGAGCACGCCCAGAGCTGCGAAAAAGCCGGTGATGGCAATGATCAGCGCCTTGTGGTCGTAGGCGGTGCGCATTATTCCGGCGAGGTCGATGCGGTTGTCCGCGTCATATTCCAGCGAAGAGCGGGTCAAGGCAGTCATTGGGAGTCCTTCCTCATGGTGCGTTTTTGCAAAGAAGCGGGAGTCGGGCTGATCAGCTCTTGGCCAGCCGTGGGCTCAACCGGCGCAGCAGGTTGAGGCTGATGTTCTGAGCGATGGTCGAGAGCGCCTGAAGCTTGCTGAACGGCGAGATCAGCGACAGGCACGCGCCGAACACCTGGATCAGGAAGTACTCATAGAGTGCGTTATTGCCGATGCGGTGGTAGTAGCGCGCCAGGGCGTAATGGGCGTGCATGGCCATCTGTATCCGTTGCTTGCTCGGCCGCATTGAGAAGATGCCACCCTCATGGACGCGGTAGGCGGCGGGGCTGATCCCCTCCATGAACTTGCCCTTGCCATAGGCGCCGAGTAGTGACCACCAGCAGATGTCCAGCACTTCCACGCCGAGCAGCTCCGGCGGCAGTTCCTGAATCAGGTTGCGAAAGCACACGGTGAGCGTTGACAGCGGGCGGCCCTGCATCAGTTCCAGGGCGGTGGCGTCCTTGCGCAGCTTTCCGGTCAGCTGCGGGCTCTGGATGATGCCCTGGCTGTTGAACATGAACGCATCGTGATAAGTGATCACGTAGTCACGATGCTGCTCGAGAAAGTCCACCTGCTGCTGCAGTTTGGTCGGGTCGGTCCAGTAGTCGTCGCCTTCGCAATAGGCGATGTACTTTCCCCCAGCTCGGGCGAACAGCCGCGTGCTGAAGGGCACGCCGAGGCTGAACTGATTCTGCGTCTGGTAGATCGGTTTGATGATGCTGGGGTAGCGCGCCGCGTAGTCGGCGATGATCGCGGCGGTGGTATCGGTCGAGGCGTCGTCATGGACGATCACCTCGAAAGGGAAATCCGTTTCCTGCTGGAGGAAGCTCTCCAGCGTCTTCCTAATAAATGAGGCATGGTTGTACGCCAGGCAAACGACGCTCAGCAGCGGTTCAGTCTTGCCGCCCCAGCGTTCAATCAAGGCTTGCTCGCTCTTCAATTCCATTTTTGGGTGCTCGCTTGATGAGTAGGTAAAGCTTGAGGACCAGTGGCTTCGAACTGGCGGCGACCAGCAGCAGGCAGATAGCCCCGCTTACCGCCAGCGCCAGCAGAATGTCGAAACGGTTGTCGCTGGCGATCAGGGCGAACAGCGGCTCGCCGAGGGCCAGGCCTAGTGCGGTCATGGCGCTAATTCGCAACATGTCCCGCGCCCAGATGGCTTGAAGGCCCGGCGCGAAGCGTCGGTGTACCATCGGCGGCCAGACCACGAACGTCGTCAGACGCAGGAAGAACCAGGCCAGTGCGGCACCGTAGGCACCATGCACAAGGGCCGCGTACGCCACGATCGGCACGCTGATCGCGGTGGAAATAACGCTGTACCAGATGTGCAGACGCAGCTGCCCGTAGGCGTACTGCAGGTAGAACTGGAATGCGCCGACGGCCATCAATGCGCTGCCCGGCACATACCAGAACAGTAAGCGCTCGCTCCATTCGGCCGCGGCCAGGTCGCCGGTCCAGGCGAAGATCAGCGACTGTCCGTGCCAGGCGATGACCGCCGCCATGGGAAACAGCACGCTGCAGACAAAGCGGCTGGCATTGAGATACAGCCGCTCCATTTCGCCGATCCGTCCCTCAGCCACGAGCATGGTCATGCGTGGCAGCAGCGTCTGCACCAATGGATTGGTCAGCGTCATGATTCCGGTGGTGATCAGCGCGACCAGGGAAAAGTAGCCGTACTCCTTAAGCAGCAGCACCTTGGAAAGCAGCACCTTGTCCAGCTGGGTCAGTACGATCCACAACAGCGAGGTGAAGAACATGCCGCCGGCGAACGGGAGCACCGGTCTGATCACTCGCCAGTCGATGCCGGTAAATAGGCGTGGACTGGACAGCTGAACATAGGCCTTGCTGGCGAACGCGAGCATTTCGGCAAGGGCCACCGCCGCTTGGAACAGGAAAAAGTCCAGCGGGTCCTGCGAGATGTAGGCGACCAGAAAAAGGCCACCGAAATAGCGCAGGGTAGCGATCAGCATGTTCGCCGCGTTCAGCCAGCCATGCAGCTCCACACCTTGCAGCCCGCTCTTGTACAGCGTTGCGTAGAGCCGCATACCGACCATCAGCCCCATCAGGCTGATGCACTCCGTAATCGTCGTAGTGCTGAGCTCGCGCGCTTGTAGCCAGGTATGGGCGATCCAGCCGCTGCCGAAAAAGATCGAGACGCACGTGATCAGCGCGATCGGCAGCAGTAACAGTTCGAACGAGCGCAGCAAGCGTCCGGCTGGACCATGACCTTCTGCCAGGTCGCCTTGTCCTCGATAGTGCGCCACCTGTCTGACCAGCGCTGGCGACATTCCGGCATCGAGCAGCTGCAGCCAGGCCTGGAGCACGGCGAAGAAGCCGATCAGACCATAGGCCTCCGCCCCCAGGTGTCCCAGATAGAACGGCAGAATCAGAATGCCGATCAGCAGGGCATAAGCCTGGCCGAGGTAGTTCAGGCTGGTATTGCGGATCACCGACAACCGCTTGGGATCGGACATGATCTGTATTCGGCCTCGATGGGTCAGGAAATGCGCTTGCACTCGGAAGCGGGCGACTGATCCCCGCTGAGCAGTCCAAAAGCCTCAACGAGCGGCCGGAACAGAATCCGGTTCGATTGCGTGCTGTGGATCGACTCCTGGATCAGCGTCTGCATGACCTGTTCCTGCACCTTGCGTGGCAGTCCGGGGTAGATCGGCAGGCACAGTACCTTCCGGCTCAGCGCCCGCGAGCGGGGTTGCGGTGCCTGCGGCTGGAGGTAGTCCAGGGTGTCCAGCGATGGATAGAAATAGCGGCGTGGGTTGATGCCTATTTCGTTGAGCTGTGCCCGTGAGCGCAGCAACTGCTGCTCGTCGGCAAGCGCTACCGGGAAATAGCTGAAATTGCCTTGTGATTCGGGTTGCGGCTTCTGCAGGTCGAAGTGCTCGCCAAGTCGGCGCGCGTATCGCTGGCCGATTTCTGCCCGGCACTCGAGGATAAGTTCGATATCGTCGAGCACGCACATCCCCATTGCCGCAGAAAACTCATTGAGTTTGGCGTTAATGCCGATGCCTTCGATCTGGTCGGTATCGACGATGCCGAAGTTGCAGAGCAGGCGAACCCGCTCGGCCAGGTCGTCGTCGTTGGTGACAATGGCACCGCCCTCAATGGTGTGAAACAGCTTGGTAGCGTGAAAGCTCAACGTACTGATGTCGCCCCAGTTGTAGACCGACCGCCCCTGGTAACAAGTGGCGAAGGCATGGGCGCCGTCATAGATGACCTTGAGATTGTGCTGGCGCGCCAGCTGCTCGATTCGCTCGACATCGCAGGGATTGCCGAACACATGTGTGGCCACGATGGCGCTGGTGTCAGGTTCGATATGCCGCTCGATCTGGTTCGGATCAAGATTCCAGGTCTCTGGATCAATGTCAGCGAAGATTGGCCTGATCCCTTCCCACTGCAGCGAGCTGGTCGTCGCGACAAAGCTGAACGGCGTGGTGATTGCGCTGCCGGTAACTCCAAGCGCTCGGTAGGCAATCTGCAGCGCAATCGTTCCGTTGTTGGTGAGAATGATGTTGCGCACCCCGAGATAATCCTTGAGGCGCTGCTCCAGCGCAGTCACAAGTGGCCCGTGGTTGGTAAGCCAGCCGGTGTTGTAGATCCTGTCTACATACGCCTTGAACTTGTTCTTGTTGCCCAGGTAGGCCTTGGTCACGTTGATCATGGGGATTTCCTTATCGACTGGCGCAGCCGTCCAGCTGACGGTCTTCAAGCGCAATAGCGAAACTGGCGACGTGTTCGCTCAGACCGGCTGATGCGTACCGATTGCGCTGGCGCGTCGGGCCCTGCGCTGGTTGTGTCGGAGAATCAGCCGTGTAAGGAGGCTGCCGGCGTGTGGGTCACCGTAATGAAAGATGGCGGTGGCGCGCAGTTTCTTCGGATCGCAAGGCTCGTTGGCATGCAGCGTGCGATAACCCCAGAAAAGGTAGAGGTTGCCTGGCTCCAGTTGCAGGCGCTGAGGCTTGAGTACCCCGACACCTATGGCGAGAACGATCAGCTTTCGGCTCAGTGCATTCTGCAGCAGCGCTTTCTCAAGCACGTTGAGCAACGCGGTGCCCCGTATTTTGCGGAGGTTGGGAAACAGCAACAGGTCGCCTCGTTCGTCGCCGTCCTGAGGAATCTCCACGGGGAGCAGGGCGGTTACCAGTGATGCATCGAAGTGAAAACGGTTGGATTCCTTGCGTCCCGTGTGGCCCTGGACACACCGCATCACCATGTAGATTCGGTTGCTATGGGCGGCCGTGCCTGCGCCGATACGATAGATTTCGGCCAACAAAGCCTTGAATTCCGGTGCGGCACCCACCACCGCAAGTAGCGAGCTGGCTACTTGCTCGCCATCGTGGTGGGCGAAGTACTCCCCGCGATGCCTTAGAGCCTGTTCATTAACTTGCTCGCGCAGCTGATCAAGTTGGTGGCTGTCTAAGTAGCTGGGTACGCAAGCGAAGCCTTTTCGATTCATTTCCCAGGCGAGCAGCGCTTTGTCCTGAGCTTCCAATCGATGAAAGATAGACACGATAGTTCTCCCTGCACATAGGTCAGGTGACGCGATTTTGGGGGCGGCTGCGGCCCAGGGGGCGGGCGTTCACCGCAGACTCAACGGGTGGTGAAGGCAGCAATTAATTAGTTCGCAGGAAATCGCGCGCAGGGCTTCTGGCTCTGACCGAAGACTAACTTCTGTGTTTATAGGTTTTATAATTATTATCGGCAAAGCTACCGCCACCGGCATATATAAGCCGTTCCAGGTAATTTCGCTCATTAATGCTCGCTTTCCAGCACGTCAGCCCTCGACGGCTGGCCAGCCCCTTACGCCTCAGGAATGTTTAGGCAAAGCTACCGCTCCCGGAAAACTTTCCGGTGGCTTTATACAAAACTGATGACGAACAAGCCCGCATCGCTACTATATGGGAGCGCTTTAATCAGGCAGGGGGTTTAACTCTTGCGTCACAAAACTTGACCTGTCCAGTTGGTCTAAACTGCCTTGCAACGTGTTACTCCCTGTTGCGAATAGATATCCGTCATAACGTGAACCAAGTCAAGAAGGCGAGCCAAAAAAATGTTGTGATCGCTGGTTTGTACGTCGGTAGCGAAATTAACGTACTGAAAAATAAAGATTTTTATTTTCAAGAGGTGAGGGGGCAAGCTTATCCTTCTCTGTTATAGCTGGCGCAATAAGCTAGCTTCAAAGTGAATAACTGTTCAGGTTTAAGCTGTCTATTAGTGGCGGGTGAATAAAGCGAGGGCTCGTTATTCCGACTGTATTAGATAACTACTCTGATAAAGAGTTAATTCTAATTGCTGTCTTGCCTGATGTTCGACGGTAGGCGACTGGATGCCGCGAGGCCGACCAGATAGAAAAGAATGCGCAGAAAACGAAAAAGGCCACTCATCTGAGTGGCCTTTTTCGTGATTTGGTTGCGGGAGCCGGATTTGAACCGACGACCTTCGGGTTATGAGCCCGACGAGCTACCAGACTGCTCCATCCCGCGTCTGTGGGGCGCATTCTACAGCCCAGCGATTCGGTGTCAATCTAAAGGGCTAAAAAAAGCGTAATTCATTCAAAAGGTTAGCTGCCGTGTCGATCTCTGGCGTAGCCGCAGCATGCGAGCACAAAATCAGCTCGAAAAAAAAGGCCACTCATTGAGTGGCCTTTGAAATTTGGTTGCGGGAGCCGGATTTGAACCGACGACCTTCGGGTTATGAGCCCGACGAGCTACCAGACTGCTCCATCCCGCGATGCGCATTCTACAGCTTCAAATGCTGCTGTCACGGGTTAATTTCAAAAAAGACGGAAATAGCAGTCAGGCGTGCCAGGAAGGCAAAGCGTTTGGTTCGGCCGAAGCTGCCAACGGGCGCGGTTTGGCTGGTCTCGCCTGTGGCGGATGATGACGCCTCGCGATTCTCATCATGCCCCATAGCATGGCAAGCGCGACTGACAGCCAGCCTAGAATGATCATTGCGAGTATCAGCGCAGGTTCCATCCGGTGCTTCCCTCTGTAGTCCTAATTTCTTCCTTAATGGTTGTGACCCCCGTGACCGGAAGCGGTTCCGATGTGCCATCGGTCGCCAGCCACCGCACTCTGTGGAGCTGGCGCTGCCCAACTTATTGGGTGGACGATGCGGATGTGTCGGATATGCGTATTCAGCTCGGTTTAGTCATCGTAGTGCTGGCCTCGACGGCAAGTGCGCAGAGTCTGGAGTTGCCCTTTGCGGGTGTCCCGCTGGCTCAGAGCACCGGTGAAGCAGATCGTGGCGCTGCCGGCAATGGTTCGATGGGCATCGGTGGTGGCATCGACTACTTGGACGACGATCAGCGCGGCACATCGGCAGATCCGTCACCCGAGGCATCTTCAACAGAGCAGGCCGAGAAGTCTGCGGAGGCCGGCCACGGCGGCAACGAGACCGACATGGAACATCGTCGCCGTCCGAAGCTGGAAAAGCACAGCGACTAGCGCTGCGTTTGATTACCTGGGAGGTAGCCATGCATCGGTTAATCACATCATCACTTGCCGCGTTGCTAATAGCAGGTTCGGCAGGCGCTTTTGCCGAATCCTCGGAGCAGGCACGCGACCGCCACACCGGTGGAGCAGCGGGAGGATCGACGATCGAATCGCAGGCCCCGCAATCTGATCAATCCGATGGAGGATCGGCTGACCGCCAGAAGCGAACGTCAGACGAGCATCCGGAGAGCGACGTGGGCACGATGGGTACCGGCAATACCGGTACCACTGGCGGCATGGGCGCGACTACGGGGACCGATACGATAGGCGGCACGATCGAGGAATAACCGTGCGACGCATGTCAGACCAAGCGTGATTCAGGGATCGGGCATCCGTACAATGCCCGCCTTTCATAATCTACTGGCCTGATATGCAGATTGCTTTGGCACCCATGGAGGGGCTTGTCGACGAAGTTCTCCGCGACATACTCACCCGTATGGGCGGCGTCGATTGGTGCGTAACCGAGTTCATCCGCGTTTCCGACCGTCTGCTGCCGCAAAGCAGTTTTCGCAAGCTTGCACCCGAATTAGCGACTGGCGCAGCGACCCGCGCCGGCACGTCGGTGCGCGTCCAGTTGCTTGGCTCTGATCCGGCTTGCCTTGCCGATAACGCCGCCTACGCCTGCTCATTGGGCGCACCGGCTATCGACCTCAACTTCGGTTGCCCTGCAAAGACGGTGAACAAGTCGCGCGGCGGCGCCGTGCTATTGAAGGAGCCGGAGCTGCTGCATGCCATCCTGTGCGAGGTGCGACGGGCCGTGCCGGCGCATATTCCGGTGACCGCCAAGATGCGCCTGGGGTTCGACACCCCGGACAGCGCCATCGATTGTGCGCGGGCGCTGGTGGACGGCGGGGCAGAGCAGTTGGTGGTACATGCGCGGACGAAAGTCGAAGGCTACAAGCCGCCGGCGCATTGGGAGTGGATTGCGCGGGTGCAGGAAGAAGTGCCGGTGCCTGTCTACGCCAATGGCGATATCTGGTCGCTGGCCGATTGGCGACGTTGCCGGGAGGTCAGCGGCGCTGAGAACATCATGCTGGGTCGCGGGCTGGTTTCGCGCCCAGACCTGGCGCGGCAGATTGCTGCCGCCAGGCAGGGGTTGAGTATTCCGGAGATGAGTTGGGCAGAGCTTCTGCCCACGTTGGTCGACTTCTGGCAGCAGGCGCGGGGCAAGATTGCGCCACGCTACGCACCCGGCAGGCTCAAGCAGTGGCTTGCCTTGCTGACGCGCAATTATCCTGAAGCCGTGGTCCTGTTTGCAGCCTTGCGTCGGGAAAACGATTGCGCCCGGATCGATGCGATGTTGGGTGTCGATACCGCGGGCCTGCGTGTAGCGGCGCTGGCGTGAGCGTGCTCAACGGCCTCCGCTGACGTCCAGCAGCGCGCCGGTGGTGTAACTGGCCTGCTCGCTGGCAAGCCAGAGTATGGCTTCGGCGATCTCCTCCGCCTGGCCGCCACGTCCCATGGGTACGCTGGCCTTGACCCGTTCGATTCGACCCGGCTCGCCACCGCTGGCGTGGATGTCGGTATGGATGACCCCAGGACGTACCGCATTGACCCGTATGCCTTCGCCAGCCACTTCCTTGGCCAGGCCGACAGTCATACTGTCGATGGCGCCCTTGGCCGCCGCATAGTCGATGTACTCGCCCGGTGCGCCCAACCTCGCTGCAATGGAAGAGAGATTGATGATTGAACCACCCTGGCCGCCATGCTGGGTGGACATCCGTCTGATCGCCTCGCGGGCGCAGAGAAAGCTGCCGATCACGTTGGCGCCCAGCACTCTTGTCCAGCGCGCGGCATCCATCTGCTCCAGCCGCATCTGCTGTTCGAGCATGCCGGCGTTGTTGACCAGCACGTCCAGACGGCCGAATTCACGGTCGACGATCTCGAACATGTGCAGTACCTGACCTTCGTCGGCGACGTCAGCCTTGATCGTTATCGCTGAAACGCCTGCAGCGCGGACCTGTTGGAGCACCTGGCTCGCCGCATCCTCGTTCTGGTGATAGTTCAGGCAGAGGGCATAGCCCTGGCGGGCCGCCAGCCGCGCAGTTGCGGCTCCAATACCCCGGCTGGCACCGGTGATCAGCATGACTCTGGACATGGCGTTACCTCTCGTCGGCAGGTTCATTTTCTGCGCCTTGAAATCTGCAGAGCGGTTCCTATCTAGGGCTCAGCGGGATGCCGAAGTCGGGTCCCGCCTGTTTCAACTCGCTGATTTCAGGAGGTTTATCATGAGTTCGTTCCCCATGGCCCCTTTGTTCCGGCAATCCGTGGGTTTCGACCGTTTCAACGATCTGTTCGAGTCCGCTCTGCGCAACGACACCGGCAGCTCGTATCCACCCTATAACATCGAGAAACACGGTGACGACCAGTATCGAATCGTGGTCGCAGCCGCCGGCTTCGAGGAATCCGACCTCGATCTGCAGGTCGAGCGCAGCGTGCTGACCATCAGTGGCGGGCGACGCGAAAGCGAGGCCGAGAACGTCACCTATCTGCATCAGGGTATCGCCCAGCGGGCGTTCAAGCTGTCGTTCCGGCTGGCCGACCACATCGAGGTGAAAGGCGCTGCGCTGAACAGCGGCCTGCTCAACATCGACCTGGTGCGCGTTGTGCCGGAAGAGGCCAAACCCAAGCGCATCCCGATCAACGCCGATCAGCGACCCGCACTGGAGGGTTGATCGAAATTAAACAAGGGCGTCAAACGGCGCCCTTGTTTGTTTCAGGACGCTTAGCTGTCGCGCGCCGCATCCAGCAACGCCATGAAGGCCCTGGCGGCGTTGGATAGGGTGCGTTCCTTGTGCAGGATGTAGCCGAGTTGTCGCGTCAGCTGAATTCCTGGCAAGGGCAGGCTGACTACCTGTTCGTCGAGCATGCTACGCGGCAACACGCTCCAGGCGATGCCGATGGAGACCATCATCTTGATGGTCTCCATATAGTTGGTGCTCATGGTGATATTGGGCGTCAGCCCTTCGCGTTCGAACAATCGCTGGGCAATGTGGTGGGTGAAGGTATTGCCGCCGGGAAAGACGGCCGGATGCCCAGCGATATCGGCGAGCTGGATGTCAGTCTTGCTCGCCAGTGGGTGCTCGGGGGCTACGACGAAATCCAGCGGGTCGTCCCACACCTTCACCGCTCTGACCGGTTCGGCTGTCTGCGGCGCAAGGGTGATCACCGCGAGTTCAGCGCGGCCGTGCAGCACTTCGTCATACGCCACTTCCGAGTCGAGAAAACGGATATCCAGGCTGACCTGCGGATGGGCGCGGGTAAAGGCGCGCAACAGCGGCGGCAGACGATGCAGGCCGATGTGATGACTGGTCGCCAGGCTCAGCCGGCCGCCGATGTCGCCGTTGAGGTTGGTCAGGGCGCGGCGGGTGTCGTCGAGCACGTTGAGAATCTGATAGGCACGCGGCAAAAGGGCTCGGCCGGCCTCGGTGAGCCCGATCTCACGGCCGAGCCGGTCGAAAAGGCGTACATCGAGTTGCGACTCCAGTGCCGCGATGCGCTTGCTGACGGCTGGTTGAGTCAGGTGCAGGCGCTCTGCGGCCAGCGAAAAGCCACCTGTTTCGGCGACAGCAATGAAAGCGTTGACGTTAGCCAGGTCCAAAGCGTTCTTCCGATTCCAAGTGGGAATGTATCGGATGAAAAATATGAATTTGAGTAATTGAATGCAAGCCCCTAGCATCGTCCCCATAAAGCGCAGGGGCTATTCGCCCCGCATAGAAAGCAGATGAGGAAAGTCCGATGGCCGGCAAAACGCTCTACGACAAGCTCTGGGAAATGCACGAGGTGAAACGTCGCGACGATGGTTCGTCGCTGATCTACATCGACCGTCACATCCTTCACGAGGTGACCTCGCCGCAAGCATTCGAAGGCCTGCGTCTGGCCAACCGCAAGCCATGGCGCATCGACGCCAATATCGCCACCCCGGACCACAATGTGCCGACCACCAAGGGCGAGCGCCAGGGCGGTCTGGAAGCCATTGCCGACGAGGTGTCGCGCATCCAGGTGCAGACACTGGACGAGAACTGCGATGACTTCGGCATCCTCGAATTCAAAATGAACGACGTCCGCCAGGGCATCGTTCATGTCATCGGCCCGGAGCAGGGCGCGACGCTGCCGGGCATGACCGTGGTCTGCGGTGACTCGCACACCTCCACCCATGGCGCCTTCGGTGCGCTGGCCCACGGCATCGGCACCTCGGAGGTCGAGCATGTGCTCGCCACGCAGTGTCTGGTCGCCAAGAAAATGAAGAACATGCAGGTGCGTGTCGAAGGCAAGCTGCCATTCGGCGTTACCGCCAAGGACATCGTGCTGGCCGTGATCGGCAAGATCGGCACCGCCGGTGGTAACGGTCATGCCCTGGAGTTCGCCGGCAGCGCGATTCGCGATCTGTCCATGGAAGGGCGCATGACCATCTGCAACATGTCCATCGAGGCTGGTGCACGCGTGGGCATGGTGGCGGTCGACGAAAAGACCATCGCTTATGTAGAGGGCCGCCCGTACGCTCCGAAAGGCGCCGATTGGGACAAGGCCGTCGAGTTGTGGAAGGGCCTGGTCTCCGATGATGACGCAGTGTTCGATACTGTCGTCGAGCTCAAGGCCGAGGACATCAAGCCGCAGGTCAGCTGGGGTACCTCACCGGAAATGGTGCTGGCTGTCGATCAGAACGTACCGGATCCTGCCGTCGAAGCCGACCCGGTCAAGCGCGATTCCATCGTTCGCGCATTGAAGTACATGGGCCTGAATGCCAACCAGCCGATCACCGAGATCAAGCTGGACCGCGTGTTCATTGGTTCTTGCACCAACTCGCGGATCGAGGATCTGCGCGCGGCGGCGGAAGTCGCCAAGGGCCGCAAGGTTGCGGCCAACGTCAAGCAGGCGCTGGTGGTGCCGGGCTCCGGGCTGGTCAAGCAGCAGGCCGAGGCTGAAGGGCTGGACAAAATTTTCGTCGAGGCCGGCTTCGAATGGCGCGAACCGGGCTGCTCCATGTGCCTGGCGATGAACCCGGACAAGCTCGGTAGTGGCGAGCATTGCGCCTCGACCTCCAACCGCAACTTCGAAGGCCGTCAGGGCGCCGGTGGCCGTACGCATCTGGTCAGTCCGGCCATGGCTGCTGCTGCGGCGGTAACCGGTCACTTCATCGATGTACGCGAACTGGTCCAGGCCTGAGGAGAGAACGGATGAAAGCCTTTACCCAACACACCGGCCTGGTCTGCCCGCTCGATCGCGCCAATGTCGACACCGATCAGATCATTCCCAAGCAGTTTCTCAAGTCGATCAAACGCACTGGCTTCGGTCCCAACCTGTTCGACGAGTGGCGCTATCTGGACGTCGGTCAGCCGAACCAGGATTGCTCGCAGCGTCCGGTGAACAAGGACTTCGTGCTGAACTTTCCGCGCTACCAGGGCGCTAGCGTGCTGCTGGCCCGGGAGAACTTTGGTTGCGGCTCGTCCCGCGAGCATGCGCCCTGGGCATTGGAGGAGTACGGCTTCCGTACCATCATTGCGCCGAGCTTTGCTGACATCTTCTTCAACAACAGTTTCAAGAACGGCCTGCTGCCGATCGTGCTGAAGGAACAAGAGGTGGACGAACTGTTCCAGCAGGCCGAGGCGACCGAGGGCTATCAGCTAACAGTCGACCTGGCCGCGCAAACCGTGACGCGTCCGGACGGCAAGCAGTATCGCTTCGAAGTCGACGCCTTCCGCAAGCATTGCCTGCTTAACGGCCTCGACGATATCGGTCTGACCCTGCAGGACGCCGAGGCTATCAAGGCATTCGAAGTCGGCCACCAGCAGAGCCAACCCTGGCTGTTCGGCGCGATCAAATGAGATGAAGGTAGGGTGGGTGACGCTTCATCCATCCTCTGCAGAATTTCGGTGGCTGAATGCTGAATGAAAGCACCAGCCGCCCAACAAGAAATCGAGGAATGCAATGAGCAAACAGATTCTGGTTCTTCCCGGTGATGGTATTGGCCCGGAGATCATGGCCGAGGCGGTCAAGGTGCTGCAGCTTGCCAATGACAAGTTCGAGCTGGGCTTCGAGCTGAGCTACGACGAGCTGGGTGGCGCGGCTGTCGACAAGTACGGCGTACCGCTGGCGGACGAAACCCTTGAGCGTGCACGTGCCGCCGACGCCATTCTGCTAGGCGCCGTGGGCGGTCCGAAGTGGGACAAGATCGATCCGGCCATTCGTCCCGAACGCGGCCTGCTGAAGATCCGCTCCGAGCTGGGGCTGTTTGGCAACCTGCGTCCCGCATTGCTCTATCCGCAGCTGGCTGATGCGTCCTCGCTCAAGCCTGAGATCGTGGCGGGGCTCGATATCCTGATCGTTCGCGAGCTGACCGGCGGCATCTATTTCGGCAAGCCACGCGAAAGCAAGGTGCTGGAGAACGGCGAGCGCATGGCATACGACACGCTGCCGTACAGCGAGAGCGAGATTCGTCGCATCGCCAAGGTCGGTTTCGATATGGCCATGGTGCGCAACAAGAAGCTCTGCTCGGTGGACAAGGCCAATGTGCTGGCCTCCAGCCAGCTATGGCGCGCGGTGGTCGAGGAAGTGGCCAAGGACTATCCCGAGGTCGAGCTCAGCCACATGTACGTCGACAATGCGGCCATGCAGCTGGTGCGCGCGCCGAAGCAGTTCGACGTGATCGTGACCGACAATATGTTCGGCGACATCCTTTCCGATGAGGCATCGATGCTGACCGGCTCCATCGGCATGCTGCCGTCCGCCTCGCTGGACGCGGGCAACAAGGGCATGTACGAGCCGTGCCACGGTTCGGCGCCGGATATCGCTGGCCAGGGCATCGCCAACCCGGTGGCGACCATTCTTTCCGTTTCGATGATGCTGCGTTACAGCTTCAACCAGGTGGCCGCGGCCGATGCCATCGAGCGCGCGGTCAGCGATGTGCTCGATCAGGGGCTGCGTACCGGAGACATCTGGTCCGAAGGTTGTAACAAAGTCGGTACTCAGGCGATGGGCGATGCAGTAGTCGCGGCCCTCGCGAAGTTGTAATCTTCTGGCCCGCCTTAATCTGCGCGGGCCACTTTTTCTATAGGTGTAGTTGCGATGAAACGTGTAGGTCTGATCGGTTGGCGCGGTATGGTCGGTTCCGTGCTCATGCAGCGGATGCTGGAAGAGCGGGATTTCGACCTGATCGAGCCTGTGTTCTTCACCACTTCCAACGTCGGCGGCCAAGGCCCCGATATTGGCAAGGAAACCGCTGCGCTGAAGGACGCCTACAACATCGACGAGTTGAAAGGCCTCGATGTGATCCTGACCTGTCAGGGTGGCGACTACACCAATGAAGTCTTCCCCAAGCTGCGCGAGGCCGGCTGGCAGGGCTACTGGATCGACGCGGCGTCCTCCCTGCGTATGCAGGACGATGCGGTAATCGTGCTCGACCCGGTGAACCGCCGCGTGATCGACCAGCAGCTGGATGCCGGCACCAAGAACTATATCGGTGGCAACTGCACCGTCAGCCTGGCGCTGATGGGGCTCGGCGGCCTGTTCGAGGCCGGCCTGGTCGAGTGGATGAGCGCCATGACCTATCAGGCGGCGTCCGGTGCCGGCGCGCAGAACATGCGCGAGCTGATCAAGCAGATGGGAGCGATCAACGCGGCCGTGGCCGATGACTTGGCCAATCCTGCCAGCGCCATTCTCGACATCGACCGCAAGGTCGCCGAAACCCAGCGCAGCGAGGCCTTCCCGGTCGACAATTTCGGTGTGCCGCTGGCGGGCAGCCTGATCCCGTACATCGACAAGGAGCTGCCCAACGGGCAGAGCCGCGAAGAGTGGAAGGCGCAGGCCGAAACCAACAAAATCCTTGGTCGGTTCAAGAGTCCGATTCCGGTCGATGGCATTTGCGTGCGGGTTGGAGCTATGCGCTGTCACAGCCAGGCGCTGACCATCAAGCTGAACAAAGATGTGCCGATCTCGGATATCGAAGGGCTGATCAGTCAGCACAACCCCTGGGTCAAGCTGGTGCCGAATCACCGCGATGCCAGCATGCAGGAGCTTAGCCCCGCAGCAGTCACCGGCACCCTGGCAGTGCCGGTCGGGCGTCTACGCAAGCTCAACATGGGGTCGCACTATCTGGGCGCGTTCACCGTAGGCGATCAGTTGCTGTGGGGGGCCGCAGAACCGCTGCGTCGCATGCTGCGAATCCTGCTGGAGCGTTGATGCGCATTGCATGAAGTACCCAACGCCGCGACTTGTTCGCGGCGTTTTCGTTTGCGCGGCCTGCCGCTCGGCGGCGCTGCTTGCAGCGAGCTGTCATTTCGTTACAGTGCCGGTCCTTAATGCATGGAGGTGGCGATGCCCACAGATGTTGGTGTTGCGGTTGTAGGAGCGGTCAGCCTGGTAGGCGAAGCATTGGTCGAGGTGCTTGAGGAGCGAGCGTTTCCGCTAAGCGAGCTGCACCTGCTGGACGACGATGAGGGCGTTGGGCATACGGTTGTTTTCAATGGTCGCAATCTGCGCGTCGGCGGCGCGGATCGCTTCGATTTCACTCGCGTGCAATTGGTGTTTCTCGTCGGTGCCTCGACATTGGTGAGTGAGTGCCACGTCAGGGCGATCACTGCAGGCTGCCGGGTCATTGATCTTTCAGGCTCGATTCCCGTAGAGCAGCAACCGTGTCTGGTGCCTGAGGTGAATGGCGCGCTGCTTGATTCCGAAACGGGCCGCCGCGCCGTTGCCAGTCCTCTGCCGGAATCGGTCGCACTGGCTATCGCACTGGCGCCCATCCGGCATCAGCTTGGTTTGCATGGCATTACGGTGACGGCGTGTTTGCCAGTTTCCAGTCGCGGCGCGGCAGGAGTGAAAGAGCTTGCACGGCAAACGACCGAGCTACTGAACGCTCGCCCATTGGAGCCCCGCCTATTTGGCCGGCAAGTGGCGTTCAACATGCTTGCGCAGACGGAGGGGGTCGATGCGCAAGGTCATGCGGCACAGGAACGACGCTTGGTCGATGAGCTTCGCCAGCTTCTAGACAGTCCTCAGCTTGAGGTTTCCGTGACGTTCATCCAGGCGCCGGTATTTTTTGGTGAAAGTCTTGTAGTCTCGTTGCGCGGTAGTCGTGACGCCGATGCGCAGTTGTTATCCGCGACCCTCGAAGCGGCTCCGGGGATCGAAGTCGTGGCGTCGGATGACTACCCTACGGCTGTCAGTGATGCGATCGGACAGGATGTCATCTACATCGGTAGAGTCCGCTGCGGTATCTGCGATCCGCGCCAAGTCAATTTGTGGATTGTGTCTGATAACGTGCGAAAAGGCGCGGCACTGAATGCTGTGCAGTCCGGTGAGTTGTTGATAAAAGACTATCTGTAAAAGATACTTACTGGTAATTCGAAGAATATTTCTAGCCGATGCGCTGAACGGCTTATCGCTGATGGGGAGCCACCTCTAGGTGGCGCGGGCAGTGAAATAAGACCCTCTCGTAGTTCGAGAAAAAGATAAACAAGGGATTAAATAATGGTTCGGGTTCGCAATCTGGTGCTGGCAATCGCGGCTGCTACCGCGCTGACTACAGAAATGGCCCACGCGCTTGGGTTGGGAGAGGTCACGCTTCAGTCGTCATTGAATCAACCTCTGATAGCGGAAATCGAGCTGCTGGATGCCAAAAGCCTGGCTCCGGGAGAGGTTATCCCAGTCCTCGCATCGCTTGAGGAATTCAACCGCGCCGGTATTGATCGTCAATATTTTCTGACCGATCTGAAGTTCACTCCTGTACTTCGGCCTAACGGAAAAAGCGTCATTCAGGTCTCCTCAAGCAAGCCGGTACGCGAACCGTATCTCAATTTCCTCGTAGAGGTTCTTTGGCCCAACGGTCGCTTGCTGCGCGAATACACCTTGCTGCTGGACCCGCCGCTATATTCGCCTGAAACCGCCGCCGCGGCTGCACCCCAGCTGCCTATTTCTGCTCCGGCACGCGCCGTCGAACCGGCGCGCTCTGCACCTGTCCGTCCGTCCGTCGCGCCCGCAGCCAGCGTGGCAACGGCCGCACAGCAGGATGGCAGCGAATACAAGACGTCTGCCCGCGATACGCTCTGGGATATAGCTGAGCGCAATCGCCATAGCGGCACGGTACATCAGACAATGCTGGCGATTCAGGACCTCAATCCGGACGCCTTCATTGGCGGCAATATCAATCGCATGAAGAGCGGCCAGGTGCTTCGCCTGCCAGACGCTCAGCAGATCTCCAAGCGTTCCCAGGGTGAAGCAATAGCTCAGGTTGCAGAGCAAAATGCGGCCTGGCGCCAGGGCCGGACCGGTGCAGTCGCAGGCGCTCGTCAGATCGATGCGACTCGTCGCACGGAGGCGGGCGCTGCCCCATCACGTAGCGATAGTGGGGACAGCCTGCGACTGGTGGCTGCCGATGCTGGCAAGTCCACTGCGGGTTCCGACACCGGCTCTGCCGATGGTGGCAAGGCCTTGCGTGACAAACTTGCCGTGACGCAGGAAAGCCTCGATTCCAGTCGCCGTGAAAACGATGAGCTGAAAGACCGTTTGAATGATCTGCAAGGGCAGCTGGAAAAACTGCAGCGCCTGATGCAGCTCAAGGATGATCAGCTTGCCAAGCTTCAGGTACAGCTAAGTGCCGACGGCCAGGTGCCTTCTGCGAGTGACTCGGCCGGTCAGCCAGCTGCTACCGTGGGCGAGTCTCAGTCAGCGCAAGACGTAGCGAACAGTGCGGGTACAGATGGCGCCGACTCCCAGGCCGACTTGGCGGCAGGCAGTCAGCAAGAGCCGGCAGCGGCCGCCGCTCCTGCACCGGTCGAGCGTCCCGCTGCTGCAAAGCCTGCAGCGAAACCCGCTCCGGTGAAGCCTGCAGCGCCGGTAGTCGAGCCAGAGCCCAAGGGCCTGATAGACGATCTGATGTCCAATACCTTGCTGCTCGGTGCAGTGGGTGGCGGCGCGCTGCTGTTGCTGCTGGTTGGATTGATGGCGCTATCGCGGCGCAATGCAATGAAAGAGGCCGAGCTACAGGAAAGCCTGATGGCGGCCGACGCAGTCGACGATTTGCGAGTCGGCGCGCCTGAATTTGTTGATATCGGTCAGGAGCAGCCTGAACCTGCTCCATTTCAAGCCACCAGTGCGTCGGCATCTGACGATCTGACCACCGCGACTGGGGATGCCTTGGCTGAGGCGGACATCTATATTGCCTATGGCCGCTTCAACCAGGCTGCAGAATTGCTGCAGAACGCACTCAATGACGAGCCGCAGCGCAGCGACCTACGTTTGAAGCTCATGGAGGTCTACGCCGAGCTGGGCAACCGTGAGGGGTTCGCTCGTCAGGAAACCGAGCTGCGCGAAATTGGCGGTGCAGCGTTCGAAGTGGAGCAGCTGAAGCATAAATATCCCGCGATGATCACAGCCTCTGCTGCGTCTGCAGTTGCCGCCACGGCCACTGCCACTCAGCTGGACGTGGATAGCTTCGATCTTGACGACCTTCAGTTGGATGATCCCGCTTCTCCGGCCGCAGGTCAGGATCTGGATGATGCGTTCGATCTCAGTTTGGACGATCTCGACATCGACCTGAACGACAAGCGTCCTGTCGCTGCATCGGACGACGAAGCATTTAACTTCGATGATCTGGGGCTGGATGAGCCCGAAGCTGGGCGCGATGTGCAGTCCACAGTGAGCGATTTCTCTTTCGATGAAGAGGAGAAGAGTCTTCCGGAAGCGAAGCAGGACGATTTGTCTGACTTCTCTTTCGATCTGGATAGTGAGAAGGGTCCCGAGTCTGCTAGCAATGAGTTTTCGCTGAGCCTCGATGAAGACTCAACCGCCGCTGTTGAAAGTGATGAGCTCGATTTCGAGCTGGCTGAGCCTGCCGCCACTTCAGATGACGAACTCCTCGATGGCTTCGATATTTCGCTTGATGAGCCACAGCTCGAGGCGCAGCCGAACGATTTTGCCGAGCAGCTGAACGAAGTGGAAGCCGATCTGGAGAATCTGTCTAAAGACTTGCAAGAGCCCCACGACGTTTCCGCTAGCAATATGGCTGCCGTCGGTACGGATGGCGGAGTGGATGACGATTTCGACTTCTTCTCCGATACCGACGAAACCACCACCAAGTTGGATCTCGCCCGAGCCTATATCGATATGGGCGACGCCGAAGGTGCACGCGATATCCTCGATGAAGTGATTTCCGAGGGGAGCGATGTCCAACAGCAAGAGGCGCGGGATATGCTCGCCAAACTAGCCTGATCATGACCCAAGCAGTACCCGAAACGGCAGCCGAAATGGCTGCCGTCGGCGTTTCCAGGATCGTTCTGGGCGTCGAATACAAGGGATCCCGCTACCGCGGATTCCAGCGCCAGCGCGCAGGTGTGCCGTCGATTCAAGAGTCACTCGAAACCGCACTGAGCAAAGTCGCGGGTGGTCAGCCTGTGACCCTGAGCTGTGCCGGACGCACCGATGCGCTGGTGCACGCCAGCGGTCAGGTGGTTCATTTTGATACGCCTGTCTCGCGCAGCATGCATGCATGGGTCATGGGCGCGAACATGAACTTACCGTCTGATATCAGCGTTACCTGGGCGAAAGAGATGCCGCGCCATTTCGATGCCCGCTTCAGTGCCATGGCTCGCCGATACCGTTATGTGATCTACAACGATCAGATCCGTCCGGCGCATATGGCTGAAGAGGTAACCTGGAACCATCGCCCGCTCGATATCGAGCGTATGCGCGCTGCCGCCGCGGCATTTGTCGGCACTCACGATTTCAGTGCTTTCCGAGCCAGGCAATGTCAGGCCAAGTCGCCGATCAAAACCATCCATCATCTGGAACTTCTCGAGCATGGCCGGCTGATCGTCATTGATGTGCGAGCCAATGCCTTTCTGCACCATATGGTGCGCAACTTCGCCGGAGTGCTCATGACGATTGGTGCTGGCGAGCGACCGGTAGAGTGGGCGGCAGAAGTGCTGCAGTCGCGGGTACGCCGAACGGGCGGAGTGACGGCGCACCCGTACGGGCTTTATCTCATCGAGGTCGATTATCCCGAAGAGTTCGACCTGCCTAAGCGCTATCTCGGTCCGCACTTCCTCTCGGGTTTGCCGGACGTTCGCCGCTGATGGGGCTAGCGCAAGCGGCGTGGCCTATTCGCTTGCAGGTCGCAGGTCTTTTGTTACCATCCGGTTTCCCTTTTGATAGGTAAGCAACCATTGTCCGTCGTTCGCAGCAAGATATGCGGGATCACTCGCGTCGAAGACGCTTTGGTTGCCGCTCATGCAGGGGCTGATGCCATCGGTTTGGTTTTCTACCCCAAGAGTCCTCGCGCTGTGACCGTGCAACAGGCCCGCGAAATTGTTGCGGCCCTGCCTCCTTTCGTTACTACCGTCGGCCTGTTCGTTAACGCCAGTCGGGGCGAAGTCAATGAGATTCTCGACGCTGTTCCGCTGGATGTTCTGCAATTCCATGGCGATGAGACACCAGTGGATTGCGAAGGCTTCCGTCGCCCCTGGTTCAAGGCGCTACGAGTTGGCGGCGATGAGGACATTGCAGCCCAAATTGCTCGCTACGCCAATGCCAGCGGTATTCTCCTGGATACATTTGTCGCTGGCGTGCCGGGCGGGACGGGCGAACGATTCGATTGGTCGCTGATTCCGCCTACGCTGGCCAAGCCGTTGATTCTTGCGGGAGGTCTGACAATAGATAATGTCCAGCAGGCCATTGCCCAGGTTAGGCCGTACGCCGTAGATGTCAGCGGTGGCGTGGAAGCGAGCAAGGGTATCAAGGATGCGAGCAAGGTCCAGGCTTTCGTTCGGAGCGTTCGCTCGGCCATGTGACGCCCGGCCTGCCGTGGCCGTCCAGTAACGAGTCGCTGGTGAGACCAGCACAGTGTTTGTGGATTTCCCCATGTGGTGGAAATCGGAGTTTTGCGGCTGCGCCTGGTATAGGCGCATCGCTCACGCGACCTAAAGTGCCCGCGTACATCGGTCGCAACGATGAATCTGCCCGCAGCGCGAGTGCGCTCGGGACTGAAGCTTTGGAGAACAAGAGCATGAGCAACTGGCTGGTAGACAAACTGATCCCTTCGATCATGCGCTCGGAGACGCAGAAGAGTTCGGTCCCGGAAGGCCTCTGGCACAAGTGCCCGTCCTGTGAGGCGGTTCTGTATCGTCCCGAGCTGGAAAAGACCCTCGATGTCTGTCCGAAATGCCAGCACCACATGCGTATCGATGCCCGTACCCGGCTCGATATCTTCCTGGATGCCGAAGGCCGCGAGGAAATCGCCGCGGAACTGGAGCCGGTTGACCGCCTCAAGTTCCGTGACAGCAAGAAGTACAAAGATCGTTTGTCTGCGGCGCAGAAGCAGACCGGCGAAAAGGATGCTCTCGTCGCGATGAGCGGTAAGGTAGTCAACGTTCCCGTTGTGGCCTGCGCTTTTGAGTTTTCCTTCATGGGCGGCTCTATGGGGGCGATCGTCGGTGAGCGCTTCGTTCGTGCTGCCAACGTGGCTCTGGAAAAGCGTTGCCCGCTGATCTGTTTCTCCGCTTCCGGCGGCGCGCGGATGCAAGAGGCCTTGATTTCGCTGATGCAGATGGCCAAGACCTCCGCTGTGCTGGCACGGATGCGTGAAGAGGGGCTGCCGTTCATCTCCGTGCTTACCGACCCGGTCTACGGCGGCGTCTCCGCCAGTCTGGCCATGCTGGGTGATGTGATCGTCGCAGAGCCGAAGGCCCTGATCGGCTTCGCTGGTCCTCGCGTGATCGAGCAGACGGTACGGGAAAAACTGCCGGAAGGTTTCCAGCGTAGCGAGTTCCTGTTGGATCACGGCGCTATCGACTTGATCATCCCTCGCTCGGAGCTGCGCGCACGCCTGTCGCGTCTTTTGGCGCAGATGCAGAAATTGCCAAGCCCTGTCGAACCCGCTCAGGTAACGGCCACTGCATGACCGACCGGAGCCTCGCCGACTGGCTTGCCTACCTGGAGCAACTGCATCCGTCTGCCATTGATATGGGGCTGGATCGGGTTCGGGCGGTGTCGGCTCGGCTTGGCCTGACGCGGCCGGCGCCGTTGGTTGTCACTGTTACCGGAACCAATGGCAAGGGTTCCACCTGCGCCTTCATCGTCTCGCTGTTGAGAAGTCAGGGGCTGAAGGTCGGCAGCTACAGTTCCCCGCACTTACTGCGCTACAACGAGCGGGTTCAGCTCAGCGGCTGTCAGGCGAGTGATCGGGAGCTGTGCGAGGCATTTGCCGCAGTCGAGGCGGCTCGTGGTGACATTTCTCTGACCTATTTCGAGATGGGTACGCTCGCGGCCTTTTGGTTGTTCGAGCGTGCCCAACTCGACGCTGCGGTGCTAGAAGTTGGCCTTGGTGGTCGTCTCGATGCGGTCAACATTGTCGATGCCGACCTGGCCGTGATTACCAATATCGGCCTTGATCATGCCGACTGGCTGGGAGATACCCGCGAAAGCGTTGCGTACGAAAAAGCCGGAATCCTGCGTGCAGGTAAGTCGGCACTCTGTGGTGATCTGGATGCTCCTGCACCGTTGCTCGAACAGGCGAAATCGCTGAGGGTGCCGCTGTTGCTGCGCGGGCGCGATTTTGATCTTGCGGTCGATCCCCTCGCTTGGCATTGGCGGGGAATCGGCCCAGCGGGCGAGCCTTTGGAGTTGCACGGGCTGCCGTTGTTGTCCCTGCCGGTAGAGAACGCTGCATTGGCCCTGCAGGCTTATGCTTCGCTGGGTTTGCCGTGGGACTCGGTGATTTTGTCAACTGCGCTCCAGCAGACCCGCGTGACGGGCCGTCTCGATAGTCGGCAGATCAGCTGGCGTGGCCGCAAGGTGTCGCTGCTGCTGGACGTCGGCCACAACCCGCATGCGGCCAGTTATCTCGCTCGACGCATCGAGCAGCGACCGATCGGCGGTCGGCGACTGGCCGTATTCGGATTGCTGGCAGACAAGGATCTCGATGGCGTGCTTGACGCGTTGCGGACCTCTATCGCTGACTGGGCGGTTGCCCCGCTGCCTACACCCCGTACGCAATCAGCTACACAGTTGTCCGCCGCGCTGCTTGAGCGAGGAGCGCCGGTCAGCGAGTATGCGAGCATCGAGCAGGCGCTCGACGCTCAGTGCGCCAAGGCTGAACCCGATGACGAAGTATTGGTGTTCGGATCGTTCTATTGCGTGGCTGCAGCGCTTGAATGGCTGGAACAACAGGCGGAGGAAAGTGGCGATGGCGATGCTCGATAAGGGACTGCTGCAACGCATGGTTGGCGCATTGGTGCTGATCGCGCTGGCGGTGATTTTTGTTCCGATGCTGTTCAATCGGGAAGACGACCTGCGCCACGTCACCGTCGATGCGCCCACCATTCCCGCAGCACCGGTGGTTGCCGAAATCGAGATGCAGTCGGTCGATGTGCCCGAACCGGAGCAGGAGCCAGGCTCCGTGCCGGAAGGGTTTGAGATCATTGAAGAGGGCGCTGAGCCAGCTACGGCTCCTGCGGTCGCCGAGCGAGATCCCGCACCGAGCGAGCCTGTAGCTCCGATCGAGCCAGCTCCTGCCCCTACAGCGCCTGCTGCGCAACCGCAGTCACCGACAGCTGAGACACGCTTGGATAACAACAATTTGCCAGTCAGTTGGGCCGTCCAGCTGGCCAGCCTGTCCAATCGTGCCAGCGCCGAGAGTCTCCAGCAGACGCTGCGCTCCCAGGGTTACAACGCCTACATCCGCACCGCAGACGGCATGAATCGGGTTTTCGTTGGACCGCTGGTGGAGCGCAGTGAAGCAAACAGGCTTCGCGACGTGTTGCAGCGCCAGCAGAAGCTCGATGGCTTCGTCGTGCGCTTCAAGCCGGAAGGCAGCTGATTCGCTGAGCGGCTGGTCAGGTAGCGGACCACCAGCCGCGGTTGTCCTCCCATCGCCGGGTAACCGGCGCGTACCCCTGGCGCTCGCGCTCTGCTAAAATGCGCCGCCTTTTCCCCTTTGCAGAAGACATCGTGGCATTCACCTGGGTCGATTGGGCCATCATCGCCGTTATTGCAGTATCGAGCCTGATCAGCTTGAAGCGCGGCTTCGTCAAGGAAGCGCTTTCGCTGGTTACCTGGATCATCGCCGGCGTGGTCGCATGGATGTTTGGTGGTGCGCTGTCCCACCATCTCGCGGAATACATCAGCACGCCGTCGGCGCAAGTCATCGCCGCCTGCGCATTGCTGTTCGTGGCCACCTTGCTAGTTGGGGCCCTGGTGAATTTTCTGATCGGTGAACTGATCAGAGTGACGGGTTTGTCCGGTACCGACCGGTTCCTCGGTATGGTCTTCGGTGCGGCGCGTGGCGGGCTGTTGGTAGTGGTTTTGGCAGGCTTGCTGAGCCTGGCGCCGGTCGAGCAGGACCTCTGGTGGCGCGAGTCTGAACTATTGCCGCACTTTCTATTGATCGCTGACTGGTCGAAGAATCTCATTCTCGGGTTCAGTGGCCAGTGGTTTGCCGGTTAGCTCAACCCGCCCGGTTGACTCTTTTTTCACGGATGCCCGGCCTGCCGTCGTATCCGGTCTGCCTGTAATAACTGAGAGGTTCCTTGCATGTGTGGCATTGTCGGCATCGTCGGTAAGTCGAACGTCAATCAGGCGCTGTATGACGCGCTTACCGTACTGCAGCACCGCGGCCAGGATGCAGCCGGTATCGTGACCAGTCACGACGGGCGCCTGTTTTTGCGCAAGGACAACGGGCTGGTTCGTGATGTCTTCCAGCAGCGCCACATGCAGCGCCTGGTTGGCAATATGGGCATCGGCCATATCCGTTATCCCACTGCCGGCAGTTCCAGCTCTGCCGAGGCTCAGCCGTTCTACGTTAACTCGCCTTATGGCATCACGTTGGCGCACAACGGCAATCTGACTAACGTCGATCAGCTGACCAAGGAAATCTACGAGTCGGATCTGCGTCACGTGAACACCAATTCCGACTCGGAAGTGCTGCTCAACGTGTTCGCCCATGAGTTGGCGGTACGTGGCAAGTTGCAGCCGACCGAAGAAGACGTCTTCGCTGCGGTGAGCAAGGTTCACGAGCGCTGCCGCGGCGGTTATGCGGTGGTGGCTATGGTCACTGGCTACGGCATCGTCGGATTCCGTGATCCCAACGCAATCCGCCCCATCGTCTTCGGTCAGCGTCACACCGACGAGGGTGTCGAGTACATGATCGCTTCCGAAAGCGTCTCGCTCGATGTGCTCGGGTTTACCCTGATTCGCGACCTGGCGCCGGGCGAAGCAGTGTACATAACCACCGACGGCAAGCTGTTCACCCGTCAGTGCGCAGACGCGCCAAAGCTCGCCCCGTGCATCTTCGAGTATGTCTACCTGGCACGCTCTGATTCCCTGATGGACGGCGTTTCGGTGTACAAGGCACGCCTGCGCATGGGTGAGAAGCTGGCCGACAAGATTCTGCGCGAGCGACCCGAGCACGATATCGACGTGGTTATTCCGATCCCCGACACCAGCCGTACCGCTGCGCTTGAGCTGGCCAACCGCCTTGGTGTGAAGTTTCGCGAAGGCTTCGTGAAGAATCGCTACATCGGCCGGACTTTCATCATGCCGGGGCAGGCGGCGCGGAAGAAGTCGGTACGGCAAAAGCTCAATGCCATCGATCTCGAGTTTCGCGGCAAGAACGTGATGCTGGTGGACGACTCCATCGTGCGCGGCACCACCTGCAAGCAGATCATTCAGATGGCACGTGAAGCCGGGGCGAAGAATGTCTACTTCTGCTCGGCCGCGCCGGCGGTGCGTTACCCGAACGTTTACGGGATTGATATGCCCAGCGCGCACGAGCTGATCGCACACAACCGCAGCACCGAAGAGGTTGCCGAGCTGATCGGCGCCGACTGGCTGGTCTACCAGGATCTGGAGGACCTCATCGACGCGGTAGGCGGCGGTAAGGTCAAGATCGACAACTTCGATTGCGCCGTTTTTGATGGCAATTACATAACTGGCGACATCGACGAAGCCTATCTGCACAAGATTGAGCAGGCGCGCAATGACCTAAGCAAGGTCAAAACCAACGCGGTCAGCGCCATCATCGACCTCTACAACAACTGATTCATGCCAGTGGCGGCCTCGGCTGCCCGGGCTGAGGTATAGCTATGACGACTGAATGGCAAGCTGGCCGTCTGGACAGCGATCTACAGGGTGTCGGGCTCGACACTCTGGCGGTGCGCGCCGGGCAACGACGCACGCCGGAGGGCGAGCACGGTGAGCCGCTGTTCTTCACCTCCAGTTATGTGTTCCGCAGTGCTGCCGATGCTGCGGCCCGCTTTGCGGGTGATGTACCGGGTAATGTCTATTCGCGTTACACCAACCCGACCGTGCGGGCTTTCGAAGAGCGTATGGCGGCGCTGGAAGGCGCTGAACAGGCGGTTGCTACGGCGTCCGGCATGGCGGCCATTCTCGCTACCGTCATGAGTCTCTGTTCGGCCGGTGATCATGTGCTGGTGTCGCGCAGTGTATTCGGCGCCACCGTTTCGCTGTTCGAGAAGTACTTCAAGCGCTTCGGGGTGCAGGTTGACTACGTCCCGCTGACCGATCTTTCCGCCTGGGAATCGGTGTTCAAGGAGAACACCAAGCTGGTGTTCGTCGAGTCGCCATCCAACCCGCTGGCCGAGTTGGTGGATATCGCCGCGCTGGCGCAACTCTGTCATGCCAAGGGGGCGATGCTGGCGGTCGATAACTGCTTCTGCACGCCGGTGTTGCAGCAACCGCTGGCACTGGGTGCCGATATCGTCATTCATTCCGCGACGAAGTACATCGACGGTCAGGGCCGCTGTTTGGGTGGTGTCGTTGCCGGTCGTAGCGAACAAATGAAGGAGGTGGTCGGGTTCCTGCGTACTGCCGGGCCGACGCTCAGTCCGTTCAACGCCTGGGTATTCCTCAAGGGGCTGGAAACGCTGCGGCTGCGCATGCAAGCGCACTGCACCAGCGCTCAGGAACTTGCTGCATGGCTTGAGCAGCAGCCCGGTATCGAGCGCGTCTACTATGCGGGTTTGTCCAGCCATCCACAGCACGAGCTGGCGAAGCGTCAGCAGAAGGGGTTTGGTGCGGTGGTGAGCTTCGAGGTTGCCGGAGGCAAGGAGGCCGCATGGCGCTTCATCGATGCGACTCGACTGATCTCGATCACGGCCAATTTGGGCGACAGTAAGACCACCATCACCCATCCTGGCTCGACCACACATGGTCGGTTGTCGGCCGAGGATCGTGCGACCGCAGGCATCTCGGACAGCCTGATTCGGGTAGCGGTCGGTCTGGAAGACGTCGTTGACCTCAAGGCCGATCTAGCTCGCGGTCTCGCCGCGCTCTAAGTTGCGTATACAGCATTCCGTGGCCCAGCCTGCGTAAGCAGGTCTGGGCGCGAAGCGGTTTGGTCCTGATCTTTACTGACGCAGATCGATCGCCGGTGCGGGTTCGCCCCGTCCGTCGAACAGTTGCGCAGGATTCGCCGGCAGGATGCTGGGGCTGGCTGAGTCCGTTTCGATAACCCGTATATCGCTATATTTCTTCCCGGAAAGAGCCGCCAGACCGGCCCGGTCGCGAATGACCGTGGGTCGCAGAAATACCATCAGGTTGCGTTTGATGTGGGTCTCCTGCGTCGAGCGGAACAGTGCGCCCAGGAATGGAATGTCTCCGAGCAGCGGCACCTTGGCGTTGGTGCGGGTGACGTCGTCCTGAATCAGGCCGCCGAGCACGATGACCTGGCCATCCTCGGCAAGGATGGTGCTCTTGATGGCGCGCTTGTTGGTCACCAGATCCACTGCCTGCGCCGTCAGGCTGGCGCTGGGTGCAATTGAGGAGATTTCCTGCTCGATCTGCAGGCGCAGTGTCGCGCCCTCGTTGATATGCGGGGTTACCTTGAGCGTGACGCCGATGTCCTGGCGCTCGATGGTGGTGAACGGGTTGTTCGCTCCGGCTGCATCGGTGGTGTAGGAGCCGGTCTGGAACGGCACGTTCTGCCCGACGAGAATTTCCGCTTCCTGATTGTCCAGCGTCAGCAAGCTTGGCGTGGACAACAGATTGCTCTTGCTGTTGGAGGACAGTGCGGTAATCAGCGCGCCAAAGCTGCGGGTGCCGACGCCGATGATCGCGCCATCGGGCAGGTTATCGGGGATTTCGTTCTCGTTGATCGCGTTGAGCACGCTGCCTACCGAAATACCGGTGTTGCCGAAGCTGATGCCGCCGGCGCCGCCAGTGCTGCCGCGTGCGTCCACCGCCCACTGCACGCCGAGAGCGTCAGTGATGTCGCCTGATACCTCGACGATTGCGGCCTCGACCATCACCTGGGCCCGAGGTACATCCAGCTGCCGGACGATGCTTTCCATGGTGCCGATCAGCTCCGGGTCGGCGAGCAGTACCAGGGCATTCAGGCTTTCGTCGGCACGGATCAGGATGTTTTGTGGTCGGGTTGTCGCGGTTTCGCCGCTTTCGGGATTCTTCAGCCCTTCGGAAATGTCGCCGAGGGTTTCGGCTAGCGATTTCGCATCGTTGTGTCGTAGGCGGATGACGCGTGTGTTGGCCGAGCGCGTGGTCGGCGTGTCGAGGGTCTGCGCCAGCGAGGCCAGCTTGCCACGGGCTTCGCTGGGACCGATGAAGATCAGTCGGTTGGTGCGCGAGTCGGCGATGATCTGTACGCCGGCAGTGGTTTTCGCTTCACCGCGCATCAGTGAGTTGCGTAGCACCTCGGCGATATCCACAGCCCAGCCATGTTGCAGGTTGAGCACAGCGTAATCGTTGCTTTCGGCTCGATCGAGTTGGCGCACCAGATCCTGAATGCGGGCGATGTTGGCGCTGCGGTCGCTGATGATCAGTGCGTTGGCAGACGAGACGGCGGCGAGATGACCGAACTGCGGCACCAGCGGACGGATCAGCGGTATCAGTTCCGCGGCGGACGTGTGCTGTACCTGAATCACTCGAGTTTCCAGCTGGTCACCGCCGGACGGGCCGCCGCCTGCCTCGGCTTTGGCTTCGGCGTTCGGCACAACGCGAGCCACGTCGCCCTGGGTTAGTACGCTGAAGCCATGCGTGGCCATGACCGAAAGAAACAGCTGATACACCTCGCTCAGCGACAGCGTGGCGTTAGAAACCACGCTGACTTGACCCTTCACACGCGGGTCGACGATAAAAGTCTGGCCGCTAAGTTGGCTAACCTGATCGATGAAGGCGCGGATATCCGCATCCTTCAGGTTGATGGTCCAGCCATCCTGTCGGGTATTGCTTGGCTCGATACCAGGCTCGGCGGCAAGCAATGGGAGGGGGGCGGCCAGCAGGCTGGTGGCGAGTAGGGCAAGCAACGGGCGCGAAAAAGGCTTCGGCATCGGTCAATCGTCTTCCATGGGCTGGTCGTTGGCGGGAGTGGCATCGGGCTGGTTGACGGCGTCTTCCAGCTGCTGGCGCAAGGTGTCCATCTGTTGCTGCATCAGCTGCGTTTCGTCGTTCGGTGGCTCGGCATAGGGTGCTTCGTCCTGATAGGACGTGTCGCTCAGTTCGTCGGGAATGTAGCTTGGTGAGCGGGTCTGCGGGAAATGCAGGACCTCAACGGTGCCGTTACGCGACAGTTCGACTCGATCAGGGTAGACCTTGTGCAGGCTGACACCACTGGCCAGCTCCTCACCCTGCCAGTAAAGCCTAGGTGGCTGTCCGTCGACCTGGACGATGGCGCTGGAGCGCTGCGGTTCTGCATGCACGAAGCTGCCACGCAGGGTGAACCCGCTGGCGGCTGCGGAGGGGGCGACCGTATCGGATGGGGCGGGCGAGCCGAAAAGTATCTCCAACCGCTGCATGTCCGGTCCGCCCGGGGTCCCGCCGCCTTGCTCATAAATATCCGCCGGAGCAGGGGGGCGGGACAGCGTCATCCATTGCTCGATCTGCGTCGCGAGATAGAACGCGAACAGGCAGAGAAGCACGGTGCTGATTATCAGTGGGGTGTAGCGGCGGTAATTGCGCAGTTTTCCCGGCAGTGGCAAGCGAAATACTCCGTGGCGCTTTTGTTGTTCGGTTCCCTGTTCGCGGGCAGCCTCTGTCAGGCGATACAGCACTTTTAGAACACTTTCGAAGATGCCGCAGCTAATTTGCAGCCAGCCTTGGCAGACCGAGAGTGCGCCGGCAAGGTTACAAAGCGACGTGGCAGCACCAGTTGACCACAGTTTCTTAAAAAAAATTCAATGCTGTTGTTGACTT
This sequence comes from Stutzerimonas decontaminans, assembly GCF_000661915.1. NCBI lineage: Bacteria > Pseudomonadati > Pseudomonadota > Gammaproteobacteria > Pseudomonadales > Pseudomonadaceae > Stutzerimonas > Stutzerimonas decontaminans. The sequence goes on along the minus strand of NZ_CP007509.1, from coordinate 2,798,395 downwards.
AGCATAGGGGGGTGAGTAAATTGCGCGCCTCGCAAGGCGATCGGCTGATTAGCTCAGCTGGGAGAGCACCTGCATCACACGCAGGGGGTCGGCGGTTCGATCCCGTCATCAGCCACCAACCTTTGTGAGATTTCGGACGAAAGTCCGGCCGACGCGCAGCGGTAGTTCAGTCGGTTAGAATACCGGCCTGTCACGCCGGGGGTCGCGGGTTCGAGTCCCGTCCGCTGCGCCATATAACTCCGCTCACTTCCTTTGGAAGTGATGAGACAAGAGAAGCTGCCCAAGGGCAGCTTTTTTTGTGCCTGTCGAAAAACGCTGCCCACCGCTCAGCCTCTAACGGCCGGGCAATTGGCACATCGACAAACGCCGCAACTCAGTAATCAAACGCAGCCCGACCATGGCAACCCTGATTGCCCGGTGCTAACGATCGGCATGAAAAACAAGGTGGTGCCGCGCTGCACGCCCACGAGGCTGGCGTGGTCGTTGCCGACTTCCGCCTCGATCGGCTCGGCCTGACCGGCCACCTTGAGCGTGACCCGGGTCAGCGCACCAAGCGGGCGGATATCGCGTACCTCGCCGGCCAGGTGCTCGGCCACCGCTTCGCGACTCAGGGCAACCTCGTGCGGGCGGAACAGCACACTGCGCTGATCGTCCAGCTGCAGACGATTGGCGTCGCCGAGAAAGTGATAGACGAACTCGCTGGCGGGGTTGGCGTAGACCTCCGCCGGCGTGCCGATCTGCTCGATCACGCCCTTGTTCATCACCACGATGCGGTCGGCGACTTCCATCGCTTCTTCCTGATCATGGGTGACGAACACGCTGGTCAGATGCACGTCCTCGTGCAGGCGGGCCAGCCAGCGGCGCAGTTCCTTGCGCACCTTGGCGTCCAGCGCACCGAAGGGTTCGTCGAGCAGCAGCACCTTGGGCTCGACCGCCAGCGCACGGGCCAGGGCGATGCGCTGGCGCTGGCCGCCGGAGAGCTGCTCGGGGTAGCGGTCGGCGAGCCAGTCGAGTTGCACCAGGCCGAGCAGTTCATGCACCTTCTCGGCGATCACCGCATCGCTCGGCCGCTGCTTTTTCGGCTTCATGCGCAGGCCGAAAGCGACGTTTTCGAATACCGTCATGTGGCGGAACAGTGCGTAGTGCTGGAAGACGAAGCCGACATTGCGGTCGCGCACATCGCGGCTGGAGACATCTTCGCCATGGAAGACGATGCTGCCGCTGTCCGGCGTTTCCAGCCCGGCGATGATGCGCAGCAGGCTGGTCTTGCCGCAGCCGGACGGGCCGAGCAGGGCGACAAGTTCGCCGCTCTGGATATGCAGGTTGATCGCCTTCAATGCCTGGAACTGGCCGAAGCGCTTGTTGATGTGGCTGATCTCGATCGACATGGTCATTCCTCGGCGTTGGCGTGCAGGCGGGCGATACGCGACTCGCTCCACTGCTTGAGCAGCAGGATCACCAGCGCCAGGCCCAGCAGCAGGCTGGCCACGCTGAACGCGGCGACATGGTTGTATTCGTTGTAGAGAATCTCGACGTGCAGCGGCAGGGTGTTGGTCAGCCCGCGGATATGTCCGGAGACCACCGACACCGCGCCGAACTCGCCCATGGCCCGCGCCGTGCAGAGCACCACGCCGTAGATCAGCCCCCATTTGATGTTCGGCAGGGTGATATGCCAGAACATCTGCCAGCCGCTGGCGCCGAGAAGCCGCGCGGCTTCCTCCTCGGTGCTGCCCTGTTCCTGCATCAGCGGGATCAGCTCGCGGGCGACGAAGGGCACGGTGACGAACAGCGTCGCCAGGACGATGCCCGGCACGGCGAAGACGATCTGGATATCGCGATCACTCAGCCACTCGCCGAAATAGCCCTGGGCGCCGAACAGCAGCACGTAGATCAGCCCGGCGATCACCGGGGAGACCGAGAACGGCAGGTCGATCAGGGTGACCAGCAGGCTCTTGCCGCGGAACTCGTACTTGCTCACGCACCAGGCGGCGGCGACGCCGAACACCAGGTTCAGCGGCACCGAGATGCCCACGGCGAGCAGGGTCAGCTTCAGCGCGGCGAGGGCGTCGGGCTCGAAGATCGCGCTGAAAAAAGTGCCGAAGCCCTGCTTCAGTGCCTCGCTGACGACGATCAGCAGCGGCAGCAGCAAGAACAGCGCGAAGACCAGCCAGGCAGCGGCGATCAATAGCCGACGGCCGAGGGCGTTGCCGCGTCGTGTGGCATTGGCGGTGCTGTTTGCGGTCCCCGATAGGGAAGCGGTAGTCATGTCGGTGGCCTCTTCAGGAATGCGCGATGCGGCGCTGCAGCAGGTTGATGAGCAGCAGCAGGACGAACGACACCACCAGCATCAGCACGCCGATGGCCGTGGCACCGGCGTAGTCGTACTGATCCAGCTTGACCATGATCAGCAGCGGCAGGATCTCGGTCTTCATTGGCATGTTGCCGGCGATGAAGATCACCGAGCCGTACTCGCCGACCCCGCGAGCAAAGGCCAGCGCGAAGCCGGTGAGCCAGGCGGGAAGCAACGCCGGTAGCAGCACGTGACGAACCACCTGTAGCGGACGCGCGCCGAGGCAGGCTGCGGCTTCCTCGACTTCACGCGGGATGTCGGCCAGCACTGGCTGAATGGTGCGCACCACGAAGGGCAGGGTGACAAAGGTCAGCGCGAGGGTGATGCCCAGCGGGCTGTAGGCAATCTTGAAGCCCAGGTCGGTAGCGAACTGACCGATCGGCCCGTTCGGTGCGTACAGCGCGGTCAGCGCAATGCCGGCCACCGCTGTCGGCAGGGCGAAGGGCAGGTCGATCATCGCCTCGATGATCTTGCGGCCGGGAAAGCGATAGCGCACCAGCACCCAGGCCAGCAGCGTGCCGATGATGCCGTTGAGTACAGCGGCGACGAAGGCGGTGCCGAAGCTGAGTTTCAGTGCCGCCAGTACACGCGGCGCACTGACGATGGCGATGAACTGCGCCCACGAGAGCTCGGTGGTCTTGAGAAACAGCGCACCCAGGGGAATCAGCACCAACAGGCTGAGGTACACCAGGGTGTAGCCCAGCGTCAGCCCGAAGCCGGGTATGACGGAGGTAGATCGGGACATGGACGTTGCCTTTATTCGAGCGACTGGCGTGACGAGCGCAGCCTGCAGGGTGCAAGTCGCCTTTCACTTCCACCATCGCCCTCCGGGTGGGAGCGATGGTGGATCGGTGAAGCGCGATCCACCCTACGAACTGCCGAGCAAGGTGTCAGCTGAAGCGAAGCGTGTAGGGTGGAAGTCGCTTTTTACTTCCACCGGCGGCCCTCTCCGGGGGCGATGGTGGATCGATGAAGCGCGATCCACCCTACGAAGCCACGGCCTACTGCGTCTGGTAGATCTGGTCGAAGATGCCGCCATCATTGAAGAACTTCGGCTGCGCGGTCTTCCAGCCGCCGAAGTCCCCGTCGATGGTGACCAGCTTCAGCGCCGGGAACTGGTCCCTGAACTCGGCGGCCACGCTCGCGTTGCGCGGCCGGTAGAAATTCTTCGCCGCGATGCGCTGGCCTTCCTCGCTGTACAGGTAGTTCAGATAGGCCTCGGCCAGCGCCCGCGTGCCCTTGCGCTCGACGTTCTTGTCCACTACTGCCACCGGTGGCTCGGCAAGGATCGACAGCGAAGGCGCGATGATCTCGAAATCATCACCGCCCTGTTCCTTCAGGGCCAGGAAGGCCTCGTTCTCCCAGGCCAGCAGCACGTCGCCGATGCCGTTGTTGACGAAGGTGACAGTCGAGCCGCGGGCGCCGGTATCGAGCACCGGCACATTCTTGTAGAGCTTCTCGACAAAGGCCTGGGCCTGCTGCTCGTCGCCGAATTTCTGCTGGGCGTAGGCCCAGGCGGCGAGGAAATTCCAGCGCGCACCGCCAGAGGTCTTCGGGTTCGGCGTGATCACCTCGACGCCCGGCTTGACCAAGTCGTCCCAGTCCTTGATGCCCTTCGGATTGCCCTTGCGAACGAGGAACACGATGGTCGAGGTATAGGGCGTGCTGGCGTCCGGCAGGCGGGTCTGCCAATCCTCGGGGATCAGTTTGCCGAGGCGGTGCAGTTCATCGATGTCGCCGGCCAGCGCCAGCGTCACCACGTCGGCACGCAGCCCATCGATTACCGCACGGGCCTGCTTGCCCGAGCCGCCGTGGGACTGTTGAACCTTGATCGGCTCATGGCCCTGGGCCTGCCAGTGCTTGTTGAAGGCATCGTTGAATTCCAAGTAAAGCTCGCGGGTCGGGTCGTAGGACACGTTGAGCAGGGTGTCGGCGGCCAGCGCGTGGCTGCCGATCAGCGCGCTCGCCAGGGCGGCGAGGGCGAAGCGACGAATGGACATGGTGCAGCTCCTGAAAAAACTAAATTTGGTATGTGTTGGCGCTTCAGGTGCGGTCGCGTGAATCCCGCTGGGAGACAGGCAGAGCGAGGCAGAAGCCAGCCTGAGCTGGTTGCTACGTAGATTGCCTGTGTCAGGTGGTTTTCATCGATCCGATTAGCTCCGCATTCGCGGACGACAGCTGCAGTACCGGTGCGTGTTCATGGTCTCGGCTCGTTTCATGGTCACGCCCTCCGGTGGTCCAGTCGGGCTGATGGATGGGGTAGGTAGAGTCAGGCGTTCTTGGTGGTCGGCTGCAGGCGAAACTTCTCCTTGCGCTCGATCTGCACCACCTGGCCGTTGTGCACGGTGATTTCCACCGAGCCGAACTTGAGGCCGTGCAAGGCACTGTGGATCTCGCGCAGGATGCTGGCTTCGTCCTGCCCCTCGAGGTTGCGAATGGTCGCGGTCATTTCGGTTCTCCGTGAAAGCCTTTCGTGACGGCCGAAACGGCCGTAGCCAGCAAGGCGTGGAGCGGATAATAGGGATAGCCGAAATATTCTTAAAAATATTGTTTAAGAACATTTATAGATCTTTAAGGAATAAAGCGGGTGCAGCCGAGAGGTGTGCTCTATATGCTGATATAGAATAATTAAAGAATTTCTTATTCTTTTTCAGTTGGCTCTGCGTCTGCCTAGACTGGCCACCATGAATCACAGGAGGCGCCGATATGCGCAGCATCCGTTATCTGATCGTGCCGGGCTGGCACGGCTCGCCCGATGAGCACTGGCAGAGCCATTGGCATCGAACCCTGCCGGGCAGCGCACGGGTGGAGCAGCAGGACTGGCTCCTACCGCGCCGCGAAGACTGGGTCGCCGAACTGCAGCGCAGCATCGCTGCCAGTGCCGAGCCGATCATCCTGGTGGCGCACAGCCTTGGCTGCATCACGGTTGCGCACTGGGCGGCGCAGGCGCCTGCGCTGCTGCTGCAACGGGTGCGCGGTGCCTTGCTGGTGGCACCCGCGGATGTCGAACGCAGCGGCTGCCCGGAAGCGTTGCGCAACTTCGCGCCGATCCCTCGCCAGCCTTTGCCATTCGCCAGCCTGCTGATCGGCTCGGACAACGACACTGCCGCCAGTGCCGCGCGTGCCGTCGAGATGGGCCACGCCTGGGGCAGCGAGACCACGATCCTGGCCGGCGCCGGGCATATCAATGTGGCCTCCGGACATCGGCGCTGGGAGCAGGGCTTCGCCAGCCTGTACCGCTTGCAGAGCCGGATCGAGCGACAGGCGCAACGGCGCGCCTGAATCGCTATCAACCAATGCCGCAACCCACGCAAGAAAGGAGAACGAAGATGAGCATCCGCCTCGGCGACATCGCCCCCGATTTCGAACAGGATTCCAGCGAAGGCCGCATCCGCTTCCACGAGTGGCTGGGTGACAGCTGGGGTGTGCTGTTCTCGCACCCGGCCGACTTCACCCCGGTGTGCACCACCGAACTGGGCTTCACCGCCAAGCTGAAGGACGAGTTCGCCAAGCGCAACGTCAAGGCCATCGCCCTGTCCGTGGACCCGGTGGATTCGCACATCAAGTGGATCGACGACATCAACGAGACGCAGAACACCCGCGTCAACTTCCCGATCCTGGCTGATGCCGACCGCAAGGTCTCCGAGCTGTACGACCTGATTCATCCCAATGCCAACGACACCCTGACGGTGCGCTCATTGTTCGTCATCGACCCGAACAAGAAGGTGCGTCTGACCATCACCTACCCGGCGAGCACCGGGCGCAACTTCCACGAGATCCTGCGGGTGATCGATTCGCTGCAGCTCACCGACAACCACAAGGTCGCCACCCCGGCCAACTGGCAGGACGGCGATGAGGTGGTGATCGTGCCCTCGCTCCAGGACGAGGAAGAGATCAAGCAGCGTTTCCCGAAAGGCTATCGCGCGGTGAAGCCGTACCTGCGATTGACCCCGCAGCCCAACCGGTGACCGAATTCAGTCCGAAGACGCCTTCGGCCGCAGCCTGCTCCGCGAGTGCTGCGGCCGTCTGGTAAACCCAAGCGGTGCGGCCCCTTGAATAACCCGAAAGCTGGTGAGAAACAGCTGGTTGCCTTGGGCTGTCAATTCAGTTTTCTACGTTGCAATGTCAGCAGCCGAGCGCCCGCACTACGTTCCGGCGTGAACGGGGCATCACTGACCTTCATGCCCGGTCGCGTTTTCCAAATAGCGCGTCGAGCTCGGCTCCGGAGGCCGCGTTAGCAAAGCCATCGAACCGTCCATGCTCGGCGATAGACCGTGCCGCATGCAGAAAGCCGGCCCATGCCGCCCGCGCCAAGGCCCCGCCGACGCTGATGCGCCGGACGCCGAGGTCGGCGAGGTCCTGAACGGTCAGGTCGCTATTCCAGCCGATCAGTACATTGACCGGCTTCGGCGCGACCGCCGCGACGACGGCGCTGATCTGTGCGCGGGTCTTCAGGCCTGGCGCGTACAGGCAGTCGGCCCCTGCGTCGGAGTAGGCTTTCAGGCGTGCGATGGTGTCGTCGAGATCAGGGCGATCCACGAAGAAGTTCTCGGCGCGCCCGATCAGCAATGTTTCGCCTCCGCTGGCGTCGATCGCCTCACGCGCCGCGCACATCCGCTCGGCTGCCTCGGCAAGCTCGCGTAATGGCTCGCGCGGGTCGCCTGTGGAGTCCTCGATGGAAACACCCGCCACGCCGGTCCCGACTGCCATTTGCACGCTTTCGGCCACACCTTCAGGCGTTTCGGCATAGCCACTCTCGAAATCGGCGTTTACGGGCAGGTCGGTGACTTGGGCCATATAGCGCATATGGGCAAGGACTTCGTCGCGCGGCATCTTTCCATCGGCACGGGCACATGACCAGGCGTAGCCAGAACTGGTGGTCGCCAGCGCCTTGAAACCGAGACCTGCGAGAACGCTCGCGCTACCGGCATCCCAAGGGTTGGGCAGCACGAAGCAGCCCGACTGGTGCAGCGCACGAAAGGCGGCACGTTTTTGAGAGACAGTGGGATGATCCATGAAAGCTCCTGGTTGGTCATGTGGGCGGGGCGCAATGCTTTTCGATTTGCCGCAGCGCGTCGTCAAAGACTAGATGGGATATCGCGCGCTGTGATTTCTGGTGATCAGGACGGTCCAGCGGGAAACACTCATCCGTACTCTGAAGTAAGTGCTGAAGGCGCGGTTGTTATGACCCGCGAAAGTATCCACCCCATGCGTGGCCGTCCGGCACTCCCGTTTGCGCTCGCATGGCCTGAGTTCTAAAACGTACTGTGCAGCGACCAACTGCCCGGCATCGCCAATACGACGAGGACTTGATGACGACCGACAAACAGCAATTTGCCAGCGACAATTATTCCGGCATCTGCCCTGAAGCCTGGGAGGCCATGGCGAGGGCGAACCAGGGCCACGACAGAGCATACGGCGACGACCAATGGACCGCCCGCGCGGCTGACCAATTCCGCGCGTTGTTCGATACCGACTGCGAAGTGTTTTTCGCCTTCAACGGTACGGCGGCCAATTCCCTGGCATTGTCGTCACTTTGCCAGAGCTACCACAGCGTGATCTGCGCCGACATCGCGCACGTCGAGACGGATGAATGCGGTGCACCGGAGTTCTTCTCCAACGGCTCCAAGTTGCTAATCGGCAGGACCGAGCAAGGCAAGCTGACGCCCGCTGCCATTCGCGAGATCGCCCTGAAGCGCAAGGACATCCATTACCCCAAGCCGCGCGTGGTCAGCCTGACCCAGGCCACGGAGGTCGGGACCGTCTACCAGCCCGAAGAACTGCGGGCCATCAGCGACACCTGCAGGGAGCTCGGTCTTCATCTGCACATGGATGGCGCGCGCTTCGCCAATGCCTGCGCTCACCTGGGCATGTCGCCCGCCGAGCTGAGCTGGAAAGCCGGCGTCGACGTGCTCTGTTTCGGCGGCACCAAGAACGGCATGGCGGTGGGCGAGGCCATCCTGTTCTTCAATCGCGAACTGGCCACCGATTTCGAGTACCGCTGCAAGCAGGCCGGGCAGCTCGCCTCCAAGATGAGATTTCTTTCGGCACCGTGGGTCGGACTGCTGGAAAACGGCGCGTGGCTGAGATACGCCGAACACGCCAACCGTTGTGCCCAGCTGCTTGCCGAGTTGATTCAACCGTTGCCTGGCGTCGAGTTGATGTTTCCGGTGCAGGCCAATGGCGTCTTCGTCAGCCTGCCGCCATCGGCACTGGAGGCGCTTAGGAACCGCGGCTGGATGTTCTACACCTTCATCGGCGTTGGCGGTGCTCGCTTCATGTGCTCGTGGGATACCACCGAAGCGCGGGTGCGGCAGCTGGCCGATGACATACGCGCGGTTGTAACCGCCGCTCAATAGGTGTGGGCAACCCGGTGGCGCCGTTTCGAGGTGGTCTCGGCAATGCGCGGCAGCGCCCGTTTGAAACTGTGCGCGGTTGGAGAGGGCCGGCGGAGCGATGTCGCGATACTAGGGCCTGGTTTGCTCTAGCAGTGCACGGCGGAACGCCTGAGCCACAGGCCCAAGCGGTTCGTCCAAGCGATGTGCCAGATAGGCTTCGGACTGCACCTCGCTGTTTCTGCCAAGATCGGGGATGGCGACACGCGCCAGCCGCCCTGAATCCAGATCATCCTGAACCTGCCACGCCGGCAGCCTTCCCCAGCCGAGCCCGGCGCGAATCAGCGCGGCCTTCGCCTCCTGGGTGTTCACTCGGCAGGTGAAGGGTGACAGAACGCCGAATGAGCGGCCCTCGGAGAGTGGCGTGGGGTCAGCCAGCACGATTTGCAGGTGGCCGGCGAGATCCGGCAAACCAAGTGGCGCACGGCTGCCAAGTTCGGCGAGCGGATGATCGTTGCGCACCACCGCAATCTGCCGAATCGAGCCGATTGCCTCCAGCACCAGCCGGGGGTTTCGGAAATCCTCCCCGACGACGATTGCGAGCGTGCAGCGCTTTTCATCGAGCGCTGCGATGGGTCCACCCAGGGCCTGTGACTCCAGACGAAAGCTGGTGGAAGGAAATTCGATGCTGGTCTGGGTGAGTGCCTGCGCCACCGATTCGAGCGAAAACAGGGTATCCACCACCAAGGCCAGCTCCAGTTCCACACCGGCACCAAGCGCTCGAGCACGAGCGCGCATGGCATCGGCGCGCAGCAGGATGTCACGCGCATGGGCCAGCAAGGCCTCGCCCTGCGGTGTAAGCACAGGACGATAGCCGCTGCGATCGAAAAGCTGCAGGCCGAGCTCCGATTCCAGATTCGCGATTGCATGGCTGATGGCCGACTGCACGCGCAGCAGCCGTGCGGCGCCGGCTCTGAAGCTGCCGCTGTCGGCCACGGTTACGAACGTACGAATCTGATCCAGCGTCAATCCGTCGAGCATGATCTTCTCCGCAGATCGAGTTGATCAGAATTTAATCACTATTTGTGAGCGTTTTTAATGGTTAGCCTTGCTGTCGTCAACGTCACAGAGGATCGCAGTGATGACGAAGGTACTGGTGCTCTATTACTCCTCCTACGGTCACGTCGAGGCGCTCGCGCAGGCTGTCGCCGAGGGTGCCCGTGAGGCAGGTGCGCTTGCAGACGTCAAACGGGTGCCCGAGCTGGTACCCGAGCATGTCGCTCGCAAGGCCGGCTACAAGACGCTCCAACCCGCAGGCGCAGCTAGTGTGTCGGAGCTACCGAACTACGACGCTATCGTGATCGGCACGCCGACCCGCTTCGGCAACATGGCAGCGCAGATGAAGAACTTCCTAGACCAATGTGGCGGCCTATGGGCTGAAGACAAGCTGGTCGGCAAAGTGGGCAGCGTCTTCACCTCGACAGGTAGTCAGCACGGCGGCCAGGAGAGCACGCTCCTGGCAACGCACACGGTACTGCTTCACCTCGGCATGGTCGTGGTCGGGCTGCCGTACAGCTTCAAGGGCCAGCTGCGGATGGACGCCATCACCGGCGGGACACCCTATGGCGCTTCGACACTCGCCGATGATGGCAGTGGCGGTGACCGCCAGCCGAGCGAGAACGAGCTGCAGGGCGCGCGCTTCCAGGGTGCGCATGTCGCGCGTTTGGCCGCTGCCCTGGCGGGGCATCCGGTTGGGCGGTCGCTGTGAGCGCGGCGCCCCTTGTGCCGCGCCAGCGCTTAATCGTCTGGACCATTCTGGGTAGCGGCGTCGTTGCGGCCTTGCATCTGGGCAAGGCGGCAATCGCCACACCGTTGCTGCAGACGGACTTGGGGGTGAGTCTCGGCCAAGCTGGCTGGCTCACCGGCATCTTTGCGGTGCTCGGTCTGCTCGGCGGCGCACCTGCCGGTGCGGTGGCGGCGGCAGCCGGCGGCCGGAGAACCATGCTGCTGGGGCTGGGCATCACGGCACTCGCCGGAGCTGCGGGCGGCGTGGCACCTTCGTTCGGCCTTCTGCTGGTTTCCAGATTGCTGGAGGGGCTGGGGTTCCTGCTGATCATCGTCGCCGGTCCGGCGATACTCGAGCGCCTGCTGAGCGGTGTGGCGCGGGACAAGGCGTTCGCGCTTTGGAGCTGTTTCATGCCATGCGGGATGGCGCTTGTGATGGTTGCCGGGCCGCTTTTCCCAGGATGGCGCTGGCTCTGGTGGGCGAGTGCTGCACTGGCCATACTCGCCGCTGCGCTCGTTCTGTACTGCATACCCCATGATGATTCGCTCGGTATGCCGAGACGGATACTCGGGGACATCCGGCAGGTGCTGCGTTCCAGAGCGGCCGCGTTGCTGACAATCGTTTTTGCGCTGTACAGCCTGATGTTCTTCGCACTGTTCAGCTTTCTGCCGGTTCTGCTGATGGAGCGCATGGACATCAGCTACCGCGGCGCAGGCCTGTTGAGCGCTCTGGCGAGCGTGGTCAATGCTGGCGGGAACCTTGCCGCGGGGTATCTGATGGCCCGCGGCTTCGGGCGAAGCGCCGTGCTGCTATTCGCCAGCGGTGTCATGGGCGCCTCAGGGCTTGGCATCTTCCTCGGTTTGTTCGACGCACCGGCGACGTTCCTGTTGTGCTTGCTGTTCTCCATGATCGGTGGATTGATCCCGGCGACGTTGCTGGCTACTGCGACGCTGGCGGTGCGTGACGCCATGCTCGTACCCATCGCGGTCGGCCTGATCATGCAGGGAAGCAATTTCGGCCAGCTCTTCGGCCCGGCCGTGGTCGGCAGCGTGACTGCTGCGTTTGGCTGGAGCGCTGCCGGCGTGATCGTATTGCTCGCTGCGACAGCCGCCTGCTTAACCGCACTACTTTTGCGCACTGCGCTTGAGCACAGCGACCCTGCGCAAGTGAAACGTGTCGCCATGGGGTCGGCAACGACATCCGGGAAGCGCTGACCCGAGGACTCTGCGAGCGTGGCTGCATACGGCGGGAACCTGTCTGGGCACCAAAGTGGCGCACGTGGATGGCACGCTGACCTTCGAATGCGCATTCGTGGGGCGTCACGAGCATCAAGGCTGGTCGCAGCCCACGAAAATGCGGGCAGTCCGGCTGGAGCGCTTCTTGCTCGGTACTGGCTTTCTGCCTTTTCTGCTCTTTCATCTGCGTTGATACGAATGAGCTAGAACATCACTGCAAGCCTGACCCAATGACTCTTGATCCTTCTGCCAACGGTCCGAGCAGCCTGCTCTCCTGTGAAGTGCTAGACCGCCCTCGGGTGCTCGACACCTTGGTCAATAACCTCGAAGGCATGGCCTACCGCTGCCGCAACGATGCGTCGTGGACGATGATCTTCGTCAGCCAGGGCGCGCTGGGGGTGTGCGGCTACAGTGCTGCGGAGCTGGTTGACGATACGAACGTCTCTTGGGAACAGATCACCCATGCGAATGATCGGCTGCGTGTGCGCCGCTGCATCGAGCAGGCCATTGCCAAAGTGGGGCGTTTCTCCGTGCATTACCGGATACGTACCGCCTCGGGAATCCTCAAGTGGGTCATCGAGCGTGGCGTCGCGGTGCCGGACGAGCAGGGGGAGATCGTCGTCGAAGGTTTCATCGAGGACATCACCGCGCAGCGCGCCGTCCTCGATGCACTGGAGCAGGCCGAACTGCGTTATCGCAGCATCTTCGAGAATGCCTCCGAGGGCATTTTCCAGTCGACCCGTGACGGTCGATACCTGGCCGCCAATCCTGCTCTTGCACGCATATACGGGTACGACAGCGCCGCCGAACTGGTGGCCGATTTGGCTGACATAGAGCGTCGTCTGTATGTCGAGGCCGGACGTCGTGAGGTGTTCTGCCAGCTCATGGAGCGCCAGGGCGAGGTGCTCAATTTCGAGTCCGAGGTGTACCGCCGGGATGGCGCGCGTATCTGGATATCCGAAAACGCCCACGTGGTGCGCGGCGCCAATGACGAATTCATCTGCTATGAAGGCACCGTGCAGGATATTTCCGAACGCAAGCATTATCAGCAGCAGCTCGAGCGCCAGGCCAACCATGATCTGCTCACCGGGCTGCCCAATCGCATCCTGCTCAATGACCGTATCGAGCAGGGGCTCGCACGTGCGGCACGTTTGGGTTACTACCTGACTCTGGTGTTCATCGATCTGGACAACTTCAAGTTCATCAACGATGGCCTCGGTCATGTCGCCGGTGATGAGCTGCTCAAATGCATCGCTGCCCGGCTTGCCGCCAGCCTGCGTGGTTCCGATACCATTGCGCGGGTCGGTGGTGACGAGTTCGTGCTGGTGCTCAGCGATCACTACCGCATCAGCACGGTCATTTCGCTGCTGGAGCGTGTGTTGAACGAGATCTGGCGGCCGGTCACGCTGGCCGGGCGCGAATTTCAGGTCGGCGCGAGCCTCGGCGTGGCGATGTTTCCGGATGACGGCGAGGATGCGCAAACGTTGCTCAAGCATGCCGACATCGCCATGTATGCCGCCAAGAAGCGCGGTCGCAACAATTTCCAGTTCTTCACCCACGACCTTAACAGGATCGCCGACGAGCGCCTGAACCTCGAGGCGGCGATGCGCGTTGCGCTTGAGCGGGATGAGTTCACGGTGCATTACCAGGCGAAGGTCGATGCCTCGCGACGGATCGTCGGGGTCGAGGCGCTGGCACGTTGGACCCATGCAGAGTTGGGCGTGATCGGGCCGGATCGCTTCATTCCGGTAGCGGAGGAGAGCGGGCTGATCATGCCGCTGACGCTGGCCGTGTTGCGCCGTGCCTTCCGCGATGCCCGGCAGTGGAACCTGGGGCGGGCTATTCCGCTAATGGTCGCGGTAAACCTGTCGCCGCTGTTGTTTCTCGGTGACGATGTGGTGGATCGCGTCTGTACAGCGCTGGATGACGAAGGTCTGCCAGCGAATCAGGTCGAGCTGGAAATCACCGAAACGGTGTTTCTCGGTGACGACACCCGCGCCGTCTCGATTCTTGCCGAGTTCAAGGCACGTGGCTTCCGTCTGGCGATGGATGACTTCGGCACGGGCTACTCCGCGCTCAGCTATCTGCGACGTTTTCCGCTGGACATCATCAAGATCGACCGTTCGCTGGTGACCGGGCTCGAGCAGGAGGAGGAGGTGGCGATGATCGCCAGCGCCGCCATTTCGCTGGGCAAGAGTTTGCGCAAGACCGTCGTCGCGGAGGGTGTCGAGAACGCCGCGCAGTTCGACTTTCTTCGCCGTAACGGTTGTGATGAGTTTCAGGGGTACCTGCTCTCCCGGCCGCTGCCGGCTGCGCAGTTCACTGCTTTGCTCGCGGCAGGCGGTGTTATCCATTTCTAACCTTTAGGTCGAGCCGCCAGGGATAGCGCCGTCTTGCCAGAGTTGCCGCAGCGCCTGCGGGGCGCGTTCCTCGGCGATCTGCAGGATCAGCTCGGCATCGCTGTTCTCGCGACGATAGTGAAGTTCCACCCTGAAAAAGCGCTGGTCGCCATGGCCGACATTCTTGCTGGCAACCGGCAGGCACTGCTCGAGGACCGAGCAGAGACCCTGACGCTGGTCCGCGCTGCAGTCGGCGAATTCGATCTGTCGCGTTCGCGCCAAGCCAGGCGCGGCGGCGAAACCACCCTGGCGCGATACGCGCAATGAGGCGTCCTGACCGATCGCTGGCATCTTCATACTGCCTCCTTAGCGTGTCGTAACGCCCACCGAGAACCACGCCTCATGCAGCGCCTGAACCTGCGGTGATTGCCGGCCGAACAGCTTCGTGGCATGGGCAAGGGTTGCGCTGGCGAACGTCACGAAATCGGCATCGTTCGGCAGTTGCGGATCGCAGATCGTGGCGTACCAGATTCGCCCGGCCTGCTCCCAGGCATAGCCGCCCAGCGCGCTGGCGAAGAGATAGAACGCGCGGTTGGGGATGCCCGAGTTGAGATGCACGCCGCCGTTGTCCTCACGGGTATCGATGAAGTCGCGCATGTGCGCCGGCTGCGGATCGCGACCGAGCAGCGGGTCGTCATAGGCAGTACCGGGATTGGCCATGGAGCGCAGCGCCACACCCTGGACCTTCTCGGTGAGCAGCTCGGCGCCGACTAGCCAGTCCGCCTCGGCGGCGGTCTGCCCAAGTGCGTGCTGTTTGGTGAGGACGCCGAACACATCCGAGATGGATTCGTTGAGCGCTCCGGGCTGGTTGAAATAGACCAGCCCGGCTTCACTTTCGATCACGCCGTGTGCCAGTTCGTGGGCCACCACATCCAGCGAGCGGGTAAAGCGCTGGAACAGCTCACCGTCGCCGTCGCCGAAGACCATCTGCTCGCCGTTCCAGAAGGCGTTCTCGTAGCCTTGGCCGTAGTGCACGGTGCCAATCAACGGCATGCCCAGGTCATCGATCGAGTCCCGTTGCAGGACCTGCCAGAAGAACGCATAGGTTGCGCCAAGGGCGTCATAGGCCTCGTCTACGGCCGCATCACCGCTGGCTGGCTGGCCTTCGCGGCGTCGCGGCGTACCAGGCAGTTGCATGCGCTGTTCGGCGTCATGGATTCGCCGCTGTGGATGGCCCGGCGTGCGCTGTTCGCCAAGCTCGGCGATTGCCGTGGGGCGAGGCGGGCCGGGGTTAGGCAGCAGGCTGTGAACGTGATCGAGGGTTTGCCGGGCGCACCCGCGCTGATAGGGCGAGCCGTGGTCGATGATGCGGTCGAGTATGTACGGCGGGATGAAGGAACGAATCTGCACCTACAGTACTCCTGGGCTGACGCGGCTATGACCAGCATAGACCTGGGGCGTGCTGTCGGTTCGACCGTCGATCCAGGCGCGACGACTCGGCGCGTCGATTACCCTGCACCCTTGGCGCGATCTGCTGTCATTTGTGCTGGACCCCGTATTCGCCGTCATAGACGAAGCGGGTAGTCATCTGACGAGGAGTTGCCCCATGTTCGGATTGGAAGCACTTGAGCTTGCGCGAATCCAGTTCGCTTTCACGATTACCTTTCACATCATCTTTCCAGCCATCACCATCGGTCTGGCCAGCTTTCTAGCGGTACTCGAAGCGCTATGGCTGAAGACCCGGCAGGAGGTTTACCGCGACCTGTACCACTTCTGGCTGAAGATATTCGCGGTCAATTTCGGCATGGGCGTGGTTTCGGGAATCGTCATGGCGTACCAGTTCGGAACCAACTGGAGCGCCTATTCCGAATTCGCCGGCAGCGTCACGGGGCCGCTGCTCACCTATGAGGTACTGACCGCATTCTTCCTGGAGGCCGGCTTCCTCGGTGTGATGCTGTTCGGCTGGAACCGCGTCGGTGAGCGGCTGCACTTCTTCTCGACGCTCATGGTGGCGATAGGCACGCTGATCTCGACCTTCTGGATCCTGGCGTCCAATAGCTGGATGCATACTCCGCAGGGGCACGAGATCATCGATGGCATCGTGGTGCCGGTGGACTGGTTCGCGATCATCTTCAATCCCTCGTTCCCTTACCGCCTTGCGCACATGGCCGTCGCGGCATTCCTCGCCACGGCATTCTTTGTCGGCGCCTCGGCAGCCTGGCATCTGCTGCGCGGCAAGGACACCCCGGCGATCCGCAAGATGCTTTCGATGGCGATGTGGATGGCGCTTCTGGTGGCGCCGGTGCAGGCCGTGATCGGCGATTTCCACGGGCTGAACACTCTCGAATACCAGCCGGCGAAAATCGCTGCGATGGAAGGCCATTGGGACAATTCCGAAGGCGGGCCGACGCCGCTGCTGCTGTTCGGTTGGCCGGACATGGAGGCCGAGGAGACTCGTTACAAGATCGAGATTCCCTACCTTGCCAGCATCATCCTCAAGCACAGCCTGACCGAGCCGATTCCGGCGCTGAAGGACTTCCCCCCGGAGGATCGGCCGAACTCCACGATCGTGTTCTGGACGTTCCGCATCATGGTCGCCCTTGGTCTGCTGATGATCGTCACGGGGATCTGGAGCCTGCTGCTGCGGCGCGGCGAACGCCTTTACAGTTCGCGGCCGTTCCTGCGGCTGGTCCTGTGGATGGGGCCGTCCGGGCTGATTGCAATTCTTGCCGGCTGGTACACCACCGAAATTGGCCGCCAGCCGTGGGTGATCTACGGCCTGATGCGCACCGCCGATGCGGTATCCAATCATGGCGCCGGGCAGCTGGGGCTGACGTTGGCGATGTTCGTGCTTGTCTACTTCGCCGTGTTCGGGGTGGGCATGGTCTACGTCCTGCGTCTGGTGAAGAAGGGCCCGGTGGCCAGCGAGGGTCGCGAAAAGGGGGCTGGCGGTCCTGGCGAGGCGCGCACGCCGATGCGGCCCATTTCTGCTGCTGACGAGGCCATCTCTCACGAACAAGGTGATCAACTGGGCGAGAGGAACTGAGCCATGGGTATCGATCTTTCACTGATCTGGGCGGTGATCATCATCTTCGGCATCATGATGTATGTGGTGATGGACGGCTTCGATCTCGGCGTCGGCATTCTTTTCCCGTTCGTGCAGGACAGCTCCGATCGAGACGTGATGATGAATACCGTGGCGCCGGTCTGGGACGGTAACGAAACCTGGCTGGTGCTCGGCGGAGCGGGACTGTTCGCCGCCTTCCCGCTGGCGTACTCGGTGGTGCTGTCTGCGCTCTATCTGCCGATCATCTTCATGCTGATGGGGCTGATTTTTCGCGGTGTGGCCTTCGAGTTCCGCTTCAAGGCCAGCAAGCGGCGACAGCATGTCTGGGACAAGGCATTCATAGGCGGCTCGCTGGCGGCGACCTTCTTTCAGGGTGTAGTGCTCGGCGCGTTCATCAGCGGGTTGCCAGTCGAGGATCGGGCCTACGCCGGCGGAGCACTGGACTGGCTGACGCCATTCTCGCTGTTCTGCGGCCTGGCGCTGATCGTCGCCTATGCGCTGCTGGGCTGCACCTGGCTGATGATGCGTACTGCCGGCGACCTGCAGCGGCGTATGCACGACATCGGCATACCGCTGGTTTGGGCGGTATTGGTGGTCACCGGTATTGTCAGTCTGTGGACGCCGTTGACCCATCCGGACATCGCCGAACGCTGGTTCAGCATGCCCAATTTGCTCTATTTCATGCCGGTTCCGGTGCTGGTGTTGCTCTGTGCATTCGGGCTGCTGCGCTCCATTCAGCGCTACGCCAACTACACGCCTTTCCTACTCACGCTGGCGCTGATCTTTCTCGGCTATAGCGGGCTGGGCATCAGCCTGTGGCCGAACATCATCCCGCCTTCGGTGACCATCTGGGAGGCGGCGGCGCCGCCGCAGAGCCAGGGCTTCACCCTGGTCGGGGCATTGCTCATCCTGCCGTTGATCCTGATGTACACGGCATGGAGCTACTACGTGTTTCGCGGCAAGGTCAGTGCCGAGGATGGGTATCACTGATGGCGCGGCAGGAAAAAGCATCCCGCGGCGAGCCGAAGCCGCTCTGGCAGCGCATGAGCTGGCTGGTGCTGATCTGGAGCGGCAGTGTGCTGGCGCTGGGTGTCGTGGCCTGGCTGTTACGCCTGGCGATGAACGCTGCCGGCCTGTCGTCGCCTTGAGGCGTGCCCCTGTATGGGGCGCCTCCTTTGGTGTGGCGCTGTTTTGTGGCTGCCGGCGCGTGTGAGCCACGTCACTATTCCTTCATCTGTGGGCTGTAGCCTTTCTGGCATGAACCTTGATTAGCCCTTGGGCGTAGCGCCGAGCAAATCAGACAGCGAGGAATCTGGCGATGGATGACTACCAAGACGAACTTCTCGAGTGGCACGCAGCCGAGCAGGACCATCCGGACTGCGCAGAGGATGCGGTCGAACTCTAACCGGTGATCGGTGGGGCGGGTCAGACTCCGCGCCGCTGGGTGCGCCGGTAATCTCCCGGTGTCTGTCCGCTCCAACGTTTGAAGGCGCGCTGGAACGCCTCTGCCGACGAGAAGCCGAGCAGCCAGGCGATCTCGCCAAAAGCGGATTCCGTGTCGCGAATATAGGCCATCGCCAGGTCGCGGCGGGTGTCGTTGAGGATCGCGCGATAGCTACTGCCTTCCTCGGCCAGCTTGCGACGCAACGTCCAGGCCGGCATCTGTAGCCGAGCGGCTATCTGCTGCAGATCTGGCTCCTGCCCCTTGAGCATCGGGCCGAGTATCTGCGCGACGCGTTCGCGCAGGCTGCGCGTGCGGGTGCGTCGTTCAAGCTCGGCTTCGCACAACTCGAGCAGATGCCGCCAGGTGCCAGGGCAGTGGTCCGGGTTGCGCAGGGCCAGGGTGCGCTGGTCCAGTTGCAACTGGTTCGCTTCGGCATCGAAGCATACCGGCCGCCCGAAAAGCAGGTCGTAGCGTGGCGCGTAATCGGGCGCAGAGAACTCGATGTGAATGGCCGACGGCACTATCGCCTGATCGCTCAACCGGCTGAGCTGCGCGATCCAGCTGGCCAAGACGGTGTCTACCACGAAGCGGTTGTAGGCGTTGTACGGGCTGATGGAGTAGAAGCGCAGCCAGGCGCCCGCCGCATCCTCGTGAAAGCTCGAACTGCCGCGATAATTGGAGGCATACAGCGCTTCGTAGCGAATCAGCGCGCGGGCTGCTTCACGCACGGTAGGTGCCTGAGCTGCGGTCAGCCCGGCCAAGCCCAGGTGGCCGGGTTTGCGCAGGCGGCCCATCTCCAGACCCAGCGCGGGATCGCCGGCCAGCTGAATCGCCGCATGGCCGAGGCGCATGTAACGAGGGATCGACAGCCGTGCATGGGGCTCGGCCAGGCGCTCGGCATCCAGTCCATAGGCCTGTAGTAGCGGCTTCGGATCATGTCCGTAGAACTGCAGCGCGTCGCTCAGGCTGTGCAGGAAGCCGACCGACAGATCACCCAGTCGCACGCGCTGCGTATTCATGGATTGTTGCCGAGCCAGTGGTTGCGTATCTGAACCGGGACGCCATGCCCGGGCGGCGCCGGGCGGCGTGGCGAGCCAAGCAGGTTCCAGGGCAGCGCGAGGGTCCGTACGGGCATGAGTGCCCGGTCGGTGAAGGCTTCTGGTAGCGTGCTGCCGCAGCTCGACTGCGGGTCCGCCAAGGCGCCGGGTATCGCGAGTAGCTTCGCTTCGGCTGGCGGCCGTTCAAGGTAGGCATCGCAGCCGATCAGCACCGCCAACGACCCTGCCGGCGTTTCGATCAGGCGTCGTGGTTCGGGGATGGGGGCGACGCTGTAGCGCCGCTCATACCGGCTCAGCGCATGCTTGTATTGCAGTGTGCCCAGCGGCTTGCCGCGGCCATCGAAAGTCAGGCTGATCTGACGCAACGGGCCATCGCTAATCTTGAGTTGGTCGTTCTCCAGGTACGGCTCCGGCAGCACGATCGATCCGGCCACCAGCGTGATGCCGAACTCACGGGCCAAACCACCAAAAATCGTTTGGTACTCCTCGGCCATCTGCCGTGCTTTTAGTCGCAGCACGGCGCCGGTGCGTCGATCATCGACCTGGTTGCCGGTCAGCGCACGCAGGTAGCTGCCCGGGTTGCTGAGAGCCATCCACTGCATGGCGTCGCGCAGGGTACGGGCCTGCTGGACTTCCGGCTTTTCGCCCAGCGCGAACAGGCCGGTACCGACGTGTTCCGGCAACACCACTATGGTTCGCTCGCTGAGCATGCCTGCGTCGGCGGCTTGTTGTAGGTAAGTTCGAAACTTCAGCTGAAGCCTCTCGCGGCTCTGGAAGTCGGCCGGTTGCAGCCGCGTCTCGATACCCAGCAGATTGCCCGCGGTCCCGGCTTGGCCGCGGCTTTCGATAGGCAGTATGCGCAGGTCGGACAGCAAAGGGCCGCTGCGCCGGTCGTGGGTCCAGTCGAAGTAGACCGCGAGCGAGACGCCGGCAAGAACTGCCAGCAGTGCGATATTCAGATAAGTGCGCATTGGAAACGGGCCATGGTGAACGCCGCCAGACTAGGTAAAGCGGCATGGCTTGCCAAGCATTTTGCGCGAAATGATCAGAAAGTTGTCATTTGTGATCATTGAGCGTGACGTTTGGGCTGTTTATCGTCGCTGCATATCCGACCGCAGCCCCAAGAGGCTCGGCACCGACAATGATGAGGACACACTGATGACCGCCTTCCCGCATCTGCTGGCCCCGCTCGATCTGGGCTTCACTACTCTGCGCAACCGCACCCTGATGGGCTCCATGCATACCGGGTTGGAGGAAATGCCCAACGGCTTCGAGCGCATGGCGGCCTTCTTCGCCGAGCGCGCTCGCGGTGGCGTCGGCCTGATCGTCACCGGCGGGGTTGGGCCCAATGAGGAAGGTTCGGTGCGCGCCGGTGCCGCCAAACTGTCAACGCCGGAAGAGGCCGAAGAGCACAAGATCGTCACCCAAGCCGTGCACGAGGCCGGCGGAAAGATCTGCATGCAGATCCTGCACGCTGGTCGCTACGCCTACAGTCCTCATCTGGTGGCACCGAGCGCGATCCAGGCACCGATCAACCCGTTCACACCGCGCGAACTGGACGAGGAAGGCATCGAGAAGCAGATCCGCGACTTCGTCAACTGCGCCAGCCTTGCCCAGCAAGCGGGCTATGACGGCGTAGAGATCATGGGGTCGGAAGGCTATTTCATCAATCAGTTCCTGGTGGCCCATACCAACCACCGCACTGATCGCTGGGGTGGCAGCTACGAGAATCGCATGCGTCTGCCGGTGGAAATCGTGCGCCGTGTACGCGAAGCGGTAGGACCGGACTTCATCATCATCTACCGTCTGTCGATGCTCGACCTCATCGAAGGCGGCAGCGTCTGGGAAGAGGTGGTGCAGCTGGCCAAGGCCATCGAGCAGGCCGGTGCCACGCTGATCAATACCGGCATCGGCTGGCACGAGGCGCGCATTCCGACCATCGCCACCAAGGTGCCGCGCGCTGCCTTCACCAAGGTCACCGCCAAACTGCGTGGCGAAGTGAACATTCCGCTGATCACTACCAACCGTATCAACACGCCAGAGGTGGCCGAGCAGGTGCTGGCAGAAGGTGATGCCGACATGGTGTCGATGGCGCGACCGTTTCTGGCCGACCCAGAATTCGTCAACAAGGCGGCTGCCGGTCACAGCGAGCGCATCAACACCTGTATCGGCTGCAACCAGGCCTGTCTGGACCACACCTTCAGCGGCAAGCTGACCACCTGCCTGGTCAATCCGCGCGCCTGCTACGAAACCGAGCTGAACTACATCCCCACCACCGCGGTGAAGAAGATCGCCGTCGTCGGTGCTGGCCCGGCCGGCCTGGCCGCTGCCACGATTGCCGCCGAGCGCGGTCATCAGGTGACGCTGATCGATTCGGCCAGTGAAATTGGCGGCCAGTTCAACGTCGCCAAGCGCGTGCCGGGCAAGGAAGAGTTCTACGAAACGCTGCGCTACTTCCAGAACCGCCTGCAGGAAACCGGCGTCGAGGTACAGCTGAATACACGTGCGACAGTGGAAATGCTGCTGGCTGGCGGCTTCGACGAAATCATCCTGGCTACCGGCATTGCGCCACGGATCCCGGCAATTCCTGGCGTCGATCATCCGAAGGTGATCGGTTATCTGGATGCCATTCTGGAGCGCAAGCCAGTCGGTCAGCGGGTGGCGGTAATCGGCGCCGGCGGCATCGGCTTCGACGTGTCGGAATACATCACCCACGATGGTGAATCCACCAGTTTGGATCGTGAGGCTTTCTGGAAAGAGTGGGGCATCGACCTCGATTTGTCGGTACGCGGCGGCATCGCCGGCATTCAGCCAGCTCCCCACGCGCCGAAGCGTCAGGTCTATCTGCTGCAGCGCAAGAAATCCAAGGTGGGCAACGGTCTGGGCAAGACCACCGGTTGGATTCACCGTACCGGGCTGAAGAACAAGCACGTGCAGATGCTCAATTCGGTCGAATATCTGCAGGTCGACGACGCCGGGCTGCATATCCGTGTGGGCGAGGGCGAGCCGCAGGTACTGCCGGTGGATACGGTAATCCTCTGCGCCGGCCAGGAGCCGCTGCGTGAGCTGCAGGAAGGCCTGGAAGCGGCAGGCGCGCACGTACACCTGATCGGCGGTGCCGACGTGGCCGCCGAACTCGACGCCAAGCGCGCCATCAATCAGGGCTGCCGTCTGGCCGCAGCGCTCTAGTTCCGAGCCTTTCGTCAATTTCGAAAAGAGGGATCACGCATGGAACGTGCAATCGCGCTGCAACCGAACACGGCGAGCAGTCTGCAAGCCTGGCATCGCATGATCGCCGAGCGTGATCTCAGCCGGCTGCCCGAGCTGCTGCACCCGCACGCGGTGTTTCGCTCGCCAATGGCCTACAAACCGTACGAAGGAGCGGCGGCAGTCAATCTGATCCTCAATACCGTGCTTCAGGTCTTCGAGGATTTCCGCTACCAGCGTGAGCTGGCGAGCTCAGAAGGCACGGACGTGGTGCTCGAATTCAGCGCTCGCGTGGGCGATCGCGAGCTCAAGGGTATCGACATGATTCGGTTTGACGAGGCGGGCAAAATCGTCGAGTTCGAGGTCATGATTCGACCCATGAGCGGATTGCAGGCGCTCGGCGACGAGATGAAGCGCCGCCTTGCCGCCTACAGCGCAGGCTGATTTAGCAAAGCCCATCGCAAATTCCGCAGGGTGCTGCATCGCGCAGGGCCCAATGCCGGGATTCGCTGCCAACCCAGTCACATTGCCTGTTTGAACATTTCCCCTAAACTTGCGGCACTAACGGGGCGACGGCATCGGAAGGCCATATCGCTCCGGACAATGCTGGCTCGCTGCTGCGGGCAATAAAGGAAGTCGAGCATGCAGAACAAACCGCAGATGGTCGAAGCCGTACTGTTCTTCAATGAAGGCGCCATCTGCAAGGAAATGCTGTATCCAGAATTCGAGGCGGTGCTCGACGGAGTCGTTGCATTGCCCGAGTTCGCGGATCGTCAGATGCACGCTGTATACGTGATGATCAATCCGCGGCTGCAGGTGCGTGCCGCAGTATTTTTTTGTCTCGACTTCAATGATGACGGCTCCGCCGACGCAGGCTGGAACATTCCGTTGCGCCAGTTGGCCGAGCGCACTGGCCGTGGCCCGGACATGGGCGCCGGGCCGATTCGCCTGGCTTGCCGCAGTCAGTGCCCGGTGTCCTGGCATCAGATGCACATGTGGGACCCCAAGGTCAGTCCGGAACGCAATGATCTGGTGGTACTGCGCGAAACCATCAAGCGCAACCAGCTCGGCCTGCTGGTAGAAGACGAGGGGCCGCAAACGGTACCGGCGGAGCGGCTGCAGATGGTCGCTGAAGACGCCTGGTATGCAGCCGAAGTGAGCAAGGACGCCGCTGCCAAACGATCCGAAAGCCATGAGCGTGAGCAGCGGCAGAAGGCTGCGCTGCTGATCAAACAGCAACGTCAACGTATCGCCAACCTCGAGCGCCTGCGCGAAGAGGACGCGCTCAAGCTTGCGGCTGCCGCGGAAAAGGAGCGCAGGGCGCTGCAGGAGGAAATTCGTGCGCTGCAGCAGCAGTTGCAGCAGCAGACGGAGATCAACGCGAATCTGCATGCGCAGATGACCGCTCAGGGTGAGAGCTTCCAAAAAGCACGCGAGGAGATGAGCAAGCAGCTGCGTACTCTGGAGGTCAGCGGCAGGGTCGAGATTGGCGCTGCCCGAGAACAGTTCGAACTTGAAGCCCAGGCACGCATTGCGGCGGCGGTGGCTGAGTACAAGGAGCAGGTTTCGATTCGCGACGTCGAACTGGCCTACCGCAACGAGCTGGACGCGCAGCTGGAGGAGGAAATCCAGCGGCTGAAGGCTGAGTGCGAGAAGTTGAGCAATAGCGGTGACCGGGTGCTGGAGGAGCTGTCTCGTCAGGGGGTCGTATTCATGGCCTACCATCCGGGTGCGGGGCATCTGACCATTGCATTGCAGGATCTTGCCCGCTATCGCGCCAATCCCTTGGCTTATGCCGCTGCCAAGTGCTTCGTCTCCGAGGAGCAATATCGGCAGTGGCTTGAGCATTATCAGAAGCCAGCCTGCGTCGCGACGCTCTCCAGCGGTGAGCGCTGTGCAATGCCGCTGGATAAGATCGACACGCCAAGCCGCTTTGTCATCGGCGAATCCAACTGCTGCACTCGGCACCGCAAGGAAGACCGGCAGCGCACCGGTAGCTGAGCGGTTTGTCTCTGCCCCATCCATTCGATGCCCCGTTGATCCTGCAGCCACTGTCCTTGGACTGGTTGCAGCGCAGCGGGGTCGAGGTCGCGGTGCTGCGGCTGGATCTGGTGGATCCCGAGCTATCTGGAAACAAGTGGTTCAAGCTGGTGGAGCATCTTGAGGCAGCCCGTCGTGCCGGTGCATCGGGCCTGATCAGCCTCGGCGGTGCCCATTCCAATCATCTGCATGCAGTGGCAGCGGCGGGGCGGCGCTTCGGTCTGGCAACAGTGGGCTTGCTACGCGGACACCAGCAGCAAACGCCGACGGTGGCCGATCTACGTGCCTGGGGCATGGAGCTGCACTGGCTTGGCTACGGCGGTTACCGGGAGCGTAACCTGCCTACGTTCTGGCAGCCGTGGCAAGCGCGATATCCGGACTTTTACCCGATACCTGAAGGGGGCGGTGGTTTGCGCGGCGCTCTGGGCTGCGCCGCGCTGATCCCGCGCTTGCGCGCGGCGCTTGAATCCGTCGGTTGGAGCGACTACGACGCCATCTGGCTGGCTGCCGGCACCGGAACGACGCTTGCTGGTCTGGTCATCGGCGAGGCCGGTCAACACCGGGTGTTCGGCGCGCTGGCTGGTCCGCCATCGCATGCGGTAAGGGCGGGCGTGGCGACGCTGCTTGCGCAGGCCGGCGTCGTCGATGACGGCTATGAGTTACTGGATGCCAGCCGCGTCGGGTTCGGGCGCCTCGACAAGGAGCTGGCCCGCTTCATCCTCGCCACTGAACGCGATGCTGGCGTGCCGCTAGATCCGATATACACTGCAAAGACCATGATGGCATTGCGCCTTTATGTTGAGCGCGGTTATGTTCCATCTGGCACGCGGCTGGTGCTCGTCCACACCGGTGGTCTGCAAGGACGCCGCGCGGCCCAGGACCAGCTGCAGAGGCTGATTGATGGATAGACGTTTGGATTTTCCCGGATGAACAAACCGCTGCACCCCGATCAGCTGCGCAACCTGGTCCCGCTCGATGGTCTGTCGCCGCGTCAGTTGTGGGAGCTCCGCGTGCAGATCGCACCGCTCGCGCTCGCTGCCGGCCAGATTCTCCAGCTCGGAAGCACCTCTGCAACACGTCACTATTTGATGTCCGGTAGTGTTCTGTTCATCGACAGCGATGGGCAGCAGAGGCGCCTCGTTGCCGGCACGCCGGCCGCCTTGCATAGTCTCTCACCTAGCCAGCTGGGCGAGGTGCGCGCGCTGGAGGATTGCCAGCTGCTGACCGTGGACGGTATGGAGCTTGAGCGGCTGCTTTCCTGGCGACAGGCCCTTCAGGATGTATTGCTGCAGCTGTCGATGGATGGCGAGGACAGCGAGTGGCTCGAGCGCCTACTGGAAAATCCGTTGTTCGCTCAGGTGCCGCCAGCAAACATACGCAGTATGTTGAGCCGTCTCGTCGAGATCGAGGCGCCAGCCGAGCGAGCCCTGATCCGGGAGGGCGATGGCGGCGATTGCTGCTACCTCCTGAAGAGCGGGCGCGCACAGGTGCTGAAGGCCGCTGGTAGCGGTGAGCAACTGCTGGCGGAGCTCGAGCCTGGCGCCTGTTTCGGTGAGGAAGCGCTGCTCGAGGAGCGTCCGCGTAACGCCAGTGTGGTCATGATCGAGGATGGTTCCGTGCTACGGCTTGCCCGCGCGGACTTTCTTGAGTTGCTCAAGGCCCCGGTGGTGGGTGACGTCAGTCTGGACGATGTAGCCGATCTGCTCGGCTGCGGTGCGCAGTGGCTCGACGTCCGACTGCTCGATGACTACGAGCAGGGTCATGCCATGCAAGCGCTGCACATGCCGTTGCACCTGCTTCGGTTGAAGACCCGCTTGTTGAACCCACAGCGTCCCTATCTCTGCTATTGCGAAAGCGGCAAGCGTAGCGCCAATGCCGTGTTCCTGCTGACGCAACTTGGCTTTACGGCCTATGCGTTGCGCGGTGGTCTCGACGCGCTAAGCGCGGAGGACCGGGCGGCGTTACTCTGGGAGCGTGGTTCCGGCTACCTGGCTCGCTCCGACGGCAGGGTCGAGCGCAGTCTCTGATCGGTATGCAGCGGGCTCAGACCACCGTCTTGCGAAGTGCGGTGTGCCGACGAATCTCGCGGCGGGCGCTGCGGGCCAGGCGCACGCTGAGCAGCAGTGCCGCGCAGCTCAGCCCGGCGATCAATCCCTGCCATAGGCCGGCTGGTCCGGTAGCGGCGCCAAGGTGGTCAGTCAGTCCGAGCAGATACCCCACCGGCAGACCGATACCCCAGTAGGCGAAGAGCGTATAGACCATCGTCATACGGGTGTCCTGATAGCCGCGAAGTGCGCCGGCCGCAGTGACCTGAACCACATCCGAGAACTGAAAGAGTGCGGCATAGAAGAACAGGCTGGCGGCGACTGCGATCACCGCCGGGTCGGGGGTATAGATTCGCGCGATCTGCTCGCTGAACAGCAACATGACGCTGGCCGAAAAACAGGCGTATACCAACGCCGCGGCGATCCCCACGCCGGCGACGAAGCGCGCGTCCCTCGGGGCATTACGGCCCAGCTCCTGGCCGATTCGCACGGTCACGGCCATACCCAGCGACAGCGGAATCATGAAGATCAGTGAGGTGAAATTCAGCGCGATCTGGTGACCGGCGACAACCGTTGCGCCGAGTGCGCCGATCAGCAGCGCGATCACGGAAAAGATGCTGGCTTCGGCGAACACCGCGACCCCAATCGGCACGCCAACTGACAGCAGATGCCGAAGCATCGGCCAGCGCGGCCATTCGAAGTGGGAAAACAGCTGGCTGGGTTGGTAGGCCGGCGCACGTTTCACCCAGATGCTCATCGCCACCAACATGAACAGCATCACCAGAGCGGTAGACACGCCACAGCCGACGCCCCCCATTGCCGGCATGCCGAACTTGCCGTAGATGAATACGTAGTTCAGTGGGATGTTCAGCAGCAGACCGATGATGCCGATCACCATGCTCGGCCGGGGATGGCCAAGGCCGTCGCTGAAGCAGCGCAATACCTGATAGAGCGCCACCGCCGGGAAACCGCAGGCGACGGCGCGCAGGTAGGCCATGGTTGGCTCGATCAGGGCCGGTTCGACGCGCATCAAGTGCAGCACCGGCTCCGCGTTCCACATCAGCAGGGCACTGGCCGCGCCGATGCCTGCGCCCATCCACAGAGCCTGACGGACAAGTGGCCCGATTTCGCCATGGGCTCCGGCGCCGTAACGTTGTGCCACGTTCGGCGTCGTCGCTAGCGTGATACCGCTCAGCAGCAGGTACACCGGTACCCAGATCGAGTTGCCCAGCGCGACCGCAGCCAGATCATGTGGGCTGACGCGCCCGGCCATCACGGTGTCGACAAAGCCCATGGCCGTGCTGGCCAGCTGGGCGATCATCATGGGCAGGGCGAGAGCGAAGAGGGTGCGCAATTCAAGGCGGACCCGTCTGAGTCTGAGCTCAGTGGGCATTACGAGGCATTCCGGTTGTATACAAGAGGCGCGCTAGTCTACGCCGCGCAGTGGCGCTCAGGAAGGCGGCAAAGCAGTGGCAAGCTGTCTAGAATGTGCTTCCCCTCACCGGAGCCGTGTCATGCATATCCTCGCCGATGAAAACATTCCGCTGGTCGATGAGTTCTTTGCCGGGCTTGGCGAGATTCGGCGCATGCCTGGTCGCAGCATCAACCGCGCAGCGCTGGAAAAGGTCGATGTACTGCTGGTGCGCTCGGTTACGCGGGTCGATCGCGATCTACTGGACGGTACCGCGGTGCGCTTCGTAGGGACCTGTACCATCGGCACGGATCATCTGGATCTCGATTACTTCGAAAAGGCCGGAATCGACTGGGCCAGTGCCCCGGGTTGCAACGCGCGGGGCGTGGTCGACTATGTGCTCGGTAGCCTGCTCGCATTGGCGGAGGTGCAGGGCGAGGCGCTGGCGCAGCGCCGCTTCGGTATCGTTGGTGCAGGAGAAGTAGGCGGGCGGCTGGTAGAGGTGCTGCGAGGACTTGGCTGGGACGTCCGCGTCTGCGATCCGCCGCGGCAGGTCAGCGAGGCGGGCGGCTTTGTCTCGCTGGACGAGGTGCTCGCCGCGTGCGACGTAATCAGCCTGCATACCCCGCTGAGCATGGGTGGCGACTGGCCAACCTTTCACCTGCTCGATCAGCAGCGGCTGTCCAGGCTGCGGCAAGGGGCCTGGCTGATCAACGCCAGTCGCGGCGCAGTGGTGGACAATGCAGCGCTGCGCGACGTGCTACTGCAGCGGCAAGACCTGGAAGCCGTGCTGGACGTCTGGGAAGGCGAGCCTCAGGTGGATGTCGCACTGGCCGGTTTGTGCCGAATTGCCACGCCACACATTGCCGGCTACAGCCTGGACGGCAAGCTGCGCGGCACGGCACAGATCTACACCGCGCTCTGCGTGGCGCGGGGGCTGGAACCAGTCGTCGAACTGGCGCAGTTGATGCCCGGCGCGCCACTGGTCGAGCTGGCCTTCGCCGCCTGCGCAGAACCGGCCGAGATGCTGGCGACGCTATGTCGGGCGGTTTATGACCCGCGCCGCGACGATGCGGACTTCCGCCGCAGTTTGCTTGGCGACGAGGCCCAGCGGCGCGCCGGGTTCGATCTGCTGCGCAAGCAGTATCCGGTACGGCGCGAGATCGATGGCCTGGCGGTGCGGATCGTCGGGCACAACCCGGCGCTGGATGCGGTAGTTGAGGCGCTCGGTGCCCGATTGCTCGGCTAGCCGGCAGTTCGCGTGCAGCTCGGATGCAATTTCCATCCTGCTCCGCTAGCATTACCCGTTCTCTGCCTTGTCCCCCGCGATGGTGTTATGAGTTATCAGGTTCTTGCACGTAAATGGCGTCCGCGCTCGTTCCGCGAAATGGTCGGCCAGACGCATGTGCTCAAGGCCCTGATCAACGCGTTGGACAACCAGCGCCTACACCATGCCTACCTGTTTACCGGCACGCGCGGCGTCGGCAAGACCACCATCGCGCGGATCATCGCCAAATGCCTGAACTGCGAGACCGGTGTCAGCTCGACGCCCTGCGGTCAGTGCTCGGTATGCCGGGAAATCGATGAGGGGCGCTTCGTCGATCTGATCGAGGTCGACGCCGCAAGCCGCACAAAGGTCGAAGACACCCGCGAGCTGCTGGACAACGTGCAATACGCGCCGAGCCGCGGGCGCTACAAGGTCTACCTGATCGACGAAGTGCACATGCTCTCGTCGCATTCATTCAACGCGCTGCTCAAGACCCTTGAGGAGCCGCCGCCACACGTCAAGTTCCTGCTGGCGACCACCGATCCGCAGAAGCTGCCGGTCACGATCCTGTCGCGTTGTCTGCAGTTTTCGCTGAAGAACATGCCTCCGGAGCGCGTGGTCGAGCACCTGACCCATGTGCTGAGCGTCGAGAACGTGCCCTTCGAAGACGATGCGCTGTGGCTGCTGGGCCGTGCGGCGGATGGCTCGATGCGCGATGCGATGAGCCTGACCGATCAGGCGATCGCTTTTGGTGAAGGCAAGGTGCTGGCTGCCGACGTGCGGGCGATGCTTGGCACGCTCGATCACGGCCAGGTCTACGGAGTGTTGCAGGCATTGCTTGAAGGCGATGCCAGGGCGTTGCTCGAAGCGGTGCGTCATCTTGCCGAGCAAGGACCAGACTGGGCGGGTGTACTGGCCGAGATTCTCAATGTGCTGCACCGCGTCGCCATCGCCCAGGCGCTGCCGGAGGCGGTGGACAATGGCCAGGGCGATCGCGATCGCGTTCTGGCCTTGGCCCAGGCGCTGCCGGCCGAAGACGTGCAGTTCTATTACCAGATGGGGCTGATCGGTCGGCGCGACCTGCCGCTGGCGCCAGACCCGCGCAGTGGCTTCGAAATGGTGCTGCTGCGGATGCTGGCGTTTCGTCCGGCCGGCAGTGATGACGCGCCGCGAACGCCGCTAAAGACCCTGGGAATCAGCCCGGCCACAGCTGATTCCAAGCCTGCAGCGGTGGCCGATACGGCCCCGATTGGCGTGTCGTCTGCTCCATCTCCAGTAGTTGCGGAAGCAGCGGCTGCGCCATTGCAGGTACCTGCAGCGCCTGCCGTTCCTGCGCCAGCTCCTGCTCCATCAGCTATGCCTTCGGTAGCCACTCAGGTGACGGAAGAACCTCAGGCCGCGCCTGTCATCGACGTACCCTGGAACGAGCCTCCGAATGTGCCGCCGGTTGCGGTCGAGGCTGCTGCCGTTTTACCAGAGCCTGCACCATTGGATGCGGCTGCCGATCACGTAGCTTCCGTGGTGCAGGTCGAAGAGCCGGACGATGACGAGCCTCCGCTGACGGATGAGGACTACTTCGAAGTCGAGAATCAGGCCGAAGCCTATCTGGATGAACTGAGCCATGCCGGCGAGGAACCTGAGGCTGTCGAACCGCTACCGGCGGTAGAGCCTGCCACCGGACTCGCCGCGGAATGGCTGGAGCTTTATCTCAAGCTCGGTTTGTCCGGTCTGACCGGTAGCATCGCGGCCAACTGCACGTTGATCGCGGTAGAAGGTGACCGTTGGCTGATGCATCTCGATCCGGCGCAGAGCGCGCTGTTCAACCCCACGCAACAGCGACGGCTGAACGATGCGCTGAATCAGTACCATGGGCGCACTTTGCAGCTGGATATCGTGCTGCAAAAGCCCGAGCAGGAAACGCCGGCCCAGGCTGCACAGCGCCGTAGGGCCGAGCGACAGCGCGCAGCGGAGCAGTCGATTCACGCGGATCCTCTAGTCCAGCAGCTCATGCAACAGTTCGCTGCGGTGATCCGCGAAGGCACCATCGAACCCGTAGAACACTCAGAACCCTGATCGAATTGAGGTGATACCCATGATGAAAGGTGGAATGGCCGGCCTGATGAAGCAGGCGCAGCAGATGCAGGAAAAGATGCAGAAGATGCAGGAGGAGCTGGCGAACGCCGAGGTTACGGGCCAGTCGGGTGCTGGTCTGGTCAGCGTCGTGATGAACGGCCGCCACGACGTCAAGCGCGTCACTCTGGATGAAAGCCTGATGCAGGAAGATAAGGAAATCCTGGAGGATCTGATCGCCGCCGCCGTCAACGATGCGGTGCGCAAGATCGAGCAGAACAGCCAGGACAAGATGGCAGGCATGACCGCCGGAATGCAGCTGCCGCCTGGCTTCAAAATGCCGTTCTAAACCAGTCGGTCACCTCGGAAGCTGCCCAACGCCGATACCAGAGCATTGGTATCAGGCGTGGCAGCTTCTTGCGTTGTTCAGCATCCGTTTCGAGATATCCATGAGCTTCAGCCCTCTGATCCGCCAACTCATCGACGCCCTGCGCATTCTTCCCGGTGTGGGCCAGAAAACTGCTCAGCGCATGGCGCTGCAACTACTGGAACGCGATCGCAGCGGCGGTTTGCGCCTGGCACAGTCGCTGGCAAAGGCGATGGAGGGGGTCGGCTATTGCCGTCAATGCCGTACGCTGACCGAGGACGATCTGTGCCCGCAGTGCGCTGATCCGCGGCGTGACGACTCGCTGTTATGTGTGGTGCAGAGCCCGGTGGACGTTTTCGCCGTCGAGCAGACCGGCTTTCGCGGTCGTTATTTCGTGTTAAAGGGACATCTGTCGCCGCTCGACGGGCTAGGGCCGGAAGCCATCGGGATTCCTGAGCTGCTTTCACGGGTCGCAGACGGCGCATTCACCGAGGTCATTCTTGCAACCAACCCGACGGTCGAAGGCGAGGCAACCGCGCACTACATCGCGCAAATGCTGATTCCAAAGGGGCTGACCATCAGCCGTATCGCTCATGGCGTACCCCTTGGCGGCGAGCTCGATCTGGTCGACGGCGGCACCCTGGCTCACGCGCTGGCAGGCCGCAAGCCGATCAGTCTATAACCTGACGTACTGATGTTATGCCACCTCGGTAGTGCCGTTTCTCGGTTGGTTCAGGTAAAGTTCTAAGCCATAAAAGTTAGATAACCAAATCGAATAAATACCTTCGATTTGGTTATATGAATTGGCTACCTGAATCGAGGTCGAGATGAAAGCGAGGCATTGGCTGGTCCCAGCTCTTCTGCTGCTGAGCGCATTCGCGCAAGCACAAGAGAAGTTCAAGGTCGGGTACATCCGAGTGATGGATGATGCCCAGGCAATGGTCGCGCACGAAGCCGGGCTGTACAAAAAGCATGGCCTGGATGTCGAGCTGATCGAGTTCAGCTCAGGGACAGACTTGATCAAAGCGATTGTCGGGGGGCAGCTGGATACCGGTGTGCTTGGCTTCACCAACGCTGTCGCCTGGGCCTCCAAAGGGGCTGATCTGAAGGTGGTGGGCGGTGCCCAGCAAGGCTATCACTCTATTCTTGTGCGCGAAGATACCGACATCAACGATGTTGCGGGCCTCAAGGATCGTACCCTGGCGTCCCAACGCGAAGGCAGTACGGCCGATGCGGTCCTGCGTGGAGTGACGTTGAAGAGCGCCGGCCTCAAGCCGAGTGACGTCAATATCATGGGCGTCAGTCCTGCCGTCGCCGTGCAGTCACTGGTATCCGGTCGGGTCGATGCGGCTTTCCTGTTCGAGCCTTACGATCGTATCGCGCAACTGGTTGCACCGGTCCGCCAGGTGTATGAGATTGGTGAGGTGTGGCCGTTCCCGTGCATGGTAGTCATAACTTCCGGCGACACCCTGGCCAAGCGCAAGGACGCTGTCTGGAAGTCATTGGACGCCCAGCGCGACGCCATCGAAATGCTCGACAAGCAGCCGGCCGAAGCGGCCAAGCTGATTGCCAACTACTTCATTGCCGAACCGACACTCAAGACGCTTAAGCGCGGCGAACTCGCCCGTGAAGTGGTGATCGAGGAGGCAATCGGTACCCAGACCTTCAGCGCCAAGCTAGGCGAAGACGATCAGGCGCGCATTCAGGAGCTCGCGGACATTCTGCAGGAGCTGGGCTCGCTGAAGACCCGCGACGGCAAGCCGTTCGATACCAGCGCCATTCTCGATTTGTCCTGGCAGGAAGCTCGCGAACTCTGATCGCTTCCTGTCGTTTCACCATTACATCGGCCCGGCTTCCCGTCGGGCCATTCACATCGCCCGCATAGCCGGGCAGTTTCGTTTCTAGATTTGCGGATTTTTATGCAGCTCAGGTTTGAAGAAGTAGACAAGCGCTTCGGGCAGCTCGAAGTCATCAAGGGCTTCAGCGGTGAATTCGCCCAGGGTGAGTTGGTAGCTCTGGTCGGACCCTCCGGTTGCGGTAAATCGACGTTGTTGCACCTGGTGGCGGGGCTGGAGAAGCCCAGCGCCGGTCGTGTGCTTGCAGACGGCAAGCCGATCACCGAGCCGAGCCCTCGACGCACGCTGGTGTTCCAGGAGCACGCGCTGTATCCCTGGCTGAGCCTGCAGGGCAATGTCGCCATGGCGCTCGAATTGCAGGGAGTGGCCAAGACCAGCGCATTCGATCAGGCCCAGGCCTGGCTCGAGCGCGTCGGGCTGAATGGCTTTGAGCACTACTATCCGCATCAGGTGTCTGGCGGCATGCGCCAGCGCACGGCATTGGCCCGGGCCTTCATCGCCAAGCCCGAGGTGCTCCTGCTAGACGAGCCGTTCGGCGCGCTCGATGCCCTGACCCGCATGGCATTGCAGGATGTGCTGCGCGAGTTGATCGAGGAACATCAGCCGACCGTGCTGCTGGTTACCCACGATGTCGACGAGGCGCTGTACCTGGCCGATCACGTGCTGGTGTTCAGTGCGCGGCCGACGCGGGTTCTGAAAACATTCAACTTCACGCATTGCGAGAAGAGCCACGATCTGTCGGACTTCGCTGCCGAGCGTAAGGAAATTCTCAGCCTGCTGGGCATCAAGACTGAGGTGGCGCACTCATGAGCCAGGCACGTCGTCTTACCGGTCCGAAGAAGTATCTCGCTGTCGTTCTGGCAATTCTGTTCATCCTTTTGATCTGGCAGGCTGCAGCATGGAGCTTGCCGGCGTTTCTGATGCCGGGTATTCCAACCGTCTTCGAACGGCTGTTGGCGACCATCCAGCAACCGGAGTTCCGTGAGGGGCTTTACGGCAGCATGAGCCGCCTTGGCAGTGGCTACAGCTTTGCGCTGTTGTTCGGTATCGGATTCGGCCTAGTGGGCGGGGTGCTGTTCTTCTTCCGCGAAATCCTGCGCTCGGCCATCGTCATTCTGCAGTCGATTCCATCGATCGCCTGGGTGCCGCTGTTCCTGATCGTGATGGGGTTCGGCAACCTGCCGATCATCGTGGTAGTGGCCTTGGCGGCATTCTTTCCGATGGCGCTTTCGGTAATGAATGCCACCGAGAGTGTGCAGCCAGTGCATGTCGCCGCCGCGCGGGTGATGGGGGCGTCACGCTGGCAGCTGCTGCG
Source organism: Stutzerimonas decontaminans (assembly GCF_000661915.1). NCBI lineage: Bacteria > Pseudomonadati > Pseudomonadota > Gammaproteobacteria > Pseudomonadales > Pseudomonadaceae > Stutzerimonas > Stutzerimonas decontaminans. The sequence goes on along the minus strand of NZ_CP007509.1, from coordinate 2,763,203 downwards.
CCGTGTCTACCTGCCGGCAGTAATGCCCGAGCTGATCACGGGTGCACAGCTGGCGTTCGGCAACGCGTGGCGTGCTCTGATTTCGGCTGAAATGCTGATCGGCTTCGGACAGGGACTCGGTCGTTCGCTCGCTTACTCCGGTGAAATTGCCGATATGGTTGGTGTGATGATGAACATTCTGGTCATCGCCATTCTCGCCACGCTGATCGATCAGGTGGTACTGGAGAAATTCAAGCAGCGGATGCTGCGTTACCAGTACGTCTGAGGCTGCTGACGTGTCCACGCCCTTGCGCATCATTCTTTGTCTGGCCTTGCTGACGCCTGCCGCGCTGCTGGCAGAGCCTTTGCTCGTGCAGCTGCCTCAGCATCGAGTGCTCTCCAGCAGCGAAACGGAGAGCTTCGAGCAGGCGTTGGTCGAGCGATTGGCTGAAGGGCTTGGGCGGTCTGCTACTGCAGCCCTGGAAAAGGACGCTGATCTGCGCATGGTTGCCGACGATCAGCCTGGCGCTGCGGTCTACTATCGCGCTGCGCCTGCCGCGCTCAGCGCTACGGAAGGGGGGCTCGGTGCCTGGTCCGATCTTCAAGGCCAGCCGGTCTGCGTCAGTGATGCCAGTCCGTATGTGTCGTTGTTGCGTACGCGCTTTGCCGCAGAGCCACGAGAGTATCCGAGCGCAGCGCATGCCCTTATCGGGCTCAAGCTCGGTGAATGCCGTGCGGTAGTCGATGACGATGTGCTGTTGCGGGATATCGCCAGCTTGCCGGAGTGGCGACGCTACAAGCACCTGTTTCCCGCGCTTTCGGATGCCGAGCGACAGCTGAGCCTGGTTGCGCACGACTCAAGCCAGCAGCAGCGGATCAATGGGCTGTTGGCACAATGGGCTGCCGAAGGGCAGCTGGCCGAGCTGACCCAAGAATGGGTCGATGAAGTGGCGTTCCAAGCCTATGTGCTGGCCGATACGCTGGATTGTCACTGACCCCAGGGTTGATAGATTCAGCGCTCGCTTTCCAGCACCTGCGGCAGCATTTCCTTAAGCCCGTCGAGTTTCAACGGGGCGCGAATGTGGCCGCGCAGGCTGCCATCCGGTGCCAGCAATGCCAGGTTGCCGCTATGGCTGACGCTGTAATCGCCGTGCGTCTCGCTAGCTGGGATGAAGGGAAGGCCAAGCGCCTTGGACAGGTTTTGCAGCTGGTCCATGTTTCCGGTCAGGCCGATGAAACCTGCACGGTAATAGCTCAGGTAGGTCTTCAATTGTTGCGGCGTATCGCGCGCAGGGTCGGCGCTGAGCAAAACCAGCTGCAACTGCTCGCGGACTCCGGCTGGCAGCTGACTGAACAGTCGGCGCATGTCGCTCAAGGTCGTGGGGCAGATATCGGGGCAGGCGGTGAAGCCGAAGAACAGGATATGCCAGCGTCCCTGAAGTGACAGGTTGCTGAACGGCTGGCCATCCTGATCGAACAGTTCGAACTGAGGGATGGCGCGCTCACGGGGCAGCAGCAGGATGTTCGCCTGGTCCAGCAGTGCGTCGCGATCCAGTGCAAATGAGGGTGTCACGTACGCCAGCGCGAGAATCAGCAGGCTGCGGCGAAGCATCGTAAGCACGGGCGGCTTCCTTCTGGGTGCAGCGAAACAGCGACGCATCGGCTGGCCCGCCCTTAGCGGTCGCTCAAGGCAAAGGCTGTCAGGGTAAAGGTCGGAATACCGATGTCCTGGAGCTTCTGCGACCCGCCCAGCTCCGGCAAGTCGATGATTGCAGCTGCTTCATGGATGTTTGCACGCATGCGGCGAACCAGCTGTGCGGCGGCGAGAAGGGTGCCGCCGGTGGCGATCAGGTCATCGAACAGTAGCACCGAATCGCCCTCGCAGAGGCTGTCGGCATGGATCTCAAGGTGAGCTTCGCCGTATTCGGTGCAATAGGCTTGTGACAAGACGTCAGCCGGCAACTTGCCCTGCTTACGGAAGAGTACCAATGGCTTGTTCAGCTCGTAAGCGAGAATCGAGCCGACTAGAAAACCACGGGCATCGAGGGCGCCGATGTGGGTGAAATCGGCTTCAACATAGCGCTGAATGAAGCTGTCAGCCACCATGCGCAGGGCTTTTGGTGATTGAAAAAGCGGGGTGATATCGCGGAATACCACGCCTGGTTGGGGGAAATTCTGCACCGGGCGTATCAAGGTTTTGATGCTGAATTCATCGAAGATCATCGTACTGCTCCAAACTCCATGAACTCAGACGTCCATAGCCCCGCCCGCAAGGGCACACAGACCGATGGAGTCGAGGATGCGTACTTCCTTGCCCTCGGCTTCAAGCAAGCCGCTCTGCTGGAAGCGGGTAAATACGCGGGAAACCGTCTCGACTGCCAAGCCGAGGTAGTTGCCGATCTCATTGCGCGACATGGGCAGTCGGAACTGGTTGGCCGAGAAGCCTCGTGCGCTGAAGCGTGCTGAAAGGTTGATCAGAAAGGTCGCGATGCGCTCATCGGCGGTCTTCTTAGACAGCAGCAACATCATCTGCTGATCGTCGCGGATCTCGCGGCTCATGATGCGCATCAGTTGGCGGCGCAACTGCGGCAGCAGAACGCTCAGCTCATCGAGCCGTTCGAACGGAATTTCGCAAACCGACGTGGTTTCCAGCGCCTGGGCCGTGACTGGATAGCTTTCGGTGTCCATGCCGGACAGACCTACCAGTTCGCTGGGCAGGTGGAAGCCCGTGATCTGTTCCTCGCCGCCATCGGTCACGCTAAAGGTACGCAACGCGCCTGAGCGTACAGCGAACACGGAGCTGAACACGTCGCCCTGACGGAACAGGGTTTCGCCTTTCTTCAGCGGGCGGCCGCGCTTGACGATATCGTCCAAAGCGTCCATGTCCTGCATGTTCAGCGACAGGGGCAGACAGAGCCCGGAAAGGCTGCAATCCTTGCAATGGGCTTGCCGCTGCGCACGGACCTTGATCGATTCGGACATAGAGCGCTTCCTAGAAAACCTGGTTTATAGCGCGCAAGGTTAACTCAGGACGTTCCCTATGGCCAATCGGCTAGAGCGTCGCAGTACTGGAAGAGCGAAAAGTTCCCTAGATGACGTGGGAAAAGCCGTTATTGATGTGTTCGGGCAGATAGTGATCGAACAGCATGCAGATCGAGCGCACTAAAAGACGTCCGGCTGGCTGGATAAGCAGGTGGGTGTCGCTTAGTTCTATCAGGCCGTCGGCAGACATCTGTTCCAACATAGGCCAGGCGTCGGCGAAGTATTCACGGAAGTCGACGGCGTAATCGCGCTGTAGTTGTTCGAAGCCGAGGGCGAAATCACAGATGAGTGCCTGGATGACTGCGCGTCGAATGCGATCATCCTGGTTGCAGCGAAGGCCTCGTGCGGTAGCCAGCTGATTCTGGTCCAGCTGTTGCTGATAGGTCGCTATGTCGGAGCTGTTTTGGCAGTACAGATCGCCGACCTGACTGATGGCCGACACTCCGAGACCCACGAGATCGCAATGGCCATGGGTCGTGTAGCCCTGAAAGTTTCGCTGCAGGCTGCCGTCTTCCTGTGCCATCGCGAGTTCATCGTCCGGCAGGGCGAAGTGGTCCATGCCGATGTAGCGATAGCCGGCGTCGGTGAGCAGGGTGATGCTCTGCTCCAGCATGGCCAGCTTCTCCGTCGGAGACGGCAGGTCTGCCGTATTGATGCGTCGCTGCGGTGCAAAACGTTCGGGCTGGTGGGCGTAGTTGGACAACGAAAGGCGATCAGGCTGCAGATCAATGATGGCCGTGACCGTATTGGCGAAACCTGCAGCTGTCTGCAGCGGTAAACCGTAAATCAGGTCGATGTTCAGCGAGCGGTACTGCAGCGTGCGTGCTGCCTCGATGATGGTGCGGGTCTGCGCCAGCGTCTGCAGCCGGTTGATGGCGCGCTGGACGTCCGGATCCAGATCCTGGACGCCGATGCTGATCCGGTTGAAACCGAGTTCGCGCAGCAAGCCGATCGTGGGCCAGTCCGCTTCACGCGGATCGATTTCAACGCTGAAGTCGCCGTGGTCATCATCCTGTAGGTGAAAATGCTGACGTAGATGCCCCATCAGCCGGCGCAATTCGTCGTGGCTGAGAAAGGTGGGCGTGCCGCCACCAAAATGCAGCTGCTCCACTATCTGATCCCTGCCGAGGTGGCAGGCGATGAGCTCGATCTCTTTCTCTAGCCGCTCCAGATAGGTCAGGGCCCGGCCACGGTCCTTGGTGATGATCTTGTTGCGGGCGCAGTAATAGCAGGCGTTGGCGCAGAACGGCAGATGGACGTAGAGCGATAGCGGGCGGGATGCCTGACGGCTGCTGCGCAGCGCATGCAGCAGGTCGAACGAGCCGATCTTGTCATTGAACTGGGCCGCGGTCGGGTATGACGTATAGCGCGGGCCGGCCTGATCGTATCGACGGATCAGGTCGGAGTCCCAGCGAATGGAGTCGAGCATGTGCGCTCCCGGTCTTGGCGGCGGTCGCTGGATTTTAGGGGCAGGGCCTCGCGACAGACTTGACCTGTATCAAACTTGATCCGACGCTAGCGCGCTGGTCCAGTTCGGCGCCGACTTCCGGAAGGATCGCGTCGATACGCGGTCAGATGATCACGCCAGCGCCTTATGCTTCAGTAGCGCCTTCATATCGCCAGAGGAGAGATTCATGCACAGCCGCCAGCAGGAAATCGCAACCGCGCTCAACGTCTGCGCACCATTTACCGGGCCGGAGTCCGTACAGACCGAGATTGATCGCCGGGTAAGCTTTATCCAGTCCTGCCTGCGTGAGTCGGGCCTGAAGACGCTGGTGCTGGGGATCAGTGGCGGGGTCGATTCGACCACGGCGGGTATGTTGGCCCAGCGAGCCGTTGCAGGCATGCGCGAAGCGGGGGAAGGGGACGACTATCGCTTTATCGCCGTGCGCCTGCCTTATCAGGTGCAACACGACGAGCATGAAGCGCAGCTGGCGGTGGAGACCATCAAGCCGGACGAGTGCCATACCGTGAACATCGGCACTGCCGTGTTGGGACTGGCCGCTGCCACGCAAGCGCTCGACCCGCTAAGCCCTGAGCAGCGCGATTTCGTATTGGGTAACACCAAGGCGCGGATGCGCATGGTCGCTCAGTACACCATTGCCAACGCCCGTCAGGGATTGGTCATTGGCACCGATCATGCTGCCGAGGCGGTGATGGGTTTTTTCACGAAGTTCGGCGATGGCGCGTGCGACCTGACCCCACTGGCCGGTTTGGTGAAGGATCAGGTTCGGCAGATAGCCGCGGCGCTGGGGGCTCCTGATCAGCTAGTGCACAAGGTGCCGACTGCAGATCTGGAGGAACTGTCGCCGGGTAAGCCCGATGAGGCCGCACACGGGGTCACCTATAAAAATATCGATGACTTCCTGCAGGGTAAGCCGGTACCGGATGAAGCCGCCAGGATCATCGTCGCTACCTACGACAAGACCGCGCACAAACGCCAGCTGCCGAAGGAGCCCTGAGGGCTCTTCAGTGTTGCACTAGTGCGCATGTTCTTGATGGGAGGCGGTTGAGCCATGCCCCATCAGCCATTGCTGATGAGGGCCTGGCAGGGTCCAGACGCCGAACAGAATCACCATCACCCCGCCAACGACGCGCACGCCACGCTTGCGCAACAATGCTGTTAATCGCTCGGCAGCAAGGCCGGTGGCAAGCAACACCGGCCAGGTGCCGATGCCGAACGCCAGCATCAACAGGGCGCTATCAAGCGCATCGCCCTGGCTCGCCGACCAAAGCAGAGTGCTGTAGACCAGACCGCATGGTAGCCAGCCCCACAACGCTCCCACTGCCAGTGCGCGCGGCAGGCTGGTTACGGGCATCAGTCTGCTGGCAATTGGCTGGATATGCCGCCATAGGCTGCGGCCGAGCGACTCGATGCGCGTCAGTCCGCTCCACCAGCCGGCCAGATACAGGCCCATGGTGATAAGCAGCAGTGCAGCGACTACCCGCAGGACCATTGCAGCAGGGCTATTGGCGACGGCCCAGCCCGCCAGACCAATGACGAAGCCAGCAACGGCATAGCTCAACACGCGGCCCAGGTTGTAGGCCATTAACAGGCGCAGGCGTTTGGCGCGCTGATCGGCTGGGATGGCCATGGTCAGTGCGCCCATCAGGCCACCACACATGCCGAGGCAGTGACCGCCACCCAGCAAACCCAACACCAGGGCTGACAACAGCAGGGGTACCAGCTCACTCACCTTTCTGTTTCCCCGGCTCGTCTTCAGGGTCGTTCTGCGGTGCCGCAGCGGAAGGCTTTTGCGGTTGGTCGTCGTCGAACAGGATGCTATGCGCCGGGCCGTCGAGATCGTCGAACTGTCCGCTGTCGACTGCCCAGAAAAACACCCAGATCGCGACGGCCACCAGGACCACGGCAACAGGGATGAGGATATACAGAGCGGCCATCAGGACCTCCAAGATCCGAAGCGAAATCTTCAGCTGCGTTTGTTGCATGGCTGCGGCAAGTGACGACGTTACGTCAAGGCCGAGCTATGGCAATTCCAGCAGGGTGGTCAGCCTGATTCGCTGGCTGACGTGTCAGTCTCAGGGCATTCAGCACCACCAACAGCGAGCTGATCGACATGCCTAGCGCCGCCCATAGTGGCGTGACCCAGCCAATAGCGGCGAAGGGCAGGATCAGGCCATTGTACAGGCTAGCCCAGGCCAGGTTTTCGATGATGATGCGCCGGCTGCGCCGTGCAACGTCGAAAGCCTGTGCCAGGCTGCTGAGGCGATTGGATAGCAGCACAGCATCGGCGCTGGTTTTCGCCAGATCAGTGGCCGAGCCCATGGCGACGCTGATGTCCGCCGCAGCGAGCACCGGGACGTCATTGACGCCGTCGCCGAGCATCAGTACCCGATGTCCCTGGGCCTGCAATGCCTGCAGTCGGGTGAGTTTCGCGGCGGGAGTCATGCCACCTTCGGCCTGGTCGATGCCGAGTTCCTGGGCAATCTGGCCAACCATAGGCGAGCTGTCACCGGACAGCAGTAGCGTCTGCCAGCCACGGGCGCGGCAGGCCTCAAGCAGTGCCGGCGCATCGTCGCGAAGCCGGTCGTCCAATACCAGCCAGGCCAGAGGACCATGCTCGTCGCCCAGCAACAGCCATTGCCCTTGATCGCCGGGAATGGCAGGTGCCGGTTGGGCAAAACCTTCGGCGACGAAGCTGGGCTGGCCGATCCGCAGGCAGCGGCCTTCGACGCTGCCCTGCAGGCCAAGGCCTGGCACTGTTTCGACCGATTCAGCCGCCAGCGGCGCACGACCGAAGGCGCGTGCAATCGGGTGTTCGGAACGGTTCTCGAGTGCTGCGGCCAGCGCCAGGCAGGTATCGGCATCGAGCGATCCGAGCGTGTGCACAGCGCTGAGCGTCAAGCGGCCCTCGGTGAGAGTGCCGGTCTTGTCGAACACCACGGTGTCGATATGATTCAAGCCTTCCAGTACGTGGCCGCGAGTCAATAGCAGGCCAAGCTTGTGCAGCGTGCCGGTTGCCGTGGTGAGCGCTGTGGGCGTCGCCAGCGACAGTGCGCAGGGGCAGGTCGCGACGAGCAATGCAAGAACGATCCAGAAGGCCCGCTGCGGATCAATCTGCCACCAGACCAGCCCGACGACGGTTGCGACCAGCAGGACCACCAGCAGGAACCACTGCGCGACCCGGTCGGCCAGTTCGGCGAGCTTCGGCTTGTCGGCCTGAGCGCGCTCCAGCAAGCGGACAATGGCCGACAGGCGGGTGTCGTCACCCAGGGCCTGGACTTCCAAGGTCAGTGGCCCTTCGACGTTCAGCGTACCGGCGGTCACCGCGTCGCCTGCGCCTCGCGGAAGGGGTAAATACTCTCCAGTGAGAACCGACTCATCGACGCTGGATTGGCCGCTGATGATGAGACCGTCTGCCGGAATCAGCGCGCCGGGTTGCACCAGCACATGATCGCCCAGTTGCAGTTCGCTAAGCAGAATGCGATGGCTGTGGCCTTCTGCGTCGAGTTTCAGGCATGAAGCCGGCAGCAGATTGACCAGCTGCGCCGTGGCGGCTGCGGTGCGCTCGCGCGCGCGCCGCTCCAGGTAACGCCCGGCGAGCAGAAACAGGGCAAACATGCCCACCGCATCGAAATAGAGTTCGCCCTGGCCGGTGATCGTGGACCAAATGCCGGCAACATAGGCGCCGCCAATGGCCAGCGAAACCGACACATCCATAGTCAGGTGTCGCGTACGTAAGTCGCGCAACGCCCCTTTGAAGAAATCGGTACAGCAATAGAAAACGATCGGCGTGGTCAGCAGCAGGGCGGTCCAGCGCAGGGTGACGAAGAAGCTTTCCGAGAGGTCCAGGTTGAACTCGGGCCAGGTCGCCATGGTGGCCATCATCACCTGCATCCACAGCAGGCCGGCGACCCCCAGCTGGCGCAGTGATCGACGATTCTCGCTGGCCAGACGCTCAGCAGCCTGATCGGCGTGATAGGGATGAGCCGCGTAACCGATCCGGCGCAGTTCGCCGAGCAGTTCGCTGAGCGGCAGCTGGGCGTCGCTCCAGCGCACGTTCAGACGGTGATTGGACAGATTGAGGGTGGCCTCGGCGACGCCACTCAGATTGCGCAGATGGCGTTCGATCAACCAGCCACATGCAGCGCAGCTGATTCCCTCGATCATCAGTGAGGTGCTGGCCAGCTCGCCTTGGTGTTGCACGAAGGGCTGCTGAACGTCCTTGCGATCATAAAGCGCCATCTCCTCGCCGAGCTCCTGTGGGAGCGACTGCGGGTTGATGGCGGTATCGCTGCGATGCTGGTAGTAACTTTCCAGCCCGCCCTTGACGATGGCTTCTGCCACTGCCTGGCAGCCTGGGCAGCACAAGGCCCGCGTCTCGCCCAGCACGCGGGCCTGGAACGCGCTGCCGGCCGGAACCGGCAGACCGCAGTGATAGCAGGGGAGGGGCTTTGCCATCAGCGGTTCAAGGCTTCAGTTCGAGCGCGCGGCCAGTTTCGATGGTTTTTTCCCCATACAGGCGCCATTCCTGTTCGCCTTCCTGGCCGAGCAGTTCGATGAAGCGCCGGCCGCTGATCGGCTCCTGCATTTGCCCCTGATAGAAACCGTCGCCCTGAGGCTGCAGGATGACGCGACGGTCACGTTCCGGCTGGGTCGGTGAAAGCAGATTTAGCACCAGTTGCTGTGGGCGGCTCGCGCCGCTCAGTTGCACCTCGGCAAGACCGCGCTCATCGTTGAGCGAGATGTGGGCCTGCATTTCCAGTCGCTCTGCCAGCTTCTCGCGCTCCAGCGACTGATTGATGCCCTTGCCGGCGTCGTAGTAGTTATCCGCAACCAGCGTGTCGGCATTGCGGATCGCGATGGTCAGCAGTGACAGTCCCAATACAACCGCGAAGACCAATATTGCGATGACAAACCAAGCCCAGAACTGGGTGTACCAACGCGTTTGTTCGTTTTCAGAGCGCATGTATTACCTTGCTTAGCGGATGCTTGGCCCAATGAAACGGCTATCGGCATCATCGTTTATCGATGCGTCGTCTATCGAGCGGATGCTGAAGACGATTTCGTTAGTGCTCGAAGGCAGCTTTTCGGGTGCGATGGACAACTCAACTGGAATAGTGACCAGTTCACCGGCTTCGGCGCGTATCTCGCTGCGGCCTTCATAGACCAAACCATCCAGGCCTGATGCCTCGATCACGAAGGTCTGCTCGCGTTGAGCTTTGTTCATGACTTTCAGGGTGTAGACGTTCTCGATGTTGCCCAGCTCGTTTTCGCGGTAGAGCACGCGGTCCTTGAGCACGTCCAGCTTCACCAGCGGGCGATCATACACGGCATAGGAGAACAGACTCATCATGGCCAGCAGCGCGACGGCGTAGCCGATCAGGCGCGGCCGCAGCAAGTGGGTCTTCTGGCCGGACAGGTTGTGTTCGGTGGTATAGCTGATCAGGCCGCGCGGGTAGTTCATCTTGTCCATGATGGCGTCGCAGGCGTCGATACAGGCCGCACAGCCAATGCACTCGATCTGCAGGCCGTCACGGATGTCGATGCCGGTCGGGCAGACCTGGACGCACATGGTGCAGTCGATGCAATCACCGAGTCCCATGGCCTTGTAGTCGGCGTCCTTCTTGCGCGGGCCGCGCTTTTCGCCGCGACGCGGATCATAGGAGACGATTAGCGTGTCTTTGTCGAACATCACGCTCTGGAAGCGCGCATAAGGGCACATGTAGATGCACACCTGCTCGCGCAGGTAGCCGGCACTGCCGTAGGTGGCGAGGGTGAAAAAGCCGATCCAGAATGCTGCCCAACCATTAACGTTCAAGCTGAGCAGGTCGGGAACAAGCTCGCGGATCGGGGTGAAGTAGCCCACGAAGGTGATGGCAACGAGAATGCCGACCGCAAGCCAGATGGCGTGCTTGGCGAGTTTGCGAAGGAATTTGTTGGCGCTCATCGGCGCCTTGTCGAGCTTCATGCGCTGGTTGCGATCACCCTCGGTGATCTTTTCGGCCCACATGAAGACCCAGGTGAATACGCTCTGCGGACAGGTGTATCCGCACCAGACGCGGCCAGCAAATACCGTGATAAAGAACAGGCCGAAGGCGCAGATAATCAGCAGCCATGACAGCAGCATGAAATCCTGCGGCCAGAACGTTGCTCCGAAAATGTGAAACTTGCGATCTGGCAGGTCCCACCAGACAGCCTGACGGCCGTTCCAGTTGAGCCAGACGGTTCCGAAAAAGAGGATGAACAGCACTGCGCCACCAACGCGACGCAAGTTGCGGAACAGGCCGCTGAAGGCCCGCGTGTAGATTTTTTCACGCGCAGCGTAAAGGTCGGCTGACGCTTCGGCCTTGGACGGGGGGGTTACATCACGAACGGGGATCTGCTCAGTCATCGAGTGCGTACCACGGCGGAAGGTGGGTGTCCTGGCCGATACGTGCCGACCAGGATCATTTTTCTGTCCAGCTGCGAATGGTACGCCCGGAGCTTTGAGGTCGGGTGCGACAGGTCGTCACCCCCGACCTCGATCAATCACTGCTCCGGTTGCTGCGACAGGCTGTAGACGTAGGCTGCCAGCAAGTGCACCTTGTCGTTGCCAAGGATTGCTTCCTGGGCCGGCATGCGGCCATTGCGACCGTAGCGAAGGGTCTGCTGGATCTGAGCGAAGCTCGAACCATACAACCAGACATTGTCGGTCAGGTTCGGCGCGCCCATGGCTGCAACACCCTTGGCTTCCGGTCCATGGCAGACTACACAGTTGGCGGCAAAGATTTTTTGACCCTGCTCAATGTCCACGCTGATACCCTCTGGGGTATCGCGACCGGACAGGCTGCGGACATAGCCGGCGACATTACGAATACCTTCTTCGCCGATCACGTCCTTCCAAGCTGGCATGGCCGCCTGACGACCATGCAGAATGGTGGTCTTGATCGTCTCCGGCTCGCCGCCCCACAGCCAATCATCGTCGGTCAGGTTCGGGAAGCCATAAGCACCCTTGGCGTCGGAGCCGTGGCAGACGGAGCAGTTGGAGGCGAACAGACGGCCACCCATCTTCAGCGCCTGCGGGTCCTTGGCCACTTCCTCTACCGGCATGGCGGCGTACTTGGCATACAGCGGACCGTACTGCTCGTCGGCCTTGTCCATCTCGCGCTGCCATTCCTTGACCTGAGTCCAGCCACCCTCATAGCCCGGTAGGATGCCTTTCCAGTTGCCCAGGCCGGGGTACAGCACCAGGTAGCCGAGGGCAAAGATTACGGTGCCGACGAACAGCATGAACCACCAGCGCGGTAGCGGGTTGTCGTATTCCTCGATGCCGTCATAGGAATGGCCAACGGTTTCTTCAGTGCTGTCAGGGCGTTGGCCCTTGCGAGTTGCCAGTAGCAGCCAGACCAGCGCGGCAATGGTGCCGAGGCTTAGCAGGGTGACGTACCAACTCCAAAACGAGGTCATTTATTTCTTACTCCTGGACGCTTCTTCATCACGCTTCTTGGCGTCGGTCTCGTCGTCTGCGAAGGGCAGGTTGGCTGCTTCGTCGAAGCTTTGCTTGCGTTTGCTGCTGTAGGCCCAGAGCACCACGCCGATGAAGGCGACGAATACCAGAATTGTGCCCAGGCCGCGAAGAGTCCCGATTTCCATCATGCGTTACCGTTTGTTGGTGAGTGCAGTGCCGAGTACTTGCAGGTAAGCCACCATGGCGTCCATTTCGGTCTTGCCGCGGACGGCATCCCGGGCGCCGGCGATGTCTTCTTCGGTATAGGGTACGCCGAGCGTGCGCAGTGCCGACATCTTCTTGGCGGTGTCCTTGCCGTCGAGGGTGTTCTCCACCAGCCACGGGTAGGACGGCATCTTCGACTCCGGCACTACGTTGCGCGGGTTGTACAGGTGCGCGCGGTGCCAGTCATCGGAGTAGCGGCCGCCGACACGGGCCAGGTCCGGACCGGTACGCTTGGAGCCCCACAGGAACGGATGGTCGTAGACGCTTTCGCCGGCGACCGAGTAGTGGCCGTAACGCTCGGTTTCAGCGCGGAACGGACGAACCATCTGCGAGTGGCAGCCGACGCAGCCTTCGCGGATGTACAGGTCACGACCTTCCAGTTGCAGCGCGGTGTAGGGCTTCATGCCCTCGACCGGCTCGTTGACCGCGTCCTGGAAGAACAGCGGGACGATCTGGGTCAGACCACCGATGCTCACCGCCAGGATCATGAACAGGGTCAGCAGACCAATGTTCTTTTCGAGTACTTCGTGATTCTTCATCTATCCGTTCCTCAAGCGATCTGCGCAGCAGCGTCGTACTGAGCTGCTTTGGCGGCACGCACAGTGCGCCAGGTGTTGTAGGCCATCAGCAGCATGCCGGCGAGGAAGAAGGCGCCGCCGAGTGCACGGACGATGAAGCCGGGGTGGCTGGCTTCCAGTGCTTCGACGAAGGAGTAGGTCAGCGTGCCGTCTTCGTTGATCGCGCGCCACATCAGGCCCTGAGTGATGCCGTTGACCCACATCGAGGCGATGTAGAGCACGGTGCCGATGGTAGCCAGCCAGAAGTGCGCGTTGATCAGGCCGATGCTGTGCATCTGCTCGCGACCGAACACTTTCGGGATCAGGTGGTACATGGAGCCGATAGTGATCATCGCAACCCAGCCGAGGGCGCCGGCGTGTACGTGGCCGATGGTCCAGTCGGTGTAGTGGGAGAGGGCGTTGACGGTCTTGATCGCCATCATCGGACCTTCGAAGGTCGACATGCCGTAGAACGCCAGCGATACCACCAGGAAGCGCAGGATCGGATCGGTACGCAGCTTATGCCAGGCGCCCGAGAGGGTCATCATGCCGTTGATCATGCCGCCCCAGCTCGGAGCCAGCAGGATGATCGACATCACCATGCCCAGGCTCTGCGCCCAATCCGGCAGTGCGGTGTAGTGCAGGTGGTGCGGGCCGGCCCAGATATAAAGGGTAATCAGTGCCCAGAAGTGGACGATCGACAGGCGATAGGAATACACCGGACGCTCGGCCTGCTTCGGCACGAAGTAGTACATCATGCCCAGGAAGCCAGTGGTCAGGAAGAAACCTACGGCGTTGTGGCCGTACCACCACTGGACCATGGCATCAGTCGCGCCCGAATAGATCGAGTAGGACTTGAACCAGGACACTGGGATTTCCAGGTTGTTGACGATGTGCAGCATCGCCGTGACCAGGATAAATGCGCCGAAGAACCAGTTGCCCACATAAATGTGCTTGGCCTTGCGCTTCATGATGGTGCCGAAGAACACAGCGATGTAAGAAACCCACACCACGGTGATCAGGATGTCGATCGGCCACTCCAGTTCCGCGTACTCCTTGGAGCTGGTGAAGCCCTGCGGAAGTGTGATGACCGCAAGCACGATCACAGCCTGCCAACCCCAGAAGGTGAAGGCTGCGAGTCCGTCGGAGAACAGACGCGCCTGGCAGGTGCGCTGAACCACGTAATAAGACGTGGCAAACAGTGCGCAACCACCGAATGCGAAGATCACCGCGTTAGTGTGCAATGGTCGCAGACGGCCGAAGCTCGTCCACGGCAGGTCGAAGTTGAGCGAGGGCCACACCAGCTGCGCGGCGATCAAGACACCCAGGCCCATCCCGATGATTCCCCATACCACCGTCATGATGGCGAATTGGCGAACCACCTTATAGTTATAAGCAGTCTCACTTATTGCTGTGCTCATGCAAGGCTTCCACGCTAATGGCATTTTCGAAGGCAAAAACGGCGGCAAGTATGGAGAAAGCAGGGGGGCAATGCAAACGACGCCCAGGCTCTCTTTGCTGGCCAAAACCCTGATTTAAAGCGTTTTCCATGCGCTGTGCAGGGATGTTTCGCACCAGGCCGGTGCGCGAGAAATCCCGAGTTCGCCTTATGGTTCTAGGTGGCGCGGCGAATCGGAAGCAAAAGCTTAGAAGTGCTTAGGCGGGCGGGGAAGGTCTTCGGTCGGCCAGTGATGCGACAGATGGTCGCAGCGCTGCAAGAGTTGCCTTGAGACAAGGCAAGAAGGGCGGTACGAGTGTACCGCCCTTTTAGGACTTACTGCTTGGCTACTTGTTCCGGTTTTTGCGACAAGCTGTACACGTAAGCGGCGAGCAGATGAACCTTGTCGTCGCCCAGGTACTGCTGCTGCGCAGGCATCTGGCCGTTGCGGCCGTGGCGGATGGTCTGCTGCAGCTGGCCGAGGCTCGATCCGTAGATCCAGCCCGAAGCATGCTGCAGGTTCGGAGCGCCCAGTGCCGCCATACCTTCACCGCCCTGGCCGTGGCAGACGGAGCAGGTCTGTGCATAGACCTCTTTGCCTTTACCCAGATCGGCATCGGTGCCTTCCGGCAGCGGCAGCCCGGCGAGTTCTTTGCGGACGAATGCGGCAACGTTCTTCACGCCTTCTTCGCCGATGGCCTGGCCCCAGGCCGGCATCGCTGCGATACGGCCATTCAGGATGCTGGTCTTGATCGACGCCGCATCACCACCCCAGCGCCAGTCTTGGTCTGCCAGGTTCGGGAAGCCCAGGGAGCCCTTGGCATCAGAACCGTGGCAGATCGCGCAGTAGTTGGCGAACAGGCGAGCGCCCATTTTCACCGCCTGCGGGTCCTGAGCGACTTCTTCTACCGACATGGCAGCGTACTTGGCGAAGATCGGACCGTACTTTTCATCGGCCTGAGCAACCTCGCGCTCCCACTGCTTCTCCTGGGTCCAGCCGCCTTCGTAGCCTGGCAGAACACCCTTCCAGTTGCCCAGACCTGGGTAAAGCACCAGGTAGAGGATGCCGAACACCAGGGTGCCGATGAACAGCATGAACCACCAGCGCGGCAGCGGGTTGTCGTATTCCTCGATGCCATCGAAGGCATGACCCATCGTTTGGTCCGTTGTGCCGGCCGACTCGCCCTTGCGGGTGGCGAAGATCAACCAGAACAGAGCGACGATGGTGCCCAGCGTCAGCAGGGCGATGTATCCACTCCAGAAAGTGCTCATGTGCTACTCCTGGACAGCCCGAGCAACTCTGGCTGTCCGCGATTGAAGTCCCTGACGGCTGGCTAGGCAGCCGTCATTTTTCTTGGCTGTGCGATTAGCGCTTGTTGGTCAGAGCCGTTCCGAGCACCTGCAAATAGGCCACCATGGCGTCCATCTCGGTCTTGCCGTTGACGGAGTCGCGAGCGCCGGCGATGTCCTCTTCGGTGTAAGGCACGCCGAGGGTGCGCAGTGCCGACATCTTCTTGGCGGTGTCCTTGCCGTCGAGGGTGTTCTCCACCAGCCACGGGTAGGACGGCATCTTCGACTCCGGCACTACGTTGCGCGGGTTGTACAGGTGTGCGCGGTGCCAGTCATCGGAGTAGCGGCCGCCGACACGGGCCAGGTCTGGACCGGTACGCTTGGAGCCCCACAGGAACGGATGGTCGTAGACGCTTTCGCCAGCAACGGAGTAGTGGCCGTAGCGCTCGGTCTCAGCGCGGAACGGACGGACCATCTGCGAGTGGCAGCCAACGCAGCCTTCGCGGATGTACAGGTCACGACCTTCCAGTTGCAGCGCGGTGTAGGGCTTCATGCCCTCGACCGGCTCGTTGACCGCGTCCTGGAAGAACAGCGGGACGATCTGGGTCAGACCACCGATGCTTACCGCCAGGATCATGAACAGGGCCAGTAGGCCGACGTTCTTCTCAAGTTTTTCGTGCTGTTTCATTTAAGTCGGCTCCTCAAGCGATCTGCGCTGCGGCGTCATACTCGGCCGGCTTGGCCGCCTGAACGGTGCGCCAGGTGTTGTAGGCCATCACCAGCATGCCGGCGAAGAAGATCGCACCACCAATCATCCGCACCACGAAACCGGGGTGGCTGGCTTCCAGCGCTTCGACGAAGGAGTAGGTCAGCGTGCCGTCGTCGTTGATCGCGCGCCACATCAGGCCTTGGGCAATACCGTTGACCCACATCGAAGCGATGTAGAGCACGGTGCCGATGGTAGCCAGCCAGAAGTGGGTGTTGATCAGGGCGATGCTGTGCATCTGCTCGCGGCCGAACACTTTCGGGATCAGGTGGTACAGGGCACCGATCGACACCATGGCAACCCAGCCGAGGGCGCCGGCGTGTACGTGGCCGATGGTCCAGTCGGTGTAGTGGGAGAGGGCGTTGACGGTCTTGATCGCCATCATCGGACCTTCGAAGGTCGACATGCCGTAGAACGCCAGCGATACCACAAGGAAGCGCAGGATCGGGTCGCTACGCAGTTTGTGCCAGGCCCCCGAGAGGGTCATCATGCCGTTGATCATGCCGCCCCAGCTCGGAGCCAGCAGGATCAGCGACATCACCATGCCCAGACTCTGCGCCCAATCCGGCAGTGCGGTGTAGTGCAGGTGGTGTGGGCCGGCCCAGATGTAGACGGTGATCAGTGCCCAGAAGTGGACGATCGACAGGCGATAGGAATACACCGGACGCTCGGCCTGCTTCGGCACGAAGTAGTACATGATCCCGAGGAAGCCTGCGGTGAGGAAGAAGCCCACGGCGTTGTGGCCGTACCACCATTGCACCATCGCATCGGTTGCACCGGCATAGACCGAGTACGATTTCATCGCGGTGACCGGGATTTCCAGGTTGTTGACGATGTGCAGGATCGCCACGGTCAGGATGAAGGCGCCGAAGAACCAGTTACCGACGTAGATGTGCTTGACCTTGCGCGTCGCCAGCGTTCCGAAGAAGACGATGGCATAAGCCACCCAGACGATGGTGATCAGGATGTCGATCGGCCACTCCAGTTCCGCGTATTCCTTGGAGCTGGTGAAGCCCAGCGGCAGGGAGATCGCGGCGAGCAGGATGACCAGCTGCCAGCCCCAGAACGTGAACGCGGCCAGTTTTGGCGCGAACAGCGTGGTCTGGCAGGTGCGCTGCACCGAGTAGTAGGACGTTGCGAACAGAGCACAGCCGCCAAAGGCGAAGATCACCGCGTTGGTGTGCAATGGACGAAGACGACCGAAACTGGTCCAAGGGAGGTCGAAGTTTAGAAATGGCCAGGCCAATTGTGCTGCGATGAAAACGCCGAGCCCCATCCCGACGATTCCCCACACCACCGTCATGATGGCGAATTGGCGGACCACCTTGTAGCTGTAGGCGGTACTGGTTGCTGTGTTCATGTATGGGCTTCCATCCACGGGTAATGAGCAGTTTTTTCTTTCTAATAGAAAGCGAGGCAAGGATGGGGAAAGGGCAATCTGCCGGTATTGACCCGGATCAATACACACAAAGTGACAAAGGGTATCTCGTCCGGTGGGACCAGCCGCCGAAGGGCGCTTCGGTGAGCCTGATCCTGGCCCACGGAGCTGGCGCACCGATGGATAGCCCGTTCATGGCGCAAATGGCTGAACGCCTTGCCGCACGTGGGGTAGCGGTCTGTCGCTTTGAGTTCTCATACATGGCGGCACGGCGCGCCGGAGGGAGCAAGCGCCCGCCCAGCCCACAGGACCAATTGCTGGCTCAATGGCGGGAAATCCATGCGCTGGTGCGACAGCAGGCCACAGGACCGCTGGCCATCGGCGGCAAGTCGATGGGCGGGCGCATGGCGAGCTTGCTTGCAGATGAACTGGGTGCCGATGCGCTGGTCTGCCTGGGCTACCCGTTCTATCCGGCCGGAAAGCCGGACAAGCCAAGAGTGGCCCACCTTGCAACGTTGCAGACACCGACGCTGATCGTTCAGGGGGAGCGCGATGCATTGGGCGATCGCGAAGCGGTTGCGCGGTATGCGCTGTCTCCAGCGATCGAGTTACATTGGCTAGCCGCGGCCGATCATGACCTCAAACCCTTGAAACGTTCGGGACTGACCCATGATCAGCATCTGGATAGCGCTGCCGATGCGATTGCCAGATTTCTGCGGCACGCAATTATGCAGTGAGCGGCTGCAGCCGGATCTAGCGACACCGGCTGTAGGGCAGGCCTAGCGGTTGAAGCGCTCCACCAGCGCGTATTGACCTTCTGCCGTTGCTGTGAGGCCCTCGCTGAGCAGCGCCGAGCTGCGCGCGTCTCCCGAGGTCTGGTCGGCGAGGTGGGCTATGGTGGTGACATTGTTGCTGATCTCCTCGGCCACTGCGCTCTGCTCTTCCGTTGCCGAGGCGATCTGAGTGGTCATGTCGATGATGTTGCCCATTGCCTCGTTTATGCCGGTGAGGGCCTGGTCGGCCTGAGCCACCTGATCGACGCCGCGAGTGGCCTGCACGCGACCTTCCTCGGTGGTCTGGACGGCATGGCGCGCCTGCAGTTGCAGCTTTTCGATCAACTTGTGTATCTCACCAGTGGCTTCGGCAGTGCGTTGCGCCAGTTGCCGAACCTCGTCGGCAACCACGGCGAACCCGCGGCCGCTGTCGCCTGCACGTGCTGCTTCGATCGCTGCGTTGAGGGCTAAGAGGTTGGTCTGATCGGCAATGCTCTTGATCACGTCGACCACGCCGCCGATTGCATCGCTATCGTTCGCCAGCTGGTTGACGGCCTCACCTGTCTTGGCCACTGAGTCGGCCAGTTGCTGGATCGCCTTGCGTGTTTCGGCAGTGACTTCACGGCCATGCACGGTGAGGCGGCTGGCTTCACGGGTAGCTTCGGCCGCCAGGGCAACGTTGCTTGCCACCTCCTGCGTGGTCGCGGCCATTTCATTGATGGCAGTCGCTACCTGTTCGGTTTCCTGGTTCTGTTGTGTCAGACCGTTCGCGCAGTTTTGTGCCAGCGAGTCGGCCTGCTTGGCTTGTCCCTGCAACTGCACGGCGGTGTCCTGCAGGCGGGTGAGGCAGGTCTTCAGGTGCGCCTGCTGACTGAGCATTGCCATTTCCAGTTGCGCCTCTACGCCGCGACTGTCGGTATACATGCGTGCGATGAGCGGATCGCTGGTGGCCTGGCTCGCCAGCTGCAACAGGCGCTTCAGGCCCCGTTGCTGCCACTGCATGCCGATAAACCCGAACGGGACGGCAAGCAGCGCTGCGGCGACGAAACCTAGCGCATGGTCAAAGCCTGCGCCGACAAGGAACGCGAGCTGGCTGACGATCAAAAAGGGCAGCCACTTGCTCAGCAGCGGGACCCAATGGTCACTCCGGGGTACGCCGCTCTTGCCGGAGTTGATTCGCTCATACAGTGCTTCGGCGCGCTGCACCTGCTCACGTGTCGGCTTGGTGCGCACGGACTCGTAGCCCGTCACCTGCCGCTGCTGGTCGAGAATTGGCGTGACATAGGCGTTGACCCAGTAGTGGTCGCCGGTCTTGCGCCGGTTTTTGACGATACCCATCCACGGCTTCCCCTGCTTGAGGGTCGTCCACATGTGGTCGAAAACGGCAGGCGGCACATCTGGATGGCGTACCAGGTTATGTGGTGCGCGGATCAGTTCGTCACGAGCGAAGCCGCTGACTTCGGCGAATATGTCATTACAGTAGGTGATCTGACCTTTGAGGTCGGTGGTCGAGATGAGACGTTGCTGGTCAGGAAAGGCGTATTCACGCTGGGTTACGGGCTGGTTGTTACGCATCGACTATCACGCCTGGCAGAGAAATCGTAGGGTGGCGCACCCGACCTTTATATTTTTTTAAGCGGTCGGGCTGACCAGTTGGTCGGCCGGAGACTGGCGTTCTTGAGCGAAAGCTGATTCCGGGATCAGCTTCTATCGCCCACAGGCGACCAACGGCAACAAAGGCTTAATGGTTTTGTCACGGGTTTTCGCCATTGTCGGCGCATGTCCGGGTGCTTCGCGATGCGAAGTAGCTTGAGGGAGCCGGGCAGCGGGCATGGACGTCTGGGCAGCTGGAAAACCACTCGCCGAAGGACCGGCGGACGCCGATGCGAAAGGACTCGCATCGGCGTTTCCGGTTTTCGATCAGCTTCCGATGAGCTGGCGCAGAACGTAGTGCAGGATGCCGCCGGCCTTGAAGTACTGCACCTCGTTGAGCGTATCGATGCGGCTCAGCACCTGGAACGAGCCCCGTGAGCCGTCGGCGCGCTCCACATCAACCGTCAGCATCTGCCGTGGCGTGATATCGGCGCCGAGCCCGCGGATCGACAACTTCTCCGTACCGTTCAAGCCCAGCGACTGGCGCGTCTGCTCGTCGACGAACTGCAACGCCAGCACGCCCATTCCGATCAGGTTGGAGCGGTGGATACGCTCGAAGCTCTCGGCAATGACGGCCTTTACGCCCAGCAGATTGGTGCCCTTGGCCGCCCAGTCGCGACTGGAACCGGTGCCGTACTCCTTGCCTGCGATCACCACCAGCGGCACGCCTTCGGCCTGGTAGCGCATGGCGGCATCATAAATCGAGAGTTTCTCGCCACTCGGCTGATAGAGCGTGTTGCCGCCTTCTTCGCCACCGAGCATCTCGTTCTTGATGCGGATATTGGCAAAGGTGCCGCGCATCATCACTTCATGGTTGCCGCGGCGGGAGCCGTAGGAGTTGAAATCCTCCGGTGCCACGCCCAGCGACTGCAGGTACATGCCAGCTGGTGAGCTGGCCTTGATATTGCCGGCCGGCGAGATGTGGTCGGTGGTGATCGAGTCGCCGAACAGGGCCAGCACGCGAGCATTCTCGACATCCGCCGGCGGGGTCGGTGGCTGGCCGATATCCTCGAAGTAGGGCGGATTCTGCACGTAGCTGGAGCCAGCGTCCCACGCATAGGTGTCCCCCGCGCTGACCGGAATCTTCTGCCAGTGCTCGTCGCCGCTGAACACGTCGGCATAACGGCTGCGGAACATCTCTCCATCGATGCTCGCCACCGCTTCGGCGATTTCCGCGCTGCTTGGCCAGATGTCTTTCAAGTACACCGGTTGGTTCTGCGCGTCGTAGCCCAGCGGTTCGCGGTCCATGTCGATGCGTGTGGTGCCGGCCAGGGCGAAGGCGACCACCAGCGGCGGCGAGGCCAGCCAATTGGCCTTTACCATCGGATGCACGCGCCCTTCGAAGTTGCGGTTGCCGGACAGCACTGATGAGACGATCAGATCGTTCTCGGTGATCGCCTGGCCGATGGCATCTGGCAGCGGGCCGGAGTTGCCGATGCAGGTGGTGCAGCCGTAGCCCACCAGGTTGAAGCCGAGTTCATCGAGATAGCGGGTCAGACCGGCACGCTCGAGGTAGTCGGTCACCACTTTCGAACCGGGCGCCAGAGATGTCTTGACCCAGGGTTTGCGATGCAGGCCGCGCTCGATGGCCTTCTTGGCAACCAGGCCGGCGGCCATCAGCACGTTCGGGTTTGAGGTGTTGGTGCAGGAGGTGATGGCGGCGATCACCACCGCGCCGTGCTTGAGCTGGAACTGTTCACCGGCTACCGCAAACTCCGTATCAGCTTGCTGCTGGCGCCCGCTGGTCTCCAGCAGCAGATCGAAGTTCGCGCCGATGTCGCCAAGAGTCACGCGATCCTGTGGACGTTTCGGTCCGGCCACGGAGGGGCGTACCTGGCTGAGATCGAGTTCCAGCGTGGCGGTGAACTCCGGGTCGGGCGAGTTGCTGTCGCGCCACATGCCCTGCGCCTTGCTGTAGGCCTCGACCAGCGCGATGCGCTCTTCATTGCGGCCTGTCAGGCGCAGGTAATCGATGGTCACCTGGTCGACCGGGAAGAAGCCGCACGTGGCGCCGTATTCCGGGGCCATGTTGCCGATGGTGGCGCGGTCGGCCAGCGGCAGGTGGTCCAGGCCGGGGCCGAAGAACTCGACGAACTTTCCGACCACGCCGTGCTTGCGCAGCATCTGCGTCACGGTCAGCACCAGGTCGGTGGCGGTGACACCTTCATTGAGCTTGCCGGTGAGGCGAAAGCCGATCACTTCCGGGATCAGCATCGACACCGGCTGACCGAGCATTGCCGCTTCGGCTTCGATACCGCCAACGCCCCAGCCGAGCACGCCGAGGCCGTTGATCATGGTGGTGTGCGAGTCGGTGCCGACCAGGGTATCTGGATAGGCAAAGGTTTCGCCGTTCTCTTCACGGGTCCAGACCACCTGGCCGAGATATTCCAGATTCACCTGGTGACAAATGCCGGTGCCCGGCGGCACCACGGCGAAGTTGTCGAAGGCCTGCTGGCCCCAGCGCAGAAACTCGTAGCGTTCACCATTGCGCTGCATCTCGATCTCGACATTCTGTTCGAATGCCTGGTCGCTGCCGAAGCGGTCGACCATCACCGAGTGGTCGATGACCAGGTCCACCGGTGACAGCGGGTTGATCTTCTGCGGATCGCCACCGGCCTTGGCGACGGCGTCGCGCATGGCAGCCAGGTCGACGACTGCCGGCACGCCGGTGAAGTCCTGCATCAGCACGCGGGCAGGGCGGTACTGGATCTCCATGGTGGAGCTGCGGGTGTCCAGCCAGCGCACCAGAGATTTCAGGTCGTCGGGGCGGACCGTCAGGTTGTCCTCCCAACGCAGCAGGTTCTCCAGTAGCACCTTCAGCGATGTGGGAAGACGGCTGATGTCGCCGAGCTGGGCGGCTGCATCGGGCAGGCTGTAGTAGTGGTAGGTCTTGCCGGCAACTTCGAGGCTGCGATGGCAATTCAGGCTATCCAGGGAAGGCATTCCTCATCTCCTTGTGCCCACACGGTGGGGCTGGCTGATGAATGAGCTTTGAAACTAGCTTAAGTGGCCTGCTTGGCCAGTGCAGTTTTGGTTAAAACCTGTCCGGCCAACCAACCGCTCAGACCAACAGGGCGGGAGTTTCGCTACTGCACTGGACCGGGCCATGCAGGCGAGGGTTCCCGTGGTCGGCTATGATGCGCGGCTTTGGCGCAGGCCCGACCGCTGACAGGACTCGAACATGAACACATTGCTGCTGCATTGCCGGCCCGGCTTCGAGGGCGAAGTCTGCTCGGAAATCAGCGAACACGCCGCCATGCTCGACGTCAGCGGCTACGCCAAGGCGCGGCCGGAGAGCGCCTGTGCCGAGTTCGTCTGCAGCGAAAACGGGGGCGCCGAGCGGTTGATGCGCAAGTTGCGTTTTGCCGAGCTGATCTTTCCCCGGCAATGGGCGCGCGGCGAATATCTGCAACTTCCTGAAACGGATCGCATCAGCGTTCTGCTGGCGTATCTGGCCAGCTACCCGGTTTGCAGCAGCCTGTGGTTGGAAGTGCTGGACACCAATGACGGCAAGGAGCTATCCAATTTCTGCCGCAAGTTCGAGGCGCCGCTGCGCAAAGCGCTGACCAAGGCCGGCCGCCTCGACGAGCAGGGCAACGGCCCGCGACTGCTGCTGACCTTCAAGAGCGGCCGCGAGGTTTTTGCCGGAATCGCCGAAGCGAACAACAGTGCGCTGTGGCCGATGGGCATCCCGCGCCTGAAGTTTCCACGGCAGGCGCCGAGCCGTTCCACGCTCAAGCTGGAGGAGGCCTGGCACCACTTCATCCCGCGCGACCAGTGGGACACGCGACTGGCGGCGGGCATGACCGGCGTCGATCTCGGCGCAGCGCCGGGCGGCTGGACCTGGCAGCTGGTAAATCGGCACATCAAGGTCAGTGCAGTGGACAACGGACCGATGGACGCCGATCTGATGGATTCCGGGCTGGTCGAGCATTTTCGCGCTGACGGTTTCACCTTTCGCCCGAAGAGGCCGGTGAACTGGATGGTCTGCGATATCGTCGAAAAGCCGGCGCGCAATGCCGCCTTGCTGGAAACCTGGATCGGCGAAGGGCTGTGCCGCGAAGCGGTGGTCAACCTCAAGCTGCCGATGAAGCAGCGTTATGCCGAGGTGAAACGCCTGCTCGAGCGCATCGCCGACGGGCTGGCGGCGCGCGGCGTCAAGGCCAGTATCGGTTGCAAGCAGCTGTATCACGATCGTGAAGAGGTGACCTGTCATCTGCGTCGCCTCTGATACACGCGGATGACCTGCCAGCCTGCTTGCGCCACAATGCCGACCTGTTTTCCGGAGCCCAAGATGACCCAATCAGCTGAAATGACCGTCGATGCCGTACTCGATGCCAGCGGCCTGAACTGTCCCGAGCCGGTGATGATGCTGCACAACAAGGTGCGCGATCTGGCCGGTGGCGCCTTGCTCAAGGTGATCGCCACCGATCCCTCGACTCAGCGCGATATCCCCAAGTTCTGCATTTTCCTTGGCCACGACCTGGTCGAGCAGCAGGAAGCGGCGGGCACCTATCTTTACTGGATTCGCAAGAAAAGCGAGTGATCGACGCGGCTGATTTGACAGCGCAGCCTCAGCCCAGCTCCTCCTGGGCAGCACCCGTTTGCTGGCGACGCCACATTCGGGTCAGCCAGCGCCAGGCGATCCAGCCGCCACCGATCAGATAGATCAACCCGCCCGGCACCCACATGATCAGTCCGGCGAGTTGCTGGTCCTCTACCGATCGACCTTCGCCGTAGAACGAAACGCTACCGAAGGTGAGCAGGGCGCCCAGCAGGCCGGTATGCATCAGCGTCAGCAATACGGCCATCAGCGCCTGCGGCGTCTGCTTTGGATTCGCGCGCAGTACCGACCACCAGAACAGCCAGCCGGTAAACAGAAAGCACGCATGCTCGAAGGCATGCCACCAGAGATTGTCCAGCGCCAGCACATAGAGCTTCGGCGTGTGCCAGATCCAGATGATCGCGCCATGCAGCAGCGCCAACAGCGTCGGATAGCGTCCGGCGCGCATAATGCCGGTCCACAGCGGTTGGGCAAAGCGGCCGGTGATGCCGCGCCATTGCGGCAAAGGTCGCGCCAGCGCCCATAGCGGGGCGATCACGATGATGAACAGCATGTGCTGCGTCATGTGCCAGCTGGTGCTGGTTTCCGCCCAGTCGTCGATGGGGCCGAACACGGAAAACACAACCAGCAGCATGGCGCCGTGAAAACAGAGGGCTTCGCTGCGCCGCGGCGGCACCTTGCGGGCGCCCAGCACATAGAGCAGCCAGGCTGCCGCGACCACGACTGCTGTGAGCAGCAAAGGCGCGCGGTCCAGTAGGTGGGCATCGAACAGGCCATGAGCATGGGCCGGCGCGGGCAGGACGATCGCCGCCAGCGTTATAGCGATAGCCCGGCGCAGCGGAAGTCGGGTCACAGGCATGGCGGAATCTGCAGCAGTGGAATGCCAACGAACAGGGTCGCCAGCGCCGCGATGAAGTGAATGCCGGCGGCAATCTTGGTGACGAACTGCTGCCGTTCGTTCAACTGCTCCGGTGCGCGCGACAGGCGCCAGAAGTAGCGCGCCATCCACAACAGTAATCCGAGCGTAAGCAGTGTCAGCACGCCGAGACTGCCATTCAGCCAGTTCCACACGCCTTGGGCTGGGTCGGGTGGGCTGATCTTGCAGATCACCGCCTGGCCGCCATACATCGCGACGAACCACAGACTCCAGATGATCAGCCCGATCGGGATTTGGACCGGATGGTAGGGGGAGGTGCGTGCATATCTCATCAGGCACCTCCCCATGTCGCGGGAAACAG
Source organism: Stutzerimonas decontaminans (assembly GCF_000661915.1). Lineage (NCBI taxonomy): Bacteria > Pseudomonadati > Pseudomonadota > Gammaproteobacteria > Pseudomonadales > Pseudomonadaceae > Stutzerimonas > Stutzerimonas decontaminans. The sequence continues at coordinate 2,737,349 of NZ_CP007509.1, read as the reverse complement.
CACGATGGCGGCATAGCTGACCCAGAGCACGCCAAGGTTGTAGTACCAGAGCTGCTCGACCACCACAGGCTCGTACGGCGCCTTGTCGCCTACGTAACCGATGGCTACCCGCCACGCTTGCAGACCGGTCAGCACGGCTGCCAGCGTGCAATGAATCAGGTTGTACGCCAGCATCACGAAGATCACTGCATCGTGGGCCGTTTCGGTCGGTGCCAGCCCGGCCGATAGCATCAGCCAGAGCAGCATGGCCGACTGCAGCAATGCCACGAGCGCGATCAGGGCGAGTTGCCCCATCAAGCCGTGATGTATGCCAGCGCGCAGACGCTTGATCAGCCGGTGCAACCAGAGCGTGCCTGCACTCAGCAACAACGCGCTGGCCAGCATCAGCCAGCCATTCAGCCCGCTGTCCGGCACCTGCCATTGCGGCGAAACGGTCCACAGATAGAACCAGCCGAACAGCAGCGACAGATACAGCGCGCCGTTGGCCAGCAGCGTTACGCCCATGCCCCACAGGCCCGGTCCGTCGAAGGTGCGCGAGTGAAGGGGGGGCTCGCCTGGCTGGGTATGAGCGTCTGGCGCGGCAGCGGGATGAGCACCGTTTTCCCAGGACCAGCGCAGCAGCACGATCAGGGTCGCCACGGTAGCAATGATGGCGAGGATGTACGCCTTGTTCAGCAGACTCAGGCAGAGCGCGGCAAGGAACACGGAGGCAATGAACGGCAGCCAGCTGTTGCCGGGCAGATGAATGATCTCGCGGACCTTGCCCGTCAGTGGATCGCTGCCCCAGGTCTCCCGCCGACCGTGGTCGATTACCGTCAGCGCATGTTCGCCGCGGGCGATGCTGTCTGGCAGGTCCGGGTCTTTCCACAACGGGTGGCGATCGGTCACGTCGGGCAGACTGACGAAGTTGTAGGCGCTGGGCGGCAGGCTGGTAGCCCACTCCAGCGTATCGGCCTTCCACGGGTTCTTCGGCGCCGGGATGCCGAAGCGGAAGTGCAGGATGATATCCAGCAGGATGGTGGCGACACCCACGGCCATGATGAAGCTGCCGATCGACGACACCAGATTGGGCATGTCCCAACCGAGGCCGGTGTCGTAGGTGTAAACACGCCGGGGCATGCCGATCAGGCCGGTCCAGTGCATGATCAGGAACGTCACGTTGAAACCGATGAAGAACAGCCAGAAGCCCCAGCGCCCAAGCTTCGCCGAGGGCATGCGCCCGGAGAAATGCGGCAGCCAGTAATAGAGCCCGGCCATCAGCGGGAAGACCATGCCGCCCACCAGCACGTAATGCATATGTGCGACGACGAAATGCGTGTCGTGCACCTGCCAGTCGAACGGCACCAGCGCCAGCATCACGCCGGTCAGCCCACCGGCGACGAAAACGATGAGAAAGCCCACCAGCCAGAGCATCGGCACCTTGTACACCGGCTTGCCGAGCCAGAGTGTCGCCAGCCAGGCGAAGATCTGCACCCCGGTGGGAATTGCCACCAGCATGCTCGCCGCTGAGAAGAAGGCCGTAGCCAGCTGTGGAATGCCGACCGTGAACATGTGGTGCACCCACAGGCCGAAGCTGATGAAGCCGGTAGTCAGAACGCCCAGCACCACCCAGCGATAGCCCACCAGCGGGCGCTGGCAGAACACTGGAATCAGCGTGGAGACGATTCCAGCGCCGGGCAGGAAGATGATGTACACCTCGGGATGGCCGAACAGCCAGAACAGGTGCTGCCAGAGCACCGGGTCGCCGCCGCGGGCGACATCGAAGAACGGCATGCCCGCCGCGCGCTCCAGTTCAAGCAGGATCGAGCCGAGGATCAGCGGCGGGAAGCCGACCACGATCATCATCGCCATCACCAGGATGTACCAGGCGTACAGCGGCATTTTATGTAGCGCCATGCCGTTGGTGCGGGTGCGCAGGATCGACACCACCAGCTCGACGCCGGCCGATACCGCGGAAATCTCGACAAAGGTGATGCCCAGCAGCCAGAAGTCCGAATTCACGCCCGGCGTATGTGCCGAGCTGGACAGTGGCGTGTACATGAACCAGCCGGCCTTGGGCGCGACATCGAGAAAGATGCTCGATAGCAGGATCAGCCCGCCGAACAGGTAGCAGTAATAGCCGAGGGCGGAAAGCCGCGGAAATACCAAGTCGCGGGCGCCGATCATCTTCGGGATCAGGTAGACCGCCAGCCCCTCCATCATCGGTACGGCGAAGAGAAACATCATCACCGTGCCATGCATGGTGAAGACCTGGTTGTAGACGTCCGGCTCCATCAGCTCGTAGCCGGGCAGAGCGAGCTGGGTGCGGATGAGCATGGCCAGCAGGCCGCCAACCAGGAAGAAGAAGGCACCGGTGACCAGAAAGCGCAGGCCGATGCTGGTGTGGTTGACGATGGTCAGCGCGCGCCAACCGCGCGGATTGCCCCACACCTCGTCGAACTGATCGTGGAGCTGGTCGAGGTCGGTAGCGGCGCCATTGTTTCGGGTCGGGGTCATGGCGCGAGGGTCTCCAGCCAGTCGGCAAGCTGGCCGAGGGTTTGTTCGGGGATGTCGTCGTGACGTGGCATGGCGATGCCGTGCTTGAGGCTCTGGTGATCGCTGAGCCAGCGGCGCAGGCCTTCGGCGTCGTTGGCGATCACCCCGGCGCCCAGCGTCGGGCGGGTCGCCAGGTCGCTGAGATCCGGGGCGCGGTTGCCGTCACTGACACCGGCGACGCGGTGGCACTGCCCGCAGCGCTCGTCGAACACCTGGCCGGCGGCGCCGCTGGGCGGCTGGTGTTCTCGCCCGGCGCGGGCTTCGATCCAGCTGGCGAATGCGTCGGTTTCGAGTGCCTCGACGTGCAGGATCATGTGGGCATGCTGGCTGCCGCAGAACTCCGAGCATTGCCCACGAAACACGCCGGTCTGCGAGGCCTGCAGGCGCAGGGTATTGGTCCGGCCCGGCACCATGTCCAGCTTGCCACCCAGGCGTGGCACCCAGAACGAGTGGATCACGTCGGCGCTGGTCACCTCGACGTCCACGGGGCGATCGACCGGCAGGATGAACTGGTTGGCCGTCACCACGCCACTTTCCGGATAGCGCACCTCCCACCACCATTGATGACCGATGACCTGGATGCGTAACGGTTGCTCGCCCTCGACTGGCAGCGGCAGCATGCCGCGCCCGGTGGGAATGCCGAACGCCAGCAACGCAATGATGCTGACGGTAGGCAGGATCAGGCCGCCGCCGATGATCCAGTGTCGATTGATCCGCTTGGCCTCTTCAGCGGTATGCGTTCTCGGCTGCCGCAGCATGGCGTAGATCCACAGCGCGCTCACCACCACCAGCACCACGACGGAAAAGCCGAACATCGCCCACCAGACATTGGCCACGTCGCGGGCCATCGGACCGGCGGGCGAGAGCGCCGACTGCGGCCCGTCGCAGCCAACGAGTAAAGGAACTGCCAGCGCCAGCGTGGTCCATTTGAAAGGGCTGCCGCCTCGTCTCGTCGACTGGGCGGCCCGTTTCACTTCAGTGCCTGGGAGGGCCGGATGGCCACAGAACGCGAGTCGATCAACAGTAACGCCGCCATTGCCGGCCACCCGCTGCACCCGATGATGATCCATTTCCCCGTTGCTGCGCTGATTGGCCTGGTGCCTGCCGATCTCGCCTATTTCTGGACGCTCGATGAATTCTGGTGGCGGGCCGGCCTCTGGCTTTCCGGCGTGGGCGCCATTGGCGGCTGGATCGCAAGCATCGCCGGCGTGATCGATCTGCTTTCGGTGCAGCAGATCCGTCGCAAGATCACCGCCTGGTGCCACGCAATTCTCGCCGTGATGATGCTCTCGCTCGCTTCGCTGAACTGGCTGTTGCGCTACCAGGGTATGGATCGTGGCGACGGCGACGCCATGTGGGGACTCTATCTTTCGCTGCTGACTGCCGTGCTGATCTCGCTGGCGGCTTTTCTCGGCGGGCGGCTGGTTTACGAACATGCCGTCGGCGTGGATATCGACGGTCAGCAGGCGCCCTGAGCCTTCGTCACGGCTTGCCAGGGACGGCCGGCAAGGGCAGGCAGAGTGGAAAGGGTCGAGGCGGGCCGGGCAGTTGGTCATGCGAGGCTGTCGTTCCTTGAGTCAGAAGGGTTTGGCAAGCACCAGCCAGAGGGTCAGGGCGATCAACACGGGGACCAGCACACCCAGGGCCATGCACTGGTATGTGACGCCACGCTCCGGCTCGCGTTCGATGCGCAGGACCAGAACGCCGCACAGCGCATGACAGAGCGCCATGCCGGTCACCATCGTCACCTTCATGATCAGCCAGCCGGCCAGGGTGCCGTCGCGCAGGAACAGTGCTGTACCGGAGCCGATGGCGATCAGCGCAGCGGGCGTGCTGATCAGGGTGAACACCATGCGGGTGAGGTGGGCATGGTCGCGGTAGAAGAGTTGATCGCTGCGCTTGGTGCCCGCGGCGATCATTGCCGGCAGATAGAGCAGCGAGCCGCACCAGCAGAGCAGGGCGGCAAAGTGCAGCAGTTTGAGCAAGGGCATGCCGGTCTCCATCCTGCCTGATGCGAATCTGAGGATGTGACAGTCCCGCTTCCGGGCAGTTCGTCGGTGCGGGCGAAGCGGCAGCGGATGAGCGCCGCTGGTGGCGGCGCCTGCTACGTCAGGTCGGTGCGCCGCGGTCAGGGCGCTCGAACAGCTGCGTGCCGCAACGGCTACAGAATGCGGCGTTCGGCTCGTGGGTGAGCTTGTCGCAAGTCGGGCAGGCGTGGCGCAGGCTATCCTGGCGCATGGCGTTGGCCAGCTCGGCGGTAAAAATGCCGGTCGGCACGGCGATGATCGAATAACCGGTGATCATCACCACTGTCGCCAGCGCCTTGCCCAGCGGCGTGTGCGGGACGATGTCGCCGAAGCCGACCGTAGTCAGCGTGACCACCGCCCAGTAGATGCTCATCGGGATGCTGGTGAAGCCGTTGGAGGGCCCCTCGATCACGTACATAAGCGTGCCGTAGACGATGATCAGCGTGGTAACGCTGAGCAGGAAGACGATGATCTTCTGTCGGCTGCCCTGCAGCGCCACCAGCAGGAAATTCGCCTGGCTCAGGTAGGGCGTGAGCTTGAGTACACGGAATATCCGCAGCATGCGGACGATGCGCACCACCAGCAGGTACTGCGCATCCGGAAACAGCAGGGCAATGAAAGCCGGCAGCACCGACAGAAGATCGACCGCCCCGTAGAAGCTGAAGATGTACTTGCGCGGCTCGGGGTGCGTGTAGATGCGCACCAGATATTCCACGGCGAAGATCGCCGTGAAGGCCCACTCCAGATTGGTCAGCAGCTCGCCGTGGCGCTCATTGAACGAGGCGATGCTGTCGAACATCACCACCACCAGACTGGCCAGGATGATGACCAGCAGCCAGGTATCGAAGCGCTTGCCGGCCGGGGTATTGGTGAAAAAGATGATGACGTATAGCCGTTCGCGCCAGCTCATCGTCTTCAGGGAATCGTTATCCATTCGCCGTGGTCTCTCACATGAGTGCTGCCAAAGCGGGCCATTAAAGCACCGCGGCTGCCCGGCTGCATGTCGTCTGCTGCCCGGACCGCATGCCGTTGGTAACGTCACTTTGCCTGAATCACAGTTAGCGCATAGTCTGAACACAGGCGCAGCCAGCAGTTGGAGAGTGCAATGCCCGATTCCCAGTTGGTCGACCCATTCGGCCGGCGCATCATCTACCTGAGATTGTCGGTAACCGATCGCTGCGATTTCCGCTGCACCTACTGCATGAGCGAAGACATGGTTTTCGCGCCGCGTGCGCAGATTCTTACCCTCGAAGAGCTCTATGCCGTAGCCGATGCGTTCATCAGCCTCGGCGTCAAACGCATTCGTGTGACAGGTGGTGAGCCGCTGGTACGCAAGGGTCTGACCGGCTTGCTGGAGCGTTTGGGTGCGCGCAAAGAACTGGAAGACCTGGCCATTACCACCAACGGCTCGCAGCTGCCGAGCCTGGCGCCGGCGCTGCATGCCGCTGGCGTGAAGCGTCTCAACATCAGCCTCGATTCACTCAAGCGCGATCGCTTTGCCGAACTGACCCGTCGCGACCGGTTGGATCAGGTCCTCGAAGGCATCGAGGCTGCGCGTAGTGCGGGCTTCAAGCGGATCAAGCTCAATAGCGTGGTGCAGAAGGGTCGCAACGACGACGAGATCCTCGATCTGGTGGATTTCGCCATCGAGCGCGGCCTGGATATCAGCTTCATTGAAGAGATGCCGCTAGGTAGCGTGTCCAGTCATCAGCGCCAGATCACCTTCTGCTCAAGCGACGAAGTGCGCGAACGGATCGAGGCGCGGCACACGCTGGTACGCAGCAGCCATGCTACTGGCGGCCCGTCGCGTTACTGGCAAGTGGCAGGCAGCGAAACGCAGATCGGCTTTATCTCGCCGCATAGCAATAATTTCTGCGGCAGCTGCAACCGTGTGCGCGTGACTGCCGAGGGTAAGCTGGTGCTCTGCCTGGGGCATGAGGGTGCATTGGACCTGAAAAGCCTGATGCGGCGTCATCCGGGCGACAGTGAGCGCCTGCGCAATGCTCTGGTGAATGCGCTGCAGCTCAAGCCGGAAAAACATCATTTCCGCACCGACGAACAGGTGCAGGTGGTGCGTTTCATGAGCATGACCGGCGGTTAGACGTAGTCGCCGTCTCTCGATAGAACCTCTCTTCAGTTCCATTGCCATCGGGTCGCCCTTGCTTGCTGCATCGCAGCGGTTATGTGCGCCGCCGCGCTGCGAGCAGGGCCAGGCTGCGTGATAAACTCCCTGGCTTCTTGCCAGCACCCATTCCATGCCAGGATTTCCGATGTTCACGGCGACCCCGCTTGTTCGTTCCCACGCTGACCGCCAAGGATTGGCTGCATGCGACTGAAGAGCATCAAACTCGCCGGCTTCAAATCCTTCGTCGATCCCACCACGGTCAGCTTCCCGAGCAACATGGCGGCGGTGGTCGGTCCGAACGGCTGCGGCAAATCCAACATTATCGACGCCGTGCGCTGGGTAATGGGCGAAAGCTCGGCGAAGAACCTGCGTGGCGAGTCGATGACCGACGTCATCTTCAACGGCTCGAACACGCGCAAGCCGGTAACCCAGGCCAGCATCGAGCTGATCTTCGATAACTCCGATGGCACGTTGACCGGCGAGTACGCGGCATTCGCGGAGATATCCATCCGCCGTCGCGTGACCCGCGATTCGCAGAACACCTACTTCCTCAACGGTGTGAAATGCCGGCGCCGCGATATCACCGACATCTTCCTCGGCACCGGCCTCGGACCGCGCAGCTACTCGATCATCGAACAGGGGATGATCTCCAAGCTGATCGAGGCAAAGCCTGAGGACCTGCGCAACTTCATCGAGGAAGCCGCCGGCATCTCCAAGTACAAGGAGCGCCGCCGCGAGACCGAGAACCGCATTCGTCGTACGCACGAGAACCTGGCCCGCCTGACCGATCTGCGCGAAGAGCTGGAGCGCCAGCTCGAGCGTTTGCACCGCCAGGCGCAGTCGGCGGAAAAGTATCAGGAATACAAGGCCGAGGAACGTCAGCTCAAGGCGCAGCTTTCGGCACTGCGCTGGCAGGCCTTGAACGAACAGGTCGGCCAGCGTGAGCAGGTCATCGGCGACCAGGAAGTGGCGTTCGAGGCATTGGTGGCCGAGCAGCGCAGCGCCGATGCGAGCATCGAGCGGCTGCGTGACGGCCATCATGAGCTGTCCGAGCGTTTCAATCAGGTGCAGGGCCGTTTCTACTCGGTTGGCGGCGACATTGCTCGTGTCGAACAGAGCATCCAGCATGGTCAGCAGCGCTTGCGCCAGTTGCAGGATGACCTGCGTGAGGCAGAGCAGGCGCGCCTGGAAACCGAGTCGCACCTCGGTCACGATCGCACCCTGCTCGCCACGCTCGGCGAGGAGATGGCCATGCTCGAGCCCGAGCAGGAGCTGTCCAGCGCCGCCGCCGAGGAGTCCGCCGCACAGCTGGAAGAGGCGGAGTCGGCCATGCAGGCCTGGCAGGAGCAGTGGGAACGCTTCAATCAGCAAAGCGCCGAGCCACGCCGCGCTGCCGAAGTACAGCAATCGCGGATTCAACAGCTGGAGCAGAGCCTGGAACGCCTGGCCGAACGCCAGCGTCGCCTGGATGACGAGCGCGCTCTCCTTGCGGCCGATCCGGAGGATGTCGCGATCCTTGAGCTTGGCGAGCAGCTTGCCGCCAGCGAGCTCGATCTCGAAGCGCTCGCCGCGGCCGGCGAAGCCCTCAATGAACGTCTTGAGCAGCTGCGTGAAGAGTTGCAGCTGGCGACCCGAACCCAGCAACAGATGCAAGGTGAACTGCAACGCCTGAATGGCCGCATCGCCTCGCTGGAAGCCTTGCAACAGGCGGCGATGGATCCGGGCAAGGGCGTCGCTGAATGGTTACGGGAACAGGGCCTCGAGCAACGCCCGCGCCTCGCCGAAGGGTTGCGAGTCGAGCCGGGTTGGGAGCTGGCAGTGGAAACCGTGCTCGGCAGCGACCTGCATGCCGTGCTGCTGGAGGACTTCGCCGCGATCGACCTCGGTGGATTCGAGCAGGGCGATCTACGCCTGGCCAGCCTGCGCAAAGGTGATGTGCGCCACGCCGGCAGCTTGCTCAATCTGGTCGAGTCACAGATGGATCTTTCGCCGTGGCTGGGTCGCGTGCGTCCTGTCGAATCGCTGGACCAGGCACTGGCCGCACGCGCAACGCTCGGCGAAAACGAAAGCGTGATCAGTCGTGACGGCTATTGGGTCGGCCTGCATTTTCTGCGGGTGCGCCGTGCCAGTGAGGCGGAATCGGGTGTGCTTGCACGCAGCCAGGAACTGGAGCGGCTATTGGCCGAGCGCGACGAACGCGAAGCAGCCTTGGCGTTGGTTGAAGAGCGTATTTCCGGGTTACGCGGGGATCAGTCCCGTCTCGAAGACGAGCGCGAGCAGCAGCGTCGTCGACAGCAGGAAGAGGCGCGTAGCCAGAGTGATCTCAAGGCTCAGCTATCTGCCGGACAGGCTCGCCTCGAGCAACTTGCGTTGCGCCGCCAGCGCCTGGATGAAGAACTTGCCGAACAGCAGGAACAGCGCGAGATCGAGACCGAGCAGTTGGGTGAAGCGCGTCTGCAGTTGCAGGAAGCACTGGATGCGATGGCCGCCGACACCGAGCAGCGCGAGTCGCTCCTAGCCAGCCGCGACGGCATACGCGAGCGTCTGGACCGTATTCGGCAGGATGCGCGACAGCAAAAGGATCATGCACACCAGCTGGCGCTACGGGTTGGTTCGCTCAGGGCACAATACGAGTCCACCCGCCAGGCGCTGGAACGCCTAGAACAGCAGTTCGAGCGGGCCGTCGAGCGCCGCGAGCAGCTTACGCTGAATCTGGAGGAGGGCGAGGCGCCGCTGGAAGAGCTGCGCATGAAGCTCGAGGAACTGCTGGAACGCCGGATGGGCGTCGAAGAGGAACTCAAGCACGCGCGGCTGGCGCTGGAAGATGCTGATCGCGAGTTGCGTGATGCGGAAAAGCGGCGCACTCAGGCCGAGCAGCAGGCGCAGCTGCTGCGCGGTCAACTGGAACAACAGCGACTGGACTGGCAGGGGCTGAGCGTCCGACGCAAGGCGCTGCAGGATCAGCTTCACGAGGATGGCTACGACCTGCACGGCGTATTGGCCACACTCCCGGCCGACGCCAGCGAGCAGGGCTGGGAAGCCGAACTGGAACGCCTTGCCCAGCGCATTCAGCGCCTCGGACCGATCAACTTGGCCGCGATCGACGAATACCAGCAGCAATCGGAACGCAAACGCTATCTCGATGCGCAGAATGACGACCTCGTCGAGGCGCTGGATACCTTGGAAAACGTCATCCGCAAGATTGACCGGGAAACCCGCAATCGCTTCAAGGAGACCTTCGACCAGATCAACAGCGGCCTGCAGGCGCTTTTCCCGAAAGTCTTCGGCGGCGGCAATGCTTATCTGGAACTTACCGGAGAAGATTTACTCGATACCGGGGTGGCGATCATGGCGCGCCCGCCCGGAAAGAAGAACAGCACCATTCACCTGCTTTCCGGTGGTGAAAAGGCATTGACGGCGCTGGCACTGGTATTTGCCATCTTCCAGCTCAATCCCGCACCGTTCTGCATGCTCGATGAAGTCGATGCGCCGCTGGATGATGCGAATGTCGGTCGTTACGCGCGGCTGGTGAAGGAGATGTCGGAGAAAGTGCAGTTCATCTACATCACTCACAACAAGATCGCCATGGAAATGGCGGACCAACTGATGGGTGTAACCATGCACGAACCGGGCTGCTCGCGACTGGTGGCAGTCGATGTCGAACAGGCCGTGGCACTCGCCGAAGCCTAGGATTAAGCCGCGTGTTTGAGCATTTTTGATACAAGGAAGGCCATAAAAAGAGAACTACCGCACGGTGCAAAGTTACCGTTCGTCGTGCTAGCTTAGAGCACAATTTTTGCGATGCGCTTGAAGCGGCCCCAAGTGACCGTTCGTTGCGTCTTTATCATCGAATTCAGAGGTTAAAGCATTAATGGATATCGGTCTGCGCGAGTGGCTGATCGTCATCGGCATCATTGTCATCGCCGGCATATTGTTCGACGGCTGGCGGCGCATGCGTGGTGCCAAGGGCAAGCTGAAATTCAAGCTGGACCGCAGCCTCTCCAACCTTCCCGATGCCGACGATTCCCCGGAACTGCTTGGCCCGGCTCGCGTGGTGAATCGCGATCATGAGCCTTCCCTGGATGAAGGGGGCATGCCGCCCGTGAGCGCCCGCGAATCCGGCAAGAAGCGTCGGCAGGACGAGCCGTTCCAGGGCGATCTTCAGCTCAATACCGACGAGCCCGTGCCGACGTTGCTCGATCCGGTTGTTGGTGACGACGAGGACGAGAAAGATCAGTCGCAGAAGGAACTGGCGCCCGTCGAGGAAGTACTCGTCATCAACGTCATTTGCCGTGATCCTCACGGTTTCCGTGGTCCCGCGCTGCTACAGAATATTCTTGAAAGCGGCCTGCGCTTCGGTGAGATGGATATCTTCCACCGCCATGAGAGCATGGCCGGTAACGGCGAGGTGCTGTTCTCCATGGCCAATGCGGTCAAGCCCGGCACCTTCGACCTGGACGATATCGATCACTTCACCACGCCGGCAGTGAGTTTCTTCCTCGGCTTGCCCGGCCCTCGTCATCCCAAACAGGCCTTTGACGTCATGGTTGCCGCCGCGCGCAAGCTGTCCCAGGAGCTCAACGGCGAGCTGAAGGATGACCAGCGCAGCGTGCTGACCGCCCAGACCATCGAGCACTACCGCCAGCGCATCGTCGAGTTCGAACGTCGGCAGATGACCATCAAGCAACGTTGATACTTCACCGCACCGGGCCTCGCGCCCGGTTTTGCGTTTGTTGGGGGCAGGCTCCTTTCATTTGTCTTGTCTGCCGCCTCGCTGCGCAGAGCGCTGTAGGGTGGCTTCGGTCGGTGTCTAGGGCTGAGCTTTAGCCACCGGCACCTCGCTTCAGAGCAGTCGTCCCGTTAGCCTGTTCCGCCCAGTCCGCTCCGATCAGCTTTCCGCATACCTGCCTTTGGCTGTGCATTCGGCTAGAATCCGACGCCTTTCCTATCAACCAAGGCGCGCTGATGCGGTCTGAATCAGCACAGCCCCAGTCACGGCTTCGTCCTATGCCTTCCGCCCAAACCGCCACCGAGCGCATTGCCGAACTGCGCAGCGAAATCGACGCCCACAACTACCGCTACTACGTACTCGACGAGCCCAGTGTTCCCGATGCCGAGTACGACCGCCTGTTCAACGAACTCAAGGCGCTGGAGGCGGAGCACCCGGAACTGGTGACGCCCGAGTCGCCAACCCAGCGGGTCGGCGGGGCTGCGCTCGCGGCATTCGGTCAGGTTCGCCACGAAGTGCCGATGCTGAGTCTGGGCAACGCCTTCGTGGAAAAGGATCTGCTCGATTTTGATCGTCGCGTGCGTGAAGGCCTGGATCTGCCGGCAGGCGACCTATTCGGCGATGGCGCCATGGTCGAATATAGCTGCGAACCCAAGCTGGATGGCCTGGCGGTCAGCCTGCTCTATGAGAACGGCCATCTGGTCCGTGGTGCCACCCGCGGTGATGGCAGCACGGGTGAGGACATCAGCACCAACGTGCGTACCGTGCGGAACATTCCGTTGAAGCTGCATGGTAACGGCTGGCCCGCGGTGCTCGAAGTCCGCGGCGAGATTTACATGCCCAAGGCGGGTTTCGAGGCGCTTAACGCCCGTCAGCTGGAAAGCGGCGGCAAGCCCTTCGCCAATCCACGTAACGCCGCAGCCGGCAGCCTGCGCCAGCTGGATTCGAAAATCACCGCCAGCCGGCCGCTGGAACTGTGCGCCTACGGCGTTGGGCGCAGCGATGGCGCGCTTCCGGCTACGCACATCGGGATTCTCGAAGCGCTGAAAAGCTGGGGCCTGCCCATAAGCCGTGAGCTGAAACTGGCCAAGGGCATTGCTGAATGCCGCGCCTATTACGACGTCATCGGCGAAAAGCGCGACGCGCTGCCGTATGAAATCGACGGCGTGGTGTTCAAGGTCAACGCCGTGGCGCAGCAGCGCGAGCTGGGCTTTCGCGCCCGCGAGCCGCGTTGGGCCATTGCCCACAAGTTTCCCGCGCGGGAGGAAATCACCGAACTGCTAGACGTCGAGTTCCAGGTCGGTCGCACTGGCGCGATCACCCCTGTCGCACGGTTGAAACCGGTGCAGGTAGCCGGCGTCACGGTATCCAACGCAACGCTACACAACATGGACGAAGTGGCGCGCCTTGGCGTGATGATCGGCGATACGGTGATCGTGCGCCGCGCCGGCGACGTGATTCCCCAGATTCTCGGCGTAATCGCCGAACGCCGCCCAGCTGACGCGCGTGTCGTGCATGTGCCTGAGCAGTGCCCGGTCTGCGGCTCGGCGGTGGAGCGCACCCAGCTGATCAAGCGCAGCAAGGGGCGCGAGTCGGTGAGCGAGGGCTCGATCTACCGTTGCGTTGGCCGTCTGGCCTGCCAGGCTCAACTCAAACAGGCGATCATCCACTTCGTCTCGCGTCGCGCGATGGATATCGATGGCCTGGGCGACAAGATCGTCGAGCAGCTGGTCGACAAGGGATTGGTCAGCTCGCCGGCGGATCTCTACTGCCTGACTCACGAGCAGGTCATTGAACTGGAAGGTTTCGCCGAGATATCCACGCGTAACCTGCTTAATGCCATCGACGCCAGCCGCCAACCAAGCCTTGCGCGGTTTGTCTACGCGTTGGGCATACCAGATGTTGGCGAGGAAACCGCCAAGCTACTGGCACGGGCATTGGGCTCCTTGGATCGCATAAGTCGCGCGCTGCCTGATGTGCTTGTTTACCTGCCCGATGTGGGGCTCGAGGTTGCGCACGAGATCCACAGCTTCTTCGATGACGAACATAACCGTAGCGTGATCGCCCTGTTGCGTGAACGTGGCGTCGAACCGCAGGAGGAGGGCGACGTCCATCCCGAGTTCGCCGCGTGCGCGACGCTGGCCGATCTGCTCGACAGGCTCAACATCCCCCATATCGCCCGCACCGGCGCCCAGCGCCTGGCAGAGCGTTTCGGCAGTCTCGACGCGATCATCGTGGCTGATTGGCTCGATCTGCGTCAGGTCGAACGCCTCACCGAAAAGGCTGCTCGTTCGCTGCGCGACCACTTCGACAAACCCGAAAACGCCGAGCGCGCCCGTTTGATTGAAGCGCAGTTGCGCGAGTTCGGAATGCACTGGGAAAGCGAAAGGAAAGCCGCCGAAGGCCTGCCGCTGGCCGGCCAGACCTGGGTGCTGACCGGCACGCTGGAAACCATGAGCCGTGATGAAGGCAAGGAGCGACTGGAGGCGTTGGGCGCAAAGGTTGCAGGTTCAGTGTCCGCCAAAACGGCTTGCGTGGTAGCGGGCCCTGGCGCCGGCTCGAAGCTCTCCAAAGCCACTGAGCTCGGTGTGACGGTGCTCGACGAAGCGCAGTTCCTCAAGCGCCTTGCTCAGCTTGGTTCGGCAAACACATAACGCATGACAGCTCATTCCAGCGAGCCTCGCCGGCAAACCCGCTCCCAAATGTGTCACCAAACCCCTGGGAGCGGCCTTGGCCGCGATGGGGTCACCCAAAGCCCAACAACATCCTACGAATCTTCCTTCGCTCACTGCTCCTCTGAGGCCGCTTCGGTCATCCTCCTAAAGTTTTCCCGCCTCCACCCGAAAAGCTGGTCAAGCAAGTCCGCAGTCTGGATGTGCTGGCGTAGCGTTGGAACGGTACCGGGCTCACGAAAAAGTTCGAATCTGCCCTAAAGCCAACCCAAACGGCGCCGATAAGCTAATCGAATGCGAACTCAATGGGTGCCTGACATAAGCCGGCCCGGAGTCGCAAGCTCAGGCAACCAAAGTAACTAGCGCCCTTGGAGGCAAACACCATGGCTCTTACCGTCAATACCAACATCCCTTCGCTGAACACTCAGCGTAACCTGAACAGCTCGTCCAACGCGCTGGCCACCTCCATGCAGCGCCTGTCCACCGGTAGCCGCATCAACAGCGCCAAGGACGACGCCGCCGGCCTGCAGATTGCCAACCGCCTGACCAGCCAGGTCAACGGTCTCGGCGTAGCAGTTCGCAACGCCAACGACGGTATCTCCCTGGCTCAGACCGCTGAAGGCGCCCTACAGCAGTCCACCAACATCCTGCAGCGCATGCGTGACCTGGCGCTGCAGTCGGCCAACGGTTCGAACAGCGATTCCGAGCGCGTTGCGTTGAACTCGGAAGTCGGTCAGCTTAAGAAGGAATTGGACCGAATCAGCAATACCACCACTTTTGGTGGTCGTCAGTTGCTGGATGGCTCGTTCGGTGTAGCCAGCTTCCAAGTAGGTTCAGCTGCCAACGAGATCATCAGCGTCGGGATCGACTCTGCAAGTGCCGATTCCCTCACTGGTACCTACTACAAGACTGCATTCGTAGACGCTACCGGTGCCGCTATTGTCAAAGGCTCGGGTACCATCGAAATTACGATGGACGACGCCACGACCCGTACAATTGATGTTGCGTTCAAGGATGGCGACGATGCTGACGCCGCTACCGCTCGCATCGCTGCGGCGATCAACGATGCCAACTTGGGTATCAGCGTACAGAAAGATGCTGATGATGCTTGGCAGATCATTGCGAAAGGGAATGGCAAGTCGGGCACCGATGCAGCACCCATCGTTACCTCTATCGGCGCGTTCACAGCCGGGACGGAAGACCCAGCTGTGACCTTCGCTGCTATTACTCTTAGCACAACAGCCGTCGATGACACTGATAATGGCAACAACGTCAAGGGTGTTGATATTAGCAACGCCGCTGGCGCTCAGGCCGCCGTTCTGATTATCGACGATGCAATCAAGGCAATCGACTCGCAGCGTGCGGACCTCGGTGCCGTACAGAATCGCTTCGATAACACTATCGCCAACCTGCAAAGCATCGCCGAGAACGTATCCGCTGCTCGCGGTCGTATTCAGGATACTGACTTCGCCGCCGAAACCGCGAATCTGAGCAAGAACCAGATTCTGCAGCAGGCCGGTACCGCGATCCTGGCCCAGGCCAAGCAGCTGCCGCAGGCAGTCCTCAGCCTGCTGCAGTAATAGCAGGAGCAGGAGCGGCGCAAAGAATGGGGAAGTGGCTCGGCTGCTTCCCCATTGATTCATTTACGAGGTGAATCATGGACGTCGGAAAAATGGCAGGAATCACGCTTTCATCACCTGCAGTAGCTACGCTACCCAGCCTTCGTTCGGAGCCTGGGTTTTCGTCGTCCGATCATCGGGACAATGGCGAGGCTGAAGAGGTACGGGCGGGGCGCTCTGAGGATGTCGGCGTTGTAGTCGATCGACTGCGCGAGCAAGTGCAGAACCTGCAGCGTGACCTGAGCTTCAGCGTCGACGATTCGTCGGGCGAGGTGGTCGTTCGGGTTGTCGATGGAGAATCGGGCAAGGTGGTGCGGCAAATACCGTCCGAAGAACTTCTGCGCCTTGCCGAGCGGCTGGACGAGATGCGCAGTCTTCTGTTTGAAGGCAAGGCGTGAGCGGCACGAATCTTGACTGTTGGTTCGTTTGTTAACGATAAGCAAATTTTTTGACGAGGTGTGGCTATGGCGGGCGTAACGGGCATTGGTTCCGGTATCGACATCGATAGCATTGTCAAAAGCATGGTGGCGGCCGAGCGTGCGCCTAAAGAGTCGCAGCTCAAGACGCTGGAGTCGAAGACCACCACTCGCATTACCGCTATCGGCGCGCTCAAGAGTGCCATCACCGAGTTTCAAACTGCTTTGGGTAACCTTAACAAGCCGGAGTTGTTCCAGGCTCGTGCTGCTTCTTCCTCCAAATCCGAACTTCTTTCGGTAAAGGCTGGGGTTACCGCGGGAGCCGGCAGCTATAAGGTGGCGGTTAGCCAGCTTGCCGCCGGCAGCAAGGTGGCGCTTCAGGCATTCCAGAATGACCCTGCGAACCCCGTAAAACTCGGCACCGGTACGCTGACGGTCAGCATCGGTAGTACCGCGCTGCCCGCTATTACGGTGGATGAAAGCAACAATACTCTGGCCGGTATCCGAGATGCGATCAACAAGGCAGGCGCTGAGAAGGGCGTTTCCGCAACCATTGTGACCGACGACGCCGGTTCTCGGCTGGTGCTCAGCAGTACAACTACCGGGGCGGGTGAAGACGTCACCGTGGCAGTGGATGCCGCGAGTGGCGATCTTGCCAAGCTTGCTTTTGCTGGTGGAATAGATAAGCCGGGTGCAGATGGTTCGGCGGGCGTTATTTCGGCGGCCCGGAGTGCACTGCTAACCGTCGACGGCTTGAGCGTCACCAGCAAGACCAATACCGTCGACAGCGCCATCGAAGGGGTGACGCTCGAATTGAAAGGTCTGACGGAAGCTGATCAGCCTCTCACCGTGGGCGTGACGCTGGATGAAGCCGGGGTCAAGAAGCAGGTTCAGTCGTTCGTCGATGCGTACAACAAGCTAATTGGTGTGATCAATTCCCAAACCAAGGTCACCCCGGTTGGGGATGACAAGGCGCCGGTAACTGGGGCGCTGGTGGGTGACGCTACGGCCCGGACGCTGCTTAATACGATTCGCAACGAGCTGGTAACCGTGCAGGGCTCTGGCAGCATCCGCGCCCTCACCGACATCGGTATCACTACGCAGAAAGACGGTACGCTGAAGGTCGACGAAGACAAGCTTGCTGCGGTGATGGATAACAGTTTTGAAGAGCTTTCCGGCTTGTTCGCCGGCGAGAAAGGGCTTGCTACTCGGCTCGATGAAAAGCTTAAGCCTTATACAGAAACCGGCGGAATACTCGAGCAACGCAACAAGGTGATGGCCGAGACGATATCGAAGATCGACAAGCAGAAGGAGGATCTTGATCGGCGCATCACATCATTACAAGAGCGCCTGTATAAGCAGTTCAATGCGATGGATCTGCTTGTGGGGCAGCTTTCGAATACCTCATCAAGTCTCCTGGCCTCGTTGGAGAATTTGCCTTGGGCAGCGAGCAATTCCAAAAAATAAACTGTATTTTCAACTAAAAGCCGCCTATAGGGCGGTTTTTTGTTTGTGTTGTTTGCTCAAGTCCGGCTGGTTTGGACCGATAAACCGAGCATGTGAATGGTGTGGCAAGGGGCTTATTCAAATGTATGCAATGTCAGCAATGAAACAGTACCAGCAGGTGGGCGTTCAGGCACAAGTAAACGACGCTGACCCGCACCGTTTGATCCAGATGCTGATGCAGGGTGGGTTGGACCGAATCGCTCAGGCCAAGGGGGCGATGGAGCGTGAGGCGTACGCGGAGAAGGGCGTATTGGTTGGGAAGGCAGTCGGTATCATCGGTGGCTTGCGCGACGCACTGGACAAGAATATTGGCGGCGAGCTGGCGGATAATCTCGATCGGTTGTATGAGTACATGACGATGCGTTTGTTTGAGGCTAGTCGACACAACGATATCGAAAAGCTTAATGAAGTGGGCAGGCTGCTGGGTGAAATTAAGCTCGCCTGGGATCAGATTGCGCCGAAGGGCTGATCTGTCATGTGTCCAGTTCCGCGTCGCTGATTGATCAGGAGAACACCATGCAGGCCAAAACGCAGGCTTTCGCCGAGCTGACCGAACAGATTCGCGGTGCACTGGACGGCGGTGATTGGGATGCCATCGCCGCGCTGGATGCAGCTTGCAGTGCCCTGGTGTCAACTTTGCGGGATGAGGATGCGGTCCACGTCGAGCTGCGGGCAGAGATTGAAGCTATGGCTGAGCTATACGCCAAGCTTCAGGAGGCTGGCCGGTCCGAGCGCGAACGGCTTGCACTGGAACTCACCAAGCTAAGCCAGGGTAAGCAGGTAACGCAAGCCTATACCCCATTGGGCTAATGGCTGGGCATCGGTCGATCTGCGCTTTGTAATGTCGTTCTATTCGTTGAGTTGACCGCGACGCTCACGCCTCAGAAAATCGCTTTTCATAGGGTGGATGACACATGGTTCATCCACCTCGTCATTCATCGCCTTAGGCAGTGCTTGCTGCGCCTCAGCGATACTCGCAAAGATAAGCCGTATCCAACTTGACCTTCAGCTGAAACTTGCTGTTGGCCGGTACAGTGAACTGGCTGCCGCTAGCAAAGGTTTCCCACTCGTTTGCGCCGGGCAGCTTCACGTCCAGGCTGCCCGCAACCACGTGCATGACTTCCAGCTGTGCAGTGCCGAATTCGTACTCGCCGGGCGCCATCACGCCGATGGTGGCCGGGCCTTCTGCCATGTCGAAGGCAATGGATTTGACGGTGCCATCGAAGTACTCGTTGACCTTGAACATCGAGATTCCTTGAAGGGATTTGAAAGGGTCGCCAGTATGCCCAAGCGCAGGTGCTGGCGTCACCTGGCGGGTTGCGTATCTGTCAGGGCCCGTTGTTAGCTGCGGAAGATAAAGTACACGGCCCCGACTAGGCAGAGTCCCGCCCACAGATAGTCCAGCTTCAGTGGTTGCTGCATGTACAGCACGCTGAATGGTACGAATACCATCAGCGTTATCACCTCTTGCATGATTTTAAGCTGGCCGATTGACAGCTCGGTATAGCCGATGCGGTTTGCTGGCACCATCAGCATGTATTCGAAGAATGCGATGCCCCAGCTGATCAGTGCAGCGATTAGCCAGGGCTTGCCGTTCAGGCTCTTCAAATGGCCGTACCAGGCGAAGGTCATGAACAGGTTGGAGCAGCAGAGCAGGGCGGCGGTTTGCAACCAGACAGGCATGGTGGGTGTGTGCTCGAAAATGACGACGCGCTAGCCTATTTCCGGTCGCAACCTTGCGCAATGGCCATCTGGTGTCTGCAATTCGGCCGGATTATTATCGCCGCCCGATTTTTTTCATGAGTGGCAGTTTATGGATTGTCGCCCCGGTTGCGGTGCCTGCTGCATCGCCCCCTCGATCAGTTCGCCCATACCCGGCATGCCGCATGGCAAGCGTGCTGGGGAGCGGTGTGTTCAATTGGATGCTGGCTTTTTATGCTCGCTGTTCGGTGATCCACGGCGGCCTGCCGTGTGCTCCGCATTTGCAGCAGACCCTGTCTGCTGTGGTGAAAACAGAGATGAGGCAATCCATTTGTTGGGCTGGCTGGAGCAGGAGACGGCGTAGCGGCCTTCCACTGGAGGTGAGGCGTGCCGACGCTATGATGTGGGTGATGCTGCCGCCAGCTAGGTAACGTTTCAATCAGTGGCGGTTCGGCAAGATTCGCCGGCGAGGATTTTTGTCGGCAATCCAGGGTTTGCTGCTGGTGCTCGCGAAGAAACAAAAAAGGCTGCCCTGGGGCAGCCTTTCTCGTTGCACGGAATTGTCGCTTAACGCGGCAGGTCGCGCTTGGTGTGGCCGGTGTACAGCTGGCGCGGGCGCCCGATCTTCTGGCCGGAGGCGATCATTTCCTTCCAGTGGGAAATCCAGCCGACAGTACGCGCCAGAGCGAAGATGACGGTGAACATGCTGGTCGGAATGCCGATGGCCTTGAGGATGATGCCCGAGTAGAAGTCCACGTTCGGGTACAGGTTGCGCTCGGCGAAGTACGGATCGTTGAGAGCAATCTCTTCCAGCTTCATGGCCAGATCCAGCTGCGGATCGTTGATGCCCAGTTCGCCCAGAACCTCGTCGCAGGTCTGCTTCATGACCTTGGCGCGCGGATCGAAGTTCTTGTAGACGCGATGGCCGAAGCCCATGAGCTTGAACGGATCGTTCTTGTCCTTGGCCTTGGCCAGGAATTTCTCGACGTTCGATACGTCGCCGATCTCGTCCAGCATGGTGAGTACGGCTTCGTTCGCGCCACCGTGTGCCGGTCCCCACAGAGCAGCGATGCCGGCTGCGATACAGGCGAACGGGTTGGCGCCGGTCGAGCCCGCCAGGCGAACGGTAGAGGTAGATGCGTTCTGCTCGTGATCAGCGTGCAGGATGAAGATGCGATCCATGGCTTTGGCCAACACCGGGCTGATCGGTTTGATCTCGCACGGGGTGTTGAACATCATGTGCAGGAAGTTTTCCGAGTAGCTCAGATCGTTGCGCGGGTACATCAGCGGCTGACCGATCGAGTACTTGTAAACCATTGCGGCGATGGTCGGCATCTTCGCGACCAGACGCACCGCGGAAATTTCGCGATGGTGTGGGTCGTTGATGTCCAGGGAATCGTGGTAGAAGGCGGAAAGTGCACCGACCACGCCGCACATGATGGCCATGGGGTGGGCGTCACGACGGAAACCGTTAAGGAAGGACTTCAGCTGCTCGTGAACCATGGTGTGGTTCTTCACGGTGCTGACGAACTGTGCCTTCTGTTCGGCGGTAGGCAGTTCGCCGTTCAGCAGCAGATAGCAGGTTTCCAGGTAGTCGGATTTCTCTGCCAGCTGTTCGATCGGGTAGCCGCGATGTAGCAGGATGCCCTTGTCGCCGTCGATGTAGGTGATCTTGGACTCGCAAGAGGCGGTCGACATGAAGCCGGGATCGAAGGTGAAGTGACCCGTGGAGGTCAGGCTTCGTACATCTATTACGTCAGGCCCTACGGTACCGGTTAAAACGGGCAGTTCGACGGGGGCAGTGCCCTCGATGATCAACTGCGCTTTCTTGTCAGCCATGTATGGCCTCCTGTTTTGTGCTTGGAATCATCATGGCCCCCCACGCAGGGCCCGCATCACTATAGTGTGATAAATCGCAAAGTCAATTTGCGCGAACCCATGCCGTAGAGGGCTCTGCAGGGGGATGCGTACAGCTTGGGTGCACTGTTTACGGCATTTATATAGGGGCTGCTATCCGCCTTTAGTGGCACTTCACCACATTGTCATTAGTGACCTAACTGTTTATACTCGGACACCGACCGGCAGGGGCCTTACAGGCAGTATTCTGTAGGTTGTCACTCGTGGGTAGCGGGTACTGCTGCGTACTCTTCCCAACAACTTTGCCCTGCGCTCTGGGGCTCTCAAGTGTGAAAAAAAGCCGTGAAAAGCCAACGACCTGTAAACCTAGATCTTAGGACAATAAAACTCCCCATCACTGCTTACACGTCGATTCTCCACCGTGTATCCGGTGTCATCCTGTTCGTCGGTATCGCCTTGTTGTTGCTCGCGCTCGATACCTCGCTGTCTTCGCCAGAAGGCTTTGAGGATGTTCGTGCATATCTGAGCAGCCCCTTGGCTAAGCTGGTGAGCTGGGCGTTGCTGTCCGCACTGCTGTATCACCTGGTGGCGGGTGTGCGTCACCTGATCATGGACACTGGGCATGGCGAGACGCTGGAAGGCGGCAAGCTGGGCTCGAAAATCGTAATCGCCGTGTCGGCGGTGCTGATCGTTCTGGCGGGAGTGTGGATATGGTAACCAATGTCACCAACTTTTCGCGCTCGGGTCTGTATGACTGGATGGCACAGCGCGTTTCTGCAGTGGTTCTTGCGGCTTATTTTTTGTTTCTGCTTGGGTACCTGATTGCAAACCCAGGTCTGGAGTATGCCCAGTGGCATGAGCTGTTTTCTGCCAACTGGATGCGCATTTTCAGCCTGTTGGCGCTGGTTGCCCTGAGTGTGCACGCGTGGGTTGGTATGTGGACGATTTCCACTGACTACCTGACCAACATGGCGATCGGTAAGTGGGCTACCGGCGTTCGTTTCCTGTTCCAGGCGGTGTGTGGCATTGCCATGTTCACCTTCTTCGTCTGGGGCGTGCAGATTCTTTGGGGTATCTGATTCATGGCTAACATTCGTACGCTTTCTTTTGACGCCATCATCGTTGGTGGCGGTGGCGCCGGTATGCGCGCGGCGCTGCAGCTGTCCCAGTCCGGTCACAAGACCGCTGTGGTCACCAAGGTTTTCCCGACTCGTTCGCACACCGTTTCCGCTCAGGGCGGTATCACCTGTGCTATCGCTTCGGCCGACCCGAACGATGACTGGCGCTGGCACATGTACGATACCGTCAAGGGCTCCGACTACATCGGCGACCAGGATGCGATCGAGTACATGTGTTCCGTCGGCCCTGAAGCCGTGTTTGAGCTCGAGCACATGGGTCTGCCGTTCTCGCGCACCGAGCAAGGTCGCATCTATCAGCGTCCTTTCGGCGGCCAGTCCAAGGACTTCGGTAAGGGTGGTCAGGCCGCTCGTACCTGTGCCGCGGCCGACCGTACCGGTCATGCACTGCTGCACACGCTTTATCAGGGCAACCTGAAGAACGATACCGTATTCCTCAACGAGTGGTATGCGGTCGACCTGGTTAAGAACCAGGACGGCGCAGTCGTTGGTGTCATCGCCATCTGCATCGAAACCGGCGAAACCGTCTATATCCGCTCCAAGGCTACCGTGCTTGCCACGGGCGGTGCCGGTCGTATCTATGCATCGACGACCAATGCGCTGATCAACACCGGCGACGGTGTGGGTATGGCGTTGCGCGCAGGCGTGCCGGTTCAAGATATCGAGATGTGGCAGTTCCACCCGACCGGTATCGCCGGTGCGGGCGTGCTGGTAACCGAAGGTTGCCGTGGTGAAGGTGGCTACCTGATTAACAAGCACGGCGAGCGTTTCATGGAGCGTTATGCTCCGAACGCGAAGGACCTGGCTGGTCGCGACGTCGTTGCGCGCTCGATGGTCAAGGAGATTCTGGCCGGCAATGGCTGTGGTCCGGATGGTGATCACGTAATGCTGAAGCTGGATCACCTCGGTGAGGAAGTGCTGCACAGCCGTCTGCCGGGCATCTGTGAGTTGTCGAAGACCTTCGCGCATGTCGATCCGGTGACTGCTCCGGTGCCGGTAGTGCCGACCTGTCACTACATGATGGGTGGTATCGCCACCAACATTCATGGTCAGGCCATCACTCAGGACGCCAACGGTAATGACACCATCATCGATGGGCTGTTCGCAGTAGGCGAGGTGGCTTGCGTGTCGGTGCATGGCGCCAACCGTCTGGGCGGCAACTCTCTGCTTGACCTGGTGGTGTTCGGTCGCGCTGCAGGCCTGCACCTGGAGAAGGCGCTGAAGGAAGGTATCGAGCATCGTGGTGCCAGCGAGACCGATCTGGACGTTGCTCTGAGCCGTCTTGCCGGTCTCAACGAGCGCACCACCGGTGAAGATGTCGCTCCGCTGCGCAAAGAGCTGCAGAACTGCATGCAGAACTACTTCGGTGTATTCCGTACCGGTGAATACATGCAGAAGGGTATCGCCCAGCTGGTCGATCTGCGTCAGCGCATCGCCAACGTCAAGATCTCCGACAAGAGCCAGGCGTTCAACACCGCGCGCATCGAAGCGCTTGAGCTGCAGAACCTGCTGGAAGTTGCCGAAGCTACTGCAATTGCCGCGGAGAACCGCAAGGAATCCCGTGGTGCGCATGCTCGCGAAGATTTCGAAGAGCGTGATGATGAGAATTGGCTGTGCCACACCCTGTACTTCCCGGGTGACAAGCGTGTTGCCAAGCGTGCCGTGAACTTCGCTCCGAAGACCGTTCCGGCATTCGAGCCCAAGGTTCGGACTTATTGAGGTCGACGATATGTTGCAAGTGAGTGTTTATCGCTACAACCCCGATCAGGACGAAAAGCCGTTCATGCAGGATTTTCAGGTCAATACCGATGGTAAGGATCTGATGGTTCTCGACGTCTTGGCTCTGATCAAGGAACAGGATCAGGGTTTCTCCTATCGTCGCTCCTGCCGTGAAGGCGTGTGTGGCTCCGATGGGATGAACATCAACGGTAAGAACGGTCTGGCTTGCATCACGCCGCTGTCCGCCGTGGTCAAGAACAACAAGCTGGTCGTGCGTCCGCTGCCGGGACTGCCAGTTATTCGTGACTTGGCCGTCGATATGAGCATCTTCTACAAGCAGTACGAGAAAGTGCGTCCGTATCTGATGAACGATACGCCGCCGCCGGCTATCGAACGTCTGCAAAGCCCGGAAGATCGCGAGAAGCTGGATGGTCTGTATGAGTGCATTCTGTGCGCTTGCTGCTCGACCAGTTGCCCGTCCTTCTGGTGGAACCCGGACAAGTTTCTCGGTCCGGCCGCGTCGCTGCAGGCTTATCGTTTCCTGGCCGACAGCCGCGACACCGAAACCGAGAACCGTCTGGCTGGTTTGGACGATCCGTTCAGCGTGTTCCGTTGCCGCGGTATCATGAATTGCGTTGACGTTTGTCCGAAAGGATTGAACCCGACCAAAGCGATTGGTCACATACGCAACATGCTGCTGCAGAGCGGTACCTGATGACACCCCGGTCGCGAAAGGTTATGCGCTAGCCTTGAACGGCCGGATCGCTTTACCCGTTACACCTGCGGCGCCGAAGTTGAAGCTCGGCGCCGTAGTTTTAGTAGGAATCCCAGCTCACAAAGCCGGGATTCCACTCTGAAAATTTGATGACCAGCAGGAGCATCCGGGTTGTGCCCGGAAACTATCTGCGCGGTCCGTAGTGGCTTTACCTGAGTCGCTGCTTCAGAACTTGGGAAGTCATGCTGCGGTTTCCACGCTGGTGGTGTCTCCTTATCGAAGGTGACCAGACATGCAAGAAAGCGTAATGCAGCGCATGTGGGACAGTGCCCACCTATCCGGTGGTAACGCTGCCTATGTGGAAGAGCTTTATGAGCTCTACCTGCACGATCCCAACGCTGTGCCCGAAGAGTGGCGCACTTACTTCCAGAAGTTGCCCTCCGGTGGCAGCGCTTCAGCCGATGTATCGCATTCGACGATTCGCGACCACTTCGTCCTGCTGGCCAAGAACCAGCGTCGTGCCCAGCCTGTTTCTGCAGGCAGTGTGAGCAGCGAGCACGAGAAGAAGCAGATCGAAGTCTTGCGCCTGATCCAGGCCTACCGAGTGCGCGGCCACCAGGCAGCACAGCTCGATCCGCTTGGTTTGCAGCAGCGCACCGCCCCAGCTGATCTGGCTATCAACAACTACGGTTTGACTGACGCCGATCTCGACACAGTGTTCCGTACTGGTGACCTGGCGATGGTCAACGGTCAGGCCACTCTGCGCGAAATCCTGCAGGCGCTGCAAGAAACCTATTGCCGCACCATCGGCGCCGAGTACATGCACATCGTCGACTCCGAGCAACGCAGCTGGTTCGTTCAGCGCTTGGAAAGCGTGCGTGGCCGTCCGGATTTCTCGCCGGAGCTCAAGAGCCATCTGCTCGAGCGCCTGACCGCGGCCGAAGGTCTGGAAAAATACCTGGGCACCAAGTATCCGGGTACCAAGCGTTTCGGTCTGGAAGGTGGTGAGAGCCTGATTCCGCTGCTCGATGAGATCATTCAGCGTTCCGGCTCCTATGGCACCAAGGAAATCGTCATCGGCATGGCCCACCGGGGCCGTCTGAACGTGCTGGTCAACACCTTCGGCAAGAACCCGCGCGACCTGTTCGACGAGTTCGAAGGCAAGAAGGTCGAAGGTCTGAGCTCGGGTGACGTCAAGTACCACCAGGGCTTCTCGTCCAACGTGATGACGCCAGGTGGCGAGATTCACTTGGCGATGGCATTCAACCCGTCCCACCTGGAAATCGTGTCCCCGGTGGTCGAGGGTTCGGTACGTGCCCGTCAGGACCGCCGTTGTGATCCGATTGGCGACAAGGTGCTTCCGGTTACCATCCACGGTGATGCTGCTGTCGCCGGTCAAGGCGTGGTGATGGAAACCTTCCAGATGTCGCAGACCCGTGCCTATCGCACCGGTGGCACCATCCGCATCGTCGTCAACAACCAGGTCGGCTTCACCACCAACAAGCAGGAAGATGCTCGCTCCACCGAGTATGCGACTGATGTGGCGAAGATGATTCAGGCGCCGATCTTCCACGTGAACGCAGACGATCCCGAGGCGGTGCTGTTCGTCACCCAGCTCGCAGTCGATTACCGGATGCAGTTCAAGCGCGATATCGTCATCGATCTGATCTGCTACCGTCGTCGTGGTCACAACGAAGCGGACGAGCCGAGCGGCACCCAGCCGTTGATGTACCAGAAGATCGCCAAGCAGCGCACCACT
The DNA here is from genome assembly GCF_000661915.1 of Stutzerimonas decontaminans. Taxonomy (NCBI): domain Bacteria; kingdom Pseudomonadati; phylum Pseudomonadota; class Gammaproteobacteria; order Pseudomonadales; family Pseudomonadaceae; genus Stutzerimonas; species Stutzerimonas decontaminans. Next base: position 2,710,833 of record NZ_CP007509.1, on the reverse strand, counting down.
CGTGAGCTCTATGCCGATTCGCTGATCCAGTCCAAGGTGCTGGATGACGAGCGTGTTCAGGCCAAGATCGACGAGTACCGTACGGCGCTCGATAACGGTCTGCACGTAGTCAAGAGCCTGGTCAAAGAGCCGAACAAAGAGCTGTTCGTCGACTGGCGTCCGTATCTGGGCCATGCCTGGACCGCCCGTCATGACACCAGCTTCGATCTGAAGACCCTGCAGGATCTGTCCAACAAGCTGCTGCAGACGCCGGAAGGCTTCGTGGTGCAGCGTCAGGTCTCGAAGATTCTCGAAGATCGCCAGAAGATGGGCGCGGGCGCGCTGGCCATCAACTGGGGCTACGCGGAAGTCATGGCGTACGCCACGCTGCTGTTCGAAGGTCACCCGGTACGTATCTCCGGTCAGGATGTCGGCCGCGGCACCTTCTCGCATCGCCATGCTGCGCTGCATAACCAGAAGGATGGCAGTACCTACATTCCGCTGCAGCACCTCTATGAAGGTCAGCCGCGTTTCGATCTGTACGACTCGTTCCTCTCCGAGGAAGCGGTTCTGGCGTTCGAATACGGTTACGCCACCACCATGCCTAACGCGCTTGTCGTGTGGGAAGCGCAGTTCGGCGATTTCGCTAACGGCGCTCAAGTGGTGATCGACCAGTTCATCACCAGTGGTGAGCACAAGTGGGGTCGCCTGTGCGGCCTGACCATGCTGTTGCCGCATGGCTACGAAGGGCAGGGTCCGGAGCACTCGTCCGCTCGCCTGGAGCGTTACCTGCAGCTGTGTGCCGAGCACAACATCCAGGTTTGCGTGCCGACGACTCCGGCTCAGGTCTACCACATGCTGCGTCGCCAGGCGATTCGTCCGCTGCGCAAGCCGCTGGTTGCACTGACGCCCAAGTCGTTGCTGCGTCACAAGCTGGCGACCTCGACCCTGGAAGAGCTCACCCAGGGTTCCTTCCAGACCGTTATCCCGGAAGTCGACGCGGTCGATCCGGCGAAGGTCGAGCGTGTGATCATGTGTAGCGGCAAGGTCTACTATGACCTGCTGGACAAGCGCCGTGCCGAAGGCCGAGAAGATATTGCCATCGTGCGTATCGAGCAGCTGTATCCGTTCCCGGAAGAGGATCTGGCCGAAGCGCTCGCGCCTTACCAGAACCTCAAGCACATCGTCTGGTGTCAGGAAGAGCCGATGAACCAGGGTGCCTGGTACTGCAGTCAGCATCACATGCGTCGTGTGGCCACCGCACACAAGAAGGAACTGTTCCTCCAGTACGCGGGTCGTGATGCTTCAGCGGCACCGGCGGTCGGTTACGCCTCCATGCATGCCGAACAGCAGGAAAAACTGCTGCAGGACGCCTTCACCGTTTAACCATTTCGTGCAAGGGGCCGCTATATGGCGGCCTCGATGTAGAAACCGAATCAATAGGACCCCTGAATAATGGCTATCGAGATCAAAGCCCCTACATTCCCGGAATCGGTTGCCGACGGCACCGTTGCCACCTGGCACAAGCAGCCGGGCGATGCGGTCAAGCGTGATGAGCTGATCGTCGACATCGAAACCGACAAGGTGGTGATGGAAGTGCTCGCCGAAGCTGACGGCGTGCTGACCGAGATCGTCAAGAACGAGGGCGATACCGTGCTGAGCGGCGAGCTGCTCGGCAAGCTGGAGGCTGGCGCCACTGCCGCCGCCGCACCTGCGCCGGCTGCTGCGCCGACTCAAGCTGCTGCTCCGGCTGCTGCTGCAACGGCGGGTGAAGAGCCGATCCTTGCTCCTGCTGCTCGCAAGATGGCCGAGGAGAACGGTATCGATCCGAACAGCATCGCCGGTACCGGTAAAGATGGCCGTGTGACCAAGGAAGACGTGGTCGCCGCCGTCGAAGCCAAGAAATCCGCTCCGGCTGCTGCTGCCAAGCCGGCTGCTCCGGCTGCCTCCGCTCCGATCTTCGCCGAAGGCGATCGCGTCGAGAAGCGCGTTCCGATGACTCGCCTGCGTGCCAAGGTCGCCGAGCGCCTGGTCGAAGCGCAATCCTCCATGGCGATGTTGACTACGTTCAACGAAGTCAACATGAAGCCGATCATGGAGCTGCGTTCCAAGTACAAGGACCTGTTCGAGAAGACTCACAACGGTGTGCGTCTGGGCTTCATGTCCTTCTTCGTCAAGGCCGCGGTCGAAGCACTCAAGCGCCAGCCAGGCGTAAACGCTTCCATCGATGGCAATGACATCGTCTACCACGGTTATCAGGATATCGGCGTCGCCGTTTCCAGCGACCGCGGTCTGGTGGTTCCAGTCTTGCGCAACGCCGAGCACATGAGCCTGGCCGAGATCGAGGGCGGTATCAACAACTTCGGCAAGAAGGCCAAAGCCGGCAAGCTGACCATCGAAGAGATGACTGGCGGTACCTTCACCATCTCCAATGGTGGTGTGTTTGGTTCGCTGCTGTCGACGCCGATCGTCAACCCGCCGCAAACCGCCATCCTCGGTATGCACAAGATCCAGGAACGCCCAATGGCTGTTAACGGTCAAGTGGTCATTCTGCCGATGATGTACCTGGCCCTGTCCTATGACCATCGCTTGATCGACGGCAAGGAAGCAGTAACCTTCCTGGTTACCATGAAGGACCTGCTGGAAGACCCGGCCCGTCTGCTGCTGGATATCTGATAGAAACGTCATGGGCTGCAGCTGGCAGGTAAGGTGAAAGCCGACCGTGCCGCCTGCAGCCTTTGGCTTTTAGCTGCTTTTGAAGAGGATTCGTAATGAGCCAGAAATTCGACGTCGTCGTCATCGGTGCCGGCCCTGGCGGCTATGTGGCCGCGATTCGTGCAGCCCAGCTGGGTCTGAAGACCGCGTGTATCGAAAAGTACCAGGGCAAGGACGGTAAGACCGCTCTGGGCGGCACCTGCCTGAACGTAGGCTGCATTCCTTCCAAGGCGCTGCTGGACAGCTCCTACAAGTTCCACGAAGCCCACGAGAGCTTCAAGGTCCACGGCATCAGCACCGGCGAAGTGGCCATGGACGTTCCGACCATGGTCGCGCGCAAGGACCAGATCGTTAAGAACCTCACCGGTGGTGTTTCGGCTCTGCTGAAAGCCAACGGCGTGACCGTCTTCGAAGGCCACGGCAAGCTGCTGGCCGGCAAGCAGGTCGAAGTGACCGGCCTGGACGGCAACGTGCAGACGCTGGCTGCCGAGAACGTGATCCTGGCATCCGGTTCCACTCCGGTGAACATTCCGCCGGCGCCGGTCGATCAGAAAGTGATCGTTGACTCCACTGGTGCGCTGGACTTCCAGAGCGTTCCGGGCAAGCTCGGCGTCATCGGCGCCGGCGTGATCGGTCTGGAGCTGGGTTCGGTCTGGGCTCGTCTGGGCGCCGAAGTCACTGTTATCGAAGCGATGGACAAGTTCCTTCCCGCGGCTGACGAGCAGATCTCCAAGGAAGCGTTCAAGATCCTCTCCAAGCAGGGTCTGAAGATCCTGCTGGGCGCTCGTCTGACCGGTTCGGAAGTGAAGGGCGATCAAGTGACCGTCAACTTCACCAGTGCCGAAGGCGAGCAGCAGATGACCTTCGACAAGCTGATCGTCGCGGTTGGCCGTCGTCCGGTCACCTCCGAGCTGCTGGCTGCCGATGCCGGTGTCGATATGGATGAGCGCGGTTTCATCTTCGTCGACGACTATTGCGCCACCAGCGTTCCAGGTGTGTACGCCATCGGTGACGTGGTCCGCGGTGCGATGCTGGCCCACAAGGCCTCGGAAGAGGGCGTGATGGTTGCCGAGCGTATCGCTGGCCACAAGACCCAGATGAACTATGACCTGATTCCGTCGGTCATCTACACTCACCCGGAAATCGCGTGGGTCGGCAAATCAGAGCAAGCGCTCAAGGCCGAAGGCGTCGAAATTAATGTCGGTACCTTCCCGTTCGCGGCCAGCGGCCGTGCCATGGCGGCCAACGATACCGCCGGCCTGGTCAAGGTTATCGCCGATGCCAAGACCGACCGTGTTTTGGGCGTTCACGTCATGGGCCCAAGCGCTGCCGAGCTGGTTCAGCAAGGCGCGATCGGTATGGAATTCGGTACCAGTGCCGAAGACCTGGGCATGATGGTGTTCTCGCACCCAACGATGTCCGAAGCGCTGCATGAGGCTGCCCTGGCAGTGAATGGCCACGCCATCCACATCGCCAATCGCAAGAAGCGCTAATCGGTTTCGTGCTGTACCCGGGCCCGACGTATCGACTGATACGCCGGGCCTTTTGCAAACTGCGGTTTCGAAAAGGATTGCAGGTCGCTGAGAGGTATCGTGAATTCGCAGATAGTTTTCAGCGACTTGTGAGGGAGGCACGGCTGCTGGTCGTGCCGTAAATGCGCCAATACCAAACCAGACGGTAGAAAGCATGAATCTTCACGAGTACCAAGGTAAACAACTGTTCGCTGAATACGGTCTGCCCGTGTCCAAGGGTTATGCGGTCGATAGCCCGAAGGAAGCAGCGGAAGCCTGCGACAAGATCGGTGGCACGCAATGGGTGGTCAAAGCCCAGGTGCACGCTGGTGGGCGTGGCAAGGCTGGTGGCGTAAAGCTGGTCCGTAGCAAAGATGAAGCCCGGGCATTCGCCCAGCAGTGGCTCGACAAGCGTCTGGTAACCTACCAGACCGACGCCAATGGCCAGCCGGTCAGCAAGATCCTCGTCGAGGCATGCACCGATATCGACAAGGAGCTCTACCTGGGCGCCGTAGTTGATCGTGCCAGCCGCCGAATCGTCTTCATGGCATCGACCGAGGGTGGCGTGGACATCGAGAAAGTCGCTCACGACACCCCCGAGAAAATTCTCAAGGCCACTATCGACCCGCTGGTCGGTGCGCAGCCGTTCCAGGCTCGTGAGCTGGCCTTCCAGCTCGGTCTGAAAGGCGACCAGGTCAAGCAGTTCGTCCATATATTCGTCGGCCTTGCCCAGCTCTTCCAGGATTACGACCTGGCGCTGCTCGAAGTCAACCCGCTGGTGATCAAGACCGACGGCAACCTGCATTGTCTGGACGCCAAGATCAATATCGACAGCAATGCCATCTACCGCCAGCCCAAGCTACGCGATATGGCCGATCCGTCTCAGGACGACCCGCGCGAATCGCATGCGGCCAAGTGGGAACTGAACTACGTGGCGCTCGACGGCAACATCGGGTGCATGGTCAATGGCGCCGGCCTGGCCATGGGCACGATGGATATCGTCAACCTGCATGGCGGTGCGCCGGCGAACTTCCTGGATGTCGGCGGTGGCGCCACCGAAGAGCGCGTGACCGAGGCGTTCAAGATCATTCTTTCCGATAGCAACGTCGCCGCCGTTCTGGTGAACATCTTCGGCGGAATCGTGCGCTGCGACATGATTGCCGAAGGCATCATCGGCGCGGTACGTGAGGTGGGCGTCAAGGTGCCTGTGGTTGTACGTCTGGAAGGCAACAACGCCGATCTGGGCGCCAAGATGCTGAGTGAGAGCGGTCTGAACATCATCGGTGCGAACAGCCTGACCGATGCGGCCATTCAGGTTGTCAAAGCCGCGGAGGGCAAGTAATGAGCGTATTGATCAACAAGCACACCAAGGTCATTTGCCAGGGCTTCACCGGCTCGCAGGGTACTTTCCACTCCGAGCAGGCGATTGCCTATGGCACCAAGATGGTCGGCGGCGTCACGCCGGGTAAGGGCGGCACGATGCATCTGGGCTTGCCGGTGTTCAACACCGTCCGCGAGGCCGTTGAAACCACCGGCGCCGACGCTTCGGTCATCTACGTGCCGGCACCGTTCTGCAAGGACTCGATCCTTGAAGCGGCGGTTGGTGGCATCAAGCTGATCGTTTGCATCACCGAAGGTATCCCGACGCTGGATATGCTCGAGGTGAAGATCAAGTGTGATGAGTTGGGCGTGCGCCTGATCGGGCCGAACTGCCCCGGCGTAATCACACCCGGTGAGTGCAAGATCGGCATCCAGCCTGGACACATTCATATGCCAGGCAAGGTCGGCATCGTCTCGCGCTCCGGCACGCTGACCTACGAAGCCGTGAAGCAGACCACCGACGCGGGTTTCGGCCAGTCAACCTGCGTCGGCATCGGCGGCGACCCGATTCCGGGCTCGACCTTCATTGATATCCTCACGCTGTTCCAGAAAGACCCGCAAACCGAGGCCATCGTGATGATTGGCGAGATCGGCGGCTCGGCGGAGGAGGAGGCGGCTGCGTTCATCAAGGCCAACGTGACCAAGCCGGTGGTTTCCTACATCGCCGGCGTCACCGCCCCCGCTGGCAAGCGGATGGGCCATGCCGGTGCGATCATTTCTGGCGGCAAGGGTACGGCTGAAGAGAAATTCGCTGCCTTGCAGGACGCGGGTGTGAAGACTGTTCGCTCGCTTGCCGATATCGGTAAGGCGCTCGCGGAAGTGACCGGCTGGGAGATGAAGGCCTGACGTATCTCCTGCGCCCGCCTGCAACCGGGCGTTCGAGCTGCTGAGTCTTCGCATGCTCCGAGGCAGACCTGTCGGGTTTGCCTCGGGGCTTTAGCTTAGGATTTTGTAGCGGGGCAGGTTGTTATCACCGCTCGGCGCTGTGCGCGGCATCCACCACGTAGCAACGTTCCGGACGCTACGGAGCGACACTTTTTCGCGGCCATTACTGACGGTTCGGTCAGCATCCGTCGCCGCATCGTGGCATCATTGCCGCCCATTCATACGCTTGTTCGATCCACAAGAGCGACGGCGTGCAACGAAGGATTCGGCCTAACCGGCTGAATGACGTTTCCGCTTATCCCGAAAGGAAACCCGTAATCCATCATTCAGGCCCATGAAATGCTTAGAGCGCGCGCATGATGATGCGTGTGCAGCATTCGTTTACGCCGTTATCCATTTGGTAGTTTTTTTCGCATGAATCGTTTGAAAGGTTTTGACCTGCTGGCACTTGGTTTCATGACGTTTGCGCTGTTCCTTGGCGCCGGCAATATCATTTTTCCGCCCAGCGCTGGCATGGCAGCGGGGGAGTTCGTCTGGCACGCAGCACTGGGCTTCCTGCTGACCGGCGTCGGCCTGCCGCTGCTGACCGTCGTTGCGTTGGCCCGTGTTGGTGGTGGCATGGACCGCCTTACCGCGCCGCTTGGCAAAGTTGCCGGCACCGTACTGGCGGTGGCCGTCTATCTGGCGATAGGCCCGCTGTTCGCCACCCCGCGTACAGCCGTCGTCTCATTCGAGATGGGCATTGCGCCGTTCAGCGGCAACGCCGGCATGCCCCTGTTCATCTATACCCTGGTCTTTTTCGCCGCCATGCTGTTTCTGGTGCTAAATCCAGGGCAGTTGGTCAACCGCATCGGCAAGTTCATCACGCCGGTGCTGCTGTCGGCGCTATTGGTGCTAGGCGGCGCTGCAATCTTCGCCCCGGCAGGTGAGGTAGGCGCTGCTACCGAGAGCTATCGTGCTTCGCCGTTGATCAAGGGTTTCCTGGAAGGCTACCTGACCATGGACACGCTCGGCGCGCTGGTATTCGGGATCGTGATTGCCACCGCCATCCGTGACCGTGGCGTGACCGAACCGGCGCTGGTGACGCGTTATTCGATGATTGCCGGCGTGATCGCGGCTATCGGCTTGTCGCTGGTGTACCTGGCACTGTTCTATCTTGGCGCCACGAGCCAGGGTATTGCTGCAGGTGCCGAAAACGGTGTGCAGATTCTAACCACCTATGTGCAGCACACCTTCGGCACCCCCGGCAGCCTGTTGCTCGCTGTGGTCATCACCCTGGCTTGCCTGACGACTGCAGTGGGCCTGACCACGGCCTGCGGTGAGTTCTTCAGCGCGTTGCTGCCTGTGTCCTACCGCGCTGTTGTGATCGTATTTGCGCTGTTCAGCCTGCTGGTGGCAAACCAGGGGCTGACCCAGCTGATCAGCGTGTCGGTACCCGTGCTGGTAGGCCTGTATCCACTGGCAATCGTGCTGGTCGCACTGAGCCTGCTGGACCGCTTCTGGTTGTCGGCGTCGCGGGTGTTCGTGCCGGTGATGGGCGTGACGTTGATTTTCGGGGTGGTCGACGGCCTCGCTGCGGCGGGTCTGGGGAACTGGGTGCCGACCTTGTTCGCGCAACTGCCCTTGGCGGATCAGAGCATGGGCTGGCTGGTTCCAGTACTGGTGATGCTGGTCTTGGCTGTTGTCACGGATCGCCTGCTCGGGCGCGCCGATCGACAACGCCAGGTGTAGGGCTGCGCGGCGGCAGAGCTGACATCGGTCGGTCTCTGCCTCCGTGCTGCGGCTAGCACCGCGTTAGCGTCGAGGTGGCTGGCTATAATCCCGCGTAGTTTCCGAGGGCGCACCATGACGTTATCTGATTCAAACCTGCCGCATCTGATCGCTGTACTCTGGTTTGTCGTCTGCTGGGTCGGATACACCCGCTACGCGGGATGGCGCGGCCGCGACACCGCCTGCCTCGCCAGCGTGTTGCACTTGTATCGACAGGACTGGATGCAACGCCTGCTGCTGCGCGACAACCGCATCGCCGATGCCAACGTGATCGGCAATCTGGAGCGCAACGCCTCCTTCTTTGCATCCAGTACGCTGATCATTCTCGCCGGTATCCTGACCGCGCTGGGGGCGTCGGAGCGCGCGGTGTCGCTGCTCGCCGATCTGCCGTTCGCGCAGCCGGTCAGTCGCGGGCTGTCGGAGATCAAACTGCTGTGCCTGGCCGTCGTCTTCGTTTATGCGTTCTTCACCTTCAGTTGGTGCATGCGCCAGTACAACTTTGCCGCGGTACTGGTGGCGTCGGCGCCGATGGTAGGGGAGCGCAATGTCAGCGACCAGGAGCGCAAGGCTTTTGCCGAGCGCGCAGCGCGGGTCCTTTCCATGGCGGCCAACCAGTTCAACTTCGGCCTGCGGGCCTACTACTTCGGCATGGCGACGTTGGCCTGGTTCGTCCACCCATGGTTCTTCATGGCGGTCACCACCGGCGTGGTACTGATTCTCTACCGCCGTGAATTCCACTCGGACGTGCTTGGGGTAATGGTATTCACGCCAACTTCCCCGGCCGAAATGCCCAAGGAGTAGGGACGGTAGGTGGCAAGACGGTATCATGCGCGGCTTGTTTCAATCCCCGAGAACTCGAATGAGCGATAGCCAGATACTCGAGCGCACCCAGCGCTTCCTGTCCTTCCTGCGGCATTGTCAGGTACTGGGCCTAAGCGTCGAACATGCCGACAGCAGGGGGCTCACGCTGCGCCTTCCGTACAGCGAGAAGATTATCGGTAATCCGGAAACCGGAGGCGTTCATGGTGGCGCGATCACCACGCTGATGGACACCACTTGCGGAATCTCCACCGCCTGCGCGTTGCCGGAGCTGGAGGTTTGCCCGACGCTTGATCTGCGTATCGACTACATGCACCCGGCGGAAGCGGGTCACGATATTTTTGGCTTCGCCGAGTGTTACCGCGTTACGCCAACGGTGATATTCACCCGCGGCGTTGCCTACCAGCGTGACATCAACGAGCCAATCGCTCATGTAGTGGGCACCTTCATGCGTATGGGCAAGGCCACTCAGGGCGTGTTCAGCAAGGATGGCGCGGCATGAGCACACTGAACCTCAACGAACTGGTGCGCGAAGCGCATGCCAGCAACGATTACGACTCGCTGATCAAGTTGGTGCCGTACGCCAAGCTGATAGGTATCGAATGCTTGCGGCTGGGCGACGAGATGGTTTTCCGGCTGCCGCAGAGCGAGGACAACATCGGCAATCCGCTGCCGGCCATTCACGGCGGAGTCATTGCGGGCTTCATGGAACACGCGGCGCTGCTGCATCTGCTGATGTTCATGGGGGCGCCACATTTGCCCAAAATCATCGACTTCTCGATAGATTATCTGCGCGCCGGTCACTATCGTGACACCTTTGCCGCCTGCCAGGTCTGGCGTCAGGGTCGTAGGGTCGCCAACGTCGCGATCACGGCTTGGCAGACCCATCAGGCCGAGCCCATCGCCACCGCCCGCTGCCATTTCAAGATCGACGAGCCCTGACGCTTTCGTCATGGGGTGGCGTTGCGGTGTGCGCCGTTACCCCTATGCGATTGCGTGAAGGAACTCGAATGGAAGCACTGTTGATACTTGGCGGCCTGCTATTAATTCTCGCCGGTTTCATCTGGCTGATCAGCCAGGCGTTTGCGACAAGCCTGCTGTGGGGCCTTGGCAGCCTGCTGCCTCCGTTGACGCTGGCATTCGTGTTCAGCCACTGGCGTGTGGCGCGTAAGGCGCTGATCCTGTCCTGCCTGGGCGTCATCCCCCTGATTGTGGGGCTGTCATTGCTGGCCAGTCGTGATGCAGAGCGGTTGGAGGCGATCTTCAGCCTGCGCTGGCTGCCAACCCAGGTACAGCCCGACCTGGCCATGGGTGTACGCGGGAAGCTGAACGGCCGCGAGTTCACGCCGCAACAGGGTGAGGTCATCAATGGCGTGCTGACCCTGCGCGAAGGCCAAGGCTTCTTTGCCCGCCAGGAAGTCACCATCCGTCTGCCCCAGCGCTTCGAAGGCGCGCTACGTGTCGATGTACTTCCCGATGACGTCGGAGCCTTGCCTGAAGTCGAGATCGCCTGGCTGAGCCCTGATCAGGAACTGCCCGAAACGCGCCGCCTAGATCGCGGCTATACGTTGCACCTTGACCTGCAGCCAGTCGCCCCGAACAAGCTGCGCGGTGACTTCCATCTAGTGCTGCCACCGCAGTTCGAAACCAGCCTGACAGGCGTCGTCGAGCTGTACAGCGACCGTCTTCGCTACCAGAACGGTCAGGTTGATCGTCGCCACGACTCGCGCGATACCATCGCTTTCGTGATCGAAGATTACTTGCAGCGCCGGCATGCGAGCCGCGAGGTGATCCTGGAAAGCATGCCGTCGTTTACCCTGCCGGCCGATGAGCTGGAGCTGGAAGTTCAAGCCAAGGTCAGAGGCGAGCAACAGACCTTCACGCTGCGCCTGGGCAAGAGCGAGCAGGGCTGGCAGGTGAAGGGCGACGATTATCCACCGCTGGCTGAGCCGGTCGAGGCGGTCGCGGCCGCGCGCAATGTGCCTGAACCAGTGGTTGCCGAACCACCGCCAAGCCGCCTGGATCGGCGTTTGCGCTTCTCGATGGAGCAGGTGCTGCGTAATCCCGGGCGCTACCAACACCTGCTTATGCGCGCGCATACCGAGCGCGGCGGAGTCGCCGAAGGACGCTTCGCCGGCCTCGACAGTGAAGGCAATCTGATTATCCGGCGGGTCATCCGCGGGCCGGGCGAGGCTACCTACAATCTGGCTCCTGGCGAGATCGTTCTGCTCGAGCTTGTCGAGCCGTGAGGTGTCCGGACCGACGCCGTGCTGCGTCGGTCACCCTTGAAATCCATCGTCTAGCCCCCATCTGCCAGACATCGCCGCAGCCGCGGTCCGTGCCATTACGATGATGTGGAGTTTGTAGACGATGAGTGTGGAGACTCAAAAAGAAACCCTGGGCTTCCAGACCGAAGTGAAGCAGCTGCTTCATCTGATGATCCATTCGCTGTATTCCAACAAGGAAATCTTCCTTCGCGAGCTTATTTCCAACGCCTCCGATGCCGCTGACAAGCTGCGCTTCGAAGCGCTGGCCAAGCCGGAGTTGCTCGAGGGCGGTGCCGATCTGAAGATCCGCCTCAGCTTTGACAAGGACGCCAAGACCGTCACGCTGGAAGACAACGGCATCGGCATGAACCGCGATGACGTGATTGCGCATCTGGGCACCATCGCCAAGTCTGGTACTGCCGACTTCCTGAAGAATCTCTCTGGCGACCAGAAGAAGGATTCGCACCTGATCGGTCAGTTCGGTGTGGGTTTCTATTCCGCCTTCATCGTCGCCGACAAGGTTGATGTCTACAGCCGCCGCGCCGGCACGCCAGCCAGCGAAGGCGTGCACTGGTCCTCGGCAGGCGAGGGCGAGTTCGAAGTTGCCACGGTCGAAAAGGCCGAGCGCGGTACTCGTATCGTCCTGCACCTGAAAAACGGCGAGGAAGAGTTCGCCGATGGCTGGCGCCTGCGCAACATCGTCAAGAAGTACTCCGACCACATCGCCCTGCCCATCGAGTTGCCGAAGGAGTTCCATGGCGAGGAACAGGACAAGCCGACCGAACCCGAGTGGGAGACGGTCAACCGCGCCAGTGCACTCTGGACTCGTCCGCGCACCGAGGTGAAGGACGAGGAGTATCAGGAGTTCTACAAGCACGTCGCCCACGACTTCGACAATCCGCTGTCCTGGAGCCACAACAAGGTCGAGGGCAAGTTGGAGTACACCTCGCTGCTCTATGTGCCTGGACGTGCGCCGTTCGATCTGTATCACCGCGAGGCACCCAAGGGCCTGAAGCTCTACGTCCAGCGCGTGTTCATCATGGATCAGGCCGATGAGTTCCTGCCGCTCTATCTGCGCTTCATCAAGGGTGTGGTGGACTCCAACGACCTGTCGCTGAACGTGTCCCGCGAGATTCTGCAGAAGGATCCGGTCATCGATTCGATGAAGTCGGCGCTGACCAAGCGTGTGCTCGACATGCTGGAGAAACTGGCCAAGGACAAGCCCGAGGATTACAAGAACTTCTGGAAGCAGTTCGGCCAGGTGCTCAAGGAAGGCCCGGCGGAAGACTTCGCCAACAAGGAGAAGATCGCCGGCCTGCTGCGCTTTGCTTCCACCAACGACGCCTCGGGTGAGCAGTCGGTTTCGCTGGCCGATTACCTCGGCCGCATGAAGGAAGGCCAGGACAAGATCTACTTCCTCACCGGCGAGAGCTACGCGCAGGTCAAGAACAGTCCGCACCTGGAGGTGTTCCGCAAGAAGGGCATCGAGGTGCTGCTGCTGACCGATCGCATTGACGAGTGGCTGATGAGCTACCTCACCGACTTTGACGGCAAGCAGTTCGCCGATGTCGCACGCGGCGATCTGGACCTGGGCAAACTGGATTCCGAAGAGGACAAGAAGGCTCAGGAAGAAATCGCCAAGTCCAAGGAAGGCCTGATCGAGCGTCTGAAGGGCGCACTGGGTGACGAAGTCGCCGAGGTGCGGGTTTCCCACCGCCTGACCGATTCACCGGCAATCCTTGCGATCGGCGAACAGGATCTTGGCCTGCAGATGCGTCAGATTCTCGAGGCGAGCGGGCAGAAGGTGCCGGAATCCAAACCGATCTTCGAAATCAACCCGCAGCATCCGCTGATCGAAAAGCTGGATGCCGAGCCGGATGAGGATCGCTTTGCCGACCTTTCGCACATCCTGTTCGACCAAGCCGCACTCGCGGCGGGAGACAGCCTCAAGGATCCGGCTGCGTATGTGCAGCGCCTGAACAAGTTGCTGGTCGAGCTCTCAGCCTGATCCGTAACCTGTGTAACGAAAACGGCCCGTTTTAGACGGGCCGTTTTCGTTTGTCTTGCTCAGAGCAGCACGCTGACCAAGCGCGTGCCATGGGTAAGGTTATCAGCCACCGGACAGCGTTTTTCGATCTGTTCGAGAAGCGCCTGCTTGCCGGCCTGGTCCAGATCGGCGTCGATCTCGACCTTCACCCGCAGCTCCTGAAAGCCGGGGCGTACATCCGGATCGCGGCCCAACAGGCCAGCGGGATCGTAATCGGCCTCCAGCTCAAAGCGCATGCCGCGCAGTTCGATCTTCTGCTGATGGGCGATGAAACGGCCGATGGTACCGAAACATCCGGCCACAGCCGCCAGGATGGCCTCCAGAGGGGTTGGTCCTAGATCCTGTCCTGCTGCGTTTTTCGGCTGGTCCATCGTCAGACGATGATTGCCGCACTCCACCACGATCGCCATTCCGGCGTTCATCTCTCCACGTGCGCTGATGGTTTTCATTGCCATGCGATGTTCCTTTTGCTGCATCAGAGAATTATTGCGCGTAGCCAGGCGCAGGCTGCGCGCTTGATTGACGCGATACTAGTGTCGTCACGGTATCCCCGCTTTGATTCCAATCAATACGGTGGGGGGTATGGTGAGCAGCCCGCAGCGGGGCCGCGCAACTGGCAAAGCTGAACGGTCATGGGTACCGGCGGTCTACTCGCTGGCTGTCAGGAGGACCGTGCTTTGAACATTTCCAGAGTTTTTTCACTTGCTGCTCTTTTCTTGCTCGCGCCGGTCGCTGGAGCGGAAACGCGCGAGTACCGCTACAGCGATGCGCATTTGCACTACGTCGACTTCTTCCAGGAAACCGATGGCATGCAGAAGTTGCTGGAGGCCATGGACGCTGGCGGGATCGATCACGTGATGATCAGCGGCATCCCCGTGGCGAAGAAATGGCATGAAAACGAGCCCAAACGCCCGCGCTACTACGCGGGTGACGATGCCCCGGTGTACTGGTACAGCGCCACCGACGTGCTGGTCGCCGCGGCTCTCGAGGAGCTGGATGACAAGCGGCGCAAGCGTTTCCATCCGTTTCTTTCCGGCTTCAACCCCAACGACAAGAACGCCGATGCGCATATCCGCCGCATGCTAGAGCTGCACCCGGGGCTCTGGCAGGGGTTGGGTGAGATTTTCACCCGCCATGACGATGTCACCGCGTTGACCGAGGGTGACACGCCGCGCGCCAACAACGAGGCGTTGGCCAGGGTCTATCACCTGGCCGCCGAATTCGACCTGCCGGTGATGCTGCATTCCAACATCACCTCCAAGCGCGAGCGCAATCCGCTGTACCTTGTCGAGCTGGAGGAACCGCTGCGCAACCATCCGCATACGCGGTTCATCTGGGCGCATGCCGGTACCAGCATGGAATTGCATCGTCATCAGGAAAAGCTGACCTTCCTGCATGAGACTGTCAGTCGACTGCTCGATGATTACCCGAACCTGTACATCGATCTGTCCTGGACGATGCTCAAACCCTATCTGCTGGACGAACAGGACAAGCCTGATCCGAAGTGGGTAGCGTTAGCGAAGCGGCATCCGACACGTTTCGTGATCGGTTCCGATGTGGTGGGCCGTTTCGAGAATCTTGCCACCGGCATGCATGCCTTCGCGCCATTTCTCGATGCGCTGCCTGAAGATGTGGCGCGAGGCATAGCGCGGGACAACTTTCTCGCGCTATTGCCAAGCAAGCGTCAGGACGAGCTGCGCTAAGCGTCATCAGGCTGTAATCGTCACGTCATAACCTGCCGGCTTCGCAGATTGGAAGGAGCAGGTCATGACGTTCGCTCGTTGGTCGCTGGTCGCCACGTTATTCACCGTGTGTGTGCCGGCGCAGGCGCAGGTTGAGGTAGTGGGGCCGGTCGAGTACGGCATCTTCGAAACCCTCAAGGAAGATTTTCAACCCGGCGAGCGCGTGTTAAGCCGGCGCGACCAGCCGATTCGTCAGACCACCGAAGTGCCCGCGCGCCTAGGTAGCAAGTTTGGGATGCGCTATCGCCTGGTTGGCAAGCGCGAGGCAGACACGCCGCTGACCTTGCTGTACCTGACACCTGGGGTAGTCACACCTGATGGCAAGCGCCACGACAAGTTCGAAGTGGTGCAGGGCCTGGTGCCCGACGCGGAAACCGATGTAATGGCCTTCGAGTTCACGGAGCCCCATGAGGTGGTCACTGGGGAATGGCGGCTGCTGGTGTTCCAAGGTGACCGCAAACTGGCCGAACAGACGTTTCAGGTGAGCGAATGATGATGGCCCTAGCGGCTTGAATGATGGCCTTCGGGACCGTTAGTCGGTATGCATCGTTAATTTGACGTCAAGATTCAAGTGGGTGGTTCTGCCTCCGATAAGTGAAGCAAGTCACGGTATGTGACGTCGTTTCATTTTCATGGAGAAGGTAAGCCCATGTCCGTACGCACCCTTACGATCGGCAAACGTTCCGCCCTCGGCTTCGGCCTAATCGGGCTATTGGTCCTGTTTCTAGGGATTTTCGCGCTAAAGCAGATGGCCAACATGCGCGAGGAAAGCAGGGAGGTCGACGAGAACTGGCTGCCCAGCATCATGGCACTCAGCGAGCTGAACGTGACCGTGATGCGTATCCGGGCTAACACCTTGCGGCTAGCGCTGGCTGAAGACCCTCAGATGGTGCAAGACCGGGCCCAGCGGCTGACTCAGCTGCTAACCGAGGTGGTTCAACGCGATGCCTTGTACGCTGAGCTTATAACCACCCCGGAGGAGAAGGCGTCCTATCAGCGCTTCAAGCAGAGCTTCGATCAGTATCTGCTTGCCCAGCAGAGCGTCATGAAGCATGTGCTCGGCGGCGATCACGCACAGGCGGTGGCGGTCGTGAACGGTGCAATCAATGAGCACGCCGACACTGTGACCGCTTCGTTGAACCAGCTGCTAGCCATCAATAGTGAGGAGGCCGGTCGGGCCGCGGAGCGTGCGTCCGCGCAATACGACACGGCGTTCAGCTGGGTGGTGGCCACGCTGGTGCTTGCCGCTGGCATTACCGTAACGCTTGCTTGGGTGTTCACCCGCAGCGTCGTCGGCCCGCTGAGTACTGCCGTTTCGGTAGCCGAGCGCATAGCAGCTGGTGATCTGACCGGCGAATTCATCGTGGAAGGTAAGGATGAGCCGGCTCGTCTGTTGAGCTCGCTCAAAACGATGCAAGGTAGCTTGCGCGGGACCATTCAGGGCATTGCCGAGTCGTCCAATCAACTCGCTTCGGCAGCCGAGGAACTCAACGCGGTTACCGAGGATTCGACGCGCGGCTTGCATCAGCAGAACCACGAGATCGAACAAGCGGCCGCTGCCGTGAATGAGATGACCGCAGCCGTAGACGAAGTCGCACGTAACGCGGTGGCTACGTCTGAAGCTTCGCAGGACTCCAGCGACATCGCGCAACGCGGGCGTAAGCAGGTCATGCAGACAGTCGAGTCCATTAATCTCCTGGCAAGCGACGTGACCAATACCGCAGGTGAAGTTGAACATCTGGCCGGTCAGGTGCGAGACATCAGCAAGGTGCTGGAAGTGATCCGCTCGATTGCCGAGCAAACCAATCTGCTCGCGCTGAACGCCGCGATCGAGGCGGCCCGGGCTGGCGATGCCGGGCGCGGCTTCGCGGTTGTCGCGGACGAGGTGCGTGCACTGGCGCATCGTACCCAGCAGTCCACGGGTGAGATCGAGCAGATGATCGGCAGCGTTCATCAGGGTACCGACAAGGCGGTGAGCGCGATGCACGTCAGCAACGAGCGGGCGCGTACTACGCTGGACATGGCACGGGCTGCCGGTGAGGCGCTCGACGGCATCACAGCCGCGATCAGCCAGATCAGCGAGCGCAACCTGGTGATCGCCAGTGCCTCAGAAGAGCAGGCCCAGGTCGCCCGTGAGGTGGACCGGAATCTGGTCAACATCCGTGACCTGTCGCTGCAGTCTTCGGCCGGGGCAAATCAGACCAGCGCGGCAAGCCAGGAGCTGGCGCGCTTGGCTATCGGGCTGAACGAAGTGGTGCAAAAGTTCCGGATCTGAGCGGATGAAGCTGCGAGCCGTAAAGAAAGAAATTCTCAGTTGCGATAAATATATTTGTCGTCGCTTGTCAAGTAATGCATGACCCTGCCCGATATACGGTTATATCCCGTAGTCGAAGCGAGGTCTTGCTATGTTTAGACAGATGAGAATTGCCCTTAGGGCCGGTTTGGGTTTTGGCGTAGTGGCATTGCTGGTCTTCCTTCTCGGCGTCTTCGCGCTGACCCGGATTGCCGCGATGGAAGACGAGGCGGAGGAGGTTGATCAGCGATTGCTGCCAACGATTCAGTTGCTCGGTCAGGTCAACCAAGAGTTCCTGATGATCCGCGCCGGCACCTTGCGCTTGCTGATCAGCGAGCCGTCAGAGCGCAGTCGTGCTGCCGAAGGCCTCGAAGCCCTGCGCAAAACGCTGTCCCAGGAGCGACAGGACCTGGATCGGCTGATACAGAGTGCAGATGGCAAAGCCTTGCTTGCTACCTTCGACCAGTCACTGACACGCTATGAGAGCTTTCAGCGCAAGATCGTCGAGCTCGCCTTGCAGGGCCGCCTTGAGGAGGCTGTCGAGATCACCCGCGGTGAGTTGAATGAGCATGCGCGGAATACTTCTCAGGCTGTACATGACCTCATCGACCTCAACCGCAAGGCAGCCAATGCGGCCAGTGATCATGCGCTTGAAGTTGCGGCCAGCGCTTTCCAGGGTGTCGTCATTGCGATGATCCTGGCGTTTATCGCTACCATCATTCTCGCCATGCTGCTGACACGCAGTATCGTGCAACCGCTGGCAGAAGCTGTCGGTGTTGCCGAGGTCATTGCCGGTGGTGACCTGACCCGCCATTTCCAGGTCGTCGGCAGCGACGAGCCGGCGCGCCTGCTCAGTGCGCTGCAGGCGATGCAGCGAAGCCTGCGTGAAACCATCCAGGGGATTTCCGACTCCTCCAACCAGCTGGCGTCAGCGGCGGAAGAGCTCAATGTCGTGACCGAGGACTCGACCCGCGGCCTGCATCAGCAGAATCACGAGATCGAACAGGCGGCTACTGCAGTCAACGAAATGACTGCAGCGGTCGATGAAGTCGCACGTAACGCAGTGGCGACCTCCGAGGCCTCGCGTGAATCCGACGACACGGCGCAGCACGGCCGCCAGCAGGTCATTCGCACAGTCGACTCAATCGGCCTGCTAGCCGACGATGTGACGCAGACCGCCACCGAGGTCGAACGCCTGGCCGGCCAAGTGCGCGATATCAGCAAGGTGCTGGATGTGATTCGCTCGATCGCCGAGCAGACCAACCTGCTGGCGCTCAACGCGGCCATCGAAGCTGCGCGGGCAGGGGACGCAGGACGTGGTTTCGCGGTGGTGGCCGACGAGGTGCGGGCGCTGGCACATCGCACCCAGCAGTCGACCCAGGAAATCGAGCAGATGATCGGCGACGTGCATCAGGGCACCGACAAGGCCGTGCACGCCATGCAGCTGAGCAACGAGCGCGCCAGGACTACGCTGGAGTTGGCTCGTGCCGCCGGCGAGGCGCTGGATGGCATCGCCAGTGCTATCAGCCAGATCAGCGAACGTAATCTGGTGATCGCCAGCGCGTCGGAAGAGCAGGCGCAGGTAGCCCGCGAAGTCGACCGCAACCTGGTGAACATCCGGGACCTGTCGCTGCAGTCTTCGGCCGGTGCCAACCAGACCAGTGCGGCAAGTCAGGAGCTCGCCCGTCTGGCAATCGACCTGAACAATCTGGTGGCGCGCTTCCAAGTGTGATCCTTCGTACAAGGGCGCCTTCCTGGCGCCCTTCGCCCTAGCCGGTCGCCAGCGGCCGGCTTTTTGGCGCCCGGTGGCAGCACAACGCTGGGCATGATCGGGCGAGCGGCGTACCATCCGGCGTTTTTCCACGGCAGGAACGGGCTGCGTAGGGGCCGTTTCTGCCAAGCTGCGAGACGCGCCTATGTCCGATATGCCTCGAATCATCCGCTTCATCAGCCGTACCAGCCTTGTCGCCCAGATCGTCGTTGGCTTGGTCGCTGGAGCCTTGCTGGCGCTTTTCCTGCCGGCTGCAGCCAAATCGGTGGCGCTGCTGGGCGATCTGTTCGTGCAGGCGCTGAAGGCGGTAGCACCGATTCTCGTGTTCGTGCTGGTGACCTCGTCGTTGGCCAATCACAAGCGTGGCCAGCCCACCCACATACGGCCGATCATCCTGCTCTACGCGCTTGGCACCCTGAGCGCCTCTGCGGTTGCGGTGCTGGCGAGCTTCATGTTTCCCACCTCACTCACGCTGGTGAGTGGGGCTGCGGACGTCACGCCACCGTCAGGCGTGGGGGCGGTGCTGCAAACGCTCCTGTTCAACGTCGCCGACAATCCGGTGCGTGCGCTGCTCAATGGCAACTTCATCGGCATCCTGGCCTGGGCGATCGGCCTCGGTTTTGCCTTCCGCCATGCACAGGAGAGCACGCGACGGCTGATCGGGGATCTGTCCGACGGCGTTACGCTGATCGTCAAGGTGGTGATTCGCTTCGCACCGCTGGGTATCTTCGGCCTGGTCGCCGGCACCCTGGCTGATTCGGGCTTCGATGTGCTGCTGGGTTATCTGCGGCTGCTGTTGGTGCTGGTGGGTGCCATGCTGTTCATGGCGCTGGTGATGAATCCTCTGATCGTGTTCTGGCAGATCCGCCGCAACCCCTATCCGCTGGTTTTCACCTGCCTGCGCGAGAGCGGTATCACCGCGTTCTTCACCCGCAGTTCGGCCGCCAACATCCCGGTGAACATGCAGCTGTGCCAGCGACTGGGGCTGCACAAGGACACCTATTCGGTATCCATTCCGCTGGGCGCCACGATCAACATGGGCGGCGCGGCGATCACCATCACCGTGCTTACCCTGGCTGCTGTGAACACGCTCGGCATTCAGGTGGATATCGCCACCGCGGTACTGCTGAGTCTGTTGGCGGCGGTCTGCGCCTGTGGCGCCTCGGGCGTCGCCGGCGGGTCGTTGTTGCTTATCCCGCTGGCGTGCAGTCTGTTCGGCATCTCCAATGACCTGGCGATGCAGGTGGTGGCGGTGGGCTTCATCATCGGTGTGGTGCAGGATTCGGCCGAAACAGCGCTCAACTCTTCGACCGATGTGCTGTTCACCGCTGCTTCCTGCATCGCTCACGGCGATATCTCCGAAGCGGCATAGATCCTTCCCAGCGGTTCTGACCGCATGGCTCAAGGCCAGCGCCATTCTTATCAGGCGCTGGCCTCGCTCTGCTGAAGGTTGTCGCCGGCTTCGCCCAGGCTGCTGCGCGCTGGCGCACCGAACTGCATGCGCAGTACCCGCTTCAGCAGCTTACCCGCTGAGTTCTTTGGCAATTGCTTAACGAAATGCACATGCTTCGGTACCTTGAAGGGCGCAAGGTGGGCGCGGGCATGGTGCAGCAGTGCCTGCGGGTCTGGTGCGGTGTTCTGTTTCAGAACCACCACCGCCGTGATCGCTTCGATCCATTTATGGTCGGGCACGCCGATGACTGCGACTTCGGCAACATGCGGGTGGCGATAGAGTGCCTCTTCCACATCGCGACTGGCGACCAGCACGCCGCCGGTATTCACGATGTCCTTGATGCGGTCGACGATCCAGATGTAGCCCTGCTCATCGCGGTAGCCCAGATCTCCGGAATGAAACCAGTCGCCAGCGAATGCCTCGGCGGTCTCGTCCGGTTTCTGCCAGTAACCGACCATCAGCTGGGGGGAGCGATGAACCAGTTCCCCCGGAACACCGGGTGCGCATTCTTCGCCCGTGGCTGGATCGATTATCCGTGTCAGCACGTTGCTTACCGGGCGGCCACAGGATCTCGGCCGCTCCCGGTGCTCATCGGGTGTCAGCACGGTCGCCAGCGGGGCGATCTCGCTCTGACCGTAACAGTTGTAGAGGCCCGATTGCGGCAATCGCGCGCCCAGCTCCCGGGCGATTGGCTCCGGCATGATGGAGGCGCCGTAGTAGAGCTTCTGCACGTGCCTTAGTTGCGCCTCAACGAAATGCTCATGGCGCAGCAGGGCTATCCAGACGGTTGGTGGCGCGAAGAAGCTGTTCAGCTGTTCCGTCTTGAGCAGTCGAAGTATTTCTTCTGGCGTCGGCGTATCAGTCAGGCAGCTGTAGGCGCCGGCCAGCAGCGCCGGCATGGTGAACACATGCATCTGTGCCGAGTGGTAGAGCGGCAGGGCTGCCAGGCAGCGGTCGCTGGCCTTTATATCGAGGTGCAGGAGGCAACTGGAGTACTCGGTCATCAGCGAGCGGTGGGTGTGCATCGCGCCCTTGGGGTCTGATGTGGTGCCGGAGGTGTAGAGAATCTGCACGACATCGGTTTCGGCGATGTCGATCGCTGGTGGCCGATCACAGGCAGAGCTGGTGGCGGTCGTCAGAATGTCGCTGCGATCCGATGTCGCTTCATTACTGTGCAGACTGCCGCGGATCGCCAGTTGGCGCTGGCCCGGAATGCGGTCGACCAGGCTTTTCAGGCTGTCGTCAAAGAAGAGGGCGCGGGCTCCTGATTGGTCGAGTACGTAGGCCAGTTCGTGTTCGGTCAGTGAGTAATTGACCGGAACGTGAATCAGCCCGGCACGGGTGCAGGCCAGCCAGAGAATCAGGTAGGCGTCGGAGTTCTTGCCATATGCCGCAACCCGGTCCGCCTTGCTCAGGCCAAGGGCCAGCAGATGATTGGCTACACGGTTCGCCGCGCGGTCCAGTGCCTGGTAGCTCCAGCAGCGCTCGCGGTATTTCAGGGCGATCTGCCCAGGGCGCTGCATGGCGATGCGCTGCACTGCATCGCCGATGGTGTTGCGGTGGATAAGTGGGTGGGACTCGATCGTTGAACGCATGACACACCTCGAATAATTATTGTTGTGACGGCATGTGGGCTTGGGCGCAGCCTGCTGGTTTTGGCACGCTGCGCCGAGGCTCTGGATCTGACAGCTCGCCAGGATCAGAGACGTTCGATAATCAAAGCGATGCCTTGGCCTCCACCGATGCACATGGTGATCAATGCGAGACGCTTGCTGCGCCGTTCCAGCTCATACAACGCTTTCAGGGTGAGAATCGACCCGGTGGCACCGACCGGGTGACCATGGGCAATCGCTCCGCCGTTGACGTTCACCTTGTCCGGGTCGAACTCCAGGCTTTGCGTCACCGCCAATGCCTGAGCAGCGAAGGCTTCGTTGGACTCGATGATGTCGATGTCGGCCAGACGTAGGTTTGCTGCCGTCAGCGCCCGCTGCACCGCAGGAATCGGTCCCAGCCCCATGAGTTGCGGCTCGACTCCGGCAAAGGCGTAGCTGATGAATCGGGCCCGTGGACGCAACCCAAGCCTGGCGGCCTCCTGTACCGAGCTCAGCACGAGTGCCGCGGCGCCGTCGTTGAGCGGAGAGGCGTTGCCGGCTGTCACCAGGCCGTCCTTTTTGAAGGCGGCGCGCAGCTTCTGCAGGCCCTCCAGCGTGGCGTCAGGCCGCACATGCTCGTCCTGTACAAATTCGCCAGTTGTGCGTCCCTTGCTGATTGGCACGGCGACGATCTGCTCATCGAGATGTCCCGCGGCGATCGCATTGGCGGCCTTGTGGTGACTGTCGCAGGCATACTGGTCCAGCTGCTCGCGTGTGAGTCCATAGCGAGCGGCGACGTTCTCCGCAGTGATGCCCATGTGCCCGCTGCCGAACGGGTCGCTGAGAATACCGATGGTCAGATCCACTGCAGTCGTGTCACCCATGCGCTGACCGAAGCGCAGCTTCGGCAGCAGGTAAGCGCCCTGGCTCATGCTTTCGGCGCCGCCGGCAAGGGCGAGCCGGCTGGCGCCAGCCTGGATCATCTGCGCCGCGGAGATCAGCGACTGCACCGACGAGCCGCACAGGCGGTTCACGTTCAGCGCCGCCGAGTGCTCGGCGAGGCCGCAGTTCAGAGCAATATGTCGCGCCAGATAGGCATCCTGCGGGCTGGTCGTGATGATGTGGCCGAAGATGCAGTGGTCGATTTCCTCCGCCGCCACGCCGGCGCGCTCGATGGCGGCACGGCCGGCGAAAGTACCCAGTTCGGCAGGGCTATAGCCCGACAGGCTTGCGCCGAAGTCGCCGATGGCGGTTCGGGCGCCGGATAGGATCACCACGTCCTGCAGCGCAACTGTGTCGTTCATCTGGAATTCCTTCTTGTCGGTCGGTCAGGCCACGGGCCCAAGCATGTCGCGGGCGATCACTTCTTTCATGATTTCGGAAGTGCCCGCATAGATGGTCTGGATGCGCGCATCCACATAAAAGCGGGAGATTGGATATTCGAGTGTGTAGCCGTAGCCTCCGAACAGCTGCAGGCATTGGTCGATGCAGCGGCACTGCATCTCGCTGAGCATCAGTTTGAGCGCGGCCGCATCCGTGCTGCTCATTTCTCCACCGGCATAGCGCTGCAGGCATTTCTCGAAATACGCGCGTCCCATCTCCAGTTGTGCACGTACTTCGGCCAGCGTGAAGCGGGTGTTCTGGAAGTCGGCTATGCGCTGACCGAATGCACGCCGTTGCTGGACATAGCCCAGGGTCAGCTGCAGGGCGCCGTCGATGGCTCCGATGGCTTGCGCTGCCACACCCAGACGCTCCCGAGGCAGTTCTTGCATCAGATAGGCGAAGCCCTTGCCCGCTTCGCCGAGCAGCGCATCCTCCGGTACGATCAGATCGTCGAAGAACAGTTCAGCGGTGTCGCTGGCATGCTGGCCGATCTTGCGGATCGCTTTGCCGCGAGAAAAGCCTGGCAATGTGGTATCCACCAGAAACAGCGAGACGCCGCGGGCCCGGGCGTTCGGATCGGTCTTGGCGCAGACGATCACCATGTCTGCCAGCAAGCCGTTGGTGATAAATACCTTGCTGCCGTTGAGCTTCCAGCCGCCAGGAAGCTTCTGCGCACTGGCGCGCATGGCGGCCAGATCGCTTCCGGCGCCAGGCTCGGTCATGGCGATGGCGCTCAGCACTTCGCCAGTGGCCATGCGCGGTAGCCAATAAGCCTGCTGCGCCTGGTTGCCGAGGTGGTGGATGTACGGCATCACGATGTTGGCGTGGATGTTGTAGCCGCTGGCTAGCCCGCCGAAGCCCTGGCGGGAAATCTCCTCGCAGATCATCAGGCTGGTCTCGACTCCCGCTGCGCAGCCGCCCAGCTGTTCCGGCAGGTCTACGCCGAGCAGCCCCGCTTCGCCGAGGCGATGCCAGAGCGCGCGTGGCAGCTGGTGGTCGGCTTCCCATTGCTCGTAGTGGGGCGCCACTTCCTGCTGAAGAAAGCGCCGCACCGAATCGTGAAATAGCGCCCGGTCATCATTGCCGGGTGCACGTCCGGCTTCCGGCTGTGGTTGTACGGTCATGCTGAGCCCTTTTGATCGTTGTTGTTCTGGTCGGCCGCCGTGGGGCGCACGTCTATTAATAGAGTTTTGATTTATCGCTTTGAATGACCTTTACGGTCGTTTTATTTGATCAGATAGGCCAGCTGGGTTGAAACGCGCCATACTGGTGAAAACGAGTGAAGCAAAGGACCGGCGCATGACATCTACGGAGCTGTACAAGTCGTCGGCCAGGGCCCATATCGCCAATCACTACGTGCGCGCCTGTATCGGTGGCGCTCTGCGACAGGGCGCAGAGCCGTCGCAGCTGCTGTCTGCGGCTGAAATACCGCACCTGTGGCTCGACCGGCCCGAACGGCTGCTCACCGAGCATCAGCTCAGCGAGTTGATCAAGGCCGTCTGGCGCTTTACCGGCGACGAGTTCATGGGGTTGGCGCCAGGCGTCTGCAAGCGGGGCGTGTTCTCGCTCATGGCAGAGTTCGGCCTGGGCGCCAAAACCCTCGGCGGAATGCTGCAACGCAGCGCGCGTTTCTATAGCGCGGTTACGGACGACCTGAAGATTGGCCTGGATGCCGGGCATGCGCAGTCACCGCTGGTGTTCTACCGCTTGCACCTGCGTCAGCAGGAGCTCGATCCCGATCATTTCCTGCAGGAGTTCATTCTGTTGATGTGGCAGCGCTTCGCAGGCTGGCTGATCGGGCAGCAGATTCCTGTTACCGGGACCTCTTTCGGCTATCCGGCACCAATGCACGCGAGGGAGTACCGGGCAATGTTTATCGGCGAGCTGCTCCACGACCAGCCACGTTGCGGCTTCTATCTGCACCCACGAGTCCTTCAGCTACCGATCTTACGTAGCGAAGCCGAGCTGCAGGCATTTCTGCAGGCGTGCCCTGGGGTGATCCTGCATCGACCTGTGCAGGACAACAGCCTTCAGACTCGCGTAAGGCTGTTGCTGCAGCGCTACGACCTCAAACGGATGCCGGAGCTGGAGGAAATCAGCCAGCAGCTGTTGATGACGCCTCGTACGCTGCGGCGTTGGCTGCAGGAGGAGGGCACATCGGTTCGGCAGATCAAGGAGTCGCTGCGCCGTGATCTTGCCTTGAGGCTGCTCAGCAATGAGCACTTCAGCGTGCAGGAGGTGGCCGAGCAGAGCGGGTTCGCCGAGGTGGCAGCTTTCAGTCGGGCCTTCAGGCGCTGGACGGGTGGACCACCGGCGCAATGGCGCAACGCTCGGCGCTCGGCCTGACGCCGTATTGCGAGGGGGGTAGAGCATGCCGGCATTTCGTACCGTCTTGTGACCACACAAACAAAAACGCCCCGAATAATCGGGGCGTTTTTATCGGCGCGAGTGCTTAGCCCTTAAAGCGGCGCAGCACCAGAGTAGCGTTGGTGCCACCGAAGCCGAAGCTGTTGCTCATCACGGTGTCGAGCTGCACGTTCTCGCGGGTTTCGCGAAGAATAGGCATGTCGGCAACTTCCGGATCCAGCTCGTCGATGTTGGCCGAGCCCGCGATGAAGCTGCCTTCCATCATCAGCATGGAATAGATCGCTTCGTGAACGCCCGCGGCGCCCAGCGAGTGGCCAGACAGGCTCTTGGTCGAGCTGATGGTCGGGATCTTGTCGCCGAACATGTTACGCACGGCCTTGATCTCGGCCACATCGCCGACCGGCGTGGAGGTGCCGTGGGTGTTGAGGTAGTCGATGTTGGTGTCGACGGTAGACATTGCCTGCTGCATGCAGCGCAGGGCGCCTTCGCCACTCGGTGCGACCATGTCGTAGCCGTCGGAAGTGGCGCCGTAGCCGACGATTTCCGCGTAGATCTTGGCGCCGCGCTTGAGGGCGTGCTCCAGCTCTTCGACCACCACCATGCCGCCGCCGCCGGCGATGACGAAACCGTCACGCTTGGCGTCGTAGGCGCGGGAGGCTTTCTCCGGCGTATCGTTGTACTGGCTGGACAGCGCACCCATGGCGTCGAACAGGCAGCTCTGGCTGTAATGCTCTTCCTCGCCGCCACCGGCGAAGACCACATCCTGCTTGCCCATCTGGATCTGTTCCATGGCATGGCCGATGCAATGCGCGCTGGTGGCGCAGGCCGAAGCGATGGAGTAGTTGATGCCCTTGATACGGAACGGCGTGGCCAGGCAGGCGGAAACGGTGCTGCTCATGGTGCGCGGTACGCGGTATGGGCCGATGCGCTTGACGCCTTTGTCGCGCAGGATGTCGATGGCTTCCATCTGATTGATGGTGGAAGCACCACCCGAGCCGGCGACCAGGCCGATGCGCGGGTTGGAAATGTCATCGAGGGTGAAACCGGCGTCTTTGACGGCCTGCTCCATCGCCAGATAGGCATAGGCGGCAGCGTCACCCATGAAGCGCAGGACCTTGCGGTCGATCAGCTCTTCCAGGTTCAGGTTGACGGAGCCGGAAACCTGGCTGCGCAGCCCCATGTCCGCGTAGGACTGGTTGAAGCGAATGCCAGGGCGGCCGGCACGCAGGTTGCCGGAGACGGTCTCTTTGTCATTGCCCAGGCAGGAAACGATACCCAGGCCAGTGATCACGACGCGACGCATGCGGATGTCCTTCAAAAGCTGTCGGTAGAGGTGAACAGGCCGACGCGCAAACCTTCGGCACTGTAGATCTCGCGGCCATCAACGCTGACGGTGCCATCGGCAATACCGAGGATCAGCGAGCGACTGATGGTGCGCTTGATATGGATGTTGTAGGTGACTTTCTTGGCGGTAGGCAGAACCTGACCGAAAAACTTCACTTCGCCAGAACCGAGGGCGCGGCCACGGCCGGGGTTGCCCTGCCAGCCGAGGTAGAAGCCGACCAGCTGCCACATGGCATCAAGGCCCAGGCAGCCGGGCATGACCGGATCGCCTTCGAAATGGCAAGCGAAGAACCAGAGATCAGGGTTGATATCCAGTTCGGCGACCAGTTCGCCCTTGCCATATTTGCCGCCTACTTCGCTGATGTGAACGATACGATCGACCATTAGCATGTTCGGCGCGGGCAGTTGCGCATTACCGGGACCGAAGAGTTCGCCGCGGCTGCAACGAAGCAGGTCTTCCCGAGTAAAGGCGTGTTGTTTGGTCATGCGTATTCCTCAATGGGCCCCTTGCGGAGGGCTTTGCTGCTTACATACCGGGCCAGAATCCAAGGCCTGATCATCAAGACTAGTCATAGACTGCCGTGTTGTGGCTAAAGTCACAGCCCGCCAACAGCGACGCCGTTCAACCCGTACTTGCGGCTGAAGGACGCAAAGACAGAATCGGGCGGCTACTTTAACACTCCTGAAAGGCTAACGAGGACCTTGCGACAGCTTGTCCTCTATAGACAATCGTTGCAGTAACGGTTGCATGTGTTGCTCGAAATCCCGTCTCAGCGCTTCGGGCGGGATCATTGCTCGCGTCAGATGTAACTGTAACTGAATGATTTCACAGGGCATGGTGGTGGCGCTGGCCGCTGTGAATGCGAAACGTATAATGCCGGCATTGCCATTTTGGATGGCCCATAACGGAACCCTCATGACACGACAGCAACCCATCGCCGTACTCGGCGGCGGCAGTTTCGGTACCGCAATCGCCAATCTGCTGGCCGAAAACGGTCACCATGTCCTGCTCTGGATGCGTGATCCCGAGCAGGCCGAGAGCATCCGGACGCTGCGGCAGAATCCGCGCTATCTCAAAGGCGTGGAGATTCTCGCGCAGGTGGAACCAACCACTGACCTGTCGTCGACCCTCGATGCCTGCGAATTGATTTTTGTCGCGCTGCCGTCCAGTGCGCTGCGCCAGGCGCTGCAGCCGTTCGCGGCTCAGCTTGGTGGCAAGATGCTGGTCAGCACGACCAAGGGCATCGAGGCCGATGGCTTCATGCTGATGAGCCAGATTCTCGAGCAGATCGCGCCGCATGCACGTATCGGAGTGCTGTCAGGGCCAAATCTGGCGCGTGAAGTGGCCGAGCACGCCCTGACCGCGACGGTTGTTGCGAGCCAGGACGAGGCGCTGTGCCGTAGCGTCCAGCAGGTGCTGCACGGTCGCACCTTCCGCGTCTATGCCAGCGCCGACCGCTTTGGGGTCGAGCTGGGCGGGGCGCTGAAGAACGTCTACGCGATCATGGCGGGAATGGCCGCAGCGCTGGGGATGGGCGAAAACACGCGAAGCATGCTGATTACCCGAGCGCTGGCGGAAATGACCCGTTTCGCCGTCAAACTCGGGGCCAACCCGATGACGTTTCTGGGCCTGGCGGGTGTCGGCGACCTGATCGTTACCTGCACCTCGCAAAAGAGCCGCAACTTCCAGGTTGGCTATGCGCTGGGCGAAGGTCTCAGCCTGGATGAAGCGGTTTCCCGGTTGGGCGAAGTCGCCGAAGGGGTCAATACCATTAAAGTGCTCAAGTGCAAGGCCGAGGAACTGCAGGTCTACATGCCACTGGTCGCGGGTCTTCATGCCGTTTTGTTCGAGGGGCGTACGCTGGACCAGATCATCGGTGTGCTGATGCGTGGCGAGCCGAAGACCGATGTGGACTTCATTTCAACCGACGGATTCTGAGCCGAGCTTAGGGGAAACTTCATGAACCAATCGAACCAGGCGACGGACCGAGAATCGCTGATCCTGCGGGCCGTCTGGATGCTGATCTTCTTTTTCGTCTGGCAACTGGCCGAGCTGGTGCTGCTGGTGGTTGTTGTGCTGCAGCTGGTGATGCGTCTGGTCAAGGGATATCCCGACTCCGGCCTGCAGGCGTTTGGTGACAGCCTCAGCCAGTACGTAGCGCAGATCGGTCGCTTCGCCACCTTCAATACCGAGCGCAAGCCTTGGCCGCTATCCGACTGGCCTAACCCGCGACCGGCTGATGTCGAGCTGACCAATCCGGTCCCGCCAGTGCCGCCGGCCGAGCCAAAAGACTCGCAGCAGGGGCCGACTCCATGAGGCTCTGGTTGCTGCGACATGGCGAAGCCGAGCCGCGGGCTCGTACCGATGCCGAGCGTAATCTGACCGAAGGTGGCCGTCGCGATGTACGTCGCAGCGCCACCTTTCTCCGGGGCAAGCCGTTGCAGACGGTTCTGGTGAGCCCGTTCCAGCGCGCGCAGCAGACCGCGGATGAAGTGTGCAAGGCGCTGGCGTTCAGCGGCCAGCGGGAAACCGTGGACTGGGCCACGCCCGAATCTGACTTGGCGCAAGCGTTGCGCGGGCTGGATTTGCGCAGCGAGAACGATCTGCTGTTGGTCACGCATCAGCCGTTTGTGGGCAATCTCGCTGGATGGCTGATCAACGGCCACTACGCCGATCCACTGCCCATGGCAACTGCCTCGCTGGCTGAGCTGGAAGGTGAAGCGATTGCCGGAGGGCTGATGCGACTGGTGTCCTTGCATCACGTTGGTTAGGGTTGGTGCGGCTCGCTCGGCGGTTCCGCTTCGAGGCGAGCCTAACCGTAGAACAATAACCATCAGGAGTAAGCGCCTTGAGCATCTGGCACCGTCAACCCGACCTGGAAGAGCTTCACAGCACCCGCAAGAACACCATCAGTGATTTGCTGGACATCCGCTTCGAATCGTTCGACGACTCCTCGATCACTGCGAGCATGCCGGTCGACGCCCGTACCCATCAGCCTTATGGTCTGCTGCATGGTGGCGCCTCGGTGGTACTGGCCGAGACCCTCGGTTCGATGGCCAGTTATCACTGCATCGACACCAGCAAGTTCTATTGCGTTGGGCTGGAGGTCAATGCCAATCACCTGCGCGGTTTACGCAGTGGCCGCGTGACAGGCGTTTGCCGACCGGTTCACCTTGGCCGCTCGACACATGTCTGGGACATTCGCCTGAGCGGTGAGGACGGCAAGCCCAGCTGCATCTCCAGACTGACGGTCGCGATCGTGCCGCTGGACAGGGGCAACTTGGCAGGCTGATCGAGGCAGGCCGACATTGCGGCCTGCTGATTGGCCTGAATGCCCTTCATTCGGCAGGCCTATGGCGATTGCCGCATGCCGAGGCCTGCCAGACAATGAAGGTTCAGTCTGTCCGGCAACGCCTCCATGTCCCAACGTATCTTCTTTGCCCATGCCAATGGTTTTCCGGCGGCGACCTATCGCAAGCTGTTCGATGCCCTCACGCCCGAATATCGGGTCACGCACATGGATCGCCACGGTCACGATCCACGCTTTCCGGTGGATGACAATTGGAACAATCTGCTCGATGAGCTGTTCGAGCAGCTCGAAGGGCTGCATGAGCCTGTCTGGGGGGTAGGGCACTCATTTGGCGGGATGCTGCACTATCGCGCCGCGCTGCTGCGACCCGAGCTTTACCACGGTGTGGTCATGCTCGATTCGCCGCTTCCAACCTGGTTCGACCAGACCGTCATCTGGGCTGCCAAACGTCTGGGCTTCATCGATCGGTTAACACCTGCGGGGCGGACCCTGGGACGCCGCGAGCAGTTCTCCAGTGCCGAAGAGGCGCGTGCATATTTCGCCGGTAAGGCGCTGTTCAGCAGCTTTGATCCGGAATGCCTGGACGCTTATATCGAACACGGCTTGGAGCCTGCAGGGCAGGGAATGCGTCTGCGCTTCGATCCGCAGACCGAAATCAGCATCTACCGCAGCGTGCCACATCTCACCCCGGGCTGGCCGCCGGCATTGAAGATTCCTCTGGCCATGGTGCGTGGGCGCGACAGTCGTGTGGTGCTGCCGCATCATGCCTATCTGTTGCGGCTGATGGCACGTGGCGAAGCGCATACGCTGCCCGGTGGTCATATGTTTCCTTTCGAGCGGCCACAGCAGACGGCCGACAAGCTGCTGGAATTGCTGGCTCGCTGGGGCTCGCACGCCGAGCTTACCGAGGGGGTGGCATGAGCGTGCTGTTCGAAGAGGTCCGCCTGAGCCTGCCGCACCTCGATGTCGCGGCGCATATTTACGGGCCAGATGATGGCAAGCCGGTGCTCGCTTTGCATGGATGGCTGGACAATGCCGCGACCTTCAGTCGTCTTGCGCCGAGGCTTGAGGGGCTGCGCATCGTCGCACTGGATTTGCCCGGGCATGGTCATTCCGAACATCGTCCCGCGGGTGCTGCCTACAACATCTGGGATTATGCCCATGACGTGCTACAGGTTGCCGAACAGTTCGGCTGGCAGCGGTTTTCCTTGCTGGGCCACTCGATGGGGGCGATCGTTTCAGTGCTGTTGGCTGGGGCTCTACCCGAACGCATCGAGCGGCTGGCATTGATCGATGGTGTCATCCCCTACACTGGCGAGGCGTACAGTGCGCCGCAGAAGCTAGGCGCGGCGCTCGAGGCCTTGCTTGCGGTCGATGACAAGCGCAAGCCGGTTTATGCGACTTTTGATCAGGCGGTGCAAGCGCGCATGAAGGGCGTCGGTGCGGTCAGTCGTGAGGCGGCTGAGCTGCTGGCACAACGCGGGTTGATGCCGGTACCGGGCGGCTATACCTGGCGCACCGATGCCCGTCTCATGCTCCCCTCGGCCATGCGGCTGACGCGTGCTCATGCACTGGCCTTTGTCGCCCGGGTCACCTGTTCCGCCAGTTTGGTGCTGGCCGAGCAAGGGCTGATGAACCAGCCGGAGCTGATGGAGCTGGTTGATGGCTTGCCCTTTGATGTACAGCGGCTGCCCGGTGGGCATCATCTGCATCTGGACGACGAGGCGGGCGCTGAGGCGGTGGCGGAGGTGTTCAACGCGTTCTTCCACGGCTGAACCATGCTTGGCGCTTGCAATACTCTCTCGCAAAGCCTCGCTTGACTTGCCTTGGCCAACTGGCGAGGCTGGGAGCCAATGTTTCCAGCAGAGCCAGCGCAATGATTGATTGCTCCAAAGTCGCGACGGCCAATCGCTGCGCACTTGCGTTTGTCCTCGGCTTGCCGCATTCGCTGAGTTTCGACAAACAGTCAGGGGTGATCCATTGAGGGGTGTTATGCGAAGTGCATGGATAGCGGCATCGGTCTTGATTTCCACCGCTGCCGTGGGTGCCGACGTTACCGGCAGCGCTGATCTCGAGCGACTGCCACGTTTTGCTCAGGCACAGATCGTCGATTATCGGCAGTCGCAGGTGCAGGAGCGCATCTATCCCCAGGATTCGATCCGCCGTATCAGCGGTAATCTGCGCATGGCTACACAGGTGGTTGCGTCGGGTGAGCTGACCGCACTGACCTATCAGTTGCCGAGCACACACACCGGTATCGAGGCCTTCACCCAGGCCCGCGGCGAGCTGCTGCGTCAGGGTGCCGAACTGTTGTTCTGGTGTGAAGGCCGCGAGTGTGGTTCCAGTAGCCTCTGGGCGAACGCCATTTTCGGCAAATCCATGCTCTACGGCCCGGAAGCGCAACAGGCCTATCTGTTGGCGCGTCTGCCCGACGCCGAGAGCGACCTGATTGCCTTGTACGGCATCACCCGAGGCAACGGCCGACCCTACCTGCACGTCGAGCAGTTGCGCAGCGATGAGCCTCTTGCCGCGGTGCTACCTACGGCGGCAACACTGCTGCGGCAGCTGCGCAGCACCGGTGAATTACGCCTGCCACGTCTGACGGATGAGCCGACCGCCGAGTGGGGCGCTTTGTTGGCCAATGTCTTGAGTCTGGACAGCACCACGCGTGTCAGTCTTGCCGGGCAGGGTGCGGTGGCCTGGCGGGAGGCGCTGATTGCCGAGCGGATCCGCGGCAGCCGCCTGGAAGTCGACGAGTCTCAGGAACCGGGCCTGGTCATTCGGCTATTGCGCTGATCCTGCGTAACGGCTGCAATAGCGGCTCTTATTTCGCGCCCTGATCATGGACGCGGCTGCTCTATCTCCCTGGGTACGTTCACATGCTCAACAATGATCGCCTGTTGGCGCAGATCCTGCTCGTTGGGCTGCTGGCCGCGTGCCTGTGGGTTCTGGCGCCTTTCGCCTCAGCGCTGTTCTGGGCCGCCGTGCTGGCGTTCGCAAGTTGGCCGGTGATGCGGCTGTTGACCCGCTGGCTGCATGGCAATGCCACGCTGGCTGCCGGTCTGCTTACCTTCAGCTGGATGGTACTGGTAGCGGTACCGCTGGTATGGCTGGGCTTCAACATTGCCGATCAGATCCGCGAGGCCAACGCATTGCTGCACGACCTTCAGGTGGAAGGGCTGCCGCCGGCGCCGATCTGGCTGGGCGAATTGCCGCTGATTGGCGATACCCTCGTGGGCTTCTGGGACACCGTGGATGAGCAGGGCACAGCCTTGATCGCCAGCAGCCGTCCGTACATCGGCCAGGTCGCGAACTGGCTGTTGGTGCGCAGCGCGCGGATCGGTGGCGGCATGCTCGAGCTGGCCTTGAGCCTGGTGCTGGTGTTCTTCTTCTATCGTGATGGGCCGCGCCTGTCGGCATTCGTCCATAGCCTGCTGCACCGGCTGATCGGTGACCGCGCCGATCATTATCTGGAGCTCGTTGCCGGTACCGTGCAGCGCGTGGTCAACGGCGTGATCGGGACCGCGGCGGCACAGGCGATTCTGGCCTACATCGGATTTCTCATTGCCGGGATACCGGGTGCGCTGGTGCTCGGGCTGCTGACCTTCGCCTGCAGTTTCATCATGGTGCCGCCATTGATCTGGGGTCCAGCCGTCGCCTGGCTGGCCTGGCAAGGCGACTACGGCATGGCGATCTTCCTCGGAATCTGGGGCATGTTCGTCATCAGTGGCGTTGACAACGTACTCAAGCCCTACCTGATCAGCCGTGGCGGCAACCTGCCCTTGGTGGTGGTGCTGCTTGGCGTGTTCGGCGGCATCCTTGCCTTCGGTTTCATGGGGCTGTTCCTCGGTCCGACCCTGCTTGCAGTCGCCTACAGCCTGCTGGGCGACTGGTTGATCAAGGAGGTGCCGACGATGCCTTCGCACGAATCGACGCTACTCCCGGGTGAACCGCGCGACCCGCTTGGTCAGTGAGCGAAGGCCTGAGGCTCACTGCTCTTCTTCGTAGCGCACCAGCGCATCGTGGGCGACGATGCGACCCAGTGCGATCAGCTCGGGTGCCTTGTAGAACTCGTAGAAGCGGCAGGCCCGCTTGGGGATGTTGACCAGCACGTTCGGCGGGTAACCCGCGATCTTGTATTGCGCCAGCGACGACTGCATGACGTCGAAACTCTGGTTGATCAGCTCCAGCAGCGATGCCGGACCGGTGACGTCGATCACCGTCGCGCCTTCGGCAGACTTCGGCGCGTTATGGCTGGTCGGTGCGGCAGGCGGTTGATCGCCGCGCAGCAGTTCGCCGGCACGAAGGTCGTCCAGCTCGCCGGCCAGTTCAGCTTCGTCCTTGCGCCAGAACGGGATGTGCGAGCTGATCGAGTTGACCAGCGAGTCGAAGCGCCCCGGACGTACGATCTCAGGCAGTGGGTACTGCTTGTGGTTGTTGGCGTTGAGATTGACTGCGATGATCATGTCGCAGTGCGCTGATACCACCGGAACGATGGGCAGGGGATTGAGCAGTCCGCCGTCGACCAGCATGCGATTGCCCTGCATAACCGGGGTGAACAGGCTGGGGATGGCCGCAGAGGCGCGCATGGCCAGTTCCAGGCTGCCTTCCTGAAACCAGATCTCCTGCTGGTTGGTCAGGTCGGTGGCAACCGCGGTGTACGGGATTGGCAGATCCTCGATGCGGATCTTGCCGACCATGTCGCGGATACGGCCGAAGACCTTTTCCCCGCGGATCGCGCCCAGGCTGAAGCTCGGATCAACCAGGCGCAGCAGGTCGAGATAGTCCAGGCTCTCGATCCAGTTGCGGTACTCGTCAAGCTTGCCTGCCGCATAGATGCCTCCGACCACCGCGCCCATAGAGCAACCGGCGATGCAGGCAATTTCATAGCCGCGGGCTTCCAACTCCTCGATCACGCCAATGTGCGCGTAGCCCCGAGCACCGCCCGACCCAAGTACCAGTGCAACTTTCTTACTCATGCGGTTCTCCCTGTGGCACTGGCGATAGCTTCATGCCTGGCCGGCGAGCCTGCAAGCGCTGATCGGCCCCTTGCAACATGTGGCCGGCATTGGCTGATCGAACTCCGTGCCAATCGGCGAATGGCCGGCGGCCTTTGCTACAATCGCGGCCCGTTTGTGCACGTGTCACGAGAGAGTCCGATGAGCGAACCGATCCGCCTCACCCAGTACAGTCACGGCGCCGGCTGCGGCTGCAAGATATCGCCCAAGGTGCTGGACGTGATTCTTGCCGGCAGCGGGGCGCAGAATCTCGATCCGCGCCTGTGGGTCGGCAACGCCTCGCGTGATGACGCGGCGGTGTACGGCATCGACGAGGAGCGCGGTGTGGTGTCGACCACCGACTTCTTCATGCCCATCGTCGATGATCCCTTCGATTTCGGCCGGATTGCCGCGACCAACGCCATCAGCGACATCTATGCCATGGGCGGTGATCCGCTCATGGCTATCGCCATCCTCGGCTGGCCGGTCAACGTGCTGCCGCCGGAGATTGCCCGTGAGGTCATCGCCGGAGGCCGAGCGGTTTGCGATGCCGCGGGTATTCCACTGGCCGGCGGCCATTCGATCGACGCGCCCGAGCCGATCTTCGGCCTCGCCGTGACCGGCCTGGTGAACAAAAGCCAGATGAAGCGCAATGACACGGCTGCTGCCGGCTGCAAGCTGTACCTGAGCAAACCGCTGGGAATCGGCATTCTCACCACCGCCGAGAAACAGGCCAAGCTGCGCGCTGAGGACGTCGGACTGGCGCGGGACTGGATGTGCACGCTGAACACGCCCGGCAGCCGCTTCGGCAAGCTCGCGGGCGTTCGCGCCATGACCGATGTCACCGGCTTCGGCCTGCTTGGCCACTTGGTGGAAATGGCCGATGGCAGCGGGCTGACCGCCGAGATCGACTACGCGCGCGTACCGCGCTTGCCGGGCATCGAGTACTACCTGGAGCAGGGCTGCGTGCCGGGCGGAACCCAGCGCAATTTCGATAGCTATGGTGAGCGCATCGCCGCGCTCGACGAGCGCCACAAGCAGCTGCTCTGCGATCCCCAGACCAGCGGTGGACTGCTGGTGGCTGTAGCGCCGGAAGGCGAGGCGGAGTTTCTTGCCGTTTGCGCCGAGCTTGGCCTCGCGCTGGAGCCGATCGGCCAGCTGGTCGAAGCGCGCAGCCACGCGGTCGAGGTGCGTTGATGCGCAGCGATACCGAAGATTTCCGCCAGCTGTTCCTCAATGACATCCCGATGATGGACGCCCGTGCCCCGGTGGAATTCGCCAAGGGCGCCTTTCCCGGTGTGGTCAACCTGCCGCTGATGAACGACATCGAACGGCAGAAGGTCGGCACTTGCTACAAGCAGCACGGCCAGAAGGCAGCCATCGAACTCGGCCAGCAACTGGTTTCCGGCAAGGTCAAGGCCGAGCGGCTGCAGGCCTGGGCCGACTTCGCCCGCGCCCATCCGAATGGCTACCTGTATTGCTTCCGCGGTGGGCTGCGTTCGCAGATCGTCCAGCAGTGGCTGAAGGACGAAATGGGTGTCGAATATCCGCGTGTCGCCGGCGGCTACAAGGCGATGCGCCATTTCCTGCTCGACACCATCGACCAGACGGTCGAACAATGCGACTTCGTGCTGGTAGGTGGCATGACCGGTACCGGCAAGACCGAGGTCCTGGCGCAGTTGGAAAACAGCCTCGACCTGGAAGGCCTGGCCAATCATCGCGGTTCCAGTTTCGGCAAGCGCGCCACGCCGCAGCCGGCGCAGATCGACTTCGAGAATGCCCTAGCGATCCGCCTGCTGAAGATGCGTGCGGCCGGCATCGAGACGTTTGTCGTCGAGGACGAGGCGCGCCTGGTGGGCCGCTGCTCGATTCCACTGCCGCTGTTCAACGGCATGCAGGCGTTTGCCCTGGTCTGGCTGGAGGACAGCCTCGAGGGGCGGGTCGAGCGGATCCTCAAGGATTACGTGATCGACCTTTGCGCCGAGTTCATTGCCGAGCAGGGTGAGAGCGGTTTCGCGGCTTTCGCTGAGCGTCTGCAGCAAAGTCTGGTCAATATCAACAAGCGACTCGGCGGCGAGCGTTACCAGCGCCTGGCATTGCTGATGGATCAGGCCCTTGCGGAGCAGGCGCGCAGCGGCTTGGTCGACCTGCATCGAGCCTGGATCGAGGCGTTGCTCGGCGAATATTACGACCCGATGTACGCCTACCAGCGCGAGAACAAGGCTGACCGTATCGAATTCGCTGGAGACCAGCAGTCGGTGGTCGAATATTTGCGGCACCGTAAGGCGAAATAACGGCTTTAATTCCTGAATGGCACTCGAGGGACGATGCGATGAAAACCTGGCTATCTTTGCCTCTTCTAGTTCTGCTGCTGGCCGGTTGCGCCGGCAAGACGGCATACCGCGACAGCTGCGCGGCGGAACTTGAGGCAGCGTGGAAGGAGCAAAGCCTGGCAGAAGCCGAAGGCTTTGCCGGAACCGTTAGTTATTCCAAGGCTCTGGCTTTGCTGACCGGGGCCAAGACGCAGCAGCAGTTCGAGGCGTTCCGCGGCTGTACACAGAAGGCGCAGAAGGCGCGTTTCTATCTCCGCGAGTCGCGCGCCGGACGTTAACCGACGCCACCTATCGACCAGCCCACCGCCTGACGGGGGCTGGTCCCTTTGCTACGGTGCTGTCAGAGCGGCCAACCGGCCCGTCGCCGCAGCCATTTCTCCGTCTCGACCACAGCCAGCAATGCGGCCCCGGCCAGCAGGCAGATGCCCCAGCCGAGCGGATCCAGCGATTGGGTGGCGAACAGGCGCTGCAACGGCGCCCAGTGGGTGAAGGCGAGTTGCAGTAGCGCCAGCAGGACGATCATGCCCCAGACCATTGGGTTGTCGCGCCAGCCGAAACGGGCCGGGGCATTGATCTGCCGGCTGCTGAACAGGTAGGCAATCTCGCAGGCGACCAGCGTGTTCACCGCCAGGGTGCGACTGGCTTCCATGCTCCAACCCAGCTGCTGTGCATAGACGAACACGCCGATGCAGGCTGCGGTCATCAGGATCGCAACCAGCAGCACGCGCCACATGAGTTGCGTGCTCAATAGTGCGGTGTCCGGGTCGCGTGGCGGTCGGCGCATGACGTCGGCTTCGCCGGGCTCGAAGGCGAGCGCCAGCGCCAGGGTGACCGCCGTGATCATGTTGACCCAGAGAATCTGCAGCGGGGTGATCGGCAGGGTCAGCCCCAGCGCGATGGCAACCAGCAACACCATTGCCTCGCCACCGTTGGTGGGCAGGATGAACAGGATGGATTTCTTCAGGTTGTCGTAGACCGTGCGGCCTTCTTCCACGGCATTGGCGATGGTGGCGAAGTTGTCGTCCGCAAGGACCATCTGCGCGGCTTCCTTGGCCACCTCGGTACCCTTGATGCCCATGGCCACGCCGATGTCGGCCCGTTTGAGTGCTGGCGCGTCGTTGACCCCATCTCCGGTCATCGCGACGCGTGCGCCACATGCCTGCAGCCGCTGAACCAGGCGCAACTTGTGCGCCGGGCTGGTACGAGCGAAGACCGTGGTATCGCCCAGCCGGGCATCGAGCTGGCTGTCGCTGAGGCGGTCCAGTTCGGCTCCGGTGATCGGCGTGCTGTCGCCAAGCCCCAGGCGCCTGGCGATCGCTGCGGCGGTCTCGGCATGGTCGCCCGTGATCATCTTCACGGCGATACCTGCCTGGCGGCATTCGTTGATGGCCTCAATCGCCTCCTCACGCGGCGGATCGAGCATGCCGACCAGCCCGAGCAGGACGAAATCGCCCTCCAGATCCTCATAATTCAGTTCATGGCGCGGCGCGCCGAGCGCGCGCACCGCCAGGCCGAGCATGCGCAGGCCCTGGGCGGCACCGTCGGACAGCACGCCATGCCAATAGGATGGGTCCAGCGGTTCGGCGCTGCCGTCGATCAGTTGCTGGTTGCACACCTCCACCAGCCGTTCCGGGGCGCCGATCATGTAGATCAGGCCGTGACCGGAGTGGTCATGATGCAGGCTGGCCATGCAGCGCCGCTCCGAGCTGAACGGAATGCTGTCGACGCGAGGCGTGTAGCCGTGCTCGTGCGCGGCGATCAGGCCCAACTTACCGGCAAGCGTGAGCAGGGCCGCCTCGGTGGGGTCGCCGGCAATGCTCCATTCGTCACCGGAGCCGTCAGCCAGCAGGCTGGCGCTGTTGCATAACAGGCCGGCGCGGGCCAGCGCATGCAGATCGCTCGCTTCTTCGAGCTCGCAGAGGCGCCCGTCGTCGCAGCGAATTCGGCCGGTAGGTGCGTAGCCGACGCCTTCGATCTGATACCGATGTGCTGCTGTGAATACCTGCTGCACGGTCATTTCGTTTCGTGTGAGCGTGCCGGTCTTGTCAGAGCAGATCACGGTCACGGCACCCAGGCTCTCCACCGCAGGGAGGCGACGAATGATGGCGCGACGCCGAGCCATTCGCTGCACGCCGAGGGCCAGTGTGATGGTGAGGACCGCGGGCAAACCTTCGGGTATGGCAGCTACGGCCAGGCCGACCGCTGCCAGCAGCATTTCGTCGGTGGAATAGCCGCGCAGGCCGACACCGAACAGATAGGTGCCCACTGCCAGTGCCAGGATGATGAAGGTGAGCACCCTGGCGAAGCGCGCCATATCAGCGAGCAATGGCGTTTGCAGGCTGACGACCTCACCAAGCATATGACTGATCTGCCCCAGCTCGGTCTTGCCGGCTGTTGCCACCACCACGCCGGTGCCGCTGCCAGCGCTGACCAGAGTGCCCGAGTAGGCCATGCTGTAGCGGTCACCGATACCGGCATCCTGTGCCACGGGTTCCACCTGCTTGCTGGCGGGCAGCGACTCGCCCGTCAAGGCAGCTTCTTCGATGCGCAGATCGCGGCACTCCAGCAGGCGCATGTCAGCCGGCACCCGGTCGCCGGCTTCCAGCATCACCATATCGCCAGGCACCAGTTGTTCGGCGGGGACGTTGAGCGTTCGCCCGGCACGGCGCACCTTGCTGTCTAGCGTGAGCATCTTCTGGATGGCACGCATTGCCTGCTCCGCCTTGCCCTCCTGAATGAAGCCAACGATCGCGTTGATGACCACCACGGCGAAAATCACCGCGCTGTCCAGCCATTCGCCCAAGGCGAGGGTGACCAATGCCGAAAGCAGCAGAACGTAGATCAGCAGGTTGTGGAATTGCAGCAGCAAACGCCTCAGTGGACCGTTGCGCCGCCGCCGTGGCAGGCGGTTGGGCCCGAACGACTCGAGACGCTCCTGCACTTGCTCGGCGGACAACCCGTCAGGCGACGTATCCAGATGCTGGAGGGTCTGTTCAGCGTGTTGCGCATGCCAGTCATGTGGAGCGGGTGTGGACATATGTCCTCCTGTTGACCGTTGGCTGCGTAAGCCTAAGCCGCCCTGCAATGCGTCGCATGGTGCTGGATCAAGGCCTGGGTCACAAACTCGTCACCGGGCGTTTCCTGTGCTTTGCCTGGCTGCGGCTGACCAGTAGCATCGAGACGATGAACATAGGAGGTTTTGATGCGCACCCGATTGGACGCCTGCCTGCGAGCAGTCAATGAAGTTTTGCTCGGCAAGGAAGCTCAGGTCCGGCTGGCCCTGACCTGCCTGTTGGCCCGCGGGCACCTGCTGGTCGAGGACATGCCCGGCATGGGCAAGACCACCCTGAGTCATACATTGGCCAAGGTGCTGGGGCTTGAATTCCAGCGCATCCAGTTCACTTCCGACCTGCTGCCCGGCGATATCCTGGGTACCTCGGTATTCGACAAGGACAGCGGACAGTTCGTCTTCCATCCTGGTCCGATCTTCGCCGAGCTGGTGCTGGCCGATGAAATCAATCGCGCCACGCCGAAGAGCCAGAGCGCGCTGCTGGAGGCGATGGAGGAGGGGCAGGTCACCATCGAGGGAGCGACGCGGCCGCTACCCGAGCCATTTTTCGTCATCGCCACGCAGAACCCGGTGAGCTCAGGCGGCACTTTTGCACTGCCGGAATCGCAGCTGGACCGCTTCCTGATGCGGGTTTCGCTGGGTTATCCGGCCAGAGCGGCGGAAAAGGCGCTGCTGCTCGGCGAGTCCCGACGTGATCTGCTGACGCGGCTGGAGCCGCTGCTCGACCACGATGAGCTGCGCACCATTCAGGCGGCCGTGGGTAACGTACGGGTTAGCGACGCGCTGGTCGATTACGTGTTGCGCCTGGTAGAGGCCACGCGCACCCAGCCGCAGTTTGCCTGGGGGCTGTCGCCACGCGGCAGCCTGGCGCTGCTCGCAGCCGCACGTGCGTGGGCTTTTCTCGATGGTCGCGATTATGTGATTCCGGAAGACGTGCAAGCGGTGCTGCCCAATGTGGTTGGCCACCGCCTGCGTGAGCGTGCCGATGCCACCGGTCATGGCGGGGGTGCGCTGGTGCAGTGGCTGCTGCGCGAGGTGCCAGCGCTGTGATATGCCCGTTCATTGGTCGTTGTGAGCGCCTGCCGTGAGGCTGCTTCCGCGTTTCCGGGACCGCTGGCTGCTGCGGCGAATACCGCCAGCCTCCAGCGTGCGGTTGAACCAGCGGCGAATCTTCATCATGCCGACCTCGGTCGGGTTGGCGTTCATGGTGGCGCTGCTGCTGATGCTGCTCACCGCCATCAACTACCAGAACAGTCTGGCCTACGGATTGACCTTTCTGCTCGGGTCCCTGTACCTGGTCACCATTCTGCACACGTGGCGCAACCTGGCCGGGCTGGTGCTGCAGGCCGGTGGCACCACGGCGGCGTTCGTTGGCGAACAGGCGCTGCTGCGGGTACGCCTGGAAAGTCGGGGACGTGCCTACCAGGCTGTGGCACTGGGTTGGCCGGCCAGCGGGCTGCGGCTGGTCGATGTTCCGGCCGGCGGCACCGTCGAGGTCGAGTTGAGCCTGGCGACCTCGCGCCGTGGCTGGCTGCGGCCGGGCCGGGTGAGGGTGGAAAGTCGCTTCCCACTGGGCCTGCTGGTCGCCTGGAGCTGGATCGATCTGGAGCTGGCGGCGCTGGTCTATCCACAGCCGTCGATAGCCGAACGCCCGCAAGGCGATAGTGCCCCCGAAACCGAGGACGAGGGAACTCTGGCGCGCGGTGCCGGCGTCGATGACTACCAGGGCCTACGTGCCTGGCAACCTGGCGATCCGCGCCGGCGCTTGCATTGGAAGGCGTACTCGCGCGGGCAGGGTCTGCTGGTGAAGGACTTCGCCAGCCTGCTCGGCAATGATCCGATGCTCGACTTCGATGGGTTCGAAGGCGATACCGAGCAACGTCTTTCGATGCTCTGTCACTGGGTAGTCGAGCTTAGCGAGAAGCAGCAGCCATTCGCGCTGCGGCTGCCGGCTGGAGTGCTCGGCCCGGACAGTGGCGAGTCGCACCGTGACGCCTGCCTGCGCGCGCTGGCGCTGCATGGCCTGGATGAGGAGCGCGGCGTATGAGCGCGAAGCCAGGCATTCCGCGTAACAGCCTGATCTGGCTGCTGGTGGCGCAGGTGCTGGTGATCCTGCCGCACCTGACGCACCTGCCCGTGTGGATCATCGGGCTGTGGCTGGGCTGCGCCAGCTGGCGTGTCCAGATCTTCCGCATGCGCGCACGCTATCCACGCAGCTGGCTCAAGGCGCTGCTGATGATAGGCGCGGGCTTCGGCGTTTATTTCTCCCGCGGCAGCCTGGTCGGACTGGAAGCCGGGGTGGTGCTGCTGATTGCCGCGTTCATCCTGAAACTGGTGGAGATGAGTACCCGCCGCGATGCGCTGGTGCTGATCTTCCTGGGCTTCTTCGCGGTGGTAACCAGCTACCTGTTCGAGGACAGCCTGCTCGCCGGGCTGTACAGCCTGTTGCC
Organism: Stutzerimonas decontaminans; assembly: GCF_000661915.1. Taxonomy (NCBI): domain Bacteria; kingdom Pseudomonadati; phylum Pseudomonadota; class Gammaproteobacteria; order Pseudomonadales; family Pseudomonadaceae; genus Stutzerimonas; species Stutzerimonas decontaminans. The sequence goes on along the minus strand of NZ_CP007509.1, from coordinate 2,667,354 downwards.
GGTCACCGCGCTGCTGGCGGCGATGATCGGCCTGCAGCAGAGCAGCCTCGTGACACGGCCATGGCCGACGGTGCGGCTGGCCGGCTCTTTGCTGCTGCAGGCCGTTCCGCTGATGCTGGTGTTGTTCCTCTTCTTTCCTCGCCTGCCACCGCTGTGGTCGTTGCCGCAGGCCGCTGATCGGGGCGTGACCGGCTTGGCCGATCACATGGCGCCTGGTGACATCGCGCGCTTGGGGCGTTCGGCGGAGCTGGCGTTCCGGGTCAGCTTCGAAGGCGAAATTCCGTCACGCGATCAGCTCTACTGGCGCGCAGTAACCTTCGAGCGCTTCGATGGCCGGCGCTGGTCGCAGTCCTATGCCTCTCATCTGCCGCAGGCGCCGGAATGGCAGGCAGTCGGCGAGCCGCTCGGCTACAGCGTCGTCATGCAGCCGAGCGGGCAGCCTTGGCTGTTCGCCCTGGATGTGGCTCAGGTCGCACCGGGTCAGGCGCAGCTGATGACGGATTTCCATCTGCAGCGCAGGCAGCCGGTGAACCAGCCGCTGATGTATCAGGTAACCTCCTGGCTGGATGCGCGCCGCGAGGCGGTCAGCGCGCCGGAGAGTCTCGGCCGCGCGCTGCAACTGCCGGAGCGTGGCAATCCGCGAAGCCGGGCCTGGGCTGCGGAGCTACGGCGCACTGCGCAGGAGCCGCAGGCGATGGTTGATGCGCTGTTGAAGCACTTCAATCGCCAGCCTTATCACTACACGCTGGAGCCGCCGCCGGTGGGCGACGATATCGTTGACGATTTCCTGTTCGAGACGCGCAGCGGCTTCTGTGCCCACTACGCGGGTGCAATGACTTTCGTGCTGCGCGCGGCCGGCATCCCGGCACGGGTGGTGGCGGGCTATCAGGGCGGTGAGCTCAACCCGGCGGGCAACTACCTCTCGGTGCATCAGTTCGACGCGCATGCCTGGGTCGAATACTGGGTCGCCGAGCGTGGCTGGGTCAGTGTCGACCCGACCTTTCAGGTCGCGCCGGAACGGGTGGAGCAGGGCCTGGAACAGGCATTGGCGCGCGAACGAAGCTTTCTTGCCGATCAGCCGATGTCGCTGCTGCGCTACCGGGACATCGGCTGGGTGAATGCGCTGCGGTTGCGCTGGGACAGCCTCAACTATGGATGGCAGCGCTGGGTGCTCAATTACCAGGGCGAGCAGCAAGCGCAAGCGCTGCAGCGCTGGTTCGGCAAGCTCGATGGTCAGGCGCTGGGCCTTGCCCTGGTAGCCGTTCTGGCCCTGCTGACGGCGGTATTGGCGCTGGTCCTGTTCAAACCCTGGCGGCGTGAAACGGACCCCCAGCAGCGCCTGTTCAAGCGCTTCGAGCAGCTGCTGGGGCGCCATGGTGTCCGGCGCAACAGAGGCGAGGGCGCCCGTAGCTTTGCGGATCGTGCCGCGATCATGTTGCCAGAACAGGCACCGGCCATATTGGCGTTCGTCAGGCTCTACGAGACCCAGCGCTATGCCGAGCAGGCCGCTGTGGCGGATGACCTCTCCCGTGCCCTGCGTCAACTCCGTCGAGCATTGCCCTGGCGTTTTCCGAGGCCGAGGGAGCGTTCCTGACCGCTTATTGGCGTTGTGGATGATTCGGCATTTCATCCGGCTGCTTCTGCCAGACAGGTTCGCGCCGCGGCGTGCGTGCCTTTAACATCGCGCGCACAACGAACGATAACGAGGTGGGTATGGAGCTTTGCGAGCTGCTGCAGGCGGTGCGTGACAATCCCGGCAGCGTGGTGGTGCCGGCCACTTGGGGGCAGGGCCGTGCAGGTTTCGGCGGTCTGGTCGCCGCACTGGTCTTTGAGAGCATGCGGGCCAAGGTTCCGGACGGTCGACCTCTTCGTTCGCTGGCGATTACGTTCGTTGGGCCGTTGGCCCTCGATACGCCAGCGAGCTTCGAGGCCGAGGTGCTGCGCGAAGGCAAGGCGGTGAGTCAGATGCTGGGGCGGGTCATGCAGGACGGCCAGGTGGTTACCATCGTCCAGGGCAGCTTCGGCGCCCCGCGCAGTTCGGTGGTCGATGTCGCGGCCGAGCCGGCACCGTCCATGCCGCCGGTCGAAGCCTGTCAGGAACTGCCCTATGTGCCTGGCGTGACTCCAGAGTTCACCCGCTACTTGGCGATGCGTTGGGGTATCGGTGGCTTGCCGTTCACCGGTAACAGGTCGCGCGAAATGGGTGGGTGGGTGCGCCAGCGCGGTGAAGTGCCTCGCGAGCCAATGACCGAGGCGCACCTGCTGGCGCTGGTCGATGCCTGGCCGCCCGCGGTGCTGCCGCATCTCAAGAGCTTCGCACCCGGCAGCTCGCTGACCTGGACCATCGAATTCATTCAACCTCTACCCGACCTCGATAGCCACGACTGGTGCATGTATCGCGCCGTGATCGAGCACGCCCGCGATGGCTATGGGCATTGTGCGGCTGCGCTGTGGACGCCAGCTGGTGAGTTGGTCGCCCTGAGCCGGCAAACGGTGACAGTGTTTGGCTGATGGCTGGCATGGGGCGGGCGTAAGTCCAGCAACAGGGCGTTGCCAAGCACCGAGGAGCGCCTGACCAGCTTGAACGCGCGGTTCGGCTATGGCATCAGGTTCGAGGCGATGGGGTCAGCTAGCAGAGCAGCTGACCCACCAATCGGCGGTGTGCGTTACCGATATTCATCGCCGAGGTCCGCGCTACGCGTGGGATTCACTTGCGATCAGTGCGATAGATCTTTTCCGGATTCATCTTCGGGCTCCACGGCAGTCCGGCGTTCTGCCAGCCATTCTGCAGACGAAAGCCTGCCTGCCGTCCTTCCTTTATCGCGGCGCCCTGAAACCCATCGACGACATACCGTGCATTGGGAAAACCGTTCTCGCGCAGGAAGTCTGCACTGGGTTTGCCACGCTCGCTGCCCGAGCGGCACATGGTGATGATCTCGGTATCGGCGCCCAGGCCACGTTTGTCCAGCTCGGCCTGGATCTGTTCGATGAACTGTGGATTGCGGTTGGTCTGGAACGCACCGCGCTCGTCATTCCAGGCATTGCGATCAACGAGCAGATACGGAATGTTGATGTCCACGGCGTCGGTGAAGCCGACGAACATGATCTCCACCGGATCGCGCACATCGACGAAGAGGACTTTTGCGTCGTCTTGCTGGGCGCGAGCGTAGGCGTCTTGCGGGGTGACTTCGAGTTCTACGGCCTGGGCCGCGAAAGCCAGCAGGCTGAGGGAAAGGGCGATCAATGAGGATTTCATCTGAAGCTCCGACATGAGTGGATGTGAAGGTTTGGCAATCATATACCGGCGGGGGTATATGTCGATCCATTTGACCCGTTCAATGTTTCTGTTCCAAGCAGACACTGAGCGGTATGCGGATTTACGTAGCCCCAGGCCCACTGCCGGGTGGCCGTGATCTGGCCGGCGGCCTTACCGTGGCCGCTCAAGCGGGCTTGCGTCACCTTGTCGCCGCTTGCAAAACAACCCTGCGAGGACTCGGAGCGAGTGTGATCGGCGGTAGATGCCTGGGCGAGGCGGGTACTAACGGAGTGGCGCTGACCGCACGGCAACGGCGTGATGGCTGAATCCTCTGATTTGCGTGTCCCCTCGCTGCCTGGCCGCGCGCTCCTAGGACCTGACATAGGTCACTCCGGCGATCCGTTACTGCAGCCACTCCGGTTTCACCAGCATGACGACACCCAGCACTAGCATCACCGCGCCGCTGATCAGCTTCAGCGTGGCGCCTGATTGATAGGTGAGCTTGCGGCTGCTCAGTGCGAGAACCGCGATCGTCACCATCAGTGCGTCGTCGGCGATATAGCCCAGGATGTAGAGGCCAAGATAAGCGTGGTGCGCCAGAGCGCTCAGCTGCTGCTGGGAAAGTACCGCGGTGTAGATCGCCGGCAGCCCCGCGGTGCACAGCAACTCGACGAAGTTGACCAGTAGGGCCAATACCGCAACCCCGCCGAGAGCAGGCAGCAGCGTCTGGCGCTGCAGAATGCGACGTACCCGGGCATACAGGCCCGGCTTTGCCTTGGCGGGTATCGATAGCGTGAAACCGCTGTCGGGCTGCAACCCGTCGCGCAGGTTGATGACACCAATCAGCATCGCCAACAGTGCCAGTCCGGTTATTAGCAGCGGCGACATGCCCACGAACAGGAACAGGTTCAGCCAGGCAGCCATGAACAGGTAGTAAACGGCGCCGCTGACCAGTACGAAGGTGCCGGCAATCGCCGCCATGCGGCGTCGATCATGCAGACGAACCAGCAGCGACAGCAGGAACAGCAACACCCACATGGCGCACGGATTGAAGCCATCCAGCAGGCCAAGGGCCAGTGTAAACGCCGGCAGACCCAGGCGCTCGAGGCTGAGTGTGCCGAAAAGGGTCGTGTCTACGGCGCCGGTTTGCAGCGCACGCCGTTCGATAAGGGCGACCAGCCGTTTGCCGGTGTGCTCGGCATCATCGAAGCCCACCATTAGCTCGCCGCCGATGACGAAGGTCGGCACTGCCGGCGGCCAGACACCGGCCTCGTGTGACAGGCGCAGCAGGTCGGCGCGTGCAGCGGGATCGCGATCGACCTCACGCAAGCGAATCTCCAGTTCCGGGTGCTGGCCGGTCAGTTCGGCGAGGTAGGTCTTGGCCGCGCTGCAGTGTGGGCAGCCGTCGCGCACGTAGACCTCCAGCAGCGTGGCGCTGGCCGGACCTGCAGCCAGCAAGCTCAAAAGCATCAACAGCGCGCCGCGCAGCAAGTAGTGGCTCATGAGCGTGCGTCCGAGGAGCCTGCCACCACGCCAGTGGGGCGGTGGCAGGTGTTTGCGGATGAAATGGTCGACTGATTCGCCCCCATACTCGGCGGTCTTTGCCTGGGCAGCAATGATCTGTAGCAAGGTTGCGCGGCATGACGAGCCTTGGCGCGGCTGGGTGAACTAGTCTCTTAATCAGCGTCATGGAAACGGGCCTGACAAGCAGACAGAATCAGGCCACGGGGAGACAGGCCTGTGCCGTGCTGTTTGCCGTCATACCAGCGGAGATTTTGGCGATGAAGATCGAGCGATTCGAAGACCTGATCAACTGGACACGCGATACCCATGCCATGCTGGCCCGCTGCATGGCCCGGTGTTCCGACAAGCACGAAGAAACCCGGGCCAAATGGCTGCTCGTCTATATTGCCGATCATGAGCGTGTCCTGGCTGAAACGGTCGACAAGATCGAAAAGCATGCCGACCCCAAGGCTTTGCATACCTGGATCTATGACTATCTGACGCGCAATCCCGTATTGCGCAATCAGGCCTGCAAGCCCTACGACACCATGACCGTAGAGGAGATATCGCTGGATATCTTCACCATCCATAACCAGGTGATCGATCTCTACCGCTCCCTGGCCCGGCGCGCGGAAATTGATGGCGCGCGCGACCTGGCCGAGGACCTGCTAGGTCTGGAAGAGCACGAAACCATGCGTCTTGCTCGCCAGGTGAGCCGTATTCACGAGATGTAACGCCTTTGCGGCTCCGCCGAGCCGTCCGTGGCCATCCATGTCTGCGCTCGGCGGTGCCCGATGGCGCATGGCAGCATGTTCAGTCGTTTCGTTGCCAGGTGACAATGCGGCTGCCAAGCAGCCTGTCGCAAGCGAAGCGCTACAGATCCGGAGGGTCTTTCCCAAGCATCAGCCCAGCCGTGATCAGCGCCCAGGCGCTACGCTTTCCCGCATACTGCGTGCCGTCATTCAGCACGGTTCGGTTGCATTTCGATGGTGTCGTTTTCCGGCTATCTCGGCCTTTTTCTTGCAGCGTTCGGTGCTGCCACGCTGCTACCCATGCAGTCCGAGGCGGTACTCGCCGGTCTTCTTCTTTCGGAGCGGTACACGGTCTGGGCATTGGTTGCCGTGGCCAGCCTGGGCAATGTGCTGGGCTCGCTGGTGAACTGGTTGCTCGGTCGTTACGTCGAGCACTTTCGCCACAAGCGCTGGTTTCCGGTCAACGAGCGCCAAATGGCGAAGGCGCAGCACAGCTATCACCGCTACGGCCGCTGGACCTTGCTGCTCAGCTGGGTGCCGGTCATCGGTGACCCGTTGACCCTGGTCGCCGGGGTGATGCGTGAGCCGTTATGGAGTTTTCTGCTTATCGTCACGCTGGCGAAGACTTCGCGTTACCTGATGGTGATGGGGCTGACGCTTGGCTGGATGTGACACAAGGGCTGACAGCTCGACCGTGCTTGGCCGATTATGGCGGCCATCGACTTCTGGGCAGGAAACCGAGCCGCATGATCAGCGAGGCGCAACCGACATCAGATGAAGCCGCTGCCTCGACAATAGCCCGTCGGGACAGCATCAGCGTCCGCCTGGTGGCCGAGGCACTGCAGGGTTTCGTGCGGCCTGGGCAATCTGCCGCACAGCTGCTGGAAGAGATCGGCCTCGACTCTGCCTGCCTGCAATATCCCGACGGCCGCATGGACGTGCGCGACTACTCGCAACTCTGGCTGCGCCTGGCGCGGCGCTTCGACGATGAATTCTTCGGCATGGACCCGCGGCGTCTGCGCTCGGGCAGCTTCGTCTTTCTCAGCCGCAGCTGCCTGCAGCAGGCGACTTTGGAGAAAGCGCTGATCCATGCGTTGGGCTTTCTCGGGCTGGGGCTGGAGAATCTACGCGGCAGGCTCATCCGCAGCCAGAGCCTGGCCGAAGTGGTGCTGCGCGAGCGCAACGCCGAGCCGGCGCGAGCCTTCTGCTATTTCACCTTCTGGATGCTCTTGCACGGCCTGGCCTGCTGGCTGGTAGGGCGCCGTATTCCGCTGCTGGCGGTCGAGTTGCGTTGTGCCGAACCGGACTACACCGACGATTACCGGGTGATGTTCTCCGACAACCTGCGTTTCGGCCGACCCTCGACGCGGATCATCTTCGCCGCCGAAGTGCTTGACCTGCCGATCCGTCGTAGCGAAGCGGAGTTGCGTGCGTTTCTCGCCGAAGCGCCGGCGAACATTCTGGTGCGCTACCGCGACCATTCCAGCTTGGCCAGTCGCATCAAACAGCACCTGCGCAGCCTGCCCGCCGAGAACTGGCCGGACAGCGAGCGGCTGGCGCAGACGTTGTGCATGTCGGCCTCGACCCTGCGCCGACGCCTGGCGGAAGCGGGGCAGCCCTACCAGGCGATCAAGGATGGCTTGCGTCAGGAGATGGCCACCGAATGGCTGGCCGATGCTGCCATCAGTTACGGCGAGATCGCCGAGCGGCTGGGGTTTGCAGATGTCAGCTCGTTCTACAAGGCGTTCCGCAAGTGGACGGGTATCAATCCCGGGCACTACCGCAACCTGATTCTGGCGCCGGCGCGGCGCTGATTTCCTGCCTCTCAGTCTCTCCGCGACATCTCACCCTTCGTTGCTGATATTTGCCGCGGCGCGTTGCAGCGTTAGCGTGATCGCGTTTTGCCATTGGCCAAAACGGTCAGGCAGGTTGAGAACATCGACCATTGCCGCACCCGTGTCGCTGTCCAAAGATAACTCCGGCTTCGCACCGAATAACAACAAGCACGGGAGAGAGCCATGCAGATTCGCGACAAGGTATTCCTCATTACTGGCGGCGCCTCCGGCCTTGGCGCTGCGGCGGCGCAGGCGCTGGTCGAGGCGGGCGGCAAGGTCGTGCTCGCCGATCTGGACGAAGCCGCGGCCAACGCCACGGCGCAGGCGCTCGGGCCTTGCGCCCTCGGCGTCGCCGCCGACATTCGCGATGAACAGGCCGCGCGCCATGCCGTCGCCACCGCCCGCGAACATTTCGGCGGGCTGCACGGGCTGGTCAATTGCGCTGGCGTCGCCGGTGGCGAAAAGGTGCTCGGACGCAATGGTCCGCACAGCCTCGACGCTTTCAGCCGCATCGTTGGTATCAATCTGATCGGTAGCTTCAACATGCTGCGGCTGGCCGCCGAGGCGATGGCGGAGAACGCGCCAGACGCCGATGGCGAGCGCGGCGCGATCATCAATACTGCCTCGATCGCTGCCTTCGACGGCCAGATCGGCCAGGCCGCCTATGCGGCGTCCAAAGGCGGTGTGGTCAGCATGACCCTGCCGGCCGCGCGCGAGCTGGCGCGCTTCGGCATCCGCGTGATGACCATCGCCCCCGGCGTGTTTGAGACGCCGATGATGGCCGGCATGACCCAGGAGATCCGTGACTCGCTGGCCGCCGGCGTGCCGTTTCCGCCACGCCTGGGCCATCCGGCCGAATACGCCGCGCTGGTGCGGCACATCTTCGAGAACAGCATGCTCAACGGTGAGGTGATTCGCCTCGACGGCGCCTTGCGCATGGCTGCCAAGTAAAGGAAGCAGAGATGAAAGATGATCCGATCGTAATCGTCAGCAGCGCGCGTACGCCGATGGGTGGTTTCCAGGGTGATCTGCTGGGCATGACGGCACCGCAGCTCGGCGCTGCCGCCATCCGCGCGGCGGTGGAGCGCAGCGGCCTGCCGGCCGAGAACGTACAGGACGCGCTGATGGGCTGCGTGTTGCCCGCCGGCCAGGGCCAGGCTCCCGCGCGCCAGGCGGCATTGGGCGCCGGGCTGACCCGCGCCACCACCTGCACCACGCTGAACAAGATGTGCGGCTCGGGCATGCAGACGGTGATCATGGCTCACGACCAGTTGCTCGCGGGCAGTGCGGAAATCGTTGTCGCCGGTGGCATGGAGAGCATGAGCAACGCACCGTACCTGCTCGACCGCGCCCGTGGCGGCTATCGCATGGGCCACGGTCGGGTGCTCGACCACATGTTTCTCGATGGTCTGGAAGACGCCTACGACAAGGGCCGCCTGATGGGCACCTTTGCCGAGGAGTGCGCCGACGTCTTCGGCTTCACCCGCGAGGAGCAGGACGCGTTCGCACTGGAATCGCTGCGACGGGCCCAGGCGGCAATAGCCGAAGGGCACTTTGCCGAAGAGATCGTCTCGCTGGACGTCACTCAGGGCAAACAGCAGCGGCAGATCCGCGATGATGAGCAGCCGCCCAAGGCGATGCCGGAAAAGATTCCAAGCCTGAGACCAGCGTTCCGCGAGGGCGGCACGGTGACTGCGGCCAACTCCAGCTCGATTTCCGATGGCGCCGCCGCGCTGCTGTTGATGCGCCGTTCCGAAGCCGAGCGCTGGGGGCTGCAGCCACAGGCGGTGATCCACGGCCACGCGGCCTACGCCGATGCGCCGAATCTGTTCACTACCGCGCCGATCGGGGCGATCCGCAAGCTGATGGAACGTACCGGCTGGTCCACCGCAGACGTGGATCTGTTCGAGATCAACGAAGCCTTCGCGGTGGTCGCCATGGCCAGCATGCGCGAGCTGGGGCTTGATCACGCCAAGGTCAACGTCAACGGCGGTGCCTGTGCGCTCGGTCACCCCATCGGTGCGTCCGGTGCGCGAATCCTGGTGACGTTGCTCGCCGCATTGCGCAAACGCGGCCTGCGCCGTGGCGTGGCGGCGATCTGCATCGGTGGCGGTGAAGCCACGGCCATGGCCGTCGAACTGATCTGAGGAGGCACCCATGCTGCCCAATGAAGATCAAAACGCGATCGCCGAGATGGCCCGCCAGTTCGCTCAGGAACGACTGAGGCCGTTCGCCGAACAGTGGAGTCGCGAGCATCGCTATCCGGCCGAGGCGATTGGCGAGATGGCCGCGCTCGGCTTCTTCGGCATGCTGGTGCCGGAGCAGTGGGGCGGCAGCGATACCGGCTACCTGGCCTACGCCATGGCGCTGGAAGAAATCGCTGCCGGTGACGGCGCCTGCTCGACCATCATGAGCGTGCACAACTCGGTAGGCTGCGTGCCGATCCTGCGTTTCGGCAACGACCAGCAGAAGAGTGACTTCCTTACTCCGTTGGCGCGTGGTGAGCAGATCGGCGCCTTTGCGCTGACCGAGCCGCAAGCGGGCTCCGACGCCAGCAGCCTACGCACCCGCGCCCGGCGTGACGGCGACTACTACATCCTCAACGGTGCCAAGCAGTTCATCACCTCCGGCAAGCATGCCGGCACGGTGATCGTCTTTGCCGTGACCGACCCGGATGCCGGCAAGCGCGGCATCAGTGCCTTTATCGTGCCGACCGACAGCCCGGGTTATCAGGTGGTGCGGGTGGAGGACAAGCTCGGCCAGCACGCGTCGGATACCTGCCAGATCGCCTTCGAGGACCTGCGCGTGCCGGTGGCCAACCGGTTGGGCGAGGAGGGCGAGGGTTATCGCATTGCCCTGGCCAATCTTGAAGGCGGACGCGTCGGCATCGCCGCTCAAGCGGTCGGTATGGCCCGCGCGGCGTTCGAAGCGGCGCGTGATTACGCCCGGGACCGGGAAACCTTCGGCAAGCCGATCATCGAGCATCAGGCCGTGGCCTTCCGCCTGGCCGACATGGCGACCCAGATCGCCGTGGCACGGCAGATGGTGCATCACGCTGCCGCGCTGCGCGAAGCCGGACGGCCGGCATTGGTGGAGGCGTCGATGGCCAAGCTGTTCGCCTCGGAGATGGCGGAGAAGGTCTGCTCGGCAGCAATCCAGACGCTCGGTGGCTACGGCTATCTGGCCGACTTCCCGGTGGAGCGCATTTACCGCGATGTGCGGGTCTGCCAGATCTACGAAGGCACCAGCGACATCCAGCGCCTGGTCATCGCGCGCAACCTCGGAGAACCGGTCTGACCTGAACCCGCTGCGCCTGCGTGCCTTATGGCGCATCGATACATGATTTCAGTGGTGCCGGTAGAACGCCGTTTCCTCGACCGGCACTTGCACAATAAAAACAAGATAGAGGTAGGAAACATGCAACCAGGATTGATGCAGAACGCCCCGCTGCTGATCAGCAGCATCGTCACCCACGCCGCGCGTGCGCATGGTGATCGCGAGATCGTCTCGCGGCTGGTCGACGAACCCCTCTGGCGTTATGACTATGCCGGGCTCGCCGCCCGGTCGGCGCAGGCCGCCAGCATGCTGGGGAAGCTCGGCATCGGCCCCGGCGACTGCGTGTCATCGCTGGCTTGGAACACCCACCGCCATTACGAGCTGTTCTTCGCTGTGCCCGGCATCGGTGCGGTGCTGCACACGGCCAACCCGCGGCTGTCGGACGAGCAGATCGTCTACACCATCAACCATGCCGGCAGCCAGGTACTGCTGTTCGACAGCAGCTTCGCCGCTTGCGTCGCCCGGTTGCGGCCGCGGTTGGGCAATATCCGCCATTTCATCGAGCTGGCCGCGCAGCCGAGTTCCGGTCTGCAGGATGTGCTGGGTTATGAGCAGCTGATCGCCGCCGAGCAGCCGCTGGACTGGCCGCAGTTCGACGAGAACGCCGGTGCGGTGCTCTGCTACACCTCCGGCACCACCGGCGACCCAAAGGGTGTGCTTTACAGCCACCGTTCGGTGGTGCTGCATGCGATGGCCGCCGGGTTGTCCGGCGCGTTCGGCCTGTCCGCCTTCGATTGCATCATGCCGTGCTCGTCGCTCTATCACGGCACCGCCTGGGGCATCCCATTCGCAGCGGCGATCAATGGCTGCAAGTTCGTGCTGCCGTGCGACAAGATGGACGGCGCGAGCCTGCAGGAACTGATCAAGACCGAGGGCGTGACTCTGTCCGGCGGCGTGCCGACCATCTGGACCATGTACCTCGCCCATCTGGAACGTAGCGGTGAGGATTCCGGCAGCCTGGCGCGTCTGGTGATCGGCGGTTCCGCCGTTCCGCGGGCCATGGCCGAGACCTTCCAGACCAAGTACGGCGTCGCGGTCTGTCAGCTGTGGGGGATGACCGAGACCAGCCCGCTGGGTGTGGTGGCAACGCCGACGCCCAAGCTGGCCGAACGTGGTCAGCAAGCGACCAACGACACCATCTGGACCCGTCAGGGACGCCTGCAATTCGGCATCGAACTGAAGATCGTCGACGAGGAAGGGCGTGAGCTGCCGTGCGATGGCGTTAGTTCCGGCAGCCTCAAGGTGCGCGGCCCCTGGACGGTCGAGCGCTACTACCGCAGCGAGAAAAGCGCGCTGGATGAGGATGGCTGGTTCGACACCGGTGACATCGCCACGCTGGATGCCGATGGCTTCATGCGTATTACCGACCGCAGCAAGGACGTGATCAAGTCCGGCGGCGAGTGGGTCAGCTCCATCGATATCGAGAACGTCGCGGCGGCCTGTCCCGGTGTGAAGGTGGCAGCGGTGGTCGGCGTGTTCCACCCCAAATGGGAGGAGCGCCCGGTACTGGTGATCGAGCCGCATGCCGATGCCGAAGTCACCGTGGAGAAAATTCTCGCCCATCTGGAGCCGAACATCGTCAAGTGGTGGATGCCCGATGCGGTGATCTTCGACGCGGTGCCGCTGACCGCTACCGGCAAGATTGACAAGAAGGTGCTGCGCGAGCGCTATCGCAACCATCTGGTCGAGAACCAGCCCAGCGCCGTCAACCAGTAACGCCTGTTACCCATACGCGCTCCGTGCTTCGGTGCGGGGCGCGTCTGCGTGCGTGTGAATCTAGGAGATTTGCCATGAACGAACACGACGATGCCCGTAGCGGACCGCTGTGCGGCCTGCGCGTGCTGGAGTTTGCCGGGATCGGCCCAGGGCCGCACTGCGCGATGCTGTTGGCAGACATGGGCGCCGAAGTGCTGCGCATCGAACGCGAGGGTGGTAACGGCTGGCCGAACCCTGTGGTCGATCGTGGGCGCAAGACGCTGACGCTGGATATCCGCAGCGAAGCAGGGCGTGCGCGCTGCCTTGAGCTGGCGCAGACCGCCGATGTGCTGATCGAGGGTTATCGGCCAGGCGTGATGGAAAGGCTGGGGCTCGGGCCGGAGGAGCTGCTGCAGCGCAATCGGAAACTGATCTACGGACGCATGACCGGTTGGGGCCAGACCGGCCCGCTGGCCAAGGCGGCTGGTCACGATATCAACTACATCGCACTGACCGGTGCGCTGGCGGCAATCCGTGGCGAGAGCGGAACCGCGATACCGCCGTTGAACCTGGTTGGCGATTTCGGCGGCGGCTCGTTGTATCTCGCGGTCGGCATCCTCGCCGCGTTATGGGAGCGCGAGCGCTCCGGCCAGGGCCAGGTGATCGATGCGGCGATCGTCGATGGCGTGTCGTCGCTGATGACCTTCTTTGCCGGTCTGCTGCCGAGCGGACGGATCGACATGCAGCGCGACCGTAATCCGCTGGCCGGTGCAGCACCTAACTATCGATGCTATCGCTGCGCGGATGGCCGCGAGATTGCCATAGGCCCGCTGGAGCCGCAGTTCTGGCGAGAATTGCTGGAGCGCATCGATGCGCCGGAAGGGCTCTGGGTGGGGTGTGCCGATCCGGCTGAATGGCCAGCACAGGCCGAGCTGCTGGAGCGCTTGTTCGCTACCCGTACCCAGGCCGAGTGGTGCGCCCTGCTGGAGGGCAGCGATGCCTGTTTCGCACCGGTGCTCGAGTTGGCCGAGGCGGCGCAGCATCCGCATCTGCGTCAGCGCGGTGTCTATCAGGACCTCGATGGCATCGTGCAAGTGGCGCCGGCCCCGCGCTTTTCGCGTACACCAGGCAAAGCCAGGCGGACCTTGCGCTGCAGTTCAGACGCCGGTTGGGATTGAGCGAGCTACCGAAGGCGGCTTCGAAGGGAAGATATTCTGATCAATTTGGCCGAGTGCATGGCAGGTTTGTGAGTCATCTAATTTATAACGGTTCGGCGCGCGCTTTTATTGGACATGCAGTCAAGAAATCGATTCCACAATATATAACGCTTATGTCAGCGCCCTGTTCGAAGTAATGCCACGTTATCGACCAAAGTCGTGTATAGCCTGTAATACGCAGGCTAGACGTGCCGCACGTCGGTTCAGGTTGCGACTTTATGCCAGCGGACTACTATGAAAACGAGGCTGCTTATTACAACAAAAACGGGGAGTCAAACGTCATGAATAATCATGCCGAACAACAAGTAGTTGCACTCGAACTGTGCCGTTTCCTGGCTCACTGTGTTGCCGCGATCGTGGTCGTGGGAATGCTCTTCGTGGCCCTCATTGGATCCTGGCATGTTGCTCTCAATGTCGGTCTCGTTCCATTACTGGCCATCGTCGTCTGCGATTACCTGGCCAGACGCAAGGAAACTGCTGTGCAGACAGCAGACGCCTGATACGACCCAGGCGCTAACCAGCCGAAGAACCTACCTATGCCGATAGAGCGATCGACACCCTGACAGTGAATCACTGCCGGGGTGTCTTGCATTGGGGCATCGTGCACAGCCTCATATCGCCTGCCCGTGGCTGCCGCTGCGTATCGCAAAGATCATGGCAGGGTTACCCAAAGGTGTTACTTCCTTTGTACAGCGTAACGGGCGCTGAGGCGCGCGGTAACGAATCCAGCGCTGAGACGACAATTTACAGCGCTAGGAAATCAGTAACTCATTGAAAAATAAGGTTTTACAAAACATGGCACGGAAAATGCTTTATTAGCGGCACAACAAAAACAAGAAAGCACACCCAATAACAAGAACAACACGTAGCGACTCCGACACAATAAAAACAAGCAGGTGGGAGACGTAGCAAACTGATTCTTTTGGAGAGGAATTGCCCGACAGGTTTCCTGTCGACCGGACCGAGAACAATAAAACTGCCTTGAGGCAGCTCCAGAACCGGTTGAGCCCGTGAGGGTAGTGGCAACATCAGCGACCAAAATAATCCGTTTGTTCTTTATGTCCCTTATGGGACTGCTACTCGGACGATGTCCGACCGGGCTGCCAACAAAAACAACAAGCCCGTCAGCAGAAGAAGAACAAAGCAACACGCCCTGAAGGGGAGCCTAGCGGCTCCCCTTTTTATTTGGGCCCGGATAACAGCAGCCGGTTTGTCAGGCGTTGTTTGTGTGTCGTTGAGTCGGCTTGGATACATGTCTGGCTGGCGCTGCCGCGGGAAAACACGCCTCTATGGCGAATGCCGAGCTGTCAGATCGCAGCACGGCATTCGCCCAGTACGAAGTGAGCTTACAGTGCGTAGTTCGCCAGCTCCCGTGCGATCAGCAGGCGCTGGATCTCGCTCGAGCCCTCGTAGATCTGCGTGATACGGGCATCGCGGTAATAACGCTCGACCGGATAATCCTCGAGATAGCCGTAGCCGCCGTGGATCTGCACCGCCTGCGAGCAGACCTTTTCCGCCATTTCCGAGGCGAACAGCTTGGCCTGGGAGGCTTCGGACAGGCACGGCAGGCCGGCGCTCTTCAGCCGCGCGGCATGCAGAATCAGCAGACGCGCCGCATTCAGCTGGGTCTGCATGTCGGCGAGCATGTTGGCGATGCTCTGGTGCTCGGCGATCGGCTTGCCGAACTGGACCCGCTCGCGGGCGTAGAGCAGGGCGGCTTCGAAGGCCGCACGGGCGATACCCAGGGCTTGTGCGCCGATGCCGATACGCCCGCCTTCGAGGTTCGACAGCGCAATTGCCAGGCCCTTGCCGCGCTCGCCAAGCAGATTGGCCTGGGGGATTCTGCAGTCGCTGAGCGATACCGCGCAGGTGTCGGAGGCGCGGATGCCCATCTTGTGTTCGCTGCGCTCCACCGCAAAACCCGGGGCGTCGGTAGGCACCAGAAAGGCGGAAAGACCCTTCTTGCCGAGGTCCGGATCGGTCACCGCGAAAACGATGGCCAGCTTCGCTCGTTTCGCGTTGCTGCAGAACTGTTTGCTGCCATTTAGTACCCACTGGCCGTCCACCAGTTCGGCGCGGGTGCGCAGGTTGTGCGCCTCGGAGCCGGCCTGCGGTTCGGTGAGGGCGAAGCAGCCGATGGCGCGACCGCTGGCCAGTTCCGCCAGCCATTCGTCCTTCTGCGCCTGCGAGCCGTAATTCAACACCGGGCCGCAGCCCACCGAGTTATGGATGCTCATCAGCGCGCCGGTGGCGCCGTCGCCGGCGGAGATTTCCTCCACGGCCAGCGCGTAGGCGACGTAGTCGATATAGCTGCCGCCCCATTCTTCCGGGACGACCATGCCGAGCAGGCCAAGCTCGCCCATCTGGGCGACCAGGGCGTCATCGATCCAGCCGGCCTTTTCCCAGGCCTGTGCATGAGGAGCGATCTCGCGGCGGGCGAAGTCGCGCGCCATGTCGCGGATCATGCGTTGGTCTTCGCTGAGTTCGAGGTCATGCATTGCGCGTTCTCTTCTTGTTGTTGTGCTGCAAAAGAGGTTCAGGCCGTGGCGCTGCGACGTGCCTTGCCGGTCGTGGCCTTGAAGCCGTCGAAGAACGCCTGCACGCGCTCAGGCGTGACCTCTGCCAACGTCGGTGGATTCCAGCGCGGTGACTTGTCCTTGTCGATGATCAGCGCACGCACGCCTTCCAT
Source organism: Stutzerimonas decontaminans (assembly GCF_000661915.1). Classification (NCBI taxonomy): domain Bacteria; kingdom Pseudomonadati; phylum Pseudomonadota; class Gammaproteobacteria; order Pseudomonadales; family Pseudomonadaceae; genus Stutzerimonas; species Stutzerimonas decontaminans. Next base: position 2,651,071 of record NZ_CP007509.1, on the reverse strand, counting down.
GATGTCGCCCTTGGCGAACCATTGACGATCCAGATGCAACTCCAGGGCGAAGCAGTCGGCGATCGGCAGCTCGCGGCCGCGCCGCAGCATCTCCAGGGTCACGCACATCGCCAAGGGCGAGCGGCTGTCGATCACCTTGAGCGTTTCCTCGGCCCAGTCGGCAAATTCCGGACGCGTTTCGGCGGCCAACGAGGCGCGAATCGCGACCACATCGCTCTTACCGAAATGCTCGTCGATGGCCTGATGCAGTGCCTTCAGCTCAGAGCCAGGGAGCTTGTTGCTGCCCAGCGTCGCCACTAGCGTGCGCAACCCTTCCTGCGGGTGAACGGACCAGCTCATGCGGTCGAGGCAACGATCCAGTTCGGCGATCTGGTCGTGGCTGACACACCAGTCGGCCAGGCCGACGTGCAGCGCATCGGCGGCGCGGATCTGCAGGCCGGTGACGCCCATGTAGGTGCCAAGTTCACCCGGCAGGCGTGAGAGAAAATAGCTGCCGCCGACATCCGGGAAATAGCCGATGCCGACTTCCGGCATGCCCATGCGCACGCGCTCGGTGACCACCCGCAGCGACGCACCCTGGACCAGGCCCATGCCGCCGCCGAGGACGAAACCGTCCATCAGCGCCAGCAGTGGCTTCGGGTAGGCATGGATGTACTGGTCGAGGGCGTATTCCTCCTCAAAGAAGGTTTCGTGCTCGGTGTCGCCGCGCTGGAAGCTGTCGTACAGCGAACGAATGTCACCGCCGGCGCAGAAGGCTTTTTCGCCATTGGCACGCAGTACCACGGCATGAATCTGCGGATCGGCCGCCCAGGCGCTGAGGTGCTGTTGCAGCAGACGGACCATTTCCAGGGTCACCGCATTCAGCCCGGCCGGGCGGTTTAGGGTGAGGTGGCCGACGTGGTTGCGTACGGCGGCCAGCACGGGGCATTCGGTTGCACTCATGGTCAGGTGTCCTTGCGGTACTGGTTGATGATCGCCGAGAAGTCCAGGCCGCCATAACCCTGGGCGCTAAAGCTCTGGTAGAGCTGCTGGGCGAGGGCGCCGAGGATCACCGGCTGGCGCACCTGCTTGGCGGCCTCGGTAGCCAGGCCGAGGTCCTTGAGCATCAGATCGCTGCCGAAGCCGCCGCTGTAGCCGCGGGCGGCCGGTACGTTGTCCAGTACGCCAGGGAAGGGGTTGTAGGTGTCCGAGCTCCAGCAGCGACCGCTGGAGGTGTTGATCACGCCAGCCAGGGTCTTGGCATCCATGCCCAGTGCGACGCCCAGCGCCATGGCCTCGGCGACGCCGATCATGGAGATACCCAGGAGCATGTTGTTGGCGACCTTGGCCACCTGGCCGTTGCCGGCCGCACCGCAGTGCACGATGTTCTTGCCCATGGCCGCGAGGATCGGTTGTGCACGATCGAAGTCCGCATCGCTGCCACCAACCATGAAGGTCAGGGTGCCGGCTGCTGCACCGCCGGTGCCACCGGAGACCGGCGCGTCGAGCATCGGGTTGCCATGCTCGGCAGCGGCCTTGGCCACTTCGCGCGCGCTGTGCGGGTCGATGGTGGAACAGTCGATGAGCATCACACCCGCGCGGCTGTGGGCGATCAGGCCGTTCGCGCCCAGGTACACGCCTTTCACGTGAGCGGCGGCCGGCAGCATGGTGATGATCAGTTCGGCGTTGCCCTGGGCGATGGCGGTCGGAGAATCGACCGGAAGCGCGCCGGCGCCGACCAGGTTCTCGACGGCCGCGGCGTTGAGGTCGAAGACGCTGAGCTGGTGGCCTGCCTTGAGCAGGTTGTGGGCCATGGGCGCGCCCATGTTGCCGAGACCGATAAATCCGATATGCATGGCGTGTTTCCTCTTGTTGTTATGGCCAGATGCGGCTTAGCGATTGGTGAACTCAGGCTTGCGCTTCTCGCTGAATGCGGCCATGCCTTCCTTCTGATCGGCGGTCGCGAACACCGCATGGAACACGCGACGCTCGAAGCGGATGCCTTCGGCCAGCGTGGTCTCGAAGGCGCGGTTGACGCTTTCCTTGATCATCATGGTGGCCGGCAGGGATTTCTCGGCAATCACCCGGGCGGCCTTGAGGGTTTCCTCCAGCAGGCTTTCGGCCGGGAATACACGGGCGACGAGACCGGCGCGCTCGGCTTCGGCGGCGTCCATCTGGCGACCGGTCAGGCACATGTCCATCGCCTTGGCCTTGCCCACGGCGCGGGTCAGGCGCTGGGTGCCGCCGATGCCCGGCAGTACGCCGAGGTTGACTTCCGGCTGGCCAAAACGCGCGTTATCGGCGGCAAAGATCATGTCGCAGAGCAACGCCAGTTCGCAGCCGCCGCCCAGGGCGTAACCGGCGACGGCGGCAATCAGCGGCTTGCGACGGGTGGCAATGCGGTCGGCGTCGGCGAAGAAGTCATCCAGATAGATCTGCGGATAGGTCAGCTCGGCCATTTCCTTGATGTCGGCGCCGGCGGCGAAGGCCTTGGCCGAGCCGGTGAGCACGATGCAGCCGATCTGCGGATCAGCCTCGAGCTGGCCCAGCGCCTGGTTGAGCTCGTTGATCAGCTGGCCGTTGAGCGCGTTGAGCGCCTGCGGCCGGTTGAGGGTAATCAGCGCAACGCGCTCCTGGATGTCGACGAGCAGGGTTTCGAATGTCATTTCAGCATCCTTGAGGGCCGGCGCGTCCGCCGGCCCGGTGGGTAGATGTCACTTCAGATTGATGGTGGTGTTGACCGGGCCGCCGACCTCGTTCTCATCGAACCAGCGCTCGGTGATGGTCTTGGTCTGGGTGTAGAACTGCACCACCTGCTTGCCGTACGGGCCGAGGTCGCCGAGCTTGGAGGCGCGCGAGCCGGTGAAGGAGAACATCGGCACCGGCACCGGGATCGGTACGTTGATGCCCACCTGACCCACGTCAATCTCTTCCTGGAAGTGCCGCGCCGCCGCGCCGGAGCGGGTGAAGATGGCGGTGCCGTTGCCATTCGGGTTGGCGTTGATCAGCTCGATGGCTTCGTCCATGGTCGCCGCCGCCATGACACAGAGGACCGGGCCGAAGATTTCTTCCTGATAGATGCTCATTTCGCGGGTGACGCCGGAGAAGATCGTCGGGCCAACGAAGTTGCCGTTCTCGTAGCCGCTGACGCTCGGGTTGCGACCGTCCAACTCCAGCTTGGCGCCTTCGCGCACGCCGCGTTCGATCAACCCGCTGACGCGATCCAGCGCTGCGCAGGAAACCAGAGGACCGACATCGGTGCCGGCCTCGACACCGGCGTTGACCTTGAGCGTCTGCGCCTTGGCCACCAGATCGGGAATCCAGGCCTGCGCTTCGCCCACCAGCACCACCACCGACAGCGCCATGCAGCGCTGGCCGGCCGCACCGAAGGCGGCGCCGGCGAGGTTGTTGAGGGTCTGCTCCTCGTGCGCATCGGGCAGCACGATGGCGTGGTTCTTCGCGCCCATCATGCACTGCACCCGCTTGCCGGCTTGTGAAGCGCGGTTATAGACATGGGTGCCGACCCTGGTCGAGCCAACGAAGGACACCGCCTTGATATCCGGGTGGTCGCAGATCGCATTCACTACGTCCGGCCCGCCGTGCACCACGTTGAGCACGCCCGGTGGCACGCCGGCTTCCAACGCCAGTTCGCACAGGCGCATGGTGACCATCGGGTCCTGCTCGGAGGGCTTGAGGACGAAGGTGTTACCGGTGGCGATGGCCATCGGGAACATCCACAGGGGGATCATCGCCGGGAAGTTGAACGGCGTGATGCCGGCGCAGACGCCCAGCGGCTGCAGCAGGGTATAGGTATCGACGCCCGCGGCAACGTTGTTGGCCAGCTCGCCGAGCTGCAGGTTGCCGATGCCAGCGGCGTGCTCGACCACTTCCAGCCCGCGGAACACATCGCCCTCGGCATCGGCCAGGGTCTTGCCCTGTTCGGCGGTGAGGATCGCCGCCAGCTCCTTCATGTTCTCGCGGATCAGCTGCTGGTACTTGAGGAAGGTGCGTGCCCGCGCGCCGATCGGTGTCTTGCGCCAGGTCTTGAAGGCTTTCTGGCCGCTGGCGACGGCACGGTCGATTTCCTCGGCGGTCGCGAACGGCACGCGGGCCAGGACTTCCTGGGTCGCGGGATTGACGACGTCGCGCCAGTCCTGGGTGGTCGATTCGATAAATTCACCGTCGATCAGCAATTTGACGGTAGGAATGGCGCTGGACGTTGTCATATGGCTCTCCGCCTGAGAAGGCACTGTTGTTGTTATGACTCGCGGACAGCTGCGAGAAGATGCATTGAATGTAGCAATGCAAAAAACCACATTACAATGCGATCGACTGCAGAGTCGTTCTGCATAAATGCACAGGAGCTGATGGAGGCTTCAACCATGGACTGGGACAATCTGCGCTATTTCCTCGAGGTCGCCCGAGCGGGGCGGCTGACGACCGCGGCGCGCCGGCTCGCTGTCGACCACACCACCGTGTCCCGTCGTTTGCAGGCGCTGGAAAAAAACATGGGCCTGCAGCTGTTCCTGCGTGAGCCCGGCGGTTACAAGCTCACTGAAGCCGGGCGCAATCTGCTGCCGCGGGTGGAAGCGATGGAAAGCGCCAGCGTGGCCATCGAGCACTCGTTGCCGAGCATGGGTGATGGCCTTTCCGGGCAGGTGCGCATCGGCGCCACGGAGGGTTACGGCACGGTGATGCTTGCCGGCCAGCTCACCGGGCTCAGCCGGCGCTATCCGCATCTGAACATCGACCTGCTGGCGCTGCCGCGGGCGGTGCGCCTGTCGCGTCACGAGGCGGATATCGTCATCACCCTGGAACGCCCGGAGCGCGGGCCGTTCATCATCACCCGGCTCACCGACTACGTGCTGCGGCTGTATGCCTCGCCAGCCTATCTCGACGAACACCCGCCGATCCGCAGCCGCGAGGATCTGGCCGAACATCGCTTCGTCAGCTACGTGGATGATCTGCTGTTCAGCAAGGAGTTGCTGTTTCTCGATGGCATCGCTGACGCCCGCTCCATCGGCCTGCGCAGCACCAGCCTGCTGGCGCAGCAGGAGGCGGTGGCGATGGAGGCAGGGATCGCGATTCTGCCGGCGTTTTCCGCCGACGCCGATCCACGGCTGCGACTGCTGCTGCCCGAAGAGGTCAGTTTCACCCGCACCTTCTGGATGTTGATGCCGATCGAGTTCAAGGACCTGGCGCGCATGCGCACGACCTGGGATTACCTGAAGGAAATGGCGCAGCAGAACCAGGACCGATTGCTGGGCCAGTAGTTATAGCTGGCCGAGCTGTCCAGAGAGTCAAACGGCGCTGCGAGAGCGCCGGGAGATTGCGCGTCAGCCGTGTAGCGGCTGTGCGCAGGCGGCACATCATCGAAGCACCGCCCGGTCGATCAGACGCGCGGCGTGGTGCGGCTTTCGTTGCCCATGGGGGTGGAGTCCGGCATCTGAACGCTCGCATCGGTGAAGTCCGAACTGTGCACTTCGGAATCCATCGGCATATGGCTGTAGCGCTGGCTCGGCAGTGCCGGCTTCGTTTCCATCTCGGTCAACAGGCGCTTGCCCTCGCAACGGCCGCTGATGCCGCGGGCCAGGGCCATGCCGCCCATCGCCAGCTCGGCCAGACCGAAAATCCCGCCACGGCGCAGACCCTTGCCCATCAACACCAGGCCGCCGGCCAGCGAGGCGGCGCGTTCCCAGCCGTGGACGTTCTGTGGGGCGGATTTGTCGAACATTTGCTTGATCATGACGCGGCATCCTCTATGCGGGTGGTTTATAGATGACTGCGGCGTGCGGGTAGCGTTCCGGTCCGAGCGGCGGCGCAAGACCAACGTCAGAATTTACGGTTTTTTTACGCCCCCTGACCGGTAACACAATCGAATCTTTACGCCGGCTGCCTCGAGACTCCGTACACGCATTGACGCGTCATACGGAGCATTACCCATGACTATCCTCGACGGGCTCGCATTGGGCCTGGCCATCCTTCTTTTCCTCTATCTGCTGGCTGCGCTGTTGCGCGCCGAACGTAGTTAGGAGGCCGCATGCACGCCAACGACTACTGGCTGATCGCGGCGTTCTTCATCCTTGTGCTGGCGCCAGCACCCTGGCTTGGCCGCTATCTGTACCGTGCAATGGAGGGCGAACGCACCTGGCTGGCACCTGTATTTCAGCCGGTCGAGCGGCTGTGTTATCGCATTGCCGGTATTGATCAGGAGCGCGAACAGAACTGGATGAGCTACTGCCTGGCACTGCTCGGGCTGACTGCGTTCAGCCTCCTGGGTTTGCTTGCAATGCTGATGCTGCAAGGGCAGCTCCCGCTGAATCCGCAGCAGCTGCCCGGGCTCGAATGGCACCTGGCGCTGAACACGGCAGTGAGCTTCGTCACCAACACCAACTGGCAGGCCTATAGCGGTGAGGCACAGCTCAGCTACTTCAGTCAGATGCTGGGTCTGGGTGTGCAGAACTTCGTCAGCCCGGCGGTGGGTCTGGCGGTGCTGGTGGTGTTTTGCCGCGCACTGTCGCGCCGCAACGCGGGTGCAGTCGGCAATTTCTGGGTCGATATGACCCGCGCGGTGCTGTACGGACTGTTGCCGTTCAGCCTGATCCTGGCGCTGCTGCTGGTGTGGCAGGGCGTGCCGCAAAGCCTGGCGGAATACGCGCAGGTGGTGACGCTGCAGGGCGGCGAGCAGAGCATTCCATTGGGGCCGGCAGCCAGCCAGATCGCGATCAAGCAGCTGGGCACCAACGGCGGCGGCTTCTTCGGTGTCAATTCGGCCCACCCGTTCGAGAATCCGACAGCCTGGAGCAACCTGCTGGAAGTTGCAGCGATCCTGCTGTTGCCGGCCGCGCTGGTATTCATGTTCGGCCACTACGTTCGCGACCTTCGGCAGAGCAGGGCGATTCTGGCCTGCATGCTCGTGCTGTTCTCACTTGGTCTTGCAACGACCCTGCTCGCCGAACATCAGCCCAACCCTGCGTTTGCCGACATTGCCGTGGAGCAGACGGGGCCGCTGGAAGGCAAGGAAAGCCGTCTGGGCATTGCCGCCTCGGCGCTATGGGCGACCGTGACCAGCGCGGCTTCGAACGGCTCGGTCAATGCCATGCATGACAGCTTCAGCCCCCTTGGCGGCATGGTGCCGATGTTCAACATGATGCTGGGCGAGGTCGTGTTCGGCGGTGTTGGCGCAGGCTTGTACGGCATGCTGCTGTTCGTGCTGGTCACGGTTTTCCTGGCGGGACTGATGATCGGACGCACACCCGAGTACCTGGGCAAGAAGCTCGAAGCGCGCGAGGTCCGCCTGCTGGTGGCGTCTCTGCTGGTGATGCCGGTGGGTGTGCTGGTGCTGGCTGCGCTCGGTGTGAGCTTGCCGGGCCCCGCCGCCTCGATCACCAATCCTGGCCCTCATGGGCTGAGCCAGATCCTGTACGCCTATACCTCGGGTACCGGCAATAACGGCTCGGCCTTCGCCGGTTTTGGTGCCGGCACGACCTATCACAACCTGATGATCGCGCTCGCCATGCTGCTGGGGCGCTTCGGCTTCATCCTGCCGGTGCTGGCGATTGCCGGCAGCTTGGCGGCGAAGAATCGCGCACCGCTCGATGCCAACAGCTTTCCCACCCACGGGCCGCTGTTCGTGACGCTGTTGACCCTGGTGATCCTGCTGGTCGGCGGGCTGACATTCCTGCCGGCCCTCGCGCTCGGCCCGCTCGCCGAACACTTCGTCCTGCTGCAAGGCTTCTGAGGAGCGTCATGATGAACGTCCGTCAAACGGCACTCGAAAGTGCCGAGCAACAACCTGCTACATCCTTTGCCGCGCTGTGCAAGCCGGCGCTGCTGCAGGCCCTGGTCAAACTCGACCCACGCCGGCTCGCCCGATCTCCGGTGATGCTGGTGGTCGAGCTCGCCGCTGTAGCGACCACATTGCTGTGTTTCCTGCCCGACGCGGTGGTCAGTCGCCCGGTGGCAATACAGATAGCTCTCTGGCTGTGGTTCACCGTGCTCTTCGCCAACTTTGCCGAAGCGCTTGCCGAAGGGCGCGGCAAGGCGCGGGCGGATAGCCTCAAGGCAGGCGTGCAGGGACTCGAAGCGCGCCTGCGCGATGACGATGGCAATTTCCGCCAGGTGGCGGCGAGCAGCCTGCGGCGCGGTGATGTGGTAAGGGTCGAGGTCGGCGAACTGGTTCCCGGCGATGGGGAAGTCATCGAAGGCATCGCGGCCGTCAACGAGGCGGCGATCACCGGGGAGTCTGCACCGGTGATCCGCGAGTCGGGAGGGGATCGCTCGGCCGTCACTGGCAATACCCGCGTGGTGTCCGATTGGCTGCTGGTGCGCATCAGCAGCGATCCGGGCGAATCCACACTGGACCGAATGATCGCTCTGGTTGAAGGGGCCAAGCGGCAGAAAACGCCCAACGAGGTCGCGCTGGACGTCCTGTTGATCGGGCTGACGCTGATCTTTCTCGTGGTGGTCGCCACGCTGCAGCCATTCGCCCGCTTCGCCGGGGGCGACCTGCCTCTGGTCTTTCTGGTCGCGCTGCTGGTGACATTGATTCCGACGACGATCGGCGGGCTGTTGTCGGCGATCGGCATCGCCGGCATGGATCGTCTGGTGCGGCTCAACGTGATCGCCAAGTCGGGCCGGGCAGTGGAGGCGGCGGGCGACGTCCAGGTGCTGCTGCTGGACAAGACCGGCACCATTACCTTTGGCAACCGGCGCTGCGCCGCGATGGTGAAGGCCCCAGGCATTTCCACCGCCGAACTGTCCTACGCGGCATTGCTGTCCTCGCTGGCGGACGACACGGCCGAAGGCAAATCCATCGTGGAATACCTGCGTGCCCTGTCGCCGATGGCGGAGCCGTCCACACAGAACGTCAGCAATATTCCATTCAGCGCCGAAACCCGTTTATCCGGTGCCGATCATCAGGGCCGCCGCTATCGCAAGGGCGCGGTAGACGCCGTGCTTGACCATCTGGGCATGACACGCGAGCAGGTTCCGCCGGTACTGGCACGTGAGGTGGATAAGATCGCTCAGAGTGGTGGCACACCTTTGCTGGTATGCGCCGATGACCGTTTGTTGGGCGCCATTCATCTCAAGGATGTCGTGAAGCCAGGCATACGCGAACGCTTCGCCGAGCTGCGCCAGCTGGGCATACGTACGGTGATGGTTACCGGGGATAACCCGCTGACGGCAGCCGCGATCGCAGCCGAGGCCGGGGTCGACGACCTGATTGCCGAAGCGACGCCGCAGAAGAAATTGCAGCGCATCCGCCAGGAGCAGGCCGAGGGCAAGATGGTCGCCATGTGCGGCGATGGCGCCAACGATGCGCCAGCGCTGGCGCAGGCCGATGTCGGCATGGCAATGAACGACGGCACCCAGGCGGCGCGGGAGGCGGCGAACCTGGTCGATCTCGACTCCGATCCGACCAAGCTGCTCGACGTGGTTCAGGTGGGCAAGCAGCTGCTGGTGACACGGGGCGCGTTGACGACCTTTTCGATCGCCAACGACGTGGCGAAGTACTTCGCCATCCTGCCGGCATTGTTCATCGGCATCTATCCGCAGCTCTCGGCACTGAACCTGATGCAGCTGCACAGCCCGGAGAGCGCGATCCTGTCGGCGATCGTGTTCAACGCGCTGATCATCGTCGTCCTGATCCCATTGGCGCTGCGTGGCGTGCGCATCAAGGCGGCCGATGCAGCCAGCCTGCTACGGCGCAACCTGCTGATCTACGGACTTGGCGGGCTACTGGCGCCGTTCGTTGGGATCAAGCTGATCGATCTGCTACTGACCGCGACTGGTCTGGTCTGAATCCCGCCGCGCCAGGGTGGCGCGGCTTCTGGAGATGAAAAGATGCTCAAACAAATTCGTCCGGCGTTCGTCCTGCTGGTCCTGATGACCCTGATCACAGGGGGCGCTTATCCGCTGCTGGTCACGGCTGTGGCGCAGCTCGCCTTTGCCGAACAGGCCAATGGCAGCCTGGTTCGTGATGCCAGCGGGCAGGTGCGTGGCAGCAGCTTGTTGGCGCAGCGTTTCGAAGGCGCGCAGTGGTTCCATCCGCGCCCCTCGGCGGGGGACTACGAGACGGTGGCCAGCGGCGCCAGCAACCTGGCACCAAGCAACCCGGAACTGGCGGATCAGGTCCATGCGCGGGTAATCGAATGGGCTGGCAGCCCTGCGGCGCCGGTGCCTATGGAGTTGGCGACGACTTCGGCCAGCGGGCTGGACCCGCACCTGACGCTGGCTGCGGCCCGCTTTCAGGCGTCACTGGTGGCGTCCGCTCGGGGCATCCAGCCCGAGCGTCTGGACCGCTTGCTGCTCGAATACCTCGAAGCCCCTCTGGTGGGACCCGCCGTGGTCAACGTGCTGGCTCTGAATCTTGCATTGGCTGACAATCGCCTGCCTGCCCCCAGCGAGTGATGTGAATGAGCGATGCCCTGCGCGCGGATGCGCTGCTCGACGATGTACCAAGGGAAGGCCGCGGGCGTCTCAAGGTTTTCCTCGGAGCCGCGCCCGGGGTCGGCAAGACCTACGCGATGCTGCAGGCCGCACAGCGCCAGAATCGTCTCGGATGCGACCTGCGTGTGGGTGTGGTCGAAACCCACGGCAGGGCTGAAACCGAAGCGATGCTCGTTGGCCTGCCCGAGCAGCCGCTGATCCGCAGCGAGTATCGCGGCATCACCCTGGACGAGATGGACCTCGACGGGCTGCTGGCGGCGCGGCCGCGTGTGGTGCTGGTGGATGAACTGGCCCATAGCAACGCGCCTGGAAGTCGCCACAGCAAACGTTGGCAGGATGTGCTGGAACTGCTCGAAGCAGGCATCGACGTCTATACCACGGTCAATGTCCAGCATCTGGAAAGCCTGAACGATCAGGTCCGCGCGATTACCGGGATACAGGTCCGGGAAACCGTCCCGGACTGGATCCTGCAGGAGGCGCACGACATCCTGCTGATCGACCTGCCGCCGCGCGAGCTGCTGGAACGCTTGCGCGAAGGCAAGGTTTATGTGCCCGATCAGGCCAGGGCGGCCATTGATGCATTCTTCACGCAGACCAACCTGACGGCCTTGCGTGAGCTGGCTATGCAGACTGCCGCCGCGCGGGTCGATGCCGAGCTGAACCGGCGTTACCGCTTGCAGGGTCAGTCGGCGCCGGCCGTTCGTGGTCGCCTGCTGGTCGGTATCCACGGTAACGATGCAGCCGAAGGACTGGTACGGCATGCCGCACGTGTTGCGGAGCGCAGGCACCTGCCGTGGTCGGTCGTGTATGTGAACACCGGGGCGAATCGTGGCGAGACAGAGCTCGCTCATCTGCAAGCAGCTCAGCAACTGGCAGAGCGGCTGGGCGGTGAGGTGGTGGAGCTGCGCGGGGAACGGGTAGCGCGAACACTGATCGATCACGCCTACGAGCGCCGCGCTACGTTGCTCCTAGTCGGACGTAGCGGAGCACGACGGGGCCTGAAACGCTTGTTCATGCGTTCGGTCGCCGAGCAGCTCATCGCGGCAGGTCAGGGGCTGGAAGTCAGTGTTCTCGACCAGCAACGCACGCCCTCGCGCAGGGTCGGCGAGGCGAGGCGGGCAGCGGACTGGCGCACCTACCTCTTGGCGCTGTTGGCGACCCTGGTGGCGACCGGGGCCGCGCTGGTGCTGTCGCGCTACCTCGCGCTACCCAACATCTCTCTGGTCTTTCTCGCAGCGGTGCTGGTCGTGGCAGTACGCAGTAGCCTGGGTCCGGCGCTGGCTTGCGCGGGATTGTCGTTTCTGTTCTACGACTTTCTGTTCATCCCGCCGACCTTCACCTTTATCGTCGCGCGTCAGGAAGATGTGCTGACGCTGTTGTTCTTCCTGTTGATGGCAGTCCTGGCCGGCAATCTTGCCAGTCGCCAGCGCCGCCAGCTGCAGTCCCTGCGTCAGGCTCAGGCGCAGACCACGGCGCTGCTCGACCTTTCCCGGCGGCTCAGCGCTGCGACAGATGTACAGGCGGTCTGTGCCGTTGCAGTTCACCAGCTGCAGTTGTTGCCGGATATCGAGGCTGTGGTGGCTATGCGAACGAAGAAGGCCGAGTGGTCGTTCAAGGGCGGTGCTCTGCCTGATCTGAACGACCAGGCGCTGGCGGCGGCCGAGTGGGCCTGGAAACACGGGCAGCCCGCGGGGCAGGGGACCGATACCTTGCCTGGCGGGCAATGGTGGTGGCTGCCGCTCAGCGGAGATGGGCAATCGCTGGGCTTGCTGGGCATTCAGCCTCTAGCCGGGACGCAGCTGCCGCCGCCGAAACGTCGGCTGATAACCGCCCTGGCCCAGCCGCTTGCCCAGGCGCTGGGCCGTGCGACGCTTGCCGATGAACTGGAAGCGGCCCGCCTGCATGGCCAGAACGAGGAGTTGCGCAGCGCCTTGCTGGCTTCCGTCTCGCACGATCTGCGCACACCACTGACCGCCATGCGCGGGTCCATCGACTGCCTGGCCAGTCTGGGGCCGGGCATGAGTGAGACTGACCGGCAGGAACTTCTGGAAACCACGCGGGACGAAGCGGAGCGGCTGGATCGCTATATCCAGAACCTGCTGGACATGACACGTCTGGGGCATGGCGGGCTCAAGCTGATCCACGACTGGGTGACGCCGGCCGACATTGTCGCCAGTGCCCTGCAACGCCTGCAGCGGGTCCTGGCTGGGCTTCAGGTCATAGTTCGGATTCCCGACCGACTGCCGCTGCTGTACGTCCACGCGGCGCTGATCGAGCAGGCGCTGATCAACGTACTGGAGAACGCTGCGCGATTTTCCTCCCCGGGAGGGTGCGTGGAAGTAGAAATTGCAGCGGACGTCAACAAGTTGCGTTTCATCGTCAGGGATGAGGGGCCCGGTATTCCCGAAGCGGAGCGAGAGAAGATCTTCGACATGTTCTACACGGCTGCACGGGGCGATCGGGGCGGTCCGGGCACCGGGCTGGGTCTCGCCATCTGCCAGGGCATGATCGGCGCTCATGGCGGGCGCGTACTGGTTGATGATGGGCTCAATGGCAGAGGCGCAAGCGTGATCCTGGAGCTGCCGCTATCGCCGCAGCCGGAAATGGAGGAAGGTCTTTCGTGAGTGGCGAATCGGCAAGTGTTCTGATCATCGACGATGAGCCGCAGATCCGGAAATTCCTTCGCATCAGCCTTGTCTCGCAAGGCTATCGGGTGGTCGAGAGCGTCGATGGCCGCGATGGTCTGACCCGCGCGGCGCTTGAGCGGCCGGATCTCGTGGTGCTGGACCTTGGCCTGCCTGACATGGACGGCCAGGTCGTGTTGAGCGAGCTGCGTGGTTGGAGCCAGGTACCGGTGATTGTGTTGTCGGTACGCTCCAGTGAGGCGGAAAAGGTCAGGGCGCTCGATGCTGGCGCAAATGACTACGTCACCAAGCCATTCGGTGTTCAGGAGTTCCTCGCCCGGGTGCGCGGGCTGTTGCGTCAATCCACGGTTCCTGCGAGCACGGCAGCTCAGGTGGTTGCAGGCGCCCTGTGCATAGACTTCGCGTTCAGACGGGTCAGCCTGGATGATCAAGCTGTGAGCCTGACGCGCAAGGAGTTTGCGGTTCTAGCGGAGCTGGCCCGTCACGCTGGTCGGGTGGTGACACAGCAGCATTTGCTGAAAGAAATATGGGGGCCGTCCCACGGAGGCGACAGTCACTATCTACGTGTCGTTATCGGGCACCTGCGGCGCAAGCTTGGCGATGATCCGGCTGCGCCGCGCTTTATCGTGACCGAGCCTGGGGTAGGGTATCGCCTGGTCTCGAACGCATGACGCGCGCACCTGAGCACTATCTCATCGCTGCCAGAGAATGAGCGACAGCTCCAGCGGCACGGCGAGGCCCAGGTCGGAGCTGGGTATCACTCGCGCCGTGTAGTCGGCTGACGGGCGTTGGGTGATCAGGTCGACTTGGAAGGTGGCGTATGCGCCGTCGTGGTGCTGGAGCGTCAATGCGTGGACGGCAGCCGGCTCGGCCCCCTGCGATTCGGCGAACAGCTGCACGGCTATCTGCTGCGGCTCAATGCGTCCCAGGTGAAGCCGCGCCTCGAGATGATGGGTGCCGCCTTCGCTCCGCCACTCAAGCTGTTCGAAGGCCAGTTCGTGCCAATAGCTGCGCAAACAGGTGATCTGGTGTGACAGCGCCGAAGCCAAGGCCGAGCCATTTGCGCAGCGTCGGCGGTAGGCAGTGGCCAGCGGCAGGTAATAACGCTCGGTGTATTCGCGCACCGTGCGATCGGCGGAAAATTGCTCCACTAGTTCACTCATGCTGCGGCGCATGCGTTTTACCCAGGCGGTCGGGATATGCTGCTCATCGCGCCTGTAGAAGCAGGGCACTACTTGCTCTTCGAGCAGCCGATAAAGCTGTTCCGCGTCGGCAGCATCATGTTCGGGCGGGTGCTCCAGGCCATCGCCGACGGCCCAGCCGAGATCAGCGGCATAGGCCTCGGCCCACCAGCCGTCAAGCTGTGAAAGGTTAAGCCCTCCGTTGGCCAGCACCTTCATGCCACTGGTACCGCTGGCTTCCCACGGACGACGCGGAGTGTTCAGCCAGACATCCACGCCTTGCACCATGTGCCGTGCGATGCGCATGTCGTAATCCTCGAGAAATACCACGCGTCCGGCGATATCGGCCCTGGCGGCGAAACGTTGCCATTCGCCGAGCAACGCTTGGCCGGTGCGGTCGGCAGGGTGTGCCTTGCCAGCCACCAGCAGCTGCACCGGATAAGCGGGATGGGTGAGGATGCGTGCCAGTCTCTCCGGATCCTGCAGCAGCAGGTTGGGTCGCTTGTAGCTGGCGAAGCGACGGGCGAAACCCAGCGTCAGACGCTCGGGATGCAGGCGCGAACCGGCGACCTCGATTTCCGCTGGCGAGGCGCCATGCACCGCGAGGCTGCGAGCCAGATGGCTGCGTACGAAATTAAGCAGTTCGCCACGTGCGTACTGACGAATCTGCCACAACCAACGATCGTCGACCCGAGCCAGTAGCTCGTCCACCGAGACCTGGTCGGTGCCTCGCCAGGGGATCTCGTCGCCGTGCAACTCATACCAGTGGGCTTCGGCGTCTGGTGAAACCCAGGTCGGCAAGTGGATGCCGTTGGTGACATGGCCGACAGGTACGGACTCGACAGGCCAGCGTGGATACAGCTCGCGAAAGATGTAACGGCTGGTGCGGCCATGCAGCTGACTGACGGCGTTGACCGCGCCAGCACCGCGCGTCGCCAGATAGGCCATGTTGAATGGCTCGTGCGGGTCTTGCGGGTGTTTGCGCCCCATTGCCAGCAACGCCTGTAGTGAAATGCCCAGTTCGTACTCGGCATAGCGCTCCAGATACTGGCTTACCAACTCGGGCGGGAAACGATCGAAACCGGCTTCGACGGGTGTGTGGGTGGTAAACAGATTGCCGGCGCGCGTTGCGTTGAGCGCGACGGCGAAGGAGACGCGCTCTCTGGCCATATGGCTGCGCGCGCGCTCCAGGATGGCGAACGCGGCGTGGCCATCGTTCAGGTGCAGCACATCAGGCCGCCGCCCGGCAGCCTCCAGCAAACGCCAGCCGCCAATGCCGAGCACCAGTTCCTGGCGCAGGCGCATCTCGTTGTCGCCGCCGTAGAGCTCGCTGGCAATCAGCCGCGCTATGGGTGGGTTGGCCGGATCGTTGGTGTCTAGCAATAGCAGTCGGTTGCGGCCGACCATGGCCTGCCAGCCGCGCAGCCAGATCTGCAGGCCGGGAAGCTGAATGGCCAACCGTAACGGGGCGCCGGTTGCATCGAGCAGCGGTTCGATGGGCATCTGTCGCGTGTCGTTTACCGGGTACAGCGCCTGCTGGTGGCCGTCGGGGCCGATACTCTGGCGGAAGTAGCCGTGCTGCCAAAGCATGCCCACCGCGGTAACCGGAACACCGAGGTCACTGGCTGCCTTTAGCTGGTCGCCGGCGACATTGCCGAGCCCGCCGGAATAGATCGGCAGCGCCTCGCTGAGCATGTACTCCATGGAAAAGTAGGCGACCTCGGCGAGTTTTTCGCCGTAGCGCTGGCTGGGGAACCAGGTTGCGCGCTCCAGTCGTGCCTGCTGAGCTTCAACGATGCCTTCCACCAGACGATGGCATTCGGCGCGTTGCAGGAGTGCCTCCAGTCGCTGCTCGGGAACAGTGCTGAGAACCAGGCTGGGATTGCGCGTGAGCTGCCACAGGTCGTTGTCGATCAGTTGCCAAAGGTCATCGTTCTGGCTGGTCCAGCGGATGGACTGGTCGAAGGCAAGCCGACGCAGGGTTTCCGGTGTGATGGCGGGAAGTTCGGGTATGGGAGTCAATGCAGCCTCTCTCTTCGGAACCGGGAACTGCTATGCCGTTCAGCATAGCTTTCCCTCTAGCGACTGACTTGGGTGGTGCAGCTCAGCGCTGCGGTTCGGCATCCGGTTGCGGCACGTCGCTCGGGGTGACGGGCTCCTCATCGATGGTTTCCTCGGCCTGCTGCACGTCCTCGCGGTCGGCTTCGAGGCCGTGTTGCTGCTCAGTGTGCTTGGGGTCGTACTGCAGTTCGATGAACACCGGGAAGTGGTCGGAGCCGATGTCCGGCAGGCGCAGCAGGCGGACGAAGCGAAAATGCGCGCTATGGAAGAAATGGTCCAGCGGCCAGCGCAGGAACCAGTGATGGGCGTGGAAGGTGTTGTACATGCCGCGGCCGACGCGCGGATCGAGTAGGCCGCTGATCTTGCGAAACAGTCGGGTGGTTGGCGCCCAGGCCACATCGTTGAGGTCACCGGTGACGATGATCGGGTCATCGTTGCCCTGCACGCTGCGGGCCACCACCAGCAGCTCGACATCGCGCTCGGTGGACTCCTCGTTCTCGGTCGGGCTGGGCGGAGCGGGATGCAGAAAATGCATGCGCACCGCGAGCTCATCACTGATGCGCACCCGGGCATGCATCGACGGCACGTCGTCCTCGACCAGAAAGCACAGCTCAGGCTCCTCCAATGGCAGCCGCGAATAGACGTGCATACCGTAGAGGTTGTCCTGCGGGCAGCGGATGCTGTGTGGATACTCTGCGGCCAGCTGATCGAGCTGTGCTTCCCACCACTGATCGGTCTCGAGCGTTACCAGCACATCGGGGCGATATTGGCGGACCAGCGCCAACAGGCGATCGGACGCCCTGTTCGGCCCAAGCACGTTGGAAGCCATCACCCGAATGCGTGGGCCCTGCGCATCGGGCGCGGCGCGCAGCACTTCGTTGCGCCAGACGCGCGTATAGGGCGCGATCCACCAAAGCTGGTAGACCAGACAGGCTGCGGTCAGGGCCGAAAGCAGAAAAGGCCAGGCCTGGCGGTAATCGAGCAGCAGTCCTTGCGCGATCAGCAATGCAGTCAGCAGCGTGCCGAGCTGCAGTCGCGGAAACTCCCAAACGCGCACCCACCAGGCGCGATGTCGCCAGAGCGGCAGGAGCGTGACGAGCACAAAAAAGCCTGTGGTGACCAGCAATATCCCTTCGAGCATGACGTTTCCCATACGGCCGATCAGTCGCAAGCGGGCTTGCGGTCCCGGATTGGTCGAACACCGAGGCATTCGACAGGCAAACAGGCGAAGCGTCGCAAAGAAATCAGGCTATTTCGGGTCGAGCCAAGTGTGTCGCTGCAAAACAGCTGGCCTGGCGGCCAGCTGTTCCGGCGTGGCAGGGTCAGTTATCGGCCGAAAGCATGCCACTGGTCAGTGCTGGCAGGTGCTCCGGCTGGCAGAGCGTGTTCTGGCCCTGCAGGTAAGGCAGCAGGATCGGCGCCATGCCCTTGAGCGTCTGCACCGGCAACGCCGAGGTGAAGCGGAAGCTGTCGGCGCCGCGCCCTGGCACATAGGCCGTCAGCGTGCCGAAGTGACGGGGTCCGAGATAGAAGACGAAGGTGGCCGTGCGGTTCAGGGCCAGCGAGCTGATCAGTCGTCCGCCGGAGCCGACGCTCTGGATACGGTTGTCGCCGGTGCCGGTCTTGCCACCCACACGCAAGGCGCTGCCGTCCGCCTGCACGAAGCTGCCCTGCAGGCGCCGCGCCGTGCCGCCTTCGACCACATTGGCCAGCGCATCCTGCAGCGCGCGGGCGACCTCGACCGGCATCACCCGCTTGCCGTCGCCCGCGACGAAGCCCATGCGTGTCTCATAAGGGGTGCCTTCGGCGAAGTGCAGGTTGTCGATGCGTACGCTGGGCAGGCGGATACCGTCGTTGAGGATGATGCCCATCAGTTCGGCCAGCGCGGCCGGTCGATCACCCGAGCTGCCCAGCGCCGTTGCCAGCGAAGGCACCAGGTTGTCGAATGGATAGCCCAGCCGTTGCCAGCGCCGGTGGATGTCGGTGAAGGCCTCGACCTCCAGCATGATGCGAATGCGACTGTCGCGCGCGCTCTTGTATCGGCTGCGGAACAGCCAGCCGTAGACTTCCTGGCGCTCCGCACGGCTGTCGGCAACCACCTCGGAAAGCGTCGCCTGAGGGTTCGCGATCAGGTAGCCGAGCAGCCAGAGGTCCAGCGGGTGCGTGCGGGCGATGTAGGCCTGATCGGGCAGGCTGTAGGCGCCGGGGCCGTAGCGGGTGTAGAGCGCATCCAGCTGCTTGTCGCTGAGGCTGGCATCCGGCAGGTGCTGCTTGAGAAAGCGATCGAATGCCGGCCGCTCGGCATCCGGCATCAGGTAGCGATGCACTGCCGCCAGGCGTACCGGTGTGGGCCGCATGCCCTGGAGGAAGGTTTCGATGCGCTGCTCGGCCGTCTTGTCGCGATATTTCTTCCAGAAGCGCTGCAGGAATACCGAGCCCTCGCGATCGGCGAAGCGGGTCAGGTATTCCTGGCGGCGCGGGTCTTTGTCGTCGTTCAGCAGCTCGGCACTGTTGGTGGTTTCGTGGGTGCTGTAGCTGACCAGATCACGCATCAGGCGCACGAACGGCAGGTTGATCGATTCGCGCAGAGATTCGCGCACGGTGGGGATACGGCCGTCGTCCTCGCGGCGGAAATTGCCGAAACGGTGCATGCCGGCGCCGGTGAAGAAGCGTTCGGCAGGGCTGGCCGAATAGCGTCGCTCCAGCGCGGCGTCGAGCATGCGATCCAGGCTGCGGTCGCTGTGCGTGGCCAGGTAATCGATGGCCCAGCGGCTGAGGTTGGCCTTGGCGTCGATCTTGCGCAGCTCGGCCGGGGTGAGATCCGAGTAGCGTTGGTGCAGCTCGGCGATGACTTCGAGATAGGTCGTCAGCACGCGCAGCTTGGCGGTCGAGCCCAGCTCCAGCTTGCTGCCTTCGTTGATGTCGAACGGCTGGTTGGTATTGTCGGTCTGCACGCGAACCCGGAAGCCTTCTTCGCCGCGTTCGAACAGTGTGAAGCTGTAACGCACCTCGGCGGTCTTTTCCGGAGACAGCATCCGTTCACCAAACAGACCCACCGTTTCGGCGAACGCCGGGTCTGCCAGACGCACCAGATACTCGCTGATCTGCGCTTGCAGATCGCCCTGCAACGGCGTGCTGGCGGTCAAGTCCAGGCGATCCAGATCATAGAGCGGCAAGCCGAGCAGCCCGGCCAGGCGCATCCGCGCCACGGTGATGCCCTTGGTAGCGTCGACTGTCTGGATTGCCGAGTCGCGGCTCGGGCTGCGCGCGACGATACGCTGATTCAGCGCAGCGTCTCGCAGGGTTGCATCGATGATGCCGCCGTTGGCCAACAAGCGGATGTGACTGTCGGTCAACGCCGCCATTTCCTCGCGGCCGGCACCCAGGTAATAGGACGGACGCCGTTGGGCGATCAGCAGCGAGAGCACCTGACGCAGCGCCAGGCCTCGCGCCTGTGGATCGACCTCTTCGCCGTTGCGCGGATCGAGCAGGCGATTGAATTCGCGGAAGTCGGCGCCAAACCACAGCCGCAAGCCGTCGGCGATGCCATGCACCTCGCCATGCCCCGGCGCGGCCGAGAGCGGCACACTATTGAGATAGTCGCGCACGATGCGCTGGCGCGTGGCAAGTGTCTGTGGGCCTTCACGGTAGGTCCGCACGCTGGCGGAGACCATCTGCCGGATCTTCTCCTGCGGGTCGCCAGTGCGGCCTTCCGGTGAATGCCGGTATTTTTCTACCTGGGTAGCCAGGGTGCTGCCGCCGGCTGCCTGACCGCCCAGGCCCAGACGTTTTTCCAACTGGCTGATCGCCGCCTTGGTGAAGCGTGGCCAGTCCACCGCCGGGTTGGCGTTAGGGCGTTTGGTATCGAGCAGTCCGCGGTCCTCGATGAACAGCAGGCTCATCACCACCAGCGGCGGAATGTCCTCGAAGCGCTCGTAGTACTGCCGCGGATAGCTATTGGTGTACAGCGGCGCACCCCGGCAATCGTTGATCGTCAGCCCCGCTTTTGATTCTTCTGGGTAGGGCGGAAAAAATCCGCGGCTGGTGTAATCCAGCAACGCTCGCGAAAAGCGCGCCTGCTCCTCGACCCGGAAGTTGCGCTGCGACAGCTGCTCAATGAAGCGCGGCAGGTCCACGTAACCCAGCCGGCGATCGAACGGGCCATCCTCGGGAAACTGAATGCGCGGGCTCGGCCCCGGCATGACGACGTAATCCAGATCCGCGGCATAGCGGCTCAACCAGTGGGACTGCCACCGTGAGCTTTCCAGCTCCTGCCAGCCAAGGTAACTGCCGCCAGCCAGCAGCGAAACGCCGACGAGCAGCGCCAACCGGCGCGCCACCTTGCGGCGACCTTTAGCTGATTTGGGAGATGATTTAGGGGTGGGGGCGCGCTTGTTACGCCCATCCTGGGATGTCTTGTCGGACCGCCATACTGCGCCCATGTGTGCCTGGCTTCCTAGCAGTTCTCTGCGACAAGCATAGTCGTCGCGCAAGGCTTAAGCGATGGCGGTTTGACGAACGGAGCGGCTCAAGCGCGCCGCGCGTAGCGTTATCAGCCGTCCTGGTTCCTAGCTTCTCTCAGAGCCAGGACGCTGCTGTTGCTGCTGTACTGGTGATCAGAACCAGCGATCGTTACGTTTGCGGCCACGGGTCAGCGTTGGCAGGATCAGGCCCACCAGCAGTCCGACGCCGGCAATACTGCCGCCATAGACCATGTACTGCATGAGCACCTGCTTGTTCTCGTCGCCTAGGCGGGCCTGGGTGGAGCGCAGTTCTGATCGGGCTTCGGTGAGTTCTGTTTCGAGCGCTACGCGGCGGGAATCCAGTTCGTCGATCAGGGCTTTGCGCGAATCCAGGGTTTCCTGCATCCCTTGCACGCGTACCTTCCAGCTGTCGACGATAGTCTTGAGTTCTTCACTCAATTCTGCGACCTGCTGTTCGAGCTGCGGCAGGCGTTCGGCCTGGCCGGGTACTTCTTGCAGCTCCTTGCTGGGAATCCAGACGTTGCTGCCGGATTCCGAACGCACCTGGCTGTAATCGCCCTGGGTGCTGATCAACTCGACTTTCTGTCCTGAAGTCAGGGTGCCGACGATGCGGTAGCCGTCGGTGGGACCGCTGCGCACGAAGGTGTTCAGACTGTCGCTAACCCATCGCGTGTTGCTGGAGGATTCTTGAGCATTCACCGGGCCCGCCATTAGCAGGGCTCCAAACAGACCGGCGCCGATGAACCGGCGGGACTTGGCAAGGGCGAGTCGTGAGAGCAAGGCAGAAAGATGAAGAGATATGGACATGAAGAATTCGCGTTATCTGAAGAAGAATAAGTCCCCGGGGTGGGGCAGTGGGGTTGGCTGCACCTGGCCCCACTGAGGCGCTGTCGAATACCGGAGACAGGCACATCGGAAGTAGCCGGGAGGGTCGGTTGACCACAGCCGGGCGCGCGAAGCACAACGGCCATCAACGGAGCGCGCAGCTGCCGCTCCGTATGGTGCATCAGCTGAATGACAGCCCTCTGCCAGGAAAGTTCAGGTATGCCAGAGCGGCCGAAGGTGCTGACTAAGCCGACCTCCATCGACATTCTTGCCACCCGGGTGCTCGAGCTAGCTTTACCCGCTTAGGCGCTCGCCGCCTTGCCACTGCCAGTTGAACAAACGGATCAATGGGCATAGCCTCTCGCTCTGCTCTCGGGCCGCCGGTCGGACGGCCCGTTCTCCTTTCTCGGATCTGTTGGCGCGGGTCGAATGAAATCATTGCTGCACCCAGGCAGGGCCGTTGCTCTCGTTTTCCTGTTCGCCATCCTCTGCGGCACAGCGCTGCTCTCATTACCCATTGCCCATGCCAGCGGCGAGACCGGCCCGTTGCTCGCGGCCTTCTTCACTGCCGTCTCGGCGGTCTGCGTTACCGGTCTGGTGGTGGTCGACACTGGCACGTACTGGTCGACCTTCGGCCAGGTCGTGATCATGGCGCTGTTCCAGCTCGGTGGCTTCGGCATGATGACCCTGGCAACTCTGCTGGGCTTGCTGGTCAACCGATCGTTCCGCTTGCGTACCAAGCTGGTCGCGCAAGCCGAGTCCCATGTTTTGGGGCTGGGTGATATCAGCAGCGTGGCGAAACTGGTGCTGGTCGTTACGCTGGTGATGGAGCTGGTGGTCATGCTGCTGCTGACCCTGCGCCTACATCTGTCGTACGGCCTTGGCTGGGGCGAGGCCGCCTGGAGCGGCCTGTTCCATTCCGTATCGGCGTTCAACAACGCCGGTTTCTCCATCTACGGCGACGGCCTGGTGCGCTACGCCACTGATGGCTTCATCCTGCTGCCGGTCATGAGCGCCATTATCATCGGCGGCATCGGCTTTCCCGTTCTCAACGATCTGCGCCGGCGGTGGTCGGACCCGCGTCATTGGTCGCTGCACACCAAACTGACGCTGTCGGGGACGGCAGTGCTGCTGGTGGGTGGCTTCATGACGGTGTTGCTGTTCGAGTGGTCCAATCCGGGCACGCTCGGTCCCATGGCCTGGGCCGACAAGCTTCTTTCGGCAGCCTTCGTTTCGGTCTCGGCGCGTACGGCCGGTTTCAATGCAATCGATATCGGCGCGCTGACCCACGAAAGCTGGGCGTTGCACTATTTTCTGATGTTCATCGGCGGCGGCAGCGCCGGTACTGCCGGTGGGGTGAAGGTCGGAACCGTTGCCATCCTGGCGCTGCTGGTGATCGCTGAGATCCGCGGCAGGGCCGACAGCGAGGCGTTCGGCCGTCGGGTCGGTAGTTCGGCCCAGCGCCAGGCAATTACCGTGCTGGTGCTCGGCAGCGCCATGGTCGTGCTGGGCACGCTGGTCATCCTGCGCGACACCGACATCCCTACCGATCAGGTGATCTTCGAAGTTATTTCCGCATTCGGCACCGTCGGTCTGTCCACCGGTATCACCGCCGATCTGCCTGAGACCAGCCAGCTGATGCTGACGTTGCTCATGTACGTCGGCCGGGTCGGCACCATCACCCTGGCCGCATCCCTCGCACTGGGCGAGCATCGCATGCCTTACCGCTACCCGGAGGAACATCCAATTGTTGGCTAAATTGTTGTTTTCAGAGCAATTTTCTTTCTCCAAAGGCGACAGCGTGGTGGTCATTGGGCTTGGTCGGTTTGGCAGCTCGGTGGCGCGCTCACTGACGCGCCTGGGGCATGACGTGATGGGCATCGATCAGGCGGCAGAACCCGTGCATGCCTGGGCAGACCTGCTGACCCATGCGGTGCAGGCCGACTCCACCAATGTCATGGCGCTGCGTCAGCTCGGCGTCGCTGATTTCCCCCACGCTATCGTCGGCATCGGCTCCGACATGGCCGCAAGCCTGATGACCATCATGGCGTTGACCGAACTGGGCATCAAAGACATCTGGGTCAAGGCGTTGACCGCCGACCATGGGCAGATCGCGACGCGGATCGGCGCGCATCATGTGGTCTACCCCGAGGCGGACATGGGCGAGCGGGTTGCCCATCTGATCTCCGGACGGATGATGGATTTCATCGAGTTCGACGACGGCTTCGCGATCGCCAAGATCCATGCCCCTGAGCGGATTCACAACAGCACGCTCGCCGCTGCGGGAGTCCGCGAGAAGTTCGGCGTGACTGTCGTCGGACTCAAGCGCGCCAACCAGGACTTTCAGCATGCGACGCCCAGTACCCAGGTGCTGCCAGGCGATCTGCTGATCGTCTCGGGGCCGACCCATGACATTCAGCGTTTCGCTGGGCAGGGGCGCAAGGGAAGCTGAGGCTCGGCTCTATGTGCTCCTTAGTGCGGCAGCCGAGAGGCGACTACGCTTCACTGGCGGTCGTTGCACGGCCGTACGCTCGCTGGCCTGGCGCGCCGCTTTCAGCACTGACGGAGGAGACACAAGGTGGATTCATTAACCGGTGGCTGCCTGTGCGGTAACGTACGGATCGTGACGTCCGGGCAGCCTTATCGAGTTGGGGTTTGTCACTGCCTGGACTGCCGCAAACATCATGGTGCGCTGTTCTACGCAGCGGCAGTGTTTCCGCAGGACGCGGTAACCGTCGAGGGCGAGACGGCCGAATATGCTGGACGGTATTTCTGCCCGCGCTGTGGCTCTTCGGTGTTTGCCCGCAGTGGTGATGAAATCGAGGTGCACCTAGGCGCGCTGGATGCGCCCGACCAGCTGACGCCGACCTATGAGTGCTGGACCGTGCGCCGCGAAGGCTGGCTACCGTCGTTTCCGCTCAGCCAGCGCTACCCGCACGATCGCGACGATTCCAGCCGTTTCGAATGAGCGTCACTGCCCGCTGGCGATCAGCTGCTGCTCTGTTTTCTGCGTGTTCGGCAGCACTCGAATCGCGATGAATTTCGAAGTCGGCGTGTGGCTGCGGTCGCCAAAGCTCTCCAGCGGCACCAGCGGGTTGGTTTCCGGGTAGTAGGCGGCGGCCTGGCCGGGCGGGGTGTCGTAGGCGAGCAGGGTGAAACCGCGCACGCGGCGCTCGATACCGTCGTCCCACAGCGAAATCAGATCGACTTGCTGCCCGGCTTCCAGGCCCAGCCGCTGGATGTCGGCGGGATTGACGAACACCACATCGCGCATGCCTTTCACCCCACGATAGCGATCATCCAGACCATAGAGCGTGGTGTTGTACTGATCGTGGGAGCGCAGCGTCTGCAGGATCAGGTCGGCCTCCACGCCGCCGTGGCGGGCCTGCTCGGGTAGCAGATCGGCCGGCAACGGGTGCGCCTTGAACTCGGCGCGACCGCTGGCGGTTTTCCATTCGCGCCGGGCGGCGGCGTTGCCCAGGTAGAAACCGCCAGGGCGATGCAGGCGGTGGTCGAAGCCGGTGAAACCGGGAATGGTCGCCGCAATCAGCTCGCGGATTCGGGCGTAGTCCTCCACCAGCCAGAGCCAGTCCACCGGGCGCTTGCCCAGCGTGGCGGCGGCGATGCCGGCGACGATGGCCGGCTCCGAGCGCATCTCGGCGGACGCGGGCTCGAGCTGGCCGCGCGAGGCGTGGATCATGCTGAACGAGTCTTCCACGGTGACCGCCTGCGGGCCGCAGGCCTGGCGGTCGATGTCGGTGCGGCCGAGGCACGGCAGGATCAGCGCGTCGCGGCCCATGGTCAGGTGGCTGCGGTTGAGCTTGGTGCTGATCTGTACGGTCAGCGCGCAGTTGCGCAGCGCCTGCTGGGTGCGCGGGGTGTCCGGCGTGGCCTGGGCGAAGTTGCCGCCCAGACCGATGAACACCTTGACCTGCCCGGCGAGCATGGCCTGGATGCATTCCACGGTGTTGTAGCCGGGCTGGCGCGGCATCGGCAGGTCGAACTGGCGCTGCAGTGCATTGAGCAGCGCGAGCGGCGGCCGCTCGTTGATGCCCATGGTGCGGTCGCCCTGTACGTTGCTGTGGCCGCGCACCGGGCAGGCGCCAGCGCCGGGCTTGCCGAGGTTGCCGCGCAACAGCAGCAGGTTGGCGATTTCCTGGATGGTCGCCACCGAGTGACGGTGCTGGGTGATGCCCATCGCCCAGCAGACGATGGCCTTTTCGGCGTTGCGGTAGATTGCGGCTGCGTGGCGAATGGTTTCGCGGTCGAGCCCCGACTGCTGCTCGATCAGCGCCCAGGGCGTGGCTTCGACCTCGGCCAGATAGGCGTCCAGCCCGTGGCTGTGCTCAGCCAGAAACGCGTGATCGAACACCGCCGGCGCGCCGCTGGCCTGGGCTTCCTGCTCCCATTGCAGCAGGTACTTGGCGATACCGCGCAGCACCGCGAGATCGCCACCGAGATTGGGCCGCAAGTAGGCACTGTGAGTCGGCGCGTCCTGGTTGGCGAGCATCTCGATGGGCTTCTGCGGGTGCTGGAAGCGCTCCAGCCCGCGCTCGCGCAATGGATTGAAGCAGACCACCTGAGCGCCGCGCTCCACAGCCTGACGCAATGGTTCGAGCATGCGCGGATGGTTGGTGCCGGGGTTCTGCCCGAGAACGAAGATCGCATCGGCGTGATCGAAATCCTCCAGCGTCACCGTGCCCTTGCCGACGCCGATGGATTCGGTCAGGGCGACGCCGCTGGCCTCGTGGCACATGTTCGAGCAGTCGGGAAAATTGTTGGTGCCGAAGCTGCGACCGAACAGCTGGTAGAGATAGGCCGCTTCGTTGCTGGCCCGACCGGACGTGTAGAAGGCTGCCTGGTGCGGACTGTCCAGGCCGTTCAGGTGATGGGCGATCAGCGCAAAGGCATCGTCCCAGCTGATCGGCAGGTAGCGGTCGCTGGCGACCTCGTAACGGACCGGTTCGCTCAGGCGGCCCTGGTATTCGAGCCAGTAATCGCTCTGCTCGCGTAACTGGCTGACGCTGTGGCGGGCGAAGAACGCGGCGTCCACGCGGCGCCGGGTCGCTTCCCAGTTCACTGCCTTGGCGCCGTTTTCGCAGAACTTCACCGCACCGGCCTCCGGCGAATCACCCCAGGCGCAGCCGGGGCAGTCGAAGCCGCCGTTCTGGTTGGTGCGCAGCATCGCGCGGATGTTCTTCAGCGCGTTGCCGCTGCCGAGCCAGGCGCTGGCCACGCTGCGCAGCGCGCCCCAGCCGCCTGCCGGACCGGCGTAGGGCTGGAAACGGGTGGCGGGATGGAAGCGGGACGTGCGGCTCATGGGTGACATCCGTTCTGTTCGGGCAGCGCAGGTGCCGGGCTGTAGACCCGTGGCGCGCTGTGGTGGGGCAGGTGAATGAGGTTGAGGTGATGCCGACGCGCCCACTCGACGGTCAGGTGGGTCGGCGCGGACAGACTGACCAGCGTGCCGATGCCGGCGCGCACGGCCTTGTGGATCAGCTCCAGGCTGCAGCGGCTGGTGACCACGACGAAGCCTTCGCTCGGGGTACGGCGCTGCAGCGTCAGCGCACCGATCAGCTTGTCCAGGGCGTTGTGCCGGCCGATGTCCTCGCGGCACAGGGCGATCTCTCCGTTGCCGTCGACATACAGTGCCGCGTGCAGTGCACCGCTGTCGCGGGCCAGCAGCTGGGCGTTGGCGATGCGCTGGCGCAGATCGTGGAAATGTCCTTCGGGCGGCAGATCGATTGGCGAAAGTGGTGCGAGCTGCGGCAATGCCTGCTCCAGCGCCTGCATGCCGCACAGGCCACAACCGCTGTGGCCGGCCAACTGCCGTCGTTGCTGCTTGATGTGCCAGAACGCCCGCGGGCTCACCTGCACTTCGGCATGCTGCGCGCAGCCATCGCCCCGCAAACGCAGGTCGCGTAGATCATCGATGCGCTCGATCAAGCCGCTGCTCAGGCTGAAGCCGATAACGAAGTCTTCCAGATCCAGCGGTGTCACCATCATCACGGCCTGATTGAGGCCGTTGTAGCTGATGGCCAGGGCGCATTCGTCAGCCAAGGGCGCTGCGCCGAGATCCGGAGCACTGGCGCTTGGGGCGTTGAGGGTGGCGTATTGCATGGCGATGGCCTGCGACAGGTCGACGCAGGGAGCCTAGGAGCGCAGGGAGGGATCGTCCAATCGCTATGTTCGATAGGGTGATCGAGCGTATCGATCGCCCGTCAGGAGATGGCAGGTCTTTGCCGCTGCAACAGCTCGCGCGCTTCGTTGAAACAGGCTTCGCCCAGCGCGGATCGCGGTGAGCCGCGACGCAGGATCAGCCCCAGCGGCGCGAGGGTACTGGCGTTGTCGATGGGCGTCAGGGTCAGTCGGCTGTCCAGTGCTTCGAGGCCGCTATCCAGCGGCATGATTGCGCAACACAGTCCGGCGCCTACGGCCTGCAGCAGATGATGCACGGCATCGGTCTGCAGTCGCGGCGCCAGGCTCAGGCCACGGCTACGCAGCGCATGGTCGATGGACTGGCGAAAGTGCATGCCGCCGGTCAAAAGACCTAGCGGAAGATCGGCGAGCGCTTCCCAGCGCAGCGATGGCGCGTCGAAGCGAAAATGGCACTCGTCATGCAACAGCCCCATGCGGGTTTCGCCGAGCGGCAGGCTGGTGAAGTGCGCGTCATCCAGCCGTTCCAGGTAGGACAGGCCCAGGTCCAGCAGATTGCGATTGAGCCGTTCGAGAATCTGATCGCTGCTCAACGCGAACAACTCGAAGCGCAGATTCGGGTGGCGCTCGCCGAAGGCCTGCACCAATTGCATCGGGTCGAAACCGGCCAGCGGCACCACGCCCAGGCGCAAGGTGCCGACCAGCTGACCACGGCAGGAGGCGGCTTCGGCCAGCAGGCCGTCCTGTGCGGCGAGCAGACTGCGCGCCCAGGCGAGGATGCGTTCGCCTTCGGGGGTGAAGCCTTCGAAACGCTGGCTGCGGATCACCAGTTGCAGGCCGAGCTCGTCTTCGAGGCCGCGCAGGCGCATCGACAGCGTCGGCTGGGTGACATGGCAGCGCGCCGCGGCCTGACCGAAATGACGCGTTTCATCCAGCGCCACGAGAAACTTCAGCTGCTTGATATCCATGCCCGCTCGCCTCGAAGGTAATGCGGGCGGCACCTTAGCATGCCGTCAGGGGGCGTCGAACAGCGGCTGCAGCCCGCTGGGCACCACCCCGGTCCAGCGCTTGAAGGCGCGACGGAAGTTGGTGGTGTCGTTGAAGCCGAGGTGCCGCGCCACGGCCTCGTTGCCTAGGCCGCGGGCCTGATAGAGGTAGAGCGCAACGTGCGTGCGCACCAGATCGAGCTGTTCCTGGAAGTGCGTGCCGTGCTTGGCCAGCTTGCGCTTGAGCGTCGCCGGACTCATGGCGAACGCCAGCGCGACGCGCTCCAGGTTCAGCGGCTCGCGGATGTTGTCATGCAGGTATTGGTAGAACGCATCGAGAAACGCACAGGGGCCTTCCAGCGCCTCGATCTGCTGCTGGCTGGCCTGCTGCGCGACCTGGCCTACCGTGGCCGAAGCATCGGGCCAGGGCTGGTGCAGGTACTCGCGAGGCAGGCTGAGCAGGGTCAGGTGGCGGTCGAACTGCAGCGCGTCACCCAGGTGCACCCAGTACTGCTCGACATGGCGCGGCTGCGGGTAGGCGAACTGGAAGCGCCACGGCAGGCGCAGGCCGCTGCCGCGCTTGCACAGCGCGACGATGGCGGTCAGGTGCGCTTCGATGAGAAACCGTTGGTGGCGGCCGGCGCTGCCGTTGTCCAGCCAATAGATGTGCAGCTGCTGCTCGTCCAGCAGCAGCCTTGGCGCCAGCAGCGGGCAGAGCAGGGCGCGGAACTGGCTAAGCCGCTCCAGCGCCTGTTCGAGGTTGCCGGCGTTGGCCAAGGCAAGGCTGACATCGCCGTAGTGCCCGGGCAGCAAGCGCTGGCCGAACAGAAAGCTGCTGTCCGCAGCACCCAACAAGCGCTCGGTATTGCCGATGAGCGTCAGCAGCTGCTCCGGGCTGACGCGGGCGCGGCCGCTGGCGACGTCCTCGTAGAACAGCCCGCTGCCGCGCAGCAGCGCATGGCTGTCGATACCGCGCGAGAGTGCCAGGTCGAGCAACACCGCCGGCTGGTGGTGGGCGGCGATGAAGCGGGTGTCCCATTCGTACCAGCGTAACGGGCTTTCCATGGTCGCCTCAGGCGCAGCGTGGCAGTGACTGCTTGGCCTTGGCCAAACCGAGGTTGAGGCGTTTGAGCAACTGCTCGGCATCGTCGTCGAAGGCCATCACCACCGCGGTGCTGGCGCGCAGATGCAGGCGTTCCCCGTGCTGGCGCGTCTTGTGCGCGAGGCTGGCGACGGCGGTCTGCAACTCCTCGGCGAGCTGCCGCGCCTGTTGCTCGGCGGTATCGGGCAGCAGCACGACGAAGCGATCCCCGGCGAGGCGGCAGAGCAGGTCCTGATGGCGCAGGTTGAGCACCAGCAACTGCGCCACGGCCTGCAACACGAGGTCGCCTTCTTCCTGGCCGTAGCGCTGGTTGACCCGACTGAATTCGTCGAGATCCACCGCCAGCAGCGACAGCGGGCGCTGTTCCTCATTGGCTTGGCGTAGGGTGTGGTCGAGCTGCCGACGCAGGTACTCGGCGGTGCCAAGCGGGGTCAGGTTGTCGAACAGGCGATGCTCGCGAAACAGTCGCTCGCGCTTGTGCATCTGCGCGTTGATCGCACGCTGTTCCTGATTCAGGTGGTAGATGCCGAAGGTCAGCAGGATCAGGCCGACCGGCATGGGCGCGGTTTCCAGCCAGTTGTCCCAGGCGATGGTGGCGGGGATCTGGATGAACTCGTCGAGCAGGTCCATCCACCAGGAAAAACAGATACAGGCCAGCCCCAGCGCCAGCAACCGCGTCACCCGGCCGGCCGGGCGGCTGTGCAGCAGCATGATCAGCCAGGCGAGGGCAAGGGCGGCGCAACCGCCTTCACCGACGACGTCCATCCAGTCGATCTCGCCCCAGGATTTGAGCTGGCCGACGGCGAGCAGCAGCTGCAGGCCGACGTTGGCGGCCAGGGCGAGGCCGAGGAGGGTGAGGGTGTGGAGTTTGAGGAGGGATTTCATCGTGTCTCCGTGGCGAGGGATCGCGCCAGTGCGTGAGGGCACGGAAACAGATGGATGTGACGGTTGGATGAATGGGGTGGGGGTTGAATTGGCTCAGGGGGTTTTTAATCTTTTGGGGCGTCAGACGAATTAGGGAGTTGCTTGATAGCTGGGTTTCGCCCTGCTGGGCGACCTACTTTTTCCAGTCGCGGAAAAAGTAGGCAAAAACGCTTGCCCCTGCATCCGGCCCCGGCTGCGCCGGGGTTCGTTCTCTACGCCGCTGTTCCGAGGGTCGCCGTACAAGGGCCATCCATGGCCCTTTACGGCTCTCGCGGCATCCATGCCGCTCGCCCCTCTACACGACGGCTCCGTTCACCCTCCTGAAGGGGCGATTGGGAGTCGCCTGGGAGGCAGTGCAAGCAGAACGATAAGCAGCCTAGGCTTCCGCGGGTTAGAGGATCACTCAAGGTTTCTACGTTTCAGCATGGGAGCCGTGCTTTGGCGCTCTGCATTACGTACGCGAAGCATTTCTACGACCTGTCCACATAAAAGGGGAGTAGCTCTGCATGTACTTGCACAGATCACCAGGTAATACCGAATGCCCCTTTCAGGAGGTCGAATGGAATCGTTGCGTAGGAGAGCGAGCGGCATGGATGCCGCGAGAGAACTAGGCGTCCCTTGTAAGCCGACCCCTGGAGCAGCGATGTAGCGAACGAACCCCGCGCGTAGCGCGGGGCCGTATGCAGGGGCTTAGCGTTTTTGGTTACTTTTTTCCCGGCCGGGCAGGCGCGTCTGGAAAAAGTGACTCGCCCAGCAGGGCGAAACAGAAACTTTCGACCCCTTCGAAAAAACGGCTCTGGCGCGCAGTCCGCCCTGAAAACAGGTCATATCAGCTCAATCCCGCTCGCAAAATCCCCGAAAACCCCCTGTTCCAAGCCCTCCCCGAACCTCCTGTCACAGAACCGCCATATCCCCCACCTACCGTCCGCTGCAGTTCCGGGATGGACCCGGTAAACACCGTTCGGGGGATTGTTCATGAGCACATACCGCAGCGGCATCCGCCATGCAGGATTCCGCATCAGCCTGCTGGCCCTGGCCGTCAGCGCCGGTTCGGCCTGGGCTGAGGAGCCGCTGGTCATGGAGCATGTCGAAGTGATCGGCCAGGCCGTCAGCATCGACGAAGCACTGAAGGACCAGCGCAATTCCGACAGCGTCAAGAGCGTGGTTCACGCCGACGGCATCGGCCAGCTGCCGGACGACAACGCCGCCGAGGCGCTGCAGCGCATTCCGGGCATCTCGGTGGAGCGCGATCAGGGTGAAGGGCGTTTCGTTAGCGTGCGCGGCATCGCGCCGGACCTGAACAGCGTCACCATCAACGGCACCCTGGTGCCCTCGCCGGAAAGCAAGCGCCGCGCGGTGGCCCTCGACGTGCTGCCCTCGGAGCTGGTGCAGTCGTTGTCGGTAGTGAAGACCCTCACCCCGGACATGGACGCCAACTCTCTGGGCGGCACCATTGAGGTGGAGAGCCTGTCTGCCTTCGACCACGACGGCCTGTTCTACAGCATCAGCGGCGAAGGCAGCTACGACGAGAACGTCGAGAAAACCAGCCCGAAATTCTCCGGTGCGATCAGCAACCGCTTCAGCCTCGGTGGTGGCGTCGACAACTTCGGCGTCGCCGCGGCCATCAGCTGGCAGGAGCGTGACTTCGGCTCCGATAACGTCGAAACCGGCGGCAAGTGGGACTTCGCCGACGATGGCGCACGCCTGGAGGAGTTCGAGCAGCGCGACTACGAGATCACCCGTGAGCGCACCGGTTTCGGCTTGAACTTCGACTACAAGCCGGACGATGTCAGCAGCTATTACCTGCGCACGCTGTACAGCCGCTTCAAGGACACCGAAACGCGCAACGCCGCCGGCGTGGAGTTCGAGGACGCTCAGTTGCCCGGCGAAACCGGCGATGCCGAGGGTTGGCGCGAGCTGAAATCGCGCGAGGAAACCCAGACCATCCAGTCCTACGTATTCGGTGGCGAACGCATGATGGGGCTCTGGACTCTGAGCGGGCAGGTCGGCTACAGCCAGTCCCGCGAGCGCAACCCGGGTGGCATCGCCGGCGCGACCTTCGAAGGCGACTTCGCCGACGCCGGTTTCTCCAGCAGCCGCAAGCCGCGCCTGACAGTGGATTCGGCCTTTTACGATCCGGCCTCCTTCGAACTGGACGAAGTGGAATGGGCGAAGAGCGACACCCGCGACCGCGAGAAGAACATTCGGCTGGATCTGGCGCGCGAATATGACATCCAGGGCTACGCGGCGCAGGCCAAGTTCGGCGGCAAGCTCAGCCGCCGGCACAAGGACAACGACAGCGAGGTCTGGGTCTACGACGACTTCGACGACCTGACCCTGGCCGATTTTCAGGGCGGCAATGTCGACTACGTCCTCGGCCGCTTCGGCCGCGGCATCAGCGCCTCGGCGATCAAGGGTGCGATCGCCGGGCTGGACGCCAGCGAGTTCTACGACGAGGAAGAGTCGCGCATCAACGACTTCGACATGCACGAGGACATCAACGCCGCGTACCTGATGAACACGGTGGACATCGACCGCTGGCGCGTCATCGCTGGCCTGCGCTACGAGGGCACACGCTTTCGGGCCAAGGGCACCGGCATGCGCGACGACCAGTTCGAGTCGATTTCCAGCAGCAACGACTACCACCACTGGCTGCCTGGGCTGCACGTACGCTACCAGCTGACCGATGACACGCTGATCCGCGCCGCCTGGACCAACAGCGTGGTACGCCCGACCTTCGGCCAGCTGGCGCCCGGTTTCGTCATCGACGGCGACGACGCCGAGTTCGGCAATCCCGATCTCAAGCCGCTGGAGTCGGTCAACTACGACCTTGGCATCGAGCACTACATGGGCCGCGCCGGCGTGGTGTCCGCCTACCTGTTCTACAAGGACATCGACAACTTCATCTACAACACGGATCTGGCCGGCACTGGCCAGTGGGCAGCCTTCGACGAAGCGCTCAGCTTCCAGAACGGCAGCAGCGCGAAGCTCTACGGCCTGGAGCTGGCCTACTCGCAGAAGCTCGACTGGCTGCCGGCGCCGTGGAACGGCCTGTTGCTGGGCGCCAATGCCACCTTCAGCCAGTCCGACGCGGACATCGAGGGGCAGGGCATGCGCCGCAGTATCGACCTGCCGAACCACTCCGATACGGTCGGCAACCTGATGGTCGGCTGGGAGAACGACCGGCTCAACCTGCGCCTGGCCGCCAACTACAAGTCCGACTACCTGTACGAGGTGGCCGGTATCGACGACAAGGCTCACGACCTGTACGTCGACGATCAGCTGTTCGTCGACTTCAAGGCCGGCTACTTCCTCACGCCGAACCTGCAGCTGACCTTCGAAGCGCTGAACCTGACGGACGAGTCCTACTACGTCTACACCGGGCACCGTTCCTACAACGCCCAGTACGAAGAGTACGGCCCGACCTACAAGCTCGGCCTGACCCTGACCCACTTCTGACCCCATGCCGCTCCGGTGCCCGCCGTTCCCCTTTACGGCCGGGCGCCGGCCCGCGGCAGCTAAATGGAATAGCCATGTACGCATTACCCAAAACCGCGCTGCTCGGCCTGTGTATCGCCCTGGCGGCCTGCCAGTCCGCCCCCCAGGAAGAGCCGCAAAAAACGACGCAGCTGAGCATCAGCGAATCCATGCAGGCTGGTTTCGAATATGGCCAGCTGATGAGCGACGTTGGCCCCTGGGCCGATGCAAAGCGCATCCTGGTGGACAAGCAGGGCCTGCGCCTGCTGGATGGCACAGGCGCCAGCGTTGCCGAGTATGCCGGGCGCTTCGAAGGCCTCGATCACCGCGTCGACCGGCGTGGGCTGTTATTGGCAACCGTCGAGCGCAAGCGCCAGCAGGCGATGCTGATCGGCCTGGATGACAAACGGACCTGGAGCCAGCCGCTCTACCTACCGCGCACCGCATTCGCCATCGAAGGGCTGTGCCTGTACCGCGACAGCGCGCGCAACGATTTCGTTTTTCTGCTGGGCGAAGAGGGCGTCGGCGAGCAGTGGCTGGTGGGCAGCCAGGGTCGCCTGCTCGGTGAAGCACGGCGTGTGCGCGGGCTCAGCCTGCCGCCGCAGAGCGCCTTCTGTCAGACCGATGACGCGGCCGGGCAGCTCTACGTCAACGAGGAAAATGTCGGTTTCTGGCGCTACCCGGCGGATGCCGAGGCGCCGTTGCAGCGTGAGCCGGTCGATTTGGTCAAGCCGTTCGGTGCGCTGCAAAAGGCTGCGGCAGGTTTGGCAGTGGTGCCGGGTGGCTTGCTGGCGCTCGATCCCGAAGCGCCGGCGCTGCACCTGTACCGTCAGGGCGAGTCCGGCTGGCAAGCCGATGGCGTAATCGCACTCGACGGCTTCGACGAACCAGAGCAGGTGAGCGCGCGCCGTACTCAGGAGGGTGTCGAGCTGCTGCTGGCTGACGAGCGTGGTCTGCATTCGGCCCGTCTGGCCTGGCAGCCGACCGCACTTGCACAGCCCGAGCCGATCGTCAGCCTGCCGGCCGCGGTGGAAACCGGCCCGGTGCCGAGCCTTGGCGATGCGGCCGATGATCCGGCGATCTGGGTCCATCCGCGCAATCCGGCGCAGAGTCGCGTGCTTGGCACCGACAAGAAGGGTGGCCTGGTGGTGTACGACCTGGATGGTCGCCAGGTGCAAAGCCTGCCCGTCGGCCGGCTGAACAACGTCGACGTGCGCAGCGGCTTCCGCCTCGGCAGCAAGCGCGTGGATCTGGCCGTGGCCAGCAACCGCGATCACAACAGCCTGCAGCTGTTCGCCATCGACCGGGCAAGCGGCCTACTCGAAGATCTCGGTCAGATCGCCACGTCGCTCAGCGATATCTACGGCCTGTGCATGTTCCAGGACCGCCAGGGCGCCACCTACGCCATCGCCAACGACAAGGACGGCACCTTCCTCCAGTACCGCCTCGATGGCAGCTCCGGCCAGCCGCGCGGCGAGCTGGTGCGGCGCTTCAAGCTCGACAGCCAGCCTGAGGGTTGCGTGGCCGACGACCGCAGCGAGCGGCTGTTTCTCGGTGAGGAGGACGTAGCCGTCTGGGTGGTCGATGCCCGTGCGGAGATGCCGGCGGCGCCGGAGAAGGTCATCGGCGTCGGCGGACCGGTATACGACGACATCGAAGGCCTGGCGCTCTACCACGGCGAGCGCGGCGACTACCTGGTGATTTCCAGCCAGGGCAACGACAGCTACCTGGTGCTCGACGCCCAGGCGCCCTATGCCGTGCGCGGTGCGTTCCGCATCGGCCTGAACGCCGAACGCGGCATCGACGGCGCGTCCGAGACCGATGGGCTTGAAGTCACCTCGGCCAACCTCGGCGGCGTCTGGAACCGCGGCATGCTGGTGGTGCAGGACGGCCGCAAGCGCATGCCCGAGGGTACGCAGAACTACAAGTACCTGCCCTGGTCGGCGGTCGCCGATGCGCTCGGTCTGGACTGACGTCATCGCCCGGTAACCGACCCGCCATCCAATAGCAGCTGCCCCAGTCGGGGCAGGAGGAAAAGATTCATGCAAACGACTCTCGAGCACATGTCCATCTGGGGCCTGATCAGCGAAGCCAGCCTGGTGGTGCAGGCGGTGATGATGATTTTGGTCCTCGCGTCGGTTTCGAGCTGGTACCTGATCATCCGTCGCAGTGTGGCGTTGCGCAGCGCTGAACGCCTGCAGCGCGGCTTCCTGCAGCGCTTCCGGCAGGGCGGCGATCTCGCCCAGCTCTATCGCGAAGGCCAGGCGCAGCCGCTGCCGGACGAGGCGGCGCTGCAACGCATCTTCCTCGCCGGGTACGGCGAGTTCGCCCAGCTGCAACGCCAGCCGGGCATCGCGCCGGATGTGGTGGCGCAGGGTGTCGAGCGCAGCCTGTACGTGGCTGTCGCCGAACAGGAGGAGCGTCTGGAAAAGGGCCTGCAGTTCCTCGCCACGGTGGGTTCGGTGAGCCCTTACATCGGTCTGTTCGGCACCGTGTGGGGAATCATGAACTCCTTCCTCGGCCTTTCGCAGGTGCAGCAGGCCACGCTTTCCACCGTTGCCCCGGGTATCGCCGAAGCGCTGATCGCCACGGCCATCGGCCTGTTCGCGGCGATTCCCGCGGTGATGGCCTACAACCGCTTCGCTGCCCGTGGGCAGACGCTGGTCGGCCGTTACTACGCCTTCGGCAACGAGCTACAGGCGCGCCTGCATCGGCGCCTGCACGCCGCTTCACCCAACGTCGCTGCAGCCGCCTGAGGAGGACGCCTTCATGCTGGTCAAACCACAGCACAAACACGGGCCCAAGGCGGAAATGAACGTGGTGCCCTACATCGACGTGATGCTGGTGCTGCTGGTGATCTTCATGGTCACCGCGCCGATGCTGGTGCAGGGCGTCAAGATCGAGCTGCCCAAGGTCGCAGCCGAAGCGCTGCCGGTGGAGAACGAGCGGCAGATCCTCACACTCTCGGTAAAGGCCGATGGCGGCTTCTACTGGAACCTGGGCAGCGAGCTGGACATCGACAACCAGACCGACAGCGCCGTCGACCTGGCCGAGCTGCAGGCCAAGGTCGGCGCGATCATCGCCGAGCGCGGTGACACCCAGGTCTATGTCCGTGCCGATGAGGCGGCGGATTACGGACGCGTGGTCGCCGGTATCGCCGAGCTGCAACGCGGCGGGGTGGTCAACCTGGGGCTGATCACCGAGGCGCCGCCCGGAGTCGGGCAGCCGTGATGATGACCTTCAGCACGCCCGTCGCGCATGGCAGCGAAGTTGTCCCGCGACAGTGGATCGGTCCGGCCGGGGCTGCATTGCTGACCCTCGGGATGCACGCCGGACTGTTCGCGCTGTTGCTCGGCAGCTGGTCGCCAGCGCTGGAAATGCCGGTCGCCACCCAGGTGATGCAGACCCAGTTGATCAGCCTGCCGCCGCCGGCACCGCCCGCGAGCGCAGCGCCGGTCGAACCGCCCGTCGAGCCCGCGGTCGAACCGCCGCCGCGCGAGCCGCAGGTCGATACCCACGCCCAGCAGCAGCGGCTCGAGCAGGCCGAGCTGGCCTTCAAGCGCGCCGAAGAGGAGCGCAAGGCCGAGCAGCTGAAGCAGCAGCGCGAGCAGTTGGAACGCCAGCGCGAACAGCAGCGTCAGCGCGACGAGCAACGCCGCCAGGAACAGGCACAGGAGCGGGAGCGGATGGCTCAGGAAGAGGCACGGTTGCAGGCGGCGCGCGAAGCCGAGGCAATGGCACGCGCCGAAGCGGCTGAGCGCGCACGACAGGCTGCGGCGGCCAAGGCAGCCAGCCGGCAATACCTGCCGATTGCCAAGCAGCCGCCGGTCTACCCGCAACGGGCGCTGGATGCCGGGCTGCAGGGTTCCTGCACGGTCAGCTACACGGTCGATGTGCAGGGGCGCGTGCGCTCGCCCGAAGTGGTCGGCGACTGCCATCCGCTGTTCATCCGCCCATCACTCACCGCCGCCAAGAGCTTTCGCTACCAGCCGCGCATCGTCGACGGCCGCGCGGTTGCCGTGCCCGACGTAAAGAACACCTTCCATTACCGCATCGAATGATGCCGTTACGAACTCAGGAACCGTTTTCGATGAAACAGGATTTCACCGATTTTCACGCGAGCGTGGGCGCTCATGACGACCAGCCGGTCAATCCGAGCGGCAACGTGCCGCTGCAGCAGGCGATCGATCACCGCCGGCGCGGGCTGCTCAAGGGCGGCCTCGGCCTGGCCGGCATCGCCTTTCTCGGCGGCGGAATGGCCGGCGCGCGAGCCGCAACCCGGGGCGATTCGCTGCTCGGCTTCGAAGGTATTCCGACCCAGCTCGACCAGCATTTCGACCGGGTCGAAGTGGCGCCGGGCTACAGCGCCCGGGTGTTCTTCTCCTGGGGCGATCCGGTGCATGCCGACGCACCCGAGTGGCAGCCGGATGCCAGCGACGATTGGCAAGCCCAGCTCAAGCAGGCCGGCGACAACCACGACGGCATGCATTTCTTCCCGTTCCCCGACGCGCCCGACAGCCGCGGCCTGCTGGCGATCAACCACGAGTACGTCAACCCGACGCTGCATCCCGACGGCATCAGCCTAGTCGATGGCCGGCGCCCGCTGGAACAGGTGCGCAAGGAGCAGGCGGCCCATGGGCTGAGCGTCATCGAGGTGCGCAAGGATGCGCAGGGCGAATGGCAGCGGGTGATGGATTCACCCTACAACCGCCGCATTTCCGGCATGACGCCGATGGCCATTGCCGGGCCGCTGGCCGGCCATGCAGCGATGCAGACCATGGATGACCCTGAAGGACAGACGGTGCT
Organism: Stutzerimonas decontaminans; assembly: GCF_000661915.1. NCBI lineage: Bacteria > Pseudomonadati > Pseudomonadota > Gammaproteobacteria > Pseudomonadales > Pseudomonadaceae > Stutzerimonas > Stutzerimonas decontaminans. The sequence continues at coordinate 2,611,993 of NZ_CP007509.1, read as the reverse complement.
CGGCACGCTGAACAACTGCTCCAGCGGCTTCACGCCCTGGGGCACCTATCTGGTCTGCGAGGAGAACTGGCACAACTACTTCGTCAACCACGACGCCGACGACCTCGCCGCACGCGTCTCGCATAACCGCTACGGCATCGCCGGCAGCGGCATGAGCAAGCTCTACGGCTGGGGCACGGTAGACCCGCGTTTTGACGCCACGCCGCAGGCGGGTCAGCCCCATGGCGGCTTCGTCAACGAGCCGCACCGGTTCGGCTGGGTGGTGGAGGTCGATCCGTTCGACCCGCAGAGCACACCGATCAAGCGCACCGCGTTTGGCCGTTATTGCCGCGAATGCTCGGTGCTGTCGCTGGGCGAGGATGGGCGCATGGCCTTCTACTCGGGCGATGACACCAAGGGCGAGTACGTCTACAAGTTCGTCCCCAACGGCCGCTTCGTGCCTGGCGCCGACGCCGCCAACCGCCGCCTGCTGGATGAGGGCACCTTATACGTTGCGCGTTTCGACGCTGACGGCAGCGGCCAGTGGCTGGCGCTGGCGCACGGCGAGCATGGCCTGACCGCGGAAAACGGCTTCCCCAGCCAGGCCGAGGTGCTGCTCAACGCTCGGGCTGCCGCCGACCGCGCCGGGGCGACGCCGATGGACCGGCCGGAGTGGGTTGCGGTGCATCCCGAGACCCGCGAAGTCTATGTAACGCTGACCAACAATGACGGGCGCGGCGCCAAGCAGCCGCTGGACAAGGCCAACCCGCGACCGAACAACCTGCACGGGCAGATCCTGCGTTGGCAGGAAGAGGGCGGTGACCCGACGGCGACGCGCTTCGATTGGGAAGTCTTCCTGCTCGCTGGCGAAAACCGCGGGGCGCGCGACGCTCAGGGTCAGGCGGTCGCCGCCAACCTGGTCGGCACCATCGACGGCGACTGCTTTTCCTCGCCGGATGGACTGGCCTTCGACCGCGACGGGCGGCTGTGGATTCAGACCGACTTTGACGATGACAAGCCGACAATGCAGGCCATGGGCACCAATCAGTTGCTCTGCGCCGATCCGAAAACGCGCGAGGTGCGGCGCTTTCTGGTCGGGCCTCGTGGCTGCGAAATCACCGGTATCACCTGGAGCCCGGATTACCGCGCGATGTGGATCAATGTGCAGCACCCGGCGCTCAGCTTCCCGGCCAGTGACGGCCGCTCACGGCCGCGCTCGTCCACCGTGCTCATTACCAAGAATGATGGCGGCGTGATCGGCAGCTGAGGTTCTTTCAGCTGCTTCGCCCTACGCTGGCTGCGCTCAGGCTTCGCCGATGCTCAGTTGCTCGACCGCATCGAGCAGCTCGTTCTGGCTGAAAGGCTTGGCCAGCCGGCGCAGCGGCAGAGCCGGGGTAGCCGAGGGCAGGTCGGCGTAGCCGGACACCAGCAGGATTGGCAGACCAGGGTGAGTTCCCCGGACGACGGCGGCCAGTTGCGCGCCGCTCATCAGCGGCATCGCATGATCGGTGATAAGCACGTCGATCTGATTGGTCTGCAACAGGTCAAGCGCCTCGCCGCCCGAGCGCGCCGTCAGAACGCGATGGCCCGCCGCTTCGAGCATGCCCGCGGTGCCGAACAGCACCAGTTCGTCGTCGTCGACCGCCAACAGGGTCAGGGGATCGGCGACCGGGCGCTGCCTGTCTTCGGGTGGCGAGCTGTGCGCCGGTATCGATGCAGCTTCGTCCTGTTCCAACGCCGGCAACCAGATCTCCGCCGTGGTGCCCAGGCCTGGGCTGCTGTGCAGCATCAGCCGCCCGCCGGACTGTTCCGCCAGTCCGTGCACCATCGACAACCCGAGACCGGTGCCTTTGCCGACCCCCTTGGTGGTAAAGAACGGCTCGACGGCGCGCTTGAGCGTCGCTTCGTCCATGCCGGTACCGCTGTCGCTGAGTGCCAGGCGAACGTAGCGACCGACCGGCAGGCTGCTCTGTTCGCTGGTCAGCGCGCATTCCTCCGCAGCAATCAGAATGCGCCCTTCGCCGGCCATGGCGTCGCGCGCATTGGCGGCGAGGTTGAGCAGGGCGGTTTCCAGCTGATTGGGATCGGTCTGTACCCGCGCCAGCTGCCGTGGCAGCTCGACCTGCAGCTGAATGGTCGGGCCGAGCGAGCTGTGCAGCAGCGGCTGCATGCCTTCGATCAGCTGACGAAGGTCGATCGGGGCCTTGTGCAGCTCTTGCTTGCGTGCGAACGAGAGCATGCGCGCGGTGAGCGAGGCGCCGCGCTCGGCACCGGCCCGGGCGTTGTCCACCAGGCGCAGCAGCGCGGGGTCGGCCGGCATGCGCCGACGCAACAGCTCCAGGCTGCCGAGCACCGCCATCAGCAGATTGTTGAAGTCATGGGCGATGCCGCCGGTTAGGTTGCCCAGCGCTTCCATCTTGTGCAGCTGCTGTAGCGTCTGTTCAGTGGCGATGCGTTCGCTGATATCCAGCGCCTCCGGCACCAGGGCGACGACGTCGCCGTCCTCGTCAAGCACCGGTCGCATGGAAAAATCGAAGATACGAGTGCCGCCCGGCATGTTCAGGCTCATGGTCACATGCTCGGTGGCGCCGGCCGCGACGCGCAGGGTCATGGCCTTCATCGCTTCCGGCATCCCGGGGGTGGCGCTGAACCAGGGTGAATCCCAGAACGGCGTGCCCGCCAATTGGTGGAAGCGTGCGTCGATACCGGCCAGCGCCGTGGCGTTGACGTAAAGAATCGAGCCGTCCGGTGCGAGCATCGCCTTGTACAGATGCGAGGTTTCCAGCACTGCGCGGATGTTCGCCTCGCTGCGTGCCAGCGCCGCCGTGCGCTCGGCCACCTTGGCTTCCAGTTCTTCCAGGAAACACTGCTCGCGCTGGCGGACGGCTGCCGCTGAGCGCACGCGCTCGATATGTGCCCAGGAGCGGTCGGTTACTTCGCTGAGCAGGGCCAGTTCGCAGGCGTTCCAGACGCGGGGCTTGCGATCATGGATGGCCATCAGCGCGGTCAGCCGGCCTTCCCTGACCAACGGCAGGCAGATGGTCGCCGCGATGTCGAGCTGCTGGAAGGTGGCCGCCTCGGCCGGCGGCAGCTGCGCACAGTGATCGTCGATGATGAAGGCTTCACCACCACGCAGTTTCGTCACTGCCATTGCGCCGAACGCCTCCAGCCGGTAGCGCCCGACGATGCTGACGCACCCTGGCGCCGCCCAGTCGCCGCGGATGGTGAAGCCATCCTGATCCGGGTCCATATCGGCATAGGCGCAGCTGGACAGGCCCAGCTGCTCACCGAGCATGCGTGTGGTGATGCTCAGGATGGCATCGGCATCGACACTGCGCGCTGTCTCCTTGGACAACGCATCGAGAAAGCGCAGGCGCCGTTCGTTCTCGCGCAGAGCCTGTTCGGCCTCGGCGCGCTCGGTGACGTCATAACCCTCGATGAAGATGCCGCCGACGTTGCCATCGCCGTCGGCCACCGGCTGAAAGACGAAATCCAGCAGGCGCTCTTCCTCCGCCTCGCCTTGGGTACGCTGCAGGCCGACGCGGATACTGGAGCCGACGAAGGCCGTGCCGCTGCGGTAGACCCGGTCGAGAATATCGATGAAGCCCTGGCGCTCGACTTCCGGCAGCGCTTCGCGCACCGGCTTGCCGATGATGTCACGTTCGCCCACCACGCGCAGATAGGCAGGGTTGGCCATCTCGAAGACATGTTCCGGGCCGCGCAACATCGCCATCAGCCCGGGTGCCTGTTCGAACATCTGTTGCAGGCGCGCCTGCTGGCCCTGCAGCTCTCGTTCGGCCATTACCCGTTCGGTGGTTTCCACCACCATGGCGATGACGCCGGCCGGCTGCGCCTGATCATCGAACACCGGCGAGTAGTCCAGATTCATCCAGGCACGTTCAGGCCGGCCGTTGCGGTACAGCACCAGCTCCTGGTCCTTGTACGAAAGCGTGCCGCCCGCCAGGCCGACCTTCATCACGTTGTCGTTGAACTCGGCGACCTCCGGCCAGCCTTCGCGCACTTCCGAACCCAGCAACTGCGGGTGCCGGCTACCGGCGAACCCGGAGTAGGCGTCGTTGTAGATCATGATGCCGCGCTCGCCCCAGAGCAGCACGATGGGCGTTGGCGAAAGCAGCAACATGGCGGTGACGGTCTTCAGGCTCGACGGCCATTCAGCCAGAGGCCCCAGCGCCGTTGTCGACCAGTCGAAACGGCGGATCAGCGCGCCGAGCTCACCGCCGTCGGGGAGGAATGCGTGGCTCGAGTCGTCAGGCGAGAGGTTGTTGGCTGCTGGGTCCATCAGTAGCGATCCGTGTCCGGTGTGAAGGCAGGGCAGGGTGATTCAGCTTAAGAGCTGGTTCAACTCGGACAGCCGATAGCCCAGGAAGTCTTGCCGGCGACGCGAGCGATTGCCACATTCATTCGCTGCTGTTCGTCCTTGTAGCGGCCAGAGTACAGGGAAAAACCCGTACCATATCAACGATATGCAATGCCCACGGTGATTTCCGATGCTTTCTGCCGTCAAGCGCTACAGGGCCCTGGTCGCCGGGGTGCTGCAGCGCTGTTTTCCACGTACCTCGGCCCATCTGCGCGAAGAGGACGAGCTGTTGTTTCGTCGCTGGGGCAGTGCGCCCGGCAAGACGAACAAGGCTGCGGCCGCCAAGCGCAAGGGCAAACCTGCAGCCAAGGCCAAGCCGAAGAGCAAGTCGGAGGGGCCGGCTCGCGCTGCCGGCAAGCCGCGCAGGACGGCAGCGCAGGGGATCTACGCAGCGGCACAACTGAAGGTGGATGACGCCAAGGTTCAGGCGATGCGCGACCGCGTCGAGCAGGCGGTGGCCGCGGGCATCATCAGTGCGCCGTCGGACGAGCAATGGGCGATGATCCTCAGCCGCAGCCCGGTGACGCGGATCTTCGCCGGTGCCGGCTCCGGCAAATCCACCACCTTGCTGCTGCGGGTGGTGTTCATGCTCTGCCACATGGGCGTCGAGCCCGGGCGCCTGACGGTCATTTCCTTTACCAACGCCTCCTGCGCGCAGCTGCGCGAACAGCTGGTGCGGGTGCTCGGCTTCTGGCAAGTGCCATTCGATGCGCAGCAGGCACGCCAGTGCGTGCGTACCTTTCATTCGGCCATGGCGCAGCTGGCGCGTGAAGTGCTGAGCCGGCCGGTGTGGTTTGAGCAGCTGGATGACAAGGCCGCCGCGGCGGACGAGCCGGACAACCCGCTGGCTTCCGCCCGTCTGCGCCCGGCGCAAGTTCGCCTGCTCAAGCAGGCCTATCAGCAGTGCTACGCCGAGCAGGCGACATTCCGCGAGCGGGTGCACCGGCTGCTCGATCTTCCTGCGCCGCCATCTGAAACCGAGCAGGGCCAGCGTGCCGCCCCGAAAGCGCCAGGCGACACCTTCACCCTGGCCGGCGAGTTCACGCCGCTGCCGCTGTACGAGGCGTTCCATGCCCAGGCGGGCTTTATCGAAAGCATCGGCATTCGCATCGATCAGCTGCAACCGGCCAGTCTGCAGTGCACAGCGCGCGAACGGGACTTCGTCGAAGCGCTGGTGAGCTTCCATGGCTACTTCCGGGCCGCGTTGCGTGAGCAGGGGCTGATGACCTTCAACGAGGCTTTCGAACAGCTCACCGAGCGCCTGGGCTCATCAACGGATGTGCCGCAGGCCAGTCTTGCGCCGTTCGAGCATCTCTTGATCGACGAATTCCAGGACATTTCCCCGCAGATCGTCCAATGGCTGCAGGCCTTGCACCGCCAGCTGGCGCGACAGAAGGGCAGCCCGAGCCTGATGGCCATCGGTGACGACTGGCAGTCGATCTACGGCTGGCGCGGCAGTTCGCCGGAGCTGTTCATGGACTTCGACAAGTATTTCCCACGGCGCGGCGCCAAGGGCAGCGAGACGTTGCTACTGGAAACCAACTACCGCTCCATCGAGCCGGTGATTCGCGATGGCGAGGCGGTGCTGGCCGGGGTTAGGTTCAAGCAGGCCAAGACCAGCCGGCCATGCAAACCGACGCAGCCTGGCGACCACGGGGTAAAGCTGGTCACCGGTTTCGAGCTGAACAAGGGCCTGCCGAAGTTGATCGAGGCGATCACCGCGCAGTGCGCCCATGTGGCCGAACGGCAAAGCCGCGAACGCACCGCGGTGCTGCTGCTCAGCCGGCGCAACGAGCCGCTGCGGGCTATTCAGGCGCAGCTGGACCGCAAGCTGCCGGTCAAGGCCTACACCATCCATCGTGCCAAGGGGCTACAGGCCGAGGTGGCGATTATCGTCGACGATTGCGCACCGGTGCAGCCGCATCCGTTGCGCAACGCGCTGTATGCCTACTCGGGTTTCTTCCGCAACAGCTATGACCAGGCGATGGCCGATGAAAGCCTGCGCTTGGGCTACGTGGCGATCACCCGCGGCGTCAGTCGGGTGCTCTGGTATACGCGCAAGGCCCAGGGCGCCACCGAGTGCCTGGCGCGGCGCGGTTAGTGCGGCTTGTGGCACTGCGCGCGCGACGGCCGCGCCGGGCAATCGGGTGATGCCTTTTTAACGCGCGCGCAAGGACGGCTGCTCCGAAACCGAATTGCCATCAGCCCACGGCGATCTGCACCTCGTCGCCGATCAGGCGTACCGGCCAGACGCGCAGGCTTTGTTCGGGGTATTCCATGCAGCTGCCGTCCTGCAGGCGGAAATGCTGCTTGTACAGCGGTGAGGCGATCACCAGTTCACCCTTTAGGCTGGCAACGATGCCGCGGCCGATGACGTTGGCGCCGGACTTGGGGTCGCGATTGTCGATGGCGAACAGCTGTTCGCCTTCGGCGTTGTCGGGCAGGTGGAACAGCGCCACCTGGGCACCTTCGTGCCAGGCCACCACACCGGAGTTGGCGACCAGATCATTCCGGCTGCACAGCGCCTGCCAGACCGCTGGTGCGGTTGAACGGGAGTCGAGACGAACGACGTTGGACTGGCTCATCAGAGCACCTCCTGGGTGAGGGGAATCAGGTGAAGTTCGCTGGCGCGCACCGGCCGACGCTGGCCGCGTTCCTTGACGAAGTGGATATCGGGATCGCCGCGCCGATCATTGACGAAGGTGCGGAAGCGCTTGAGCTTTTCCGGGTCGTTGATGGCGTTGGCCCATTCGCACTCATAGCTGTCGACGACGTGCTGCATCTGGCTTTCCAGCTCGGCGGCAAGGCCCAGGCTGTCGTCGAGGACCACCGCCTTCAGATAGTCCAGGCCACCTTCCAGGCTCTCGCGCCAGACCGAGGTGCGTTGCAGCTTGTCTGCGGTGCGCACGTAGAACATCAGCACGCGGTCGATGGTGCGGATCAGCCCTTCGTCGTCGAGGTCGGTGGCGAACAGCTCGGCATGCCGCGGGCGCATGCCGCCGTTACCGCAGACGTAGAGGTTCCAGCCCTTGTCGGTCGCGATCACGCCGATGTCCTTGCTCTGTGCCTCGGCGCATTCGCGGGTGCAACCGGACACGGCGAACTTGATCTTGTGCGGCGCGCGCAGGCCCTTGTAGCGGTCCTCCAGGCGCAGCGCCATGCCGACGCTGTCCTGCACGCCGTAGCGACACCAGGTGCTGCCGACGCAGGATTTCACTGTGCGCAGACTCTTGCCGTAGGCGTGGCCAGTCTCGAAGCCTGCGGCGATCAGTTCGCCCCAGATGTACGGCAGCTCGTGCAGCTGGGCGCCGAACAGGTCGATGCGCTGGCCGCCGGTGATCTTGGTGTAGAGGTCGTATTTCTTCGCGACCTGGCCGATGGCGATCAGCCCCTCGGGGGTGATCTCGCCGCCTGGGATGCGCGGCACCACTGAGTAGGTGCCGTTCTTCTGCATGTTGGCCATGAAGGTGTCGTTGGTGTCCTGCAGCGGAATCAGCGCCGGATCGGTGATCGGCTGGTTCCAGCAGGAGGCGAGGATCGAACCCACCGTCGGCTTGCAGATGTCGCAGCCCACATGCCCGCGCCCATGCTTGGCCAGCAATTCGGCGAAGCTCTGGATGCCCTCGACGCGGACGATGCCGTAGAGCTCCTGGCGGGTGTAGGCGAAGTGCTCGCAGAGGCTCTTGTCCACCGCCACGCCACGCGCCGCCAGCTCGGCATCGAACACCAGCTTGAGCAGGGCATTGCAGCCACCGCAGCCGGTGGCCGCCTTGGTTGCCGCCTTGAGTTCGCCGAGATCGGTGACGCCGGCATCGACCTGGCAGCACACCGCGCCTTTGCTGACGTTGTGACAGGAACAGATGGTTGCGCTGGCCGGCAGGGCGTCCGGACCAAGGGTCGGAGCGCCCTCGGTCTGCGGCAGTATCAGCCCGGATGGGTCGGCCGGCAGCTTGATGCCGTTCTGTGCGTACTGCAGCAGGGTGTCGTAGTAGCTATTGTCGCCGACCAACACCGCGCCGAGCACCGTCTTGCCATCGGCGGATACCACCAGTCGACGGTAGCTGGCACTGGCCTCATCGATGAAACGGTAACTGCGCGAGCCGGGTGTGGCGCCGTGGGCATCGCCGATGGAGCCTACATCCACGCCGAGCAGCTTGAGCTTGGTCGACATGTCGGCGCCGTAGAAGGGCTCATGCGGTTCCTCGGCCAGCTGCGCGGCGACGCTGCGCGCCATGCTATAGCCCGGTGCAACCAGGCCGAACACGCTGCCGTTCCAGCTGGCGCACTCGCCGATGGCGAAGATCGCCGGGTCCGAGGCGCGGCATTCGCTGTCGATAACGATGCCGCCGCGCGGGGCAATCTCCAGATCCGCGACACGGCCGAGGACATCCTGCGGGCGGATGCCGGCGGAGAACACGATCAGGTCTGTTTCGAGGAATTCGCCATCGGTGAAGTTCATCCGCCAGGTGTAGTCCTCGCCGGCAACGATCTCCTGGGTGGCGCGCGACAGGTGCACGCCAACGCCGAGGGCCTCGATGCGCGCCTTCAATGCCGCACCGCCTTCGGCGTCCAGCTGCACCGGCATCAGGCGCGGGGCGAATTCGACGACATGGGCTTCCAGTCCGAGCGACTTCAGCGCGTTGGCTGCTTCCAGGCCGAGCAGACCGCCGCCGACCACCACACCGCGACGGGCATTGGTCGCGGCGGCGCGGATGGCGTCGAGATCATCCAGCGTGCGGTAGACCAGTCGCGCACTGCCTTCGGCACCGGTGATCGGTGGCACGAAGGGGTAGGAGCCGGTGGCAAGAATCAGTTGGTCGTAGGGCTGGCGGCCGGCGCTGGTAATGACCTCCTTGCGCTCGCGGTCGATGCCCAGCACCTGTACGCCCAGATGAGTGTAGACGCCGTGGCTGCTGTAGTAGTCGGCATCGCACATGGCCAGCGACTCGGCATCGCGGCCGCCGAAGTATTCGGACAGGTGCACGCGGTCATAGGCGCGCTGGCGCTCCTCGCCGAACACATGCAGCTCGTAGCGGGTGAGGGCGCCGCGCTCGATCAGCTGTTCGATGCAGTGATGACCGACCATGCCGTTGCCGACGATGACCAGTTTTTCGAGCGTGAGCGGAGTGACGGTAGAACTCATGGCCTTTCCTCAGTCGAGCTGCTGCGGCACTGGGCCGGCAAAACGCAAAAAGGCGCCTGGAGCTGGTATCAGCTCCAGGCGCCTTTGCCTGGTAATTAGTGGTGTGTGGGGTGGTCGGTCAGGCCTCGTTGCCTGCTACACCCGGTCCCGCGCCGCTTGGCTTGACGGTCGCCGCTGACCGTCTGGGACGTCCTGCCGCGAGGCGGCAGGTGTTGCCAGGGTGATTGCAGGTTGTATGCCAGCTTGTCCGTTAGCGTGGACTTGCGGCTGTAAGTCGCGCGATTGCGCGGCGTTACGCGGTGTTGCTTGCCGGGATGCTGAGCGAATCAGCGTCCGTCACTGCGACCTGAGCGCGGCAGACTTGAACCAGAACAGTGCGGCGATGCAATCGCGCTCCCCGCTTTGGGGCGATCAGGTCCCCGAGGCAGGGAGCAGATTGTCTCGGCGTCAGGCGCCAGACGCCGCTCGGAGCAATTCGGGCAGTGCCTCGCCGGCGGGCAGGGCGATCAGGTACTCGCGGTTGCCGGCAGTCGGCTCGCCCTGTGGGTTGACGTGCACCACGGTGGCTCCGGCGTCACGCGCCCGGTGCGGCACCTCAGCGGCGGGATAGACCACGCCGGAGGTGCCCACCGACAGCAGCAGATCGCATTCGCCAGCCGCCTGGAACGCCGCGTTCAGGGCGTCGACCGGCAGGCTTTCGCCGAACCACACCACCCCGGGGCGCAGCTGTCCGCCGCAATGGCTGCAGCGGGGCGGTTCGAGGCGTCGGCCACCTTCGGGCTCCTCAGCCACCGGCAGTGGCTCGGCCGGCTCGCGGGCGCAGGCGAAGCAGCGCGGTCGGTGCAGGTTGCCGTGCAGGTGAATGACGCCCTGACTGCCAGCGCGCTCGTGCAGGTCATCGACGTTCTGCGTGATCAGCGTCAGCCGCGGTACATGGTGCGCCAGTTCGGCGATGGCCACATGAGCAGGATTCGGCCGAGCTTTGAGGACCTGCATGCGCCGCCATTCGTACCAACCCCAGACCAGCGCCGGGTCGCGGCGGAACGCTTCGGGTGTCGCCAGCTCGCTGGGGTCGAAGCGCTCCCATAAACCGCTCAGTGCATCGCGGAAGGTCGGGATACCGCTCTCGGCGGAAACGCCGGCTCCGGTGAACACGACGACATGGCGCGCCGAGCGCAGGGCGCAAATCAGGGAATCTGGAATCACGATCGGCTCCGGGTATGGATGGGCTGCCTATGAATACCACCGCGCTCCTGGCTTTTCCAAAGCGTAGAGGGGCGCCAGCGGCGTTCGCCGGCATGTTCCCTTCAGGAAGTCGGCCTGTTTCGCGTCGGAGTTCTGACCGTCCAGCCGTGCGTCGATGCCATCTGTCACCTACTTGACGGACGTCAACGTCGTCTGCCCTGGCTCGCGGATGATGCCGCGTAAGGCAATAGACGCGATATTCGCAGGCGGGAGGCACTCATGCTTGGCTCAGTGACCTGGGACGACGCGCTGGTACAACGCTACGGACAGATCGGGCAACTGCATTGCACCTATCCGGCTGCGTCCGATTTCAGCGACCGGATCGCTCCGCTGGATTTGCTGCGGGCACTTCGCGAAAGCCGTAGGGCTGGGCGTGCGCTTTCCGTATCGGTTCAGCAGGCGGGCGGCGCTTGCTCGCAGCCAGACGATATTGCGGGCTACATGCTGCGTCTGGAGCGCGAAATCGAACAACTCGGCTGCCATGTGGGCCCGTTCCAGCGGGTCGAGCAATTGCAGCTGGGCGTTGGCGCGTTGAGCATCGAATCCGTGCGGCACCTGGTGAGCGTGCTCAAGTCGCGCTTTCATTTCGCCGAGCCCGGTGCTGCCAGCTTCACTGCCGAAGTCGAGCTGGCGCATGTCGACTGGCCGCTGATCGGTGCGCTGCACGAACTCGGTTTCAACCAACTCAGCGTTGGCGTGCCGGATCTGCGCGCCGATGACGGCTGCACCGTGGAATATTTCCGCAGCTCCGCGCGCATCCGCGCTGTGATCGAGGCGGCTCACGCACTGCATTACCGCTCGGTGAACCTCGATCTGGGCTACGGCAGATCCTGGCAGACCCCGGCCAGCTTCGCGCGCAAGTTGGCGTCGATCATTGAGCTGGCGCCCGATCAGGTGACGATGTTCGATTATCGAGACGCGGCGCCAGCGGCCTCGGGCGGTGCCGGGCGGCTGGGGCTGGCTTCGCCCTGCGACACGCTGGCGATGTACCGGCACGGCGTCGAGCAGCTGAGCGCTGCGGGCTATCGCTATATCGGGCTGGGCAAGTTCGTCCTGCCCCATGACGACCTCGCCATGGCTCAGGAGATCGGCGCGCTGCACCACGACATCGTCGGCTACACGCTGCACGGTGATTGCGATCACCTGGGTCTGGGTGTCGGTGCCATCAGCCGCGTCGGCGGGCTGTACTCGCAGAACGCCTGCACGCTGCAGGCCTATCAGCAGGCGCTCGATCAGGGACAGTTACCAAGCGTCTGCGGCCTGCACGCCAGCCGTGTCGACCAGCTGCAGCGCCTGCTGTTCGAGCGTCTGCACTGCACCTTCGAGCTGGATTTCGACGCATTGGCATTGCACAGCGGCGTAGATGCAAGGCAGCGCTATGCCCAGCAATGGCCGGCGCTGCGGCAGCTGCACGCCGATGGCGTGATCGAACTCGACGAGGGCGGCCTGGTGATCCCGGCCCACGCCCGGCTGCTGGTCGCCGCGGTATGTGCGGCCTTCGAGCAGCCCAGCGCGGCGGCTCTGGCCCATTCGGCTACCGCCCGCAGGCGCCGATGAATGCGGGCCGTCCGGCCGACTAGAGCGTGAAGCGCCCGCTCAGGCTACCCAGGCGGCCGGCGAGTTCATGCAGCTGCCGACCCTCGTTGTCCAGCCGGCTAGCGTCATCGGCGTTGCGTTCGGCAACCTGCTGAACGCTCTGCAGATGGCGGCCCATATCGGCTGAGACAGCGGTCTGCTGGTGGGTCGCCGCGGCAATCATCTCGTTCATCTGGCTGATCGCCTCGATCTCGCTGGCAATGGCATCCAGCAGAGCGGTCGTCTGCTGACTGCTACTGACGCATCGAGTCACGCTGTCACGGCTGTTCTGCATCGCGTCGGTAGCCTTGCGGCTACCTTGCTGCAGGCGGCTGATGATGCCCTGGATTTCGGTGGTGGAGGCGGCAGTCTTCTGCGCCAGATTGCGCACCTCGTCGGCGACCACGGCGAAGCCGCGGCCCTGTTCGCCGGCACGTGCTGCTTCGATCGCGGCATTCAGGGCGAGCAGGTTGGTCTGTTCGGCGATGGTACGGATGACTTCCAGTACCCGGTCGATCTGCTCCGATTGCGCGGCGAGATCCTGGACCGTGCGGTCGGTCCCTTCGATGTGCTCGGCAAGCGTGTTGATCTCGCTGCGCACGCCGCTGACTGCGTTGCGGCCCTCACCGGCCTTCTGGCTAGCGCCTTGTGCCGCCTGGGCGGCGCGATCGGCATGGCCCGCAACGTCGTCGATGGCCACGGCCATCTGTTGCATTGCATCGACCATGTAAGCGGTTTCGTCCTGCTGACGGCTGGCGCCGTCCCGCATCTGGCGTGTGGCGTCGCTCAGATTGGCAGCCGTGCCGCCGAGTCCGGCGGTGTCCCGCACAACCGCGCCGACCAGCTCACCCAGCTGATCCAGCAGATGATTGAATCGCTGCGTGACCGGCCCGCTGGCCTGGCTGCGATAGCTCAGGTCGATGCGCTCGGGATGTGCGGTGATAGCCGCTGCCGCCCCGAGCAACGCTTCGCCCTCACGGGCCTCGGCGTTGGCGCGTATCGCCAGGTAGATCAGGATCGCGCTCTCCAGCACCACGTAAAAGGCGTGAAGGAATACCGCACTCCAACTGCCATCGGGAATCAGGAATACGCTGCCGCCCTGTTGCTGTAGGGCGAAGAAGCTCAGGTGATGCACGGCGATGGTTGCCGCGGCGACCACGATCGGCAGCCAGTCGCGGTAGTACACCAGGAACGCCAGCAGGGCAAAGATGCCGAAGTGCATCTCCAGCATGCCGTGCGCCTGGTTGATATGCAGTGCCGTCAGCACCATGAACGCGGCGCCGATCACGCAGCGCAGCAGGCGCTGGCCGGGGATCAGCAGATGAAGCGCCGTCACTGCCACAGCCGTGAGCCCGCCGATGACCAGCGCCTGAGCCCAATTGCCGTAGAACGCCGCAATCGCGAAGGAGTAGGCCACCAGGAACCAGATAACACCGAGCATGATGCGATCGGCCTTGAGGTAATGCGCTTGCAGCGTGACGCTGTCGGTGTTCATGGGATGCTCCGAATGAAGATACGCGCCGCGGTTATCGGTTGGTGCTCGAGCCGCTTGAAGCGACGTAGAGCGGTTTCCGACGGGCGCCCGGTTTGGCCAGCAGCAGCTGTGCGGTGCCGATGGCGCGCTCGATGAAGCCGCCCTCGCAGTAGCACAGGTAGAACTCCCAGAGCCGGTAGAAATAGTCGTCGTAGCCATGGCGCTCCAGCTCGCTGCGGGCGCGGCGGAAGTTCTCGTACCACAGGCGCAGGGTGCGCGCGTAATGCTCGCCAAAGTCCTCCATGTGCAGGAGGTTCATGTCGGTGTCCTGCGACACCACATTGAGCATCCGCTGCATCGACGGCAGAGCGCCGCCGGGAAAGATGTAGCGCTGGATGAAGTCGACGTTGCGCCGCGCCTGCTCGTAGCGCTGGTCACGGATGGTGATCGCCTGCAGCAACATCAGGCCGTCGTCCTTGAGCAGGCGCGCGCATTGGCGGAAGTAGGTCGGCAGGAAATCATGGCCGACCGCTTCGATCATCTCGATGGACACCAGCTTGTCGAACTGGCCTTCGAGGTCGCGGTAATCCTTGAGTAGCAGGGTGATGCGGTCCTGCAGGCCCTGTTCTTCGATGCGCCGCTGGGTGTAGGCGAACTGTTCGCGCGATAGCGTGGTGGTGGTCACCCGGCAACCACGGTGGATGGCGGCATAGAGGGCCATGCTGCCCCAGCCGGTGCCGATTTCCAGCAGATGGTCCTCGGGCTGCAGATCGAGCTTCTCGCAGATGCGTTCCAGTTTGTGCAGCTGGGCCTGTTCCAGAGTCTGCTCGGTGGAGGTGAACATCGCTGCCGAGTACATCATGGTCGGGTCGAGGAACTGCTCGAACAGCTCGTTGCCGAGATCGTAATGGGCGGCGATGTTGCGCTGCGAACCGGCACGGGTGTTGCGATTGAGCCAGTGCAGCGCCTTGATCACCGGCTGGCCGAACAGCGCGAGGCTGCCGCGCTCGATGTTGTCCAGCACATCCAGGTTGGCGACGAACAGGCGGATCACCGCGGTAAGGTCCGGGCTGTGCCAATAGCCATGGATGTAGGCCTCACCAGCGCCGATTGAGCCTCGGGCAGCGATCAGGCCCCAGGCGGCACCGTCGACGATATGGATTTCAGCCTGCAGCGGGCTGGCCAGGTCGCCGAACAGCTGGCTCTCGTCGCCGACGCGCAAGGTCAGCTGGCCGTGGCGCAGCTTTTCCAGCTGACGCAGTACAGTGCGGCGCAACAGACCGCTGGCCAGCCCCACGCCGGCCAGTGGACGGGCTTTGACAGTCAGGCTAGTGCTCTTCATGGCGGGCTCCGGATGTGTGGGTGACGGCTAGTCCGTAGGGGGCCTTGGCGGGCTGGTGGGCGAAGATCGGGGTGCGCTTGAGCAGCAGACGCAAGGCTTGCCAGTAGATGGCGAGCAGCGTCTTGGCGGTCATCCAGGGGAAACCGAGCAGGTAGCGGTGTATCGCACCGCGCGACAGTGCCTCACGCTCCAGGCCGAGGGTGGCATCGAACAGCTTGCGCTCGCCTTGCCAGTCCTCCATGTGCACGCCGATGCGCCGGCCCGGTAGGTTGAAACGCATCCGGTATTCCAGTTTGCCCGGCAGGAACGGCGACACATGGAAGGTCTTGGCCACTGTGCAGCGCAGGTTGCGATTGCCGGCGGCCGGCAGCACGTAGTGATAGCGCTCGCGCCACGGGGTGTTGCTGACCTCGCAGAGCACCGCTGCCAGCTGCTCCTGCTCATCGAAGCAATAGAAGAAGCTGACCGGGTTGAAACACAGCCCCCAGCTGCGCGGCTGGGTCAGCAGACGCACGGCGCCAGTGACCGGACGGCCGAGGGCCTCGGAAACGCGCTGGCGGACCGCATCGGCCAGAGCGATGCCCTGGCGGGTGTATTCCGGCAGGTAGTCGCGTTCACGGAAGGAGAACGGCGCGAAGCGCGCGCGGCCGCTCAGTGGCGAGAGTCCGAAGACGGCGTCCTGTTCGGCCAGATCGAGGTACAGCAGGCCCATGCGATAGCTGAAGGCGTGGGCGCGCGGCGAGAAGCGCCGATGCTGCACCCAGCCGCGATACAGCGCGCTGTGCTCGATGGCGGCGCTCACAGCGACTCTCCGAACGCGCCGGCGACGCGCAATGCGCTGACCACGCCGTCTTCATGGAACCCATTACCCCAGTAGGCGCCGCAGAAGTAGCTATGGTGCGCGCCGAGCAGTTCGTCGGCGCGGGCATGGGCGGCGATGCCGGCCAGGCTGTACTGCGGATGGTCATAGGTGAAGCGGGCGAGGATCTGTTCCGGGTCGATGGCGTCGGTCTGGTTGAGGCTGACGCAGAAGGTTTCCGGCGAGTCGATACCCTGCAGGATGTTCATGTTGTAGGTCACGGCCGCCAGCTGTTCGCTCGGGCCGCCCAGCCGGTAGTTCCAGCTGGCCCACGCACGGCGCCGCTTGGGCAGCAGACGGGTGTCGGTGTGCAGGACCACGTCATTGCTGGCGTAACCGAGTGCGCCGAGGATGTCCCGCTCGGCCCGGCTAGGCTCGGCGAGCATGCGTAGCGCCTGGTCGCTGTGGCAGGCGAACACCACCTTGTCGAAACGCTCGGCGCCTGCCGGGCTGTGCAGGGTCACGCCGTGGGCGTCGCGCAGCACCTCGAACACCGGGCAGTTGAGGCGGATGTGTTCGCTGAAGCCCTTGGTCAGCGGCGAAACATAGGCGCTGGAGCCGCCCTCGATGACGTACCACTGCGGGCGATCGCTGACCGACAGCAGCCCGTGGTTCTTGAAAAAGCGGATGAAGAACTCGACCGGAAACTCGAGCATATCGGCCAGCGACATCGACCAGATCGCCGCGCCCATGGGCACGATGTAGTGATCGATGAAACGCTGGCTGTAGCGACCGAGCTTGAGGTAGTTGCCCAGCGTGACATGCGGGCCGATGCGGCCATTCTGGTAGTCGTCTAGCGCTTCGCGGTTGAATCGGAGGATGTCGCGGATCATCCCCCAGAACGGCGGCGAGAACAGGTTGCTGCGCTGGGCGAACAGGGTATTGAGATCGTGCCCATTGTATTCCAGGTCGCTGAACGGATCGCTGACCGAGAAGCTCATCTCGGTCGGCTTGTAGCGCACCCCGAGCTGCCCAAGCAGCTTGATGAAGTTCGGATAGGTCCAGTCGTTGAAGACGATGAAACCGGTATCCACGGCGTAGTCGCGACCATGTAGATGGAAGTCCACGGTATGGGTGTGGCCTCCGATCCAGCTGGCCGACTCGAATACGGTCACCTGATGCTGGCGGGAAAGCAGGTGGGCACAGGTGAGGCCGGAAATGCCGCTGCCGATGATGGCGATCTTCATGGTTAACCTTCCTTGAGGGGCGAGCGCGCCATTCGCCGGCCAAGGGCGAACTGCAGGCGCGCGGGCAGAAGTGAAAGCAGACGCAGCGCCCAGATGAATGGCGCGGGGAAATCGATGTGCAGCGGGCGACGTTCGAGGTGTCGGGCGATCTGCCGTGCAGCCCGGTCCGCCGGCCAGCGCAGTGGCATGGGGAAGTCGTTACGGCGGGTCAGTGGCGTATCGACGAATCCGGGGCTGACCAGGGTGACGTCGATGCCTTCACTGGCCAGATCAAGCCGCAGTGATTCGAGCAGATAGCGCAATGCGGCCTTGGATGCGCCGTAGGCGCCGGCACGAGGCAGCGCGAACCAGGTCACCGAGCTGCCGACACCGACCAGATGCGGTCGCACGCCCTGACGCAGCAGGGGCAGCGCCGCCTCGATGCAGTAGCCGGCCGAAAGCAGGTTGGCTTGCACCACGCGCTCGAGCAGCGCCGCCTCGAAGTGCTCTATGTCGATGTATTCGCAGTTGCCGGCATTGAGGATCGCGCTGTCCAGCGCACCCCATTGCGCTTCGATCGCAGCGCCGATGGCGCGTACCTGCTCGCTGTCGGTGAGATCGCCGGGCAACGCCAGGACCCGTCCCGGATAGCGTCGGGCAAAGGCCTGCAGTGGCCCGGCGCTGCGTGCCGACAGGGCCAGGCAATGACCCTCGGCCAGCAGCAGACGCGCCAGCTCCAGACCGATGCCGCTGCTGGCGCCGGTCAGCCAGATACGCCGTGAGAGGTTCATGCGAGCCTCCGTTGCAGCCAGCGGATCGCCCCGCCGAGCAGCGGCACGTGCTGGTAGAGCAGGGCGCCGGCGTCGAAGTAATCGCGGTGGCGTTCGACCTTGCCTTCGCCGTTCCAGCGCAGCAGCGAGCAACCCTCCAGGCTGATAAGCCCGCCGCCGTTGAGACGCGGATGACGGTAGCTCATGATCCAGCGCAGATAGCCCTGACCCTCGCACACCTCGTCGTGGCTGATGAACTCGAAATGCAGGTGCTCGACGTTGGCGTACAGCTCGCTGAAGTAGCGCCGCAGTTCGGCCAGCCCGTAGACCTCGTGCAGCGGATCGGTGAAGTGCACGTCGCCGCTGTAGAGTTCGGCGAGTCGGTCGAGATTGCTCGCCTCCAGCCGCGCGAACTCCTCGGCGAACCGATGCAGGAAGCTGCTCATGGGCGGGCCTCCGACAGATTGCGGAACGCGTCCAGCGCGCGCGCCCGGCTTGCGCCCAGATCGACGATGGGCGCGGGATATTCCGTTACGCCGAACAGGCTGCGGTGCGCCGCCGGGTTGTGGATGTCGCGCTTGTCCAGGTGCTGCAGCTCGGGAAGCCAGCGGCGCAGGAACTGGCCGTCAGGATCGAAACGCTGGGATTGGCTGATCGGGTTGAACAGCCGGAAGTAGGGCACCGAGTCGGTACCGGTGGAGGCGCTCCATTGCCAGCCGCCGTTGTTGGCGGCCAGGTCACCGTCGATCAGATGACGCATGAACCAGCGCTCGCCTTCACGCCAGTCGATCAGCAGGTTCTTGCTAAGGAACATGGCGACCACCATGCGCAGGCGATTGTGCATCCAGCCGGTTTCCTGCAACTGGCGCATCGCCGCATCGATAATCGGAAACCCGGTGCGCCCCTGCTGCCAGGCTTCGAGTTCGTAGGGTGCACGGCGCCAGGGCAGGGCGTCGGTTTCGCTGCGGAAAGCGCGGTGCATCGACACCTGCGGGTGGCCGTCCAGCACGTGCTTGTAGAACTCGCGCCAGAGCAGCTCGTTGATCCAGGTGGTGGCACCGGTATTGCCGCTGTCCAGCTCGCCGCGGTTGTAGCCGAGTGCAGCGTGCAGGCACTGACGGATCGAGATGACGCCGGCGGCGAGGTAGGCGGACAACTGGCTGGTGCCCGGCTCGGCAGGAAGATCACGGCGTTCGTGGTACTGGTCGAGATCATCCTCGACAAACAGCGCCAGGCGTCGCTGGGCGAAGGCTTCGCCTGCAGGCCACAGCGCGCGCAGGTAGTCCGTAGGCCGCGGGAAACCGGCAACGGCGGTGGGAACGGGGTCGCTGCTGATCGCCAACGGTGCCTGTGCTGCCGGCGACGGTACACATGGCGGCAACGACACGTCGAGACGCGAGAGACATTGTTTGCGGAACTGGCTGTATACCTTGAAGTGACCGCCTGACTGGGTCAGCACGCTGCCCGGGGCAAACAGCACTTGATCGACATGTCCGCGTACGCGAATGCCGCAGTCGCTCAGTAGCGCCGCGACGGCCCGATCCCGACGCCGTTCGTTGACGCCGTACTCTTCGTTGTAATGCACGCCCTGCACATCGAACTCGCGGCACAGCTTCAGCAGCGCATGAGGCACGGCTTGCCAGTCCTCGACCTCACGGATCAGTAGCGGCACATTGAGCGCGCGCAGCTGCGCCGACAGCTCGCCAAGGTTGCGCAGCCAGAAGTCGACCTTGCAGGGAGCGTCGTCATGGGCGAGCCATTGGCCGGGCGTGATCAGATAGAGCGCCACAGTAGGGCCTGCGGCCATGGCGGCGGCCAGCGCGGTGTTGTCGCTTGTGCGCAGATCGTTGCGCAACCAGATCACCTGGGTCATGACGCGCTCCCTTCGCTGCCGGGCAGGAGGCCGGCGTGGTGAAGCTGCTGCAGAGCGTCGAACGGACAGTCAGCAAGCAGCAGGCCGCGGTGCTGACGCAGCTCCGGGGCGTGGATATGTACGGCTGGGCCGGCAACCAGAAGCGGTGCGGCGCTCTGCTCGAGCAGGCGCGGCAGATGGCGCTGCAGGCAGCTGGCAGAGAGGCAGTTGCCGGCATAGAGCAGCAACCCTCGTGGCCACACGCGTTCGACGGCGAGGTTGAGTTCATTCAGCGGCACCGCCCACTCGACGAGCTCAACCGGGCAATCGGTGCTGGACACCATCCAGGCGGTCAGCCACAGACCGGGGGAGAAGGCCTCCTCGTCGAGGCTGGCGATCAGCAGGGGGCGGCCGCTCTGCTGACGGTTGTTGAAGTAGATGCGGGTTGCGAGTTTGCTGCGCAGCCACGACTGAAACAGCACCCGCTCCAGCGCGGCGCCGTATTGCCCGCGCCAGCGCTTGTCGAGTGCTGCCAGCAGAGGTTGCAGCAGGTGCTGACAGAGTGTGCGTGGCGGATACAGCGCCATGGCACGGTTGAAGGCATCGTCCAGGTGGCGTTCGCTGAGCCGGTCGATGGCCTGCAGCAATTCATCTACCAGTTCGGACCACTGATTCTGCTGCGGTAGCTCGGGCGGCGTGGTGGTATCCAGGAGCGGCTTGATCTGGCTCACCGCGACGCCGCGGTTGAGCCAGGTCAGGATGTCGCGGATACGCTGGACGTGCCCGGCCTCGTAAAGCCGATGGCCCTTGGCCGTGCGCGCTGGGACGATCAGGCCGTAACGGCGCTCCCACGCGCGCAGGGTTACCGCATTGACGCCGGTGATACGCGCCACTTCGCGGATTGGCAGCAGGCCGTCGGCGGTCAGCTGCGCCAGGTCCGGTTGTTCAGTCATGGTCAGATTCCGTTGCGCAGACTTAGGGTTTCGGGGTGCGGCTGCAGATAGGCCTGGCGTGCGATGTAGTGGTCGGGATGGCGGCGGAAGTGGTGTTTGAGCAGCGTCAGCGGCACCACCAGCGGAATCACGCCGGCGCGGTACTGATCGATCAGATGACGCATTTCCCGACGGTCTTCCGAGCCCAGCGCGTCCTTCAGGTAACCGCTCAGGTGCAGCAGCACGTTGCAATGCGTGCCGCGGGTGGCCGGCTTCTTCAGCGCCTGCATCATCTGGCTGAAGTAGTGGGTGGCGAATTCGTCCAGCGAACGCTCGGCGAGGTTGGCTACCAGCCGGCCGAGCACCCTGTATTGCAACGGGTTGCTGGCCATCAGCTGATATTTGTAGCGCGAGTGGAAGTCGACGATGGCGCGGCGGGTAATCCCGCTCTGCAGCAGGCGCTGCCAGTCGGCATAGGCATAGACGCGGGTGAGAAAGTTCTCTCGCAGCACGGCATCGTTCAGCCGGCCGTCTTCTTCCACCGGCAGGTCCGGACGCAGTTCCATCAGTGCACGGGCGAAAATCCCAGCGCCGCCGCCGGGCTGCGTGTGACCGTTGGCAGCGTAGACCTTAACCCGCTCCATGCCGCAGGACGGTGACTTCTGCATCAGGATGTAGCCGCTGATGTCGTGCAGTTGCTCGGCGATTTGCCGGCCATAGGCGGCGAGCGCTTCGGTCACGTCAAGCTCCGGGCGAACGGTACCTACTGCCCGCGGTGCATCGGTTTCGCCCACCAGCCGGATCGGTTCGCGAGGAGTGCCGAGACCGATGGCGACTTCCGGGCAAACCGGCACGAACTCGAAGTGCTGTGCCAGGGTTTCGCTGCACAGCCGTGATTCCTTGTGGCCACCATTGAACCGCACCGGGTTGCCGAGCAGGCAGGCACTGATACCGATCTTGGGAGTTGGAAGCGTGGTGTGCATGATGGCGACCTCGTCTTGTACAAACAGAATTTCTGTACAACTTGAGGCTATCTTAATCTTGATCTTGTACAAGTCAACTGGGCATGTACAAGGAAGTGCGTTTTTCTTGTACAGTGGTGCCGTCCAAGCGCTTTGGAAGGACGATTGACCTGTCATATGCAGACTTACGTGCTTCTAAACGCGAGCGGCGGAGCCGGTGTGACCGGTCGTTAGGG
The DNA here is from genome assembly GCF_000661915.1 of Stutzerimonas decontaminans. Taxonomy (NCBI): domain Bacteria; kingdom Pseudomonadati; phylum Pseudomonadota; class Gammaproteobacteria; order Pseudomonadales; family Pseudomonadaceae; genus Stutzerimonas; species Stutzerimonas decontaminans. The sequence goes on along the minus strand of NZ_CP007509.1, from coordinate 2,590,080 downwards.
ATCGCGGCACGGCGCTCAGGTGCTGTACAGCCGGTTTTCACTGTATAGGTGTATGCTGTAATCGTTATCGTCGAACTCGCGCAGCGTGGCGGCGCATCAGGAGCTCACCATGAACATCTTGCTGACTGGCGGTACCGGGTTGATTGGCCGCGCGCTATGCCGGCACTGGCTGGCCGAGGGGCATCGGCTGTGGGTCTGGAGTCGCACGCCGCAGAGCGTGGCCAAGCTGTGCGGCGCCGAGGTGCAGGGTGTTGGCAGCTTGCAGCAACTGGAAGCGGTGGCATTGGACGCCGTGGTCAATCTGGCGGGAGCGCCGATCGCCGATCGGCCATGGACGAAGTCGCGCAAGACGCTGCTCTGGGACAGCCGGGTCAAACTCACCGAACAGCTGGTCGAATGGCTGGGCAAGCGTGAGCAGAAACCGGCACTGCTGATCTCCGGTTCCGCTGTGGGCTGGTATGGCGATGGTGGTGAACATCGGCTGACCGAAGCCGATCAGCCGGTCTCCACCGATTTCGCCAGTCAGCTGTGCAATGCCTGGGAGGAGCGCGCCAACGAGGCGACTGTGCTGGGGATTCGCGTGGTGCTGGTGCGTACCGGGTTGGTACTGGCTCGCGATGGTGGTTTTCTGCAACGTCTGTTGCCTGTGTTCAAGCTTGGCCTGGGCGGGCGGCTGGGGAACGGTCGGCAGTGGATGCCCTGGATCCATATCGACGATCAAATCGCCCTGATTGATTTTCTTCTGCGGCAGCCAGCGGCCAGTGGCCCCTACAATGCCTGTGCGCCGACGCCGGTGCGCAATGCCGACTTCACCCGCAGCCTCGCGCACTGCCTGCACCGTCCTGCGCTATTGCCAGTGCCGGCAGCGGTGCTCAAGCCTCTGCTTGGCGAACTCGCCGGGCTGCTGCTTGGCGGCCAGCATGTGTTGCCGCAGCGGTCGCAGGAGGAGGGTTTCAGCTTTCGCTATACCCATCTGGATTCGGCGCTGGCCGACCTTTTGATGCACCCCTGAAGGGGTGCGCCCTGTGTGAAAATAGCGCGCCTGCCGCTTGGAGCCAGGCGCACCTCATTAAGCAGTCAGGAAAGTTGCATGACAGAGCAGGCGTTGTTGTTGGTCAATCTGGGGTCGCCAGCCTCTACGGAAGTGGCGGATGTGCGCCGTTATCTGAACCAGTTCCTGATGGATCCCTATGTGATCGATCTGCCGTGGCCGCTGCGGCGTCTGCTGGTTTCGCTGATTCTGGTCAAGCGCCCCGAACAGTCCGCTCATGCATATGCTTCGATCTGGTGGCCGGAGGGTTCGCCGCTGGTGGTTCTCAGTCGCCGGTTGCAGGAAGCGGTGCGCCCACACTGGACGCAGGGGCCGGTGGAATTGGCGATGCGCTACGGCGAGCCGTCCATCGAAACGACGCTGACCCGCCTGGCCGGGCAGGGCATCACCCAGGTGACTCTGGCGCCGCTCTATCCACAGTTCGCCGACAGCACCACCACCACTGTCATTCAGGAAGCGCGGCGGGTCATTCGCGAACGTGGGTTGAGCCTGCAGCTGTCGATCCTGCAGCCGTTCTACGACCAGCCGGAATACCTCGGAGCGCTGGCGGCCAGCGCCAGGCCTCACCTGGAGCAACCGTTCGACCACCTGCTGCTGAGCTTCCACGGTCTGCCCGAGCGCCACCTGCACAAGACCGACCCGACCGGCTCGCACTGCCTCAAGAGCGCCGACTGCTGCCAGCGGGCCGAGGGAGAAGTGCTCGCCAGTTGCTATCGCGCGCAGTGCATGCGCACCGCCGCGGGTTTCGCGGTGCAGGTGGGGTTGCGTGACGATCAGTGGTCGGTTTCCTTCCAGTCTCGACTGGGTCGGGCCAAGTGGATCGAGCCCTACACCGAAACCCGGTTGGATGAGCTGGCCCAGCAAGGCGTGAAGAAGCTGCTGGTGATGTGCCCGGCATTCGTCTCCGACTGCATCGAGACGCTGGAGGAGATCGGTGATCGCGGGCGCGAACAGTTCATCGAGGCCGGCGGCGAGGATTTGGTGCTGGTGCCTTGCCTGAACACCCATGAGGACTGGGTGCAGGCGCTGGTCAAACTCTGCAGCCGCGCACCACTGGCGATCTGACCACGGTGGGAGCCCGCGCCGAGCGGGCTTCCTCGCTCAGGAGCGGCTGGCTTGTCTCTCGGCGCGGTCGGCCATCACCATCTGCTCGAACGCCCCCAACGCCAGTGGCTTGCCGAACAGGTAGCCCTGAAAACGGTGGCAGCCGTTGGCGAGCAGCATCGCGCGCTGGGCTTCGCTTTCAACGCCCTCGGCAATGACTTCCAGATTCAGCCCCGCTGCCAGGGCGCAGGTTGCTCGGACGATGGTGAGGCTGTTGGTATCCTCGGGCAGGCCACGGACGAAGCTCTGATCGATTTTCAGCTGATCCAGCGGTAGCTGCTGCAGATAGCTCATCGACGAATAGCCGGTGCCGAAATCGTCGATGGAGAAGCGGATACCGTGGTTCTTGAGCTGCGTCATCCGGGCAATCGCTTCGGGCATGTTGTCCAGCAGCAGCGTCTCGGTCAGTTCCAGCTTGAGCCGGGCCGGATTGGCGCCGCTGCTCTCCAACAGTTCGAGCAGGCTACCGACGAAGTTGTCCTCGTATAGCAGGTTTGCGCTGAGGTTCACCGACAGGGTCAGCTGCGCCAGAGCTGGCTGCTCTGCCCACAGCGCCAGCTCGGCGCAAGCCTGTTCGAGTACACGCTGGTCGAGCGCCTGGATCAGGCCAGCGTGCTCCGCCTGGCTGATGAACGCGCCTGGCGCCAGCAGCCCACGTTGCGGATGCAGCCAGCGCACCAGTGCTTCGGCACCGACGATGCCCTGCGACTGCTCCAGCTGTGCCTGATAATGCAGGATGAACTCGCCGTTCTTCAGTCCCTGACGGATCTCGTTTTCAAGGTGCAGGCGTTCCTGCACGGCCTGTTGCATGCGCGGGTCGAAGAAGCGCAACGCGTTCTTGCCCGATACCTTGGCCTCGTACATCGACATGTCGGCGCGCTTCATCAGCTCATCGCTACTGCTGCCGTCTGCGCCGAACAGCACGACGCCGATACTGGCGCTGCTATACAGCCCCAGATCATTCAGTCGATAGGGCTTTCCGAGAGAGTTGAGCAGCTTCATGCCGATATGTTCGGCCTGCGCTGCGGCAAGCTCCGGGGCGTCACCGAGGTTCTCCAGCATGACCACGAATTCGTCGCCACCGAGACGTGCCACCGTGTCGCTGGCGCGCACTTCGTTCTGCAGGCGTTCGGCGGCGATACGCAGTACCTGATCGCCAGTCTGGTGTCCGTGCAGATCATTGATGTTCTTGAAGTTGTCCAGGTCGATGAACATCAAGGCGCCCAGCTGCTCGCTGCGGCAGCTGGCGGCCATGGCCTGTTGCAGACGATCGAGCAACAGTCGGCGGTTCGGCAGGCCGGTCAGGGGGTCGTAGAACGCCAGGTGATGAATGCGCTCCTCGGCCGCCTTGCGATCGGTGATATCGGTGAAGGCCGCGACATAGTGGGTAATCTCGCCGGCGGTGTTGCGCACCGCACTGATGGTCAGCCACTCGGGGAAGATTTCCCCGCTCTTGCGCCGGTTCCAGATCTCGCCTTCCCAAGCCCCGGTTGCCTCGATACCCGCCCACATCGTGCGATAGAAGTCCGGGCCATGCTTGCCCGAGCCGAGCAGGGCAGTGGTGTTGCCAATGGCTTCTTCGGCGCTGAAGCCGCTGATACGGGTGAAGGCGCGATTGACGCGCAGGATGCGGCTTTGCGCGTCGGTGATCAGCATGCCCTGCTGTGATTCGAAGGCGATAGCGGCGATCCGGCGCTCCAGTTCGGTGTTGACCCGTTCAGTGATGTCGCGGCTCAGCCAGACCACGGCACGCTTCTGTCCTTGCGGCTGTTCCAGCGGCAGGGCACGCCCCTCGAATACCTTGCTGCCGCCAAGGGTAGGCATGCTGTACTCGATCAACTGCGGGGTATCGCTGTCGAGGGTTTGTCGGATGAACTCGAGGAAGCGGTGTTCTTCGGCTTGCGGCATCACGTCGTGCAGGTGTCGCCCGAGCAGCAGGCTCGGATCAGCGTAGAGCATGCTGCGATCGGCGCAGATGATGTCGAGATAACAGCCATCTTCGTCGATGACCAGTAGCAGATCGGGTATTGCGTGGGTGATGGCGCGTAGCCGGGCTTCACTCAGGCGCAGTGCACGCTCGACCTGGTCGCGCTTGAGCAGATCATTGAGCAGCAGGCCCAGGGCAACGGTTGCAAGGGGTAAGGCCAGCAGCATCGGCGCCGCGGCGTCTTTCAAGGCCAGGATACGGAGATGACCGGGCATCAGCGCCGTCAGTACCAGCAGTACACCGATGTGCAGCAGCATGCCAAAAGCGAGCAATTGCCAAAAGCCGAGACGTACCAAACCTCGTTGAAGGAGAAAGCGGTAGGTGAGGCCAAGCACGATAGGAAGCAGGATGTTCCCGAGCCCGGGAATTACCCCAACGCCACCAATCCATAAACGGTAGGCCGCTGCCAGCATGCCGGCTGTCCCGGCCACCAAGGGGCCGCCGAACAGACCGGCCATGCTCAGCACCACGGTGCGTGCATCGAGGATGATGCCGCTCTGGCCGACGCTGGTGATCATCATGCCGAAGACGCAGGCACTGCCAAACCAGAGTCCGGCCAACAGTTTTGCAGAGAGCTTTGCGCTGCGGTTCCATTCGCATGTGGTGAAAGCCAGCAGCCAGCACAACGCGAGCAGTATGACTGCGTTTTCTACAACTGAATTTAGAGTCAAGACAGCATCCTAGGGCGTGCTCATGCCCACAGCAGGATTCGGTGTATGGCGGGTGGCCAGTATCCCATATCGCAGCGCGCGAGGGCACCGCACTTAGGTAGGCCTGTGGCAGGCTTGTCGGTTATTCGCGCACCAGGGCGGTGCGCAGCGGACGATCAGTTCGCGATCAGTGTCCGGTGGGAACGCGGCTCAGCCCTGGCTGCGGGCGATCTGCTCCTTGAGGTCGCGTATTTCGGCTTCTAGCGCTTCGACCCGCTGCAGGGCATCGACTTCGGCGGTGACGTTCTTCTGGATACCGATGAAGTAGGTCAGCTGATCGGCCTCGTTGAACACCGGGGTAATGGAAAGCTCGTTCCAGAACGGTGTGCCGTCCTTGCGGTAGTTGCGAATGATCTGGCGGCAGGGCTGGTTGCTCTTCACCGCCTCGCGGATCGCCTGCAGCCCAGCCTGGTCCCGGTCCTCGCCCTGCAGGAAGCGACAGTCGCGGTAGAGGATGTCGTCGACCGCGTAGCCAGTCAGGCGTTCGAAGGCCGGGTTGGCGTAGATCAGGATGTTGTCGTCGCCTTCCTGCTCGGCGACCACGATTCCATCGTTGGAGGCTTCGATAACCAGTTGCAGCAGCTTGGCATTGATCATGTCACGACATCCTGAAGGGGCATGCGGCGCATTCTAGAACAACTTGGCCTGATCAGTGCCTCGCCGTAGTGCTCGAAACATCAGCTCATTCGATGCGCTTGCGGAAAAACAGCGTGACCTGACCCACCTCGACGCCGAACTTGCTCATGAACGAACGGTTGGCCAGGGTGTGTTCGTCGATGAGATACATCCAGTCATCCAGATGCACGTCGTAGACCTTGTCATCCACCGGCAGGCTGAGCACATAGCGCCAGCGCAGCGCGTTGCCGGCCACTTCGCCATGAGCTTCGCCAACCACGTCGGCAGCGGTGCCGCGCCAGTGACCGGGGCGTTCTTCGGTGAGGGTCCAGACACGTTGCTGGGTGGTGCCATCGCTGTAGCGGAAGTGTTCGTCGAGAATCAGCTTGTCGCCATCCAGACTGCCGTCGATCTCGACGTGAAAGCGCTTCACCACCTCACCGGAACGCTTCTGGAACATGCCCCAGGCGTCGACCTTGCCAACGAAGTATTTACGCAGGTCCAGCTGCGGTTCCTCGTTGCGGTAATGCTCGACGTCGACTGCGGTGCAGCTGAGCAGGAGCAGGCAGCACGCCAGTATCAGGACCTTTTTCATGGTTTGGGTTCTCCGCAGGGAAGGGAAGTGAGCAGGCGCGCCGCCACGAGCTTCAGCAGGCAGGGCAGGCCGGCGTAGACCAGTGCGAGGTTCCAGCCGGCCGGTGTGCCCGGTTGGTAGTCGCTTAATGCCAACAGCGGCAAGGCGAGGCCGGCGATGGCCAGCGCCAGCTTGGCGAGAAAGCTCCATAGACCGAAGTAGGCGGCAGTCGAGTCGCGCTCATCCGCAGGAATGATGTCCGCCAGCAAGGCCGGTGGCAGGGCCAGGTCCGCGCCGAGGGCGAGGCCCGACATCACGCAGACGCCGGCATAGGCCCAGGCGGAGCCGGGCTCCAGTAGCACTGCCCAGATGAAGGCGGCGCAACCGGTGAGCATGCCGATCCGCCAGCTACGCCGCTTACCCAGGCGATCGGCCAGGCGCGTCCAGAACGGCAGACCAAGGGCGCCGCTAACGAAATACAGTGCCAGGAACAGTCCGGTCAGTTGCGCCAGTTGCAGCCGGTCGGCAATGAAGAACAGCGCAAGAGTGGCTGGAATCGCTACCGCCACGGCGTTGATGAAATAGACGCCCGCCAACCGCCGAAACGCCGGGTTGCGCAGCGGCAGGCGCCAGCTTCCGGCGGTGGTGCGTGCGATTCGCTGTGGCCTGGGTGCGGCCAGCAAGAGTACAGCGGCGCCGATACACAGCAGTGCGGCGAATGTGGCGGCGAAGGTCGTCAGCGCCGCGGCCATGCCGTACTGCGTCGCCAGTACGCTGGGCAGCACGCTGGCCAGAACCACGCCGAAAAGCCCCGCGCCTTCGCGCCAGGCGGCGACCCGGGTGCGGGTGTGAGGCTGATCGGAGAGGCGTGCACCCCAAGCCAGGTAGGTGATATTGACGAGGCTGTGCAGGGTGTAGGTGAGGGCGAGCAATGCACCGAGCCAGAAGGCAAGGCTGAAACTGCCAAGGCGCACCGGCGGAATCAGCAGCGCCGCCATTGCCAGGCTCAGCAGGATGGCCGAGCCGGCCAGCATGATGGTCCAGCCACGTGGCGAACGGCGGTCGATGAAGCGGCCTAGCCAGGGGTCTTGCACGGTGTCCAGCAAGCGGGCAAGAAACAGCACCGTGCCGGTCAGAGCCAGACCCAGCCCGAGGTCCGCCGCGTAGAAGTTTGGCACCAGCACGTAGATCGGCAGCATGGCCATCGCCAGCGGCAGGCCGAGCACGCCATAGGCTGCCAGCGCCGCGCTCTTCACCGTTCGCCCAGCAGGTTGCGCCGCAGCTTCTGGTCGCGACTGCGCGGGTCGAGCCAGATGGCGAAGAAGGCATCGGCGAAGGCGGGGTCGGCTACTTCATGCTGCAGTCGATCATTCACGTAGAAGCGGCAGCCGCGACCGGGCAGAAAGACACCGGTAATGCGCTCACCCGGCGTGACATCGACGAAGGCCCGCTGCATCTCTGCGCGCCACTGGCGCAGGCGCGGGGAATCGGCCGGCTCGCCGGAGAGCCGCTGGATTTCTTCGAGGCTGGTGCGCACGAAGTCTTCGCGGCTGATGGAACGGTGATACGTCAGTTCCAGCGCGAACGGCGCCTGGGCTTGCAGCGGCGCCTGTTCGCTCCACAGCCGAGCGTCATAGATGCGGAAACCGAAGAAGCGCAGCTCACCTTCACCGACCAGGCGAGCCTGGGGCACGGACTCGCGCCAGTTGGCAGCCGCAAGCATCGGCAGCAGGCATAGCAGGCTGGCGATGATGACGTTTCGGCGGCTGCTCATGGCGGCGCTCAGCGACTGCCGGCGAGCGTGATCGAAACGGAATCGGCAAAACGCAGCGCATGAGGCTTGTCGACTTCCACTTCGGCATAGCTCACCGCAGGATGCGCCATCACCAGATCGAGGATCTCCTGGGTCATGCGCTCGAGCAGGGCAAAGCGGTTCTGCTCCACATGACGAATGATCGCTTTGGTGATGGTGCGATAGTTGAGCGCCTGTCCGATGTCGTTGTCGCGCACCGCTTCCACCGCCGGGTAGAGGATGCTCAGGTTGATCAGCACATCCTGGCGATTGAGGATCTCGTCCTCGTTGATACCTATATAGGTGCGCAGGCGCAGGTCCTTTACTCGGATGCGCGCCATGCCCGGTTCCAGGCGCGGCATCACTGCCCCCTCCCGATCAGCTGAAGGAATTCCATCCGCGTATTGCAGGAGCTGCGGAAGGCGCCAAGCATCACCGAGGTGTTCATCACCGAATTCTGCTTTTCCACACCGCGCATCATCATGCACATGTGCTTGGCTTCGATGACCACCGCAACACCGGCGGCGCCGGTGACTTCCTGAATGGCTTCGGCGATCTGACGGGTCAGGTTTTCCTGGATCTGCAGGCGGCGAGCGTACATGTCGACGATCCGCGCCACCTTGGACAGCCCCAGCACGCGGCCGGTGGGGATATAGGCGACATGCGCCTTGCCGATAAAGGGCAGGATGTGGTGCTCGCACAGCGAGTACAGCTCGATGTCCTTGACGATGACCATCTCGTCATTGTCAGAGGCGAACAGTGCGCCATTGACCACTTCTTCCAGGCTGCGGTTGTAGCCGCCGCACAGGTACTGCATGGCCTTCGCCGCACGCAACGGCGTATCGCGCAGACCCTCGCGCTCCGGGTCTTCGCCTACCCCGGACAGTATTTCGCGGTAATGACCAGGCAAATCGTTCATCTCGGGACCTTTAGTGCGGCTAGCGCTGATGTATTGGAAGGAGCTGAAGACGGTCAGCGACCGTTGTGAGGTAAAGCTATACGAACAATTGATATTGTACAAGTAAATGTAAAGGAATACGCTGCCGGCATCCCGCAGCAGGCGCTACATCCAACGTTTGCAAGCTGCCAGGCCCTGGGGAGGGCTGAACTTGTACAGGTATTGGGACCTTGAACAACAAACTTTCCAAGCTTGGGCTGCGCTTCGCACTGTGCAGAGGCCGGATAGATCGGGTCGAGTTGCATGGCCTGCGCTGCTGTGGCTACAGCGCCTGGGTGGTCGAACGCAACGGTAACCGGCGGCAGTTCAGCGAGGGCCAGCGCACGGTCTGGAGTGATCAGGGCAGCTTGAAGCGAGCGCTGCAGGCCTGCGGTGTGCGTGAGGTCTACTGGCGGCAGCCAGTCAGCCATGACGAAATGATTGGTCGCCCGTCAGCGGTTGAGCCAGAGTGCGGTCTGCGCATGCCGCTGGTTGCCGAAAGCTAGGGTTGCTTGGTCGCCTGGCTGTCGGAGGCGGGCGAGGAGGGCTGCGGCGCGCTGCATTGGGTGGTGCAGCGACTCGCGCCGTCCGGGTGTGGCAGCCAGTCCAGGTGCGGACGTAATACAGCGAACAGCTGGTAGCCGAGCAGCAAGAACGGGCGCAGCGGCCGCCAGCCAAGCGGCGCGGCCCAGCGACCATGCCCGGCCAGGCGCCAGCTCCAGTAGGTGGCATCCACGCCGGTCAGCCAGGCCCCGCTGGCACTGCGCGCGTGCAGGCGACGACGTAACTGCGCTAAATCCCGGCCGAGCCCCGCGGTGGAGAAGTCGGCGGCGCTGATGTCCACCAGCAGCAGCCGTGCAGGATCAGCGCTGCGCTCCAGCCAGTGAACTTCGCGGGCACACAGCGGGCATGAGCGGTCGACGAAGAGCGTCAGCGGGAGGTCAGGAGTCATTTCATCGCATCTCGCGTTTGTACAACGTTTGTAGAGGGTATGCTGCGAAACGCTGGGTTACAATCTCGGCATTCTTTTCCAGCGAGCCGCCTCATGACCGAATCCTCCGGCGCTTCGACCCTGTCCTCGAGTGCGTTCGAGCAGCAGGAGCTTTTCCCCATTCGCGAAGTTGCCCGCCTGACTGGCGTAAACCCGGTCACCTTGCGTGCGTGGGAGCGTCGCTACGGGTTGATCCGCCCGACGCGCACCGACAGCGGCCACCGGCTCTATTCGATGGCTGATGTGGAGGCGGTTCGCAGCATCCTTTCCTGGACCGAGCGCGGCGTGGCGGTTAGCAAGGTAGGCAGCATACTCGCCCGCAGTGCGGCGACTCGCGAAGCCGAGGAGCCGGTCGCGACCGTCAGCGGCGAATGGGGTGAATGGCAGGGGCAGCTGCGCGAAGCGGTGAATGGCTTCGACGAAGTACGCCTGGAGCAGTTGTACGGCCAGGTGTTCTCCACCTATCCGCTGGCCGTGGTGTTTCAGGATGTGCTGTTGCCGGTCTGGCAGGAACTCTTGTTACGCCAGGACGAGTTCGGCGGCACCAGCGAGTGGTTGTTCCTTGATGCCTTCCTGCGCGCACGGGTGCTGCAGCGCCTGCAACTGGCCCGCATGCCAGCCTGCGAGCGGGTACTGCTCGCGGCAATGCCAGGCCAGTGCCGCGAACTGGAACTGCTGGTGGCAGGGCTGATGCTGAGTGGCGACAGTCTCGCCATCAGCGTGCTGCCGATCGGCCAACCGCTGGAAGAACTCGCGCTGGTCTGCGACAAGATGAAGCCTCAGGGGCTGGTACTGTTCTCCAACGTTCCCCATGGCGAGGTGCAGCTGCGTCAGCTCAACAGGCTTTCGCTAGGCCTTGATTGCCCGCTGGCGCTGGCCGGCGAGGCGGCCGAACTCGGGCGTGAAGCCCTGGCCGGTACGCCGATCGCCTGTCTGGGAAGTTCCGGCAAGCTGATGCAGCGCCGTCTGCGGCAGTTTCTCGCCGGTCAGCTGGATACCTGATGCAAACGGCTGTCTGGCAGCGGGAGTGCAATCCATGACGCCGGACAGCGTTGCGTCTGACCTGCTTCCAGTACGCCGGGTGCTGCCCAACGGGCTGCGACTGGGCTATATCCAGCTACCTGTGGGTAGTCAGGCCGCTGCCTTGGTTCGCGTACATGCCGGGGCGCACGACACGCCGTCTGAATATCCGGGACTTGCGCATTTTCTCGAGCATCTGTTGTTTCTCGGCAGCCAGGCCTATGCCGCGACTGACAGCCTGATGCCGTTCGTGCAGGGGCGTGGCGGTCAGCTCAATGCGTCGACCCGTGAGCGCCACACCGATTTCTTCTTTCAGGTAGCGACCGAGACGTTCGGCGAAGGACTCCGGCGCCTGCTCGATATGCTTGCCCGGCCCCTGCTCGACGAAGCAGCGCAGTTGCGCGAGCGCGAGGTTTTGCAAGCGGAGTTCCTCGCCCGAGGGCGGGACCGTGAAACGCTATGCGACGCCGCAATCGGCACGGCACTTAGCGCTGCGCATCCCTTTGCCGCTTTCCATGCGGGCAATCGCGACACCCTGCCTGTAGAGGCCGCTGCGTTCCAGCAGGCACTCAAGGGCTATCACCAGCGCTTCTATCACACCGGGCAGATGGAGCTGCTGGTCGCCGCGCCTTGCAGCATTGAGCAGCTGCTGGAACTGCTGCAATGCAGCGAATGCCAGTTGCCTGTTGCTCCTGCCGTGGCGAGGCCGCTGGCGCCGTTGCGCGCGGACGATGGGGCTGTGTTGCATCTTGAGGTCGATGGTGCGCGGCCATGCCTGAATCTGGCGTTCGCGCTGGATGGGCTGCCGGATCAGGCCTGCGTGGCGCTGGATGTTCTGGGGGCGTGGTTGGCATCGCAGGCCAGCGGCAGCCTTAGTGCGGTATTACGCGAGACCTGCTGGTGCGACGCGCTGGCGTTGCGGGTGCCGTACTGGCATGACGGGCAGGGCGTGGTCGTCATCGAGGCGCAGCTGACCGAGCAGGGCATGGCGGATCGCGCAGAGGTCGTCGCGGCGGTTCGCAGCTGGCTGCAGTTCATGACGTTGCAGGCGCCCTGGGCCGAGTTATGGGACGAGTATGTGCAGATCCGTCAGCGCGGGCTGCTGGGCAAGGAACCCCTGGCGCTGTTGCGCTACTGGATCGACCCGGCAGCCTGGGCGCCGTCGATCGCTACGGATCGGGTCCGGCAAGCACTGCAGGCGCTTGGCACCCAGATCACTGAGGCAAAGCCTATTGTCCTCACCGTGGATGGCGTGGGCGGCAATCAGTGCGCGAGCATCGCCAGCACCCAAACAGGGTTCGCATTGCGACTGGCGCCGGAGCGGTGGCCCGTGGCTGGCGACCGGGCATGGCAGTGGCGACTGGCAGCGCGCAACCGCTGGCTGAGCGCACATGCCCGGCCGCGGGTTGCGCCAGTTGCAGTGCCAGCCTTGTGCTGGTTGGAACATGACGACGATTCGCGCGGGCAGGGCGCGCTTTACCTGCGCTGGCAATTCGCAACGGATCGACCTCCGGCTGGGCTCTGGCATGCGCTCCATGCCGCGCTGCAGGTGCACATCGTTGCCGCTGTCCAGGCGGGTGTCGAACTGCGCTTCGATGACCTGGGTAGCAGCTGGAGCCTCATGCTGTTCGGCTATGCCGAGGCGTTGCCGCTCGTGTTGCAGGACCTGCTCGACGTGCTCAAAGCACCACCAATCGAGGCTTTCGATAACGGTCAGCGCCTGCTCGGCGAGGCGACGGCGCCGGGTGCGAACGAGCTGCTGATACGGCAACTCCTGCGACGCTTGCCGATGTTGGTCGAGCCAGCAGCAGTTGAGGACCATGCCGTGCCGGATCAGCCTGCTCTGGAGCGGGTATGGCAAGGTGCGCCATGGGATGCGTTGGCGGTGGGTCTTCCTGCCCATCTGAGCGGGCCGTTGCAGGACGTGCTGGCGGCAATGCCCGGCCGGAGCGAGCTGCCTGTCGAACGGCAGACGGGACATCCTCTGCGCTATCAGTGGTCTCGCTTCGGCAATCCAGGCGTCGAGACCGCACTGGTGTTGTTCTGTCCGTTACCCGTTCGTAGCGCCGCAGTCGAGGCGGCCTGGCGTCAGCTGGCACGACTGATGGAAGGTAGCTTCTTCCGTCGTCTGCGCAGTGAGCTGCAGCTTGGCTATGCGGTGTTCTGCGGCTTTCGCCAACTCGGTGAACGCAGCGGAATCATCTTTGCGGTGCAGTCGCCTAGCGCGTCGGCCGCCGAGATTCTCGGCCATATGGAAGTCTTTCTCGAATCCTTTGCAGCCAGTCTGGAAACGCCATCAGCCGACCTGTTGCAGGTCCTCTGCGCTGGTGAGTCGGCCAATGGGCTGAGCCGCGATCTTCGTCGGCGCGCCGAGGCTGTCTGGCAGGCACGCCTGGCGGGCTGTGACGCCGAACACCCGGCGGCGGTCGCGGCGGCGATTGCTACTGTCGATGTCGTCGATGTTCGCCTCCAGCTCCGGTCGCTGCGTGCGGCGGAGGGCGGCTGGCATGTCGTCGCCAATGCCGATGCACCGGATGGGCGCTGGCAGCAGCGCTGAGCGATCCAGTTCGACCTGAATGCCGGTCCTTGAGCAGCCCCATGTCGTTCAGCAGGACGGCGGTCGCTGCTTTGGGTGTACGACCTAAGCGCAGCGGCTCAGCCGCACGGATGAAATGCTTTGCATGCAAGACTGCACCCGCGGCGAAAGTACTAGCCTTTCGCCGCCATCGCAGCGTATGTCCGCTTTGATGGGCTTTCGATAATCGCTCCCGTCACGACTGCTTGTCGTCAATACCGCGGAGAGCGCCATGCACAACAACAAGAAAGCCGTATCAACCCTGTTGCCACTGGTCCTGGCCAGTGCCGTCGCCATGACAGTGAGCCAGTCGGCTGTTGCCGAAATCGTGCTTTACGATGAGAACGACACAACCTTCTCCACCGATGGTTACTTCAACACCTTCTACGTCCACAGCGACGTGGAGCGGGACGGCGAGCAGTTCGATCGCAAGCAGTCGCGGGTGAAGATGGGCTTCCTGCCCAACTGGATCGGCTTCAACTTCGGCAAGCAGGTCGGCGACCTCAAGCTGGGTGGTCGCTCGTCGTTCTGGGTCTCGATCAACGACAGCGATACCAATGGCACCGAAACCGGCATCGATGTTCGTCAGTTCTACGCCACCGTTGCCAACGATCAGTGGGGTGAGGTGCTGTTCGGTAAGGACTTTGGCCTGTTCGGTCGCTCCAACATCCTGCTCGATGAACTGCTCAGCGGTTATGGTCAGGTGAGCGACACCCTGGGTCTGGTTGATGGTGGTGGCGTGTCCTTCGGCAACATCGGTACCGGCTATCCGTACCCGTTCCCGACCTCGCAGATCACTTACCGCTCGCCGAAGATGAACGGTCTGCGCATCGCTGCCGGCGTCATGGACCCGGTTGACACTACCAGCGACACCAGCACTGCCCTGGACAAGGCCTACCAGGAAGCGCCGCGCTTCGAAACCGAAATCACCTACGAGTTCGACCTGGGCGGCACCCAGTTCTACACCTGGATCAACGGCATGCAGCAGAGCTCGGACAACACCGACAGCAGCATCGAAAAAGTCGATTCGAAGGGCCTCGGTTATGGCGTACAGGCCAAGATGGGCAACCTGTCGCTGACCGCCTCGGGCTTCCAGGCAGAAGGCATCAACCCGTTCTTCACCAATAACGCCGGCGAGGCACTGCTGCGCGAAGTGGATAGCGACGGCTACCTGCTGCAGGGCTCCTACCGTTTCGGCAAGAACCGTGTAGCGCTGTCCTACGGCAAGACCAAGGATGACGGCAATGGCCTGGGCAGTGCGGCTGATTATGAAACCCGCGGCATCGCGCTGTTCCACAGCATCAATGACAACCTGACGCTGGTTGCCGAGCTGAATCAGTTCGAGATCGAAGGTCGCGATACCCCGACGCTGGATGAGGAAACCCGCACCTTTGCAGTGGGCGCCGCGCTCAGCTTCTAAGTCGCTGGAAACAGGGCGCGGATGGCAGCCGAACCGTAGGTCGCGCCAGCCGTTGCGATGCAGTGGAGCGTACGTTGATCGTCCCCACGCCCTGACTGCAGCGACTACCGCTGCATCCTGAAAGGCTGGTACCCGTGAGGGGCCAGCCTTTTTGCTGTCTGCGCATCCCGAGAGGGATGCTGTCCGCAGCGGAACTGATCGCAGCCAGCGTTGTTTTGTCGCGATGCTACCTAGGCAGGCCTTTACCGGTACTCAAGTAGCATTTTCGTCCCATATGCCCTGCCTAAGAATGGGGTCATCCGATTCAAGTGGTGCGGGGTGCCGTGCGTGACTGATGAACAAGGCGAAGTAATACGCACGGCGATGTCCGACGCCCGGCTACCCGAAACGGTGGCACAAGACCTGGCGCGCCAACTGATGCATCCGCATCTGGGCTTCGTGCTGTTCTTCTGTTCGGCTGAATACGACCTGCCGGCGCTGGGCGATGCGCTGCGTCAATACTTCGGTGGCGTGCGTCTGGTCGGTTGCACCTCGGCGGGCGAGATTACCTCCCAGGGCTACGGTCGCAGCTGCGTGACAGCGGTTGGTTTCGACCATCGCAGCTTCTCCATTGCCTGCGAGCTGATCGACGAGATGGATCGCTTCAGCCTGATCGAGGCGCAGCAGCTGGTCGAACGTCTGGGCAGTGACTGCCGCAGCAACTCGCTGGCGCCGATCAAGGACCACAGCTTTGCGTTGACTCTGCTCGACGGGCTATCCAGTCGCGAGGAGGTGGTGCTCTCGGCACTGAGCGCCGCCTTCGGCAGCATCCCGCATTTCGGTGGCTCAGCCGGCGACGACAACCACCTCAGCGATACCTATGTGTATTACGACGGCCGTTTCTACAGTGGCGCGGCGATCGTGGTGCTGATCAACACTTGGCTGGATTTCGAGGTGTTCACCACCCATCACATCCTGCCGCTGGAAGACAAACTGGTGGTGACCCGCGCCGACAGCAACAGCCGGCGAGTCTACGAGCTGAACGCCGAGCCGGCCGCGGAGGAATATGCCCGGCTGATCGGTGTGCCGGTAAGCGATCTCGATCACCGCTTGTTCGCGGCCCATCCGCTGGCGGTGCGGATCAACGAGCACTACTACGTGCGCTCGATCCAGAAGGTCAACGAGGACATGAGCCTGACCTTCTATTGCGCCGTGGAGAACGGCATCGTGCTCACCGCCATGGAACCCGGCCCGCTGATGCCGAATCTGGAAGCCCTGTTCGAGCGGCTGGAACAGCGCCTCGGGCCGCCGCTGCTGACCATTGGTTGTGACTGCTTCTTGCGCCGGCTGGAAATCGAGGGCAACGACACCAGCGAACAGACTTCGGCTTTTCTCCGACGCCAGCAGGTGATCGGCTTCAACACCTACGGAGAGCAGTTCAATGGCATGCACATCAACCAGACCTTCACCGGTGTCGCCATTGGCCGACCCGGAGGCCGGGCAGGTCGCTGAGCTGCTGGCACGGCAGGCCGAACTCGAGCGAGAGAACCACAAACTCAAACGCATCAACGCTGCCCTGATTGAGCGCGTGGAATCCAGCGGTGCCGGACGGGATGCCTCTTACGCGGCCTTCCAGCATTCGGTGGAATTGGCCGAGCAGGTCCGCGAGCGCACCGATGCCCTGAATCAGGCAATGGCCGAACTCAAGGGCAGCAACCAGCTGCTCAGCGATGCGCGGTTGCGCGCGGAAACCGCGCACCAGCACCTGGTCGACGCCATCGAGAGCATCTCCGACGCTTTCGTGCTGTTCGACCGCGACCAGCGCATCGTCCTCTTCAATCGCCGCTTCAAGTCGCTGTGGACACGCACGCGCGCGCGCATCAACGCCGGCACGCGGCTGGCGGAGGTGCGGCGGCTGGCGGAAAGCACCGGGCTGATCGTCGAGGAACACCGCGGCAAGGGCGACGAGCCGACGGTGTATCGGCTGAACAACGGGCGCTGGGTGCAGGTCAGTGAGCGCCCGACCCGCGAAGGCGGTCTGGTCATCCTCTACACCGACATCACCGAAGTGAAGGTCAGCGAAACCATGCGCCGCGAGCAGGCGCTGGCGCAGAAGTCGCGGCTGCTGCAGCGCGCGGTGGACAACCTGTCCCAGGGCGTCGCCATGGTCAGCGCCGAAGGCGCGCTGGAACTGTGGAATCGGCGCTTTCTTGAACTCTGCGGGCTGGCGCCGATCGAGGCGCATCGGCCGTTCGAGGAGGTCATGGCCGACAGCGAGCTGACCCTGCTCACGCCCAACAGCCGCGATGCCCGCGGCCGGCCGATTCGCGAGCTGGAACAGCGGCTGTTCGACGGGCGAGTGCTGGAAATTCGCACCCACGCGCTGCCCACCGGCGGCTTCGTCAATACTTTCACCGATATCACCGAGCGCTACCGCCATGCCGAGGCGCTGCGCGAGAGCGAGCGCTGGATTCGCCTGATCACCGACCACGTGCCGGCGCTGATTGCCTATGTCTCGGCCGATCTTACCTACGAGTTCACCAACAAGGTCTACGAGGAGTGGTACCGCTGGCCCAGCGACGGCATGCTCGGCCAGTCCCTGCGCGAGGTCCACAGCGGCGAGCATTGGCGGCAACTGGAGCCTTACATCGATCGCGCACTGTCCGGCGAAAGCGTAAGTTTCGAAATGGCCGAGCGCAACCATGCCGGCCAGCAGCGCTACATGCTGCGCTCCTATGTGCCGAACCGGCAGGCCAATGGTGAGGTGGCCGGTATCTTCGTGCTGATCCAGGACATCACCGACCGCCGGCGCACCGCCGAGGCGCTGCATCAGGCCTACCAGAACCTCGAACAGCGCGTGCGAGAGCGCACTGCCGAGTTGACCAGTCTCAACGACCAGCTGTTGCGCGAGATCGACGAGCGCAGTCATGCCGAGGCGCGGCTGCGCGAGGCCAAGCGCGAAGCGGAAGTGGCCAACCTGTCCAAGACCAAGTTCCTCGCGGCGGTCAGCCACGATCTGTTGCAGCCGCTCAACGCTGCACGGTTGTTCACCAGCGCCTTGCTCGAACAGCCGGGCGCGCTCAATGGCGGGTTGATCCGCAATATCAGCAATTCGCTGGAAGACGTAGAAAACCTGCTCGGCACGCTGGTCGATATTTCCAAGCTGGATGCCGGCGTGATCAAGCCGGATATCGCCCCATTTGCCGTCAGCGAGCTGCTGGAAAACCTCGCCATGGAGTTTCGCCAGATCGCCGGGGCCGAGCAGCTGCAGCTGGATTTCATTCCCTGTTCGGCACTGGTGCGCAGCGATATCCAGCTGCTGGCGCGCATCCTGCGCAATCTGCTGACCAATGCCATTCGCTACACGCCCAAGGGGCGCGTGCTGTTGGGCTGCCGCCGGCATCGGCAGAGCCTGTCCATCGAAGTGTGGGATACCGGCGTCGGCATCGCCTCGGACAAGCTCGAGGAGATCTTCCAGGAATTCAAACGCGGGGAGGGCGTACGGCCGAATCAGGATCGCGGGCTGGGCCTAGGCCTCGCCATCGTCGAGAAGATCGCGCGCATCCTCGGTCATCGGATTCGTGTCACTTCGCAACCGGGACGTGGCTCCTGCTTCGCCATCGAGGTGCCGCTGGCCAAGCGCGCGCCCAAGGCACGCCCGGAGCCAAGCACCACGGAACTCGTACTGCAGCGCCTGCAGGGCGCCCGGGTATGGGTGCTGGATAACGATACTGCGATCTGCGCCGGCATGCGCACGTTGCTGGAAGGCTGGGGTTGCAAGGTCATCACGGCGCTGTCCGAGGAAGACCTGGCGCGGCAGGTCGACAACTTCCATGCTGAAGCCGACCTGATGATTGCCGATTACCACCTCGACAACGGCCACACCGGCATCGACGTCGTCGCCACCGTCAACGCGCGACGCGCCAGCCCGTTACCGGCGCTGATGATCACTGCCAACTACAGCAACGAACTCAAGCAGCAGGTGCGCGAGCTCGGGCATATGCTGATGCACAAACCGGTGCGGCCGATGAAGCTGAAAACCGCCATGTGCCACATGCTCGAACATGGCAGCGCCGGGTAACTACGCGATCCCGTACAGACCAGACCACGCAATCGCCCCGAGGTCGGGCGTCCCACAAAGGCACCACGTGCGGCACAAAGCTGTGGGAGGCGCGCCCTCGCGGCGATGCTCTTCAAGCTTCACGCTTGCAGCTTCACGCTCTCCCTCGTCCAAATCCCGCGTCCCGGAAGCCGCTCGCGGTCATGCGGTCGGTGCAGCCCAAGGGCTGGCCCTTTGGGAATGATGCCGTTGCCGTTGATCTGACGGTGGCTGGCGTAGTAGTGGCTCTTGATATGGGTAAAGTCCACCGTTTCGGCGATACCAGGCCACTGGTACAGCTCGCGCAGCCAGTTCGACAGGTTCGGATAGTCCTCGATTCGGCGCAGGTTGCACTTGAAATGGCCGAAGTACACCGCATCGAAGCGCACGGCCGTGGTGAACAGGCGCCAGTCGGCTTCCGTCAGATATTCCCCGGTCAGGTAACGCTGTTTGCCCAGCCGCCGCTCGACCCAATCTAGCTCGCGAAACAGCTCGTCGAATGCCTCTTCATACGCCTCCTGTGTGGTGGCGAAGCCGGCGCGGTATACGCCGTTGTTGATGGCCGGATAGATCCGCGCATTGAGCGCATCTATCTCGCCGCGTAGCGGCTCGGGGTAGAAATCCAGGTGCGAGCCGGTGAGGTCGTCGAAGGCGCTGTTGAGAATGCGGATGATCTCGGAAGATTCATTGTTGACGATGCACTGGCGCTCGCGATCCCACAGCAGCGGTACGGTGACGCGCCCGGAGTAGCCGGAATCATCGCGGGTGTAGCGCTGATGCAGAAACTCCAGATTGTCCAGCGCATCGCCGCTGGAGCCGGTGGCCTTGTCGAACGTCCAGCCATTTTCCGCCATCAGCCAGCTGACTACAGACACGTCGATCAGCTTTTCGAGGCCTTTGAGTTTGCGGTAGATCAGTGTGCGATGCGCCCAGGGACAGGCGAGAGAGACGTAGAGGTGGTAGCGGCCAGCCTCGGCTGGAGATGCCGGCTTGCCACCCGGGCCCGGCGAGCCGTCCCGGGTGATCCAGTTGTGACGCTTGGAATGCTCTCGTTCGAATCTGCCGTCGCGGCTTGCGTACCAGCGGTCATGCCACTGGCCATCTATCAGTAATCCCATTTTGTCCTCCTGTTGCGGATAGGAGGCAGTCTAGGAAGCATGGTTCGATTAATGTGACCGAACGGTGGGTTAATCCTATCGCTTAAATCGATGAGTGGCGTGCCTGCCAGTAGGTTCGAGCCTGGGCGAATGCTGCCTCGCGCTCCATCCCCAAGCCGCGCAAGGCAAGCGCCATGGTGGCGATTACCGCCAGTTCGCCGTAGGCATCTTCATGCGCGCCGCTCCAGACCGCGAACAGCTGTTGCGAGTCGAGCTGTGCGGGCTTCACATGCCGGCGCTCGGACAGTGCTGGCCACTCTTCATCCCAGGGCATTCCGCTGGTGGTGCCGTAGAGGTGGGAAATGTTGTCCGGGTTCATCTCGATCTCGCCGCCTTCGCCCTTGATGACGATGGCGTGGTCGCCGAGCAGGGTGCTGGCCTGGCGATGGGCATCCTGATAGCCGGGGTGGAAGATGCTCTGCAGGCCGCAGTGGGCACCGAGCGGATTGAGCAGGCGGGCCAGCGAATGCACCGGCGAGCGCAGGCCGAGCAGGTTGCGCATGTCGATCATGCGCTGCAGAACGGGCATCCAGGCTCCCAGCGGGATAAACGCGAGGTTGCTCTGGTCCAGCGCAGCGCTGACCTGTTGCCAATTCTCGCAGCGACGAATGCCCAGCAGTTCAAGCTGTTGTTCGGTATAGATGCGCCCAGCGGTGTGGGCGCCGCCGCCATGCAGGAGGATGCGCACGCCATTGTTGGCCAGGCATTTGGCTGCCAAGAGATACCAGGGCAGGTGACGCTTCTTGCCGGCATAGCTCGGCCAGTCGAGATCGACCGCGATAGCCGGCGCGTGCACGCGCTCGCGCACGGCCTCCGTGAAGCCGGCCAGCTCTTCGGCACTTTCTTCCTTGTGCCGCAGCAACATGAGGAAGGCACCGAGCTGAGCGTCCTCCACCTTGCCGTCGAGCAGCATGCCCATCGCCTCGCGGGCTTCTTCACGCGTCAGGTCGCGTGCGCCGCGTTTGCCCTTGCCGAGGATGCGCACATACACGGCAAAGGGATGTTCGGCTGGAGTCTCGAGGCTCATAGGCAATTGCTCGGTTTCGGCAGGCCGGCCAGCTTGGCGGCCAGCTTGGCAGGAGTGCCCTTGAACAGGCGGTTGAGGTGCAGGCTGTTGCCCTTTTCCGCGCCGAGTTTCAGGGCGGCGTACTTGATTAATGGACGCGTCGCCGGCGAGAGCTGGAATTCGGCATAGAAGGCGCGCAGCAGGTGGATGATCTCCCAGTGCTCGGCTTCCAGCTCCAGCTCTTCACGGCGCGCCAGCGCTTCGGCAACGGCCTCGTTCCAGTCGGTCAAATCGACCAGGAAGCCGTCCTTGTCCAGCGCGATCTCGCGCCCATCTACGACCAGACTGCTCATAACCAGCTATTGACCCGTTCGTAACGGCAGGTCAGCTCGACAAAGGCGGCATAGTTCAGCAACTGCACCCGCGCGGGCAGGGCATCGAGTGCACGGGCTTGCACGTCTTCCTCCAGCGCGAACACGGCGACCTGTTCCGGCAGGCGCTCCAGTTCGGCCGCAGGCTGTGTGCCTGCCGTCAGGGCGTAGGTCGCGTCGCCGGTCAGCAGCAGGGCGTCGGAATCGGCCAGAAGCGGCAGACAGCTGGCGAAGCGGCTATCGGCAAAAGGCGTGTGGGAAAGCAGATGCAGGGTTGCCATCAGATCGTGATCACATGGTCATAGCGGTTGATCAGGGCACTCAGGCCAGCGTCATCGAGCACCTCGACGGGCAGCGCCAGAGCGGATTCATTCAGGTTGCGCTCGGCCAGGCTGCGGCGTGCCGCGAACAGCGCATCGACACCAAACAACGGCAGCGCCTGCAGATTCGCGGTCAGGTCTTTCTGCTCGAGCGAAGCAGCCCGCTGTGACGCGACGAGCTGGAACACGCCGTCGTCGAGAAACAGCAGCCCCAACGGCAATTCGAACGCCCCACCAGCCAGCACGATGTCCAGCGCCTCGCGCGCCGAGGGGCCAGACCAGGGCGCCTGGCGGCTGATGATAAGCATGGAACGCGCCATCATTGGCCTCCGAAGCAGACGAGTCGATCAGCCTGTTGCGCCGCTTCATGCAGCTGGCCCAGCCCCGACAGCTCCCAGCCGGCGGCAAGATTCGCAGCGGGCCGCTGGTAGCGCTGCGCTTCGCCGGCATCCAGTACGCCGCGACGCAGGCCGGCGGCAATGCAGACCACGCCGTCCAGCTGGTTGGCGCTGACGAAGCGACTCCACTCGGCAGCCACGTCCAGCTCATCCTGGGCCGCGACTATGTTCGCTGAGGCGCTGTGCACGCCGTCCTGATAGAAGAACAAACGGGTGATCTCGTGGCCGCCGGCCAGTGCAGCTTCGGCGAAGCGCAACGCGCGGCGGGCAGCCGGCGAGTGAGGCGGGGCGAACAGAGCGATTACGAATTTCATCGGGGCACCATTGCAGAACAGCCGACATGATACGCCAGCCACGCAGATGGAGAATCCGTCGTCGTTTATTCCAGGGTTCGTTGGTCGGGCAGGCTTCGCGAATTCCCAGCCCTCGAACGGTGCTGGGTGGCGGCCAGCCGGGCGCGTCAGCATTGCTCGCATCTTTGCCGCTCCGGTAGATTGGCCGGCTTTCGGCCCATTGCCGGGCCTGGCCGTCTGGATATCCCATGTCTATTGCCGACGCATCCGCTTTGCCTGATTCCGTCTACCGTCAGCCTGGCTTCTTGCCGTTTCTGATCAGTCGCGTACTGGCCATGTTCGCCGTGCAGATTCTCGCTGTCGTGGTGGCGTGGCAGGTGTACGACATGACCCGTGATCCGCTGTCGCTGGCTTATGTCGGGCTGGCCCAGTTCATCCCGATGTTTCTGCTGCTGATGCCCGCCGGCGATCTGATCGACCGTTACGATCGCAAGCGCATCCTCGCCCTGAGCTGGGCGCTCGAGGCGATCTGTGCGGCGGCTCTGTTGTGGCTCTCGCTCAGCGACGGGGCGGTGCTCAGCTTCTATATCGTTTTGGTCTTCTACGGCTGCGCCCGTGCCTTTACCGGGCCGGCGTTGTCCAGCCTGCTGCCGCAGATCGTGCCGCGCGAGCGCCTGGCTGCGGCCATCGCCGCCAACAGCATGATCGTGCGCGGCTCTACCATCGCTGGGCCAGTGGTTGGCGGCGGCCTGTATGCGCTGGGCGGTGGCGGGTTGACCTACGCAGCCTGTCTGCTGTTCTTCCTTGCGGCGATCCTGCTATTGCAGCGCGTGCCGGTGCGCTACGGCGAGGCAATGCAGGCGCTGGAATCCACGGCCTGGCAGCGTTTCACCGCGGGCATCCACTTCATCCGCTCGCGGCCGATCATTCTCGGAACCATTTCGCTGGATCTGTTCGCCGTGCTGCTCGGTGGCGTAGTCGCGCTGCTGCCGATCTATGCCCAGGAAGTACTGGAAGTCGGCCCGACCGGCCTCGGTGCATTGCGCAGCGCCATGGCTCTCGGTGAAGTGCTGGTGGGCTTCTACCTGAGCACGCGGCCGTTCAACCGCCACGTCGGCATGACCATGTTCATTGCAGTAGCGGTATTCGGCCTGGCGAACATGGTCTTCGCGCTGTCCAGCCTGTTCTGGCTGTCGTTCGCCGCGCTGTTCGTTGCTGGCGGTGCGGATATGGTCAGCATGTACATCCGTTCATCGCTGATCCAGTTCTCTACGCCGGACGCAATGCGCGGGCGGGTCAATGCGGTGAACATGCTGTTTATTGGCTCGTCCAACGAGCTAGGTGAATTCCGAGCGGGCTTTAGCGCCTCCTGGTTTGGCGCGATGCCGGCAGCGCTGCTGGGTAGCCTCTGTACGCTGGCGGTCACCGGCGGCTGGATGCTCGGCTTCAGGAGCCTGCGCCAGGTGAACCGTTTCGAGGATGCCGCGCCCGAGGCCCAGCCCGCCCGTACTGGCTGAGGCGGACTTGCAACCTGGCGTATCGAACGCCCAAACAAAAACACCCTGCGAAAGCGTGGCCTTCGCAGGGTGTCGGGTGCCCGCCTCAGCGGGCGGGCTTACGCCTGAATCAGTCGTCGCCGCCGAAGATGCCCAGCAGCTGCAGCAGGCTGATGAACAGGTTGTACAGCGAAACGAACAGGCCGATGGTGGCCATGATGTAGTTGCGCTCACCGCCGTGGATGATGGCGCTGGTCTGGAACAGGATGCAGGCCGAGGAGAACAGGACGAAGCCGGCGCTGATCGCCAGTTGCAGCCCGGTGATCTGGAAGAAGAAGCCCGCCAGCATGGCACCGATCAGCACGAAGAAGCCCGCGGTGATGAAACCGCTGAGGAAGCTCATGTCCTTGCGGGTGATCAGCACGTAAGCCGACAGACCGAAGAACACCAGGGCGGTCATCGACAGCGCCGAGCTGATCAGCTCACCGCCGTTGGCCAACCCCAGGTACATGTTGAGGATCGGGCCAAGGGTGTAGCCCATGAAACCGGTCAGGGCGAAGGTGGAAACCAGGCCCCATACCGAATTGCGCAGTTTGGCGGTGAGGAAGAACAGGCCATAGAAGCCGATCAGCACCACGAAGATATTCGGGTAGGCGGCATTGGCCTGCATGGCCATGTAGGCGACCAGCCCGCTGAACGCGAGGGTCATGGCCAGTAGCCCGTAGGTGTTGCGCAGGACCTTGCTGACCTCACGCTGTTCGACCTGCGTGTGGCTAAGCGCGTATTCGTGTTCGTGCATGGCGACACTCCTTGGATGAATTCAAGCCTGAGACGATTTGTCCCGGATCATAGCAGAGGCAAGTTGGATGCCTAGCATCAGTGTTTGACAGTGTATTTCTATCCGGTACTATTGCGCCCGCTTTATCCGGAAGTGTGGCCGAGTGGTTGAAGGCAGCGGTCTTGAAAACCGCCGAAGGGGAGACCTTTCCCAGAGTTCGAATCTCTGCGCTTCCGCCATCTGCAAACCTGAAGGCCCCGTATTCCGGGGCCTTCAGCGTTTCTGGGGTGCGCAAATTGGGCCTGTCTGAGTTCCCGATTCGTTCCCATCGCAAGCGTTCGTAGCCACCGTGGCTGCCTCCATTTTCCAGGCCGTAGGTACCGAAGGGTTCTCTCTCTAGCGGCTGTATCTAGCACTGTTCTGGTGCGCCGTAGCCGCGCGGGCGGTGTAAGCGACAGCACTTCAACCAGAATCGATTACGCCTGTGGCGGAGTTGGCAATTGCCACCAGAGCCTGGGTGCCTACCGCTGCTAGAATCCGCCGCCTGACAGAGGGAGTTGTCATTCATGAAACGCTTCAGGCAACCGGAAGCCTTCGCGATGGTGCAGCAGTACTACGCGCCGCTGCTGTTCAGTGCGCGAATGGATTCGCCATCCACGATACGGGTGATGCTGATAGACGAGGCAGCCGGTGAGTCGTTACTGCTGACCGGCCTACCGTGTCGCATATCTCTTTCCCAGGCCGACATTACCGGCCTGATCAACACCATTGATCTGGATGCCGCTGCGCTTCGGCCTGCGTTGTTGAGCAAGCTCAAGCGCCCGCGCCTATTGGGTTGATCAATCTGTGTTAGCGGCAGGCGCTACCAGCGCCAACAGGCTGCATACCATGCAGGGCGCCTGTTCTCTGAGCGAGAACAGCTTCGGTGACAGCAGCCAGGTGTGGGTGATGCCCATCAGGCTCGAATAGAGCAGCACGGCGAGCGAGCGCGCCGATTCTTCGTTCGCTTGCACCTTTGCGATCATTTCTTCCAGCAATTGCACCATGGTCCGCGTCAGCTTGCGCTCGCGTTTCAGCGTGCTGGCCATCTGCGCGGTGAGCTCAGTCTTGTTCAGCAGGATCTCGAAGGACTGGCGATACCAGCGCTCCTCCAGCAGCAGGCGAAACCATTCCGTGATGAAGTGTTCCAGCGCGGCGCGCGGATCGGCGGCAAGTTCTCGGCTCTGTTCGATCAGCCGCTCCAGTGGCACCTGGGAATAGCCAAGGACTGCTTCGTAGAGTTCGTCCTTGCTCTTGAAATGCCAGTAGATCGGCCCGCGGCTGAAGCCGGCGGCTTCGGCGATCATTGCCAGGGTGGTATTGGAGTAGCCGTTGCGACTGAACAGCTCGAGTGCCGCGGCGATCACCTTGAGGCGGGTCTGTTCGGCGTCTTCTTTGGTACGGCGCATGGGGCTCCTCGAATGCGCAGCGGCCACGCAGCGTGCCGTTTCCGGACGCTGCGTGGCAAGGCTTTACAGCGCGCCGTCGGCGGCCATTTGCATGTAGCTGGTGTCGAAGCGCAGCTTCAGGTTGCCCTGGTCGCCGAGCGTGCCCTTGGGCATGGCAATACCGACGAAGTCCGCCGAGTCGGCACCGTCGCCCAAGAGACCATGATCGAAGGAGAATTTGCGCACGCTGTCCATGGCTTCATGGGCCTGTTCGCCGGAAATGAAGGCGATCGCTTCGGCTGGCTGGAAGAACATATGGGTGCCCTCGAGCTGCGCCTCGTAGCCGGCCTGGTCGGTACCCGATGCAGCTCCCAACTGGGCACGCAGCTCGGCGCCTTCCGGCGTATCGCTGGCCATGATTGCCATCACCTCGTACCAGGCGCCGGTGACGGCCTTGCCGAAGGCCGGATTGTCGGCCAGCGTCTCGCTGTTGACGATCAGCAGGTCCTTGACATGGCCCGGCACGCTGGCCGAGTCGAAGACCTGATGTGCATCCGGTGTGGCGGCGACTTCCTGCAGCAGCGGACTCCAGGTCGCCACGTTGCGCACGTCGGCCGTGCTGAAGGCAGCGACGATGTCGGCGTCCGAGGTGTTGACCACCTTCACGTCCTTCTCCGAAAGACCGACGCTGTCCAGCGCCTTGGCCAGTATGTAGTGCGACACCGACAGTTCGACCAGGTGCACCTGCTGGCCCTTGATCTGCTTGAGGTCGCTGGTGCCTTTCATTACCAGCCCGTCGTTGCCGTTTGAGTAACTGCCGACAATCAGTGCGGTGGTATCGACGCCACCTGCCGCCGGGATGGACAGCGCATCCATGCTGGTGGCGACCACGCCGTCGAACTGACCGGCGCTGTACTGGTTGATGGATTCGACATAGTCGTTGATCTGGCTGATGTTCACCTCGATCCCGTACTTGTCGGCCCACTTCTTCATGATTCCGGACTCGTCGGCGTACTTCCAGGGCATCCAGCCGACGTAGATGGTCCAGGCCAGGTTGAAGGTTTTCTTCTCCTCGGCCTGGGCGAACGGGGAAAGAGCGGCGAGGGCAATGGCCCCGGCGCAGAACAGTTTTTTCATGGTGCCGTGCATGGTGAGACTCCCTGTTCAGAAAAATTTCAGATAGCGCTGGATTTCCCAGTCGGAAACGTGGGTGTGGTAGGCATTCCATTCGTCGCGCTTGAAGTCGACGAAGGCCTGGTACATCGCATCGCCGAACACCTGGCGCGACAGCGGGTCGGCCTCGAAGGCGTCGATGGCTTCGCTGAGGGTGCGCGGTAGGGTTTCGATACCCATCTGCGCCACTTCCTGTTCGCTGTAGTGGTACATGTTCTCGCGGTGCGGCTGGCCCGGATCGAGCTTGTCGCGGATGCCTTCGAGACCGGCGGCGAGGATCATCGCGGCGCCGAGATAAGGGTTGCAGCCGATGTCAGCGGCGCGGCATTCGACTCGCGCGCCCTGGGACGGGATGCGCAGCATATTGGTGCGGTTGTTGTTGCCGTAGCAGCAGAACACCGGGGCCCAGGTCGAGCCGGACATGGCGCCCTTGCGGATCAGCCGCTTGTAGCTGTTGACCGTCGGCGCGATGACGGCGCAGATGGCTTTGGCGTGCTTCAGCACCCCGGCGATGAAGTGATAGGCCAGCGGGGTCACGCCGCAGCCATAGGTGTCTTCGCCATCGACTTCGAAGAGGTTCTTGCCGGTTTCGATGTCGGCCAGCGACATGTTGTAGTGCGCGCCGCTGCCGGTGCGGTTGGCCGAGGGCTTGGGCATGAAGGTGGCAAAGGCGCCGTGCTTGCGGGCGATTTCGTTGGCCATCATGCGGAAGAACACGAAACGGTCGGCCATGCCGAGGGCGTCGGTGTACTTGAAGTCGGTTTCGAACTGGCCGTTGGCGTCCTCGTGGTCGAACGAGTAGACGCCCCAGCCCATCTCGTTCATGGCCTGCACCAGTTCGTCGACGATAGGCAGGTTGTCCATCAGCAGACGCGGGTCGTAGCACGGCTTGGCCATGTCGTCGCGCTCGGAGATCGGCGCGAAGCCGCCATCCGGGGTGTCCTTGAACAGGAAGAATTCGGTCTCGATGCCGAGGTTGAAGGTGTAGCCGAGCTCGGCGGCGGCTTCGGTCTGGCGCTTGAGGATGCCGCGCGAGCAGGCTTCGAACGGTTTGCCATCGAGGTACAGATCGCTGGCGAACCAGGCCAGGTCGCGGTTCCAGCTGCACTGGGTGGCGGTGGCCGGGTCGGGCATGGCAGCCACTTCGTTGTCGCTGATCTCCTGCGGCACGCCATCCAGCGCTGCGCCGGTATAGAGCTCCGAGCCACGCAGCATCTGGCCGAGGTGGGCGAGCGGAACGAACTTGCCTTTGATCACGCCGTGGATGTCGACGTAGCTGGCCATCGCGTATTTCACGCCCTTGTCCTGCAACTGCTGCTTCAGCTCCTCGACGGAGGAGAGGGGAAAGCTGGTCATTGGCTTGTGCTCCTTGGAGTCATGAATGGCGGCCGGGGCCGCTGGCACGATTCCTTCATCCAATATACATGCCAGCGTGTATAGAAACGGGCCGCCGCTGGTTTCGCCTCGTCCCCGTTTCGTAGATGCCGGAGTCGTGTAGATGATTGAAATAAAAAGGGAAAAGAAGTTTTTCGCGCTGGGCGAAATCCGCCTCGAAAGCGGCGAGCGTCTGCGCAACGCGCAGCTTTGCTATCAGGTGGTGGGTACGCCGAACCGCTCGCGGGACAACCTGGTGCTGATTCCGAGCTACTACGGCGGCACACATTGGGGCAGCCTGCCCCTGCTTGGTGCAGATGGGCCCTTGGCGGGTGGCGATTACTGCGTCGTGCTGACCAACCTGTTCGGCGCCGGCTGGTCGACCTCGCCGAGCAACGCCGCACCCGGCCAGGGCGGAGCGGACTTCCCGCGGGTCAGCTTGCTGGACAACGTAAGAGCGCAAAAGGCGCTACTTGACCGGCTGTATGGTGAAGACTGGCAGCTCGCTCTGGTGACCGGCTGGTCCATGGGCGGCATGCAGACACTTTTCTGGGCGATGGCCTATCCCGAGCGGGTGCGCGCCATCCTGCCGTTCTGCTGCACGGCGCACTGCTGGCCGCACAACCGGGTGTTTCTCGAGGGGGTCAAGGCGGCGCTCTGCGCCGACGCCGCCTGGCTGGGTGGTCGCTACAGCGTGCCGCCGGAACGCGGCCTGCGGGCTTTCGGCCGCGCCTATGCCGGCTGGGCCTATTCGCAAGCGTTCTATCGTCACGAGCTGTGGCGCGAGCTGCGCTTCGAGAGCCTCGAGGCGCTGCTCGACTACTGGGAGCAGGATCATCTGGAACAGGACGCCAACGACCTGCTCTGCGTGCTGCATACCTGGCAGTCGGCCGACCCGGCCCGCAGCTTCGGCGATGGCTCGCTGGCCGAAGCGCTGGGGCGCATCCGCGCGCGAGCCATCCTCATGCCCGGCAGCAGCGATCTGTATTTCACCGTCGAGGATGCCCGCCACGAGGCCTCGCTGATTCCCGGTGCCGAACTGCGGGTGCTGGAATCGGACTGGGGTCATTGCGCCGGTGGGCCCGGCCGTAGCGCGGCGGCCATGCAGCAGGTGTTCGCAGCGATGGCCGAGCTACTCGGGCGCTAGCCTTCAGCCGGCCACGGCGCTGAGTTTGGCCAGCTGCTCAAGGTCGGTCTGCATGCCAGAGGTTTCGCGGATGCGGGCGAGGATCTCGCGCTTGAGTTCGGTGAATTCCGGCGCGAGCTTCATGTCCTGATGCCGCTGGGCTGGCAGCGGCACCTCGTAGATGGAATCGATACGCCCGGGACGTGGCGCCATCAGCACAATGCGGCTGCCGAGATAGATGGCTTCCTCGACATCGTGGGTGACGAACAGGATGGTGCTCTTCTCCAGCCTGTGCACGTGACGGATCAGGTCGTGCATGACCTCGCGGGTCTGCGCATCCAGCGCGCCGAACGGTTCGTCCATCAACAGCGTCGCGGGCTTGGGGAGCAGGGCGCGCGCAATGGCAACGCGCTGCTGCATGCCGCCAGAGAGCTGGCTGGGATAGGCATCGGCGAAGCGCGTTAGGCCCATCAGGTTGAGCAGGGCGTCGGCGCGGCCGGCGGCGGACTCCACGTCACCGTCATGGCGCACCGTGTCGCCGATCACCTTTAGCTGGCGGCAGAACTTGATGTTCTGCATCACCGTCAGCCAGGGGTAGAGGCTGTAGTGCTGGAAGACCATGGCGCGGTCGACGCCAGGGCCGTCGATAGGCTTGCCGTCGAGCAGGATTTCGCCGCGGCTCAGCGTTTCCAGCCCCGCGATGATGCGCAGCAGGGTGGATTTGCCGCAGCCCGAGGCGCCGACGAAGGTGACGAACTCGTTGGGCTGGATGTCCAGGTCGATCGACTGCAGCGCCTGCACCTCGCGGCGCTCGCTGACAAAGGTCTTGCCGACCTGGCGTACACGAATCTTGGCATCGGACATGGTCATTTCCTCATCCAGGGAAAGGCGCGGCGGTGCAACCAGCGGAAGGCCTGATCGGTAAGCAGGCCGATCAGGCCGATCAGCAGGATGCCGGCGAAGATCTTGTCGGTGTGCATGTAGCGCTGCGCCTTGAGGATGGCGTAGCCGAGGCCGGAGTTAGCCGCGACCAGTTCGGCCACCACCAGGTAGGTCCAGGCCCAGCCGCAGGTGATGCGCAGGGTGTCGAGCAGCGCCGGTTTGGCCGACGGCAGGATCACCAGCTTGACGATCTCGCCCCGATTGGCGCCCATGGTCTGCGCCGCCTCGATCTGCGCCATGGGCACACGGCGCACATCCTCGGCGACCATCAGCACCATCTGGAAAAAGGTGCCGATGAAGATGATCAGCACCTTGGAGCCTTCGTCGATGCCGACCCAGAGCATCACCAGCGGAATGAATGCCACTGCGGGCATGTAGCGGATGAAATCGGTGAGCGGTTCGAGAAAGGCCTGCACCGGCCGGTAGGTGCCGATGTACAGCCCCAGCGGCAGGGCGATCAGCGCCGAGGCGCCGAAGCCCGCCATGACCCGCCAGACGCTGATGCCGATGTCCCCCAGCAGCCCCTCGCTGGTCCACCAGCGGCCGATGCGTTCGAGCACTGCGCCGGGGCTGGGCATGAACATCGGGTCGGCGAGGCCAAGCGCGGTCCACAGCCACCAGATGATGAAGGGCAGGCTCAGCCCGGCGCCGGTTAGCAGCCAGGCGCTGCGCCGGGATATCTCGCCGCGAATGCGCCAGAAACTGCCTTTGCGCACCACCTGCTCCGCGGCCGGTGCAGCGGGCGCTGGCGGTTGCGTCTGCTGCGCGACGGTGGCCGTGCTGGGAATGCTGAGCTGTGCGGTCATGCGGGAACCTCCTGCATAGCGGTGGGCACATCCAGTTCGACGCGTTGCCAGCCGCCGGCCGCCGGATAGCGACCGAGGGCGGCGAGGTCTGCGGCCGGCAGGCTGGCGGGGTCGGCGAAGTTCCAGTAGCTCGACAGCAGGGCGTCGCCGACGCGGCCGGGCAGCGTCGAGTGGGTGATTTGCCAGGGTGTTGCGCCGTTGCGGTGGCGGCCGAAGGACAGCTCGCAGGCCAGCAACTGTGGCCGCAGCGCGGGGCCGACGGCGGCCAGTTGGTCACGCAGATGGCCTGTGCTGGCCGGCAGCAGAATCGGGCGCTCGGCAGCGAACAGGAAGTAGTCGCCCGCCACCAGCAGGCAGGCCTGGCGAGCTGGCTGCTCCGCCGCACACAGCCAGATGCCCCAGTTGCGCCCCTGTGATTCAGGCAGGCGCTGCCAGATTTCGTGATAGCTGCCGTCCAGCCCGTCTTCCAGCAGCCGGTCCGGGCTCTCGAAGCGCATCAGACCGATATCCGCAGGTCCGCCCGGTGGCTGGAAATCGATCAGCCTGTGCCACTGGCAGATATCGCCGTTGACCTCGGTGATGCCGGCGAAGCCAGCCTGTTCGCTCAGGGCCAGCTGCTGGGCATGGCTGCAGGTTTCCAGCGACGCCGCTGCCGGCAGGGGTTGTGGTCGCGGCAGGCGCAGGTCGGCGTGCAGGCTGGCGGTCTGCAGCCAGTACACCTCGCTGGTTTCGTCGCGCAGGCCAGCCGTGGTGGTCAGCAGGCGCCGGCGCCACACGCCGAGATAGGCATCGGGAACGCTCTTCATGCGTGGTACTCCGGGAAGCGTCTGAGGGTGCGCCAGAAGGCCATGTCGTGATTCGGCCAGATCGCGGCGTCGGTTTCGGCAGCGGTGGCCTTGAGCTTGCGGATACTGGCCAGCGCCAGGTCTTCGCGATCCTGCCAGCAGAGGCCAGGCGCGACTTCGTCGACCAGGTTCTCGCTCAGGTCCGCAGCGTCCCCGGCGAGTATCACCGGCTTGCCGTGGGGCAGTTCGATCAGCAGCGACATGTGGCCGGCGGTGTGCCCGGGTGTATTGATGGCGCGCAATCCGGGCAGCAGCTCGTATTCGTCGCGCTGCGGCTTCCAGTGATGCTCGCCGGCAAAGTCATCGGCGAAATAGGCGTCGTCCGCCTGGGCGCGGGCGGCGGCGAGTTCCGCTTCGTGTACATGCACGTCGCAGCCGCACAACTCGCACAGGCCGCCGGCGTGATCGAAATGCAGATGACTGAGGAAAACCAGGTCGATATCCGCTGGCGTAAGCCCATGCCGGGCGAAGTGGGCGGGTAGCCGCTGCTCCTCGGTCATCTCGGGCGGCCCCATGGGAAATTCCACCGGATCGAACCAGCGTGCCCGCAGTAGCGGATCGCTGAGCTTGGCATAGTCGCAGCCGACGTCGAACAGCACGCGACCCTGTCGGGTTTCGATTAGGAAGGCGAGGATCGGTGCATCGATCAGCGTGCCCTGGCCGCGATTGCGGGTGGAAATCGACTTGTCGTAGCGATGCGTGGCCGTCAGCAGCGGCCAGAGCTTCAGCACATCGGTCATGCGGCACGCTCCAGGCACCGCAGCAGGCTGGCGCCGTCGGTCACGCTGCCGAACAGCCCGCCTTCGACCTCGATCATCGCCAGTGCAGCGGCGTGCAGCTGTGGATCGGATGAGGCACAGGCATCGCTGATGCTCAAGCAGTCGAAGCCCAGATCGATTGCCTGGCGCAGCGTCGAGGACACGCAGACCTCGGTGGTGACGCCGGTCAGGATCAGTTGCTCGATGCCGCGACGGCGCAGGATCAGCTCCAGATCGGTGTGGGCAAAGGCGCTGTAGCCGGGCTTGTCTATCACCGGCTCGCCAACGCGCGGCTGCAGTTCGTCGATCAGGTCGTGACCGAATTCGCCACGCACCAGCAGGCGGCCGAGGGGGCCGGGGCTGCCGATGGGGGCGCCGGTAGCTTCGGCGCGGCGGCGTTTGGGCTCGGGCAGGTCGGAAAGATCCGGACGATGCCCCTCGCGGGTGTGCACGACCAGCATGCCGAGACTGCGAGCGCGATCCAGCAGTGCCTGGATCGCCGGGATCGGTGCGCGCAGGCGGCTGACGTCCATGCCGGCCTGGTCGGCGTAGCCGCCTAGGGCGCAGAAGTCGCGCTGCATGTCGATCACCAGCAGCGCCGTGCGCCCGGGGTGCAGGTTCGTCGTCAGGCTCACAGGGCAAACTCCTTGCACACCGCGGCGGCGATGCCGTCGACAATGTCTTCGGCCAGGCGCTGGCCTTTCGCCGCGCTGGAGCCCTTGGCCGAGGACAGCACGCCGGAAGGCGGCACCCACTCGGTCCGAGTGGGATACATGTCGTAGGGCGGGAAGTCGGCCGGGGCGTCGTCCGGAATCTTCTCCAGCGCCACCAGTTGTGGGTGGAAGTGCAGCATCAGCGAGGTCTCGATCACCGCGGCATGCTCCAGGGCGAAACCGGGGAAGCCGTCGGGGAAGACATCAGTGAGAGTCTGCTCGCGGCAGAAGTCCCAGTGCTCCAGGCGCATCACCTCCAGCCCGGCGTTCGGCCCGAGGTCGCGCAGCGCGAGCTGGATGCCCTCGGCGACGAACCACTGATTCTCGTAATGGCCGAGCACCAGCACCAGCCGGCGCACGCCGTGGCGGTGGAACTCCCGCACGGCGTCGCGCACCAGGGCACTGAGGGTCGCGCCATCCAGGCTCGTGGTGCCGCAGAAGTGCTGGCCGCCGCCGCATTTCGGTTGCGACTTGTAGCCGTATGACAGCGCCGGCGCGACCAGACCGCCGACCCGCGCTGCCACTTCGGCGCTGATGGCGCTGGCCAGTAGCGCGTCGGTGCCCAGCGGCAGGTGGGGGCCATGCTGCTCGGTGGCGCCGCAGGGCAGGAAGACCACGGCGCCTTCGCCGATGCGGCGTTCGTAATCGACCCAGCTCAGTTGATCCATGTGCACGCTCATGCGCAGGTGCTCCTAGTCGCGATGGGAAGGGGACGTTCCGGCCAGCCGGCGATCAGCGCGGCAGTGGTGATCAGGGCGGCGCCGAGCCATTCGTTCGGGCCGATGGCGTGGTTGCCAAACCAGGCGGACGACAGCACCGCGGCGATCAGTTCGAACACCACCAGCACCGCGGCGCGACCAGCCTCCAGATGGGTGAGGCCGTACTGCACGGCAGCCATGCTGATCAGCCAGCCGAGGGCGAGCAGGGCGATCTGCCAGGTCAGGGTGAAGTCCAGCGGTGGCGGCGCCTGGCGTAGCAGTAGGCAGAACAGTCCGCCGAGCAGCGCGCTGCCGATGAAACTGACCAGCGCCTTGCTCGCCAGCGGCACCCGGTCAGCAGCGCGGGTGGCGAGGTTGTTGAGGCTGAAGGCGAGGCCGGCAGAAAGTGCCAGCCAGTCGTTCGCACCTGGCGCATCCAGGGCTTCGCCGCTGATGCCGAGGGTCAGGCCGATGCCGAGCATCGCCAGCCCCAGGGCGAACAGCCGCGTGCCGCTGAAGCGTTCGCCTAGCACCAGCCAGCCGCCGACCATCGCCCACACCGGTGCCAGGTAGAACAGCAGCATCACCCGCACCACGTTACCGTCAGCCAGCGCCGTGACCAGTGCTGCGGTGGCCCAGCCGCCGCACAGGCCCATGGTGAGCACTTGGCGATATTGGCTCGCCCACTGCCGGCGCTGCTGCCAGAGCACCGGTAGCGCCAGCAGGCTGAGCAGCGAATAGGTCAGCAGCACCAGCGGCATGCCGGCCAGGCCGCGGGCGGCGAAGAACTGCAGCGGCAGCCAGCCCAGGCCCCACATGATGGCGCCGCCGATCAGCATGCCCTGCGGCATCAGGCTGTTCATGCGCCCATCCAGGAGCCGCCATTGGGCCCAAGCAGCTGTCCGGTGAAATAGCTCGCCTGTGGCGAAAGCAGGAAGACGATGGCGGCAGCAACTTCCTCCGGCGTGCCCAGGCGCGCCATGGGGATCGCGAGCTCCTTGGCCATCCACTCGTCGCTCATGTGCTCCGGGCTGACCATCGCCGTGGCGATGGGGCCGGGTGCGACGCCGTTGACGCGGATGCCGTCTGCAG
Source organism: Stutzerimonas decontaminans (assembly GCF_000661915.1). Taxonomy (NCBI): domain Bacteria; kingdom Pseudomonadati; phylum Pseudomonadota; class Gammaproteobacteria; order Pseudomonadales; family Pseudomonadaceae; genus Stutzerimonas; species Stutzerimonas decontaminans. The sequence continues at coordinate 2,554,453 of NZ_CP007509.1, read as the reverse complement.
CGAATTCGCGCGCCAGCGAGCGGGTCAGGCCGATCACCCCGGCCTTGGCGGTGCAATAGGCGGCGTACTGTTCGCGGCCGAGAAATCCGAGGTCCGAGGCGACATTGACGATGGCGCCGCTGCGCCGCGGCTGCATCTGCGACAGCGCATGGCGACAGCAGCGGTAGACGCCACCCAGGTCGACGCCCAGCACCATGGCCCAGTCCGCCTCGCTGGTCTCGAGAAAGGGCTTTTCCAGGATCACCCCGGCGTTGTTCACCAACAGATCCAGCGGCCCGTGCGCCTCGATGGTCTCGAACATCGCCGCGACCGCGGCCGGGTCGCTGACATCCGCCTCGATGGTCCAGGCGTCGCCGCCATTGGCGGTGATCTGCTCGACCAATTGGTTCGCCAGATCATGCTGGTCGCGATGGTTGATCCAGACCCGCGCGCCCTCGGCTGCGAGTGCGAGTGCGGTGGCGCGGCCGATACCGGTCGCCGCACCAGTGATCAGCGCGGTCTGGCCCGCAAAGAGTTTGCTGGCCATCAGTGCATTACCTCGCCATGGCTGACCGACAGCGCCTGGCCGGTCAGGGCGGCGGCCAGCGGTGAGCCGAGAAACAGGAAGGTGCCGCCCAGATCGGCCGGTGTCAGCAGCTCCGGGATGGCCTGGTTGGCGAGGATCGCCGCCAGCTCGGCGCTGTCGCTGCGGCCGTTGGCGTCCGCCATCACCTGCAGCGAGCGCATGGCCGCATCGGTGCCGATCCAGCCGGGGCAGACTGCGTTCACCCGGATGCGCCGCGGGCCCAGCTCCCAGGCCAGCGAGCGGGTCAGGCCGACCACCGCGTGCTTGCTGGCGACATAGGCGGAAAAGCCCGGCACGCCTTTCAGACCCCAGATCGAGGCCTGATTGATCACGCTGGCGCCGGCGCGTAGGCGCGGCAGCAGCGCGCGGGTCAGACGCTGCATGGAACCGACGTTGTTCTCTAGCAGGGCCGACCAGCGCTGGTCGGCATCGAGACTGCATTCGGTCAATGGTGTGGCGTACTCGACGCCGGCGTTGTTGATCAGCACATCGGCAGTCAGGCCGCGACAGGAGAGGTCATCGGCGTAGCGCTGCACCGCCTGGCGATCACCGAGGTCCAGCGCGGTGCAGTGCAGCGGCGTCTCGCCAGCGAGTTCGTCGGCGAGCCGGGCGAGGGCGTCGGCGTCACGGTCCAGCAGCTCCAGCGTCGCGCCAGCGGCGGCGAAGCTCTTTGCCAGGCCGCGGCCGATGCCCCCGGCGGCGCCGGTGATGATCACGCAGCGGCCGCGGTAATCCAGTGCCTTGTGCATGTCACACCGCCGTCAGGAAGGAGACGCCCACGGCGCCGTAGAAGTTGTCGGCCTTGTGTGGCCCTTCGCTGACCACGCCGTAGTCATCGTCCAGCACGCGGCGCACGCGGTAGCGGTGGAAGCTGCCGAGCAGCTTGCGCATGGGGATGACCTGGTTGTAGGTGCTGCCGTACAGCTCGGCGTGCAGCTGGGGCAGGCGATACCAGGGCGCCACCGGCTTCTCGTGGTGGGCGTTGTGGAAGGAGAAGTTGAGCAGCAGCAGGTTCAGCGCCGGCCAGCGCTCGGAAACCACGTTGCTGTAGGTGTTCTGCTGCTCGTAGCTGCGGTCGCGGCGCTTGTCCTCCGGCAGCTTGCCGCCATCTTCCAGCACGGCGAACGCCTCGTAGGTGTGCTGATAGGCATCGGCGAAACGCAGCACGCTGAGCATGATCATCCAGGCTACGGCGTAGAGCAGCACGGCCTTCAGCGAGAGCGCCGCGAGCCCGGCAAAAAGCAGCGTGCGAACGGCCAGCACCGCGGCGACCTTGCCACGGCGGGCGCGGTGCTTGTCGTTGTCGGTGATAAAGGGCAGGGCGATCACGTAGAAATGCATGATCAGCTCCACCGCCGGCACATAGGCCCATTCCAGCGCCAGTACCAGTTTCTGGAACCACACGGGGCGCGCCTTGAGAAAGGCCTTGCTGTCGAAGGTGATCACGTCGGCGCGGTCGACGTGGTGGCGCATGTGCTTCTTGCGCAGGTCCTGAAACTCGGCGTAGCAGCTGCCGCATAGCCAGCTGCAGACGTTGCCGGCCCATTCGTTGTGCTTGGGCACGCTGAAGATGGCGCCGTGGGCGAATTCGTGGATCAGGTAGGCGGCGATGATCATGCCGTGGGCCAGCAGCAACGTGCCCAGCGCGTTCAACCAGCCGTTGCCGGCGAACAGCAGGGCCATGCCACCGCCGTAGGCAAGCGCGGTATAGAGGATGGCCAGCGTGTTGGGCACGCGGCCATCGGCATAGCGGTACAGGGGTTTGGCAGTCATGGTCTTCTCCAGCACGGGCGGGCAACTGCCCGCCGGGCATCGGCTTACTGGGCGAGCGCTTCGGTGAACTGGGCGTCGTAGGTCTTGCTGAAGTCCGGGATGGTCGGAATCTGCCCGTTGTCCTTGAGCAGCTTGGCGATGATCGCGCCGCTGCCATGGAAGGAATGGGTGTCGTCACCTGGCGTGAAGCTCTTGCCCATCTCGGCGAGCGGTATGTTGTAGGCGCCGGCCATTTGCTCGACGGCTTCTTCGGCGCTGACGCCGAGCACCTCGCCGATGATCTCAGCCGACTCCTCGGGGTGCGCCTGCATGTAGGCCAGGCCGTCGAGATAGCCCTGCATCATTGCCTTGATGGCAGCGGGCTTCTTGGCGATCACCGCCTCGTCGAATACCAGCACGTCGGTGATCAGGCCTGGCGCGTCCTTGGACGAATAGACGACCTTGAACTTGTCGCCCCCGCCCATAGAGAGAATCTGCGAGACGTTGGGCTCGTAGGTCACGCCGACCGGCAGGTTGCCCGAGGCCATGGCGCCGGGAATGCCTTCCGGGGTCATGTTGACGGCGTTGATGTCCTTGTCGCTCATGCCGTTCTGTTGCAGCGCATAGGCGAGCAGGAAGTCCGACGGCGACAGCGGATTGAAGCCAACCTTCTTGCCCTTGAAGTCGGCGACGGACTGAATCGAGGCATCGGCGACGATGGCGTCACCGCCATTGGAAAAGTCGATGGGCATCACCACCCGATGCTTCAAGCCCTTGGCAACCGAGGCCACCACCTGGTCGTAGGTGAGCATGCCGCCGTCCAGGGCGCGGCTGAGCATGGCGGTGGGGATCAGCGCCGGGTCGTTGAAGAACTGCAGGTCCACGTCCAGGCCATGGGGCTTGAACAGGTCTTTCTTGTCGGCGACGTAGAAGGGGCCGTAGCCGGCCCAGACGACAGTGCCGATCTTCAGCTTCTCGGCGGCCTGGCTGGTCAGCGGTGAAAGCAAGGTCGCAACGGCCAAGCCGGCGGCGAGGAGGGTCTTGTTCAGCGAGCGCAGTGTGGACATGGCGTGATTTCCCTACACATTGGAATGACAGGCACGGGATGACATCGCGTCTCCCGGGCTTTTATCCCTCCGTGTAGTCCCGTCCTTGGGACCGGAGAACTCTCGGACCAGCGCCCACTCCCTGTGAGCCGGAACCCTAGTTCTCCTTGAAGTTGCTCCTGATTGTGCCAAGCGTCATGAGTGCCGGTGGCGACTCATCCCGTTCACTGTGGATAGAGCAGGTTGCGTGCCAAATGCCGCCATCTAAGAAAAAGCTCAGTTATTCAACAGCTTGCCTTTTGGGATCGCTGCGAGTCGCTTTGCCGGACGTGAAGTTCATTGCTCCGTAATGGGGAGCCTTGCTCCGCGATAGTGCGGAGCAAGGCTGTGTGGTGGGAGGTCAACGGCGGAGAAAGCACAGCATCCCCAAGGCGCTCCCACAAACGTTGATGCGGGAGTCAGGGGGGCGGGGCGAACGAATCAGGTCGGTACCGGTGCGTCCTCGCGCAGAAGGCCTTCGAGCTTGAGCGCCTGCCAGAACTCGCTGGGGATTCGGGTATTGAAGTACTCCATGTACTGCTTCGGTCGCTCGGGGTTCGCCGTGCCGGGGATGACCGAGGCGACCACCGGGTTGGCCAGGCAGAAATGCAGGGCGGCGGCCCGCAGGTCGACGCCGCAGCGCTCGGCGACGGCCTTGAGCTGCTCCCTGCGCTGGGCGACCTGTGGTGGGATCTGGTCGTACTCATAGTGATCGCCACCAGCCAGGACGCCGGAGTTGAACGGCCCGCCAACGACGACGCCAACGCCGCGTGCCTGGCAGGTCGGAAACAGGGTGTCCAGCGCCTCGTCGTGTTCGAGCAGCGAATAGCGGCCGGCCAACAGGAACACGTTCGGATCGCTCTGCTCCAGCGCCATGCGGCACGGTTCGACCAGATTGACCCCTAAGCCCCAGCCGCGAATCACACCCTCATCGCGCAATTGCGTCAGAGCCTTCGCCGCGCCGTTCATCGCTTGCTGGAAGTACTCCTTCCACTGCGGGCCCCATTGATCCTCGGAAACGTCGTGAATGAACACCACATCGAGGCGATCGACGCCCATGCGTTCCAGGCTGTCCTCGATGGAGCGCCGCGCGCCGTCGGCCGAATAGTCTGGCACACGCTTGTTGGGAAGCTCGTCGACGAAGGGTTTGGCGTTTTCCGGCTGACTGGCCGGCTGCAGCAGGCGCCCGACCTTGGTGCTCAGCACGTATTCATCGCGCGGCTTGCCGCTCAGCAGGCGGCCGAAGCGTTGTTCGGCCAGGCCCGCGCCATAGTGCGGCGATACGTCGTAATAGCGAAAACCGGCGTCCCAGGCGGCCTTGAGGGTGGCGTCGGCGGTTTCTTCGCTGAGTGGGTGGAACATGTTGCCCAGCGGTGCGCCGCCGAGGCCGATGCGTGGCAGGGTGATACGCATGGAATCCTCCTTTGGATGCAGATGGTGCCGACCGAGATCGGCATGGCTCTGCATCGGAGGTCGGCCGGAACGGGGATGTTCCGGCGATGCGACGGAATGGCTATAGCGGTTATTGCAGGGTTGGGTAAGGCGCCGGGACTGCTGGTTGCATAGCACCGCGGCGCCCCGTGTGTTGCCGCCGTTTAGCCGCGGCTTTTCAGATAGGCGCGCCAGCCGCCCAGCTCGGTGATCTCCTCTGCGCCCTGCAGGCCGTAGGGCTCGCAGATGAACCCCGTCTCCCAGCGACCATCGGCCAGCTGCACCTTGCCCAGACCGAGCGGTGCCGGAATGCCGGTGAGAAAGGAGCCGAGCTCTGCACTCGGCAGCTCCCAGACCTCCAGCTCGATGGCCGCCCCGCCTTCGGCCACCCGGACCATGCCGGGGCGGAACGGTGAGCCGCCGGCCAGGGCGTAGAGCTTGTAGTTCGGCGTGCTGCGGGTGGCTTCGAGCAGCCGGCCGCCGCGCTGCCTGAGCTGCCAGTTGAGCGGCAGCCCATCCAGGTGCGCGCCGCAGACCACCACGCGGGCGCGGTCGTTGCGCGCCGGGTTCTGCGGTGCCGGCGTGTCGAGCGCGTTGACGCCGATCAGCTTCAGCTCGGTCTGGCGCTGCAGCGCATCAGCCAGGCTCAACAGGTATTGATCGGTGAACGCCCGGCCGAACAGCGTTATGCCCCAGGGCAGGCTATTGGCCATAACGGCGGCCGGCACCGCGACCGCGGCGTAGTCCAGCATGTTCATGAAGTTGGTGTAGTAGCCCAGGTCCGAGTTGCGCTTGACCGGCTCGGCGTGCAGCTCGGCGAGTGTCACCGGGCGCGGGTAGGCGGGCGTCAGCACGCAATCGACTTCGGCCATGATCCGGTCGCAGATGGCCTTGAGCTGTTGTAGACGGTACTGAGCCTGGAACAGCTGCACGGCGGTAGTGCCGGGTGCCTTCTCCAGCACGGCCTTGATTACCGGCAGCACGGCGCCGGGCTGCCGCTCGATGAGCTCGCCCGCCACGCTGTAGCGTTCGGCCACCCAGGGGCCTTCATAGAGCAAGCGCGCGGCTTCAAGGAAAGGCGTGAAGTCCACCTCCACCGGCTCGCCGCCAATGGCTTTCAGCTGTTCGATGGTGGCGGCGAACAATACCGGGCTTTCCGCGCAGCCGAGGAATTCCAGCTGCGATGGCACGCCGAAGCGAAAGGATTTCACCTGACCAAAAGCCGAGCCGTCATTCCACAGTGGATTGGCGCGGCTGTATTCGTCACGTGGATCGAGCCTGGCGTTCAGCGCGAGCAGCTGGCTGGCTTCGGCGGCGGTGGCGGTGAAGAAGGTCACGCAATCCAGCGTGCGGCAGGCTGGCACCACCCCGGCGGTGGAGATCAGCCCCTTGCTCGCCTTCAGTCCAACCAGGTTGTTCAGCGCCGCCGGCACCCGGCCAGAGCCGGCGGTATCGGTACCCAGGGCGAAGCTCGCCAGCCCCAGCGCCACGGCCAGCGACGAGCCGGCGCTGGAGCCACCAGAGGGGTAGTCCGGGTGCACGGAGTTGCGGCACTCGCCGTAGGGCGAGCGGGTGCCGTTGAGGCCGGTGGCGAACTGGTCGAGGTTGGTCTTACCCAGCGGCACGGCACCGAGGGCGATCAGCTGCTCGACGATGGTGGCGCTGGTTTCCGGTGTATAGGCAAAGGCGGGGCAGGCAGCGGTGGTGGGGATGCCGGCCAGGTCGATGTTGTCCTTGATGGCGAAGGGGATGCCGTAGAGCGGTAGCTCGGCGGGCGTCTTGGTTTCCAGCGCGGCCAGGTAGGGCTCGAGTTCCTCGGCACTCAGCAGGTGGATAAAGGCATTGAATTCGCCGTTCAGCTTGGCAGCCTTGGCGCGCAGGTCGAGGATCAGTTGGCGCGGGGTAGTGATGCCTTCGCGGTAGGCGGCGCTCAGTGTGGCCAGGCGCAGGTCGAATGTCGTGGTCATCTCATGTCCCTCGTAGGGTGGGAAACGGCGAAGCCTTTCCCACCGCGATGTTTGTTGCCGGCCCGGTGGGCCGGTTGGTGGATACGGTTGCTTCGGGCTCACCCCTCCTCGATCACCACCACTCGCTGGCCGGCGCGCACCGGCGAGCCGGGCTGGGCGCGGACCTCTTTCACCACCCCGGCGACGGGTGCGGTGAGCGGAATCTCCATCTTCATGCTCTCGAGGATCACCAGCACGTCGCCGGCCTCGACCCGCGCGCCTTCTGCCACCGACACCTGCCAGAGATTGCCGGCGATATGGCTTTCGATGCCGTGCAGTCCGCTGCCGAGCGGCGCATCTTCGCCGAGGTCGGCAGCGACTTCCTCGCTCTCGAAATGTGCCTGGCCGGACGCGATCCAGCGCTGGCGCTCGGCGTCGAAGGCGGCGCGCTGCTGGCGGCGGAAGGCGTCGATGCCTTCGGCCTCGGCGGCGAGAAAGTCCTGGTAGTCCGACAGGCGAAGCTCGGTCTGCTCGATCTTCAGCGGGTAGCGCCCCAGCGGGAAGTCACGGCGGATCTTCAACAGCTCCTCGGCCGAGACCGGATAGAAGCGGATCTGGTCGAAGAAACGCAGCAGCCACGGCTGGCCGCCGAACGCCGCAACCGCGCGGTAGCGGTTCCACATCTGCAGGGTGCGGCCGACGAACTGGTAGCCACCTGGGCCTTCCATGCCGTAGACGCACATGTAGGCACCCCCAATACCGACCGAGTTTTCGGCCGTCCAGGTGCGCGCCGGGTTGTACTTGGTGGTGACCAGCCGATGCCGTGGGTCCAGCGGAGTGGCCACCGGCGCGCCGAGGTATACGTCACCCAGGCCCATCACCAGGTAGCTGGCCTCGAATACCGTGCGGTACACCTCGTCGAGGTCCGGCAGGTCGTTGATGCGGCGGATGAACTCCAGGTTGCTCGGGCACCAGGGCGCGTCCTTGCGCACCGTGGTCATGTACTTCTCGATTGCAAGCGTGCAGGCCGGGTCGTCCCAGGACAGCGGCAGATGGACGATGCGCGATGGCACCTTGAGATCCTGCGCGGCGCACACCGCGTCCCATTCACCGGCGACGATGTCGAGCAGCGTCTGCAGCGCCAGGGTTTCCGGCTGGTAGTGCACCTGCAGGGAGCGGATGCCGGGAGTGAGGTCGATGACGCCGTCCAACTGCTTGGCCTCCAGTGCCTGCATCAGCGCATGGCCACGGAAGCGCAGCACCAGGTCCAACTCCGGTTGGCCGATTTCCAGCAAGAGGTGGGTGTCGCCGGAGAGGCGCGCCACCAGGCGCGTATCCGCCTCGCCGATATCCAGCACGATGGGCGATTGCAGCGCCACCGGCACGCACGGCACCGGCGCGGCGGCAAGATGGGCGCACTCGATGTTGGCTGCCTGGGCCAGCTTGCGTGCGCTGGCCACGTCCACCGGCACGAAGCGCACCTTGTCGCCGGCCTTGAGCTGGCCGAGCTGCCAGAGGTCGGCTTCGATAATGGTCACCGGGCAGACGAAGCCGCCCAGGCTCGGACCGTCCGGGCCGAGGATCACCGGCATGTCGCCAGTGAAGTCCACCGCGCCGATGGCGTAGGGGTTGTCGTGGATGTTCGACGGGTGCAGACCAGCCTCGCCGCCGCTCTCGCGCACCCACTCGGGCTTGGGTCCGATCAGGCGCACGCCGGTGCGGCTGGAGTTGAAGTGCACTTCCCAGTCGGTGCCGAAGAAGGTCTGGATATAGCCCTCGGTGAAATACTCCGGCGCGCCGTGCGGGCCGTAGATCACCCGCAGCTCGCGGACCGCCGGCAGGGCGCTGCACAGCTCGACGGCCAGCGCGGCGCCGGCAGATGAATCGGTCAGCGGGGCGAGGTGCAGCACGTCGCCGGCACGCAAGGCGCGGCCGCCGTGGCCGCCGAACTGGCCGAGGGTGAAGGTGCTCTTGCTGCCCAAGTAGTCCGGCACCTGCAGACCGCCGCGCACGCACAGATACGACCGCGAGCCGGCGCCGGCGATGGTACCCATGGTCAGCGTACTGCCGGCCTTGATCAGGATCGCCGTATTCATCGGCTGTTCGACGTCATCTAGCTTGAGCGGAATCTGCGCGCCGGTAATTGCCACCACCGCCTCGGTGTTGAAGCGCAGGATCGGCCCGCTCATGGTGATTTCCAGCCCGGCGGCGTCTTCGGCGTTGCCGAGCAGGGCATTGCCCAGACGCAGGGCGCGGCTGTCCATCGGGCCGGACGGCGGCACGCCTACCGCCCAGTAGCCGAGGCGGCCGGGGAAGTCCTGTACGGTGGTCTGGGTGCCGGCGCTGATAACCTCGAAGGTACTGGCCTTGTAGCTGAGCCTCTCCAGGCAGCGGGTCCAGGGGTTGCCGCTGGCGAAGGGCGCATAGCCGAGGATCTGCCGAAGGTAAGTGCGGTTGGTTTCCACGCCGTAGAGCAGGGTGTCGCCCAGCGCGGTATCCAGCGCGACACGGGCGCTCTCCCGATCCGGCGCCCAGGTGATCAGCTTGGCGACCATCGGGTCGAAATAGGGCGGGATCTCGCAACCAGCCTCGACCCAGGTGTCGATACGCAGGGCTTTGCCGTCGCCCTTGGGAAAATCCACGGCGGTGAGCAGGCCGGGGCTGGGCTGGAAATCCCGGCCCGGGTCTTCGGCATACAGGCGCGCCTGGATCGAATGGCCCGACGGCTTCAGCGTTTTCGCCAGCTCCGCCAGCGGGGGCAGGTCGCCGGCGGCCAGCTCGATCATCCAGCGCACCAGATCGACGCCCCAGACCTGCTCGGTGACGCCATGCTCGACCTGCAGGCGGGTGTTCACCTCAAGGAAATAGAACTGCTCGGCCTCGGCGTCGTAAACGAACTCGACCGTGCCGGCGCTGCGGTAATTGACCGCCTTGGCCAGCTTGATCGCCGCTTCGCACAGCGCCTCGGCCATGCCGGTCGGCAGGTTCGGCGCCGGGGTTTCCTCCAGCACCTTCTGGTTGCGCCGTTGCACCGAGCAGTCGCGCACGCCCAGGGCGATCACGTCACCCTGGCCGTCGCCGAACACCTGTACTTCCAGGTGGCGGGCGCGCTCGATGTATTTCTCGATGAACACGCCCGAATCGCTGAAGTTGTTCTGCCCCAGGCGCTTGACCGCGTCGAAGGCATCAGTGAGCTCCGCCGCCGAGCGGCACACGCGCATGCCGATACCGCCACCGCCGGCGGTGCTTTTCAGCATCACCGGGTAGCCGACCTGCTCGGCGGCGCCGAGAGCATCGGTGAGGCTGTCGAGCAGCTCGGTGCCTTCCAGCATCGGCACTGCATGTTGCTTGGCCAGGGCGCGGGCGGTGTGCTTGAGGCCGAACACGCGCAACTGCTTCGGCGTCGGGCCGACGAAGGCGATGCCCGCCGCCTCGCAGGCCTCGGCAAAGGCGGCGTTTTCGGAGAGAAAACCGTAGCCGGGGTGGATGGCTTTCGCGCCGGTTTCCCGGGCGATGCGGAGAATCTTCTCCACCACCAGATAGGTCTGCGCTGCCGGGCCTTCGCCCAGGCTGTGAGCCTCGGCGGCCTGCTGGATATGCAGGCTGGCGGCGTCGGCCTCGGAGTAAACGGCGACGCCATTCACGTCCAGGTCACGTAGCGTACGCAGGATGCGGCAGGCTATGGCGCCGCGGTTGGCGATCAGGAGTTTGTCGAACATCTTCAGTAACCCTCGAAGGGCTGGCGGGCCGTCCCGCCTTTATTCATCTGCGCCACGGCCGTCCGTGGTTGGAGAGGGTTTCTTCGCTGCCGGCAACTCGGGCCGCTGCCCGGCGCGCGCCTGCAGCAGCGGCAGCAAGTGGCGTCGCAACAGCGGTATCAGTCCCACACCAGCACCTCGGCAGGGGTCGGGTTCCAGCCGTTGCAGGGGTTGTTCAGCTGCGGGCAGTTGGAGATCAGCATGATCACGTCCTGCTCGGCCTTGAGCTCCACGTACTTGCCCGGCGCGGAGATGCCGTCGGCGAAGGTCAGGCCGCCTTCGGGCGTCACCGGCACGTTCATGAAGAAGTTGATGTTGGCGCCGATGTCGCGCTTGGTGAGGCGGCCGTCGTTGAGGCTGGCGCGCAGGAAATTGTCGCGGCAGCTGTGCATGTAGCGCTTGTCCAGCGCATAGCGCACCACGTTGCTCTCCTGGGCGCAGGCGCCGCCGAGGGTGTCGTGGCGACCGCAGGTGTCGGCGACGATAGTCAGCAGCGGATTGCCGAGGTTCGAATAGAGCACCGTGCCGGTGGTGAGGTAGACGCGGTTCTGCTTGCGCAGGGTGCGTTGCGGGTCGTAGCGTTCGCGCGGATTCCTCGCGCTGAAGAACAGCGTGTCCACGGCCTGGTTGCCTTCCAGATCGAGCAGGCGCAGGGTCTGGCCGGCCTTCACTTCGAACAGATACGGCTCGCCAGCGGGGATTTCGTGGCGGAACACGGCGGTTTCAGGGTGCAGGTTGCTTGCAACGATCGTCATCTAGGCACTCCTCAGACGTACAGCCGTTCGGTGTTATGGAAGGCGCGGCCGTTCTCCGGCCGCGAGGTGCGGCAGAGAACACTGATGCCGTCGCTGGCGACGCTGTGCCAGCTGAGCTGCACCGGTTTCGGGGTGTAGGTTGGGTTCGGGTCCAGCGGATGCTGCAGCGCAGTGAGGATCACCAGCGTGTCCATCGGTGCGTACAGCTCGACGTAGTCGCCGGGCTGGCTGTTGCCCGGCTGATAGGCGAAAGCGCCGTCGGCATCGACATCCACCCGACTGAACAGGTTGAGCACCATCAAAAGGTCCTGCAGGTTCAGGTCCCACTTGCCCATTTCCACCAGCAGATTGTCCGTGCCGTTGCGGAAAAAGCCGTTGCGCAGTTCTTGGTAGCGTCCCTCGCCGTACTTTTCGGTCACCTCTTCGGCGTTGAGCACGCCGCCGAAGCTGTCGTGCCAGCCGCAGGTGTCCGCGGTGATGGCGGCGAGCACGCGGCCCATGTCCGAGTACAGGCAGTGGCCGGCGGTGAGTTTGGCGGTGTGCTGGCCCTTGAGCGTGTCTGGCAGGTTCAGTCGCTCACTCTTCTCGTGCGCGTTGAGCAGCATCAGGCTGACGTTGGCGCCGCCTTCGAGATCAGTCAGGCGCAGCAGCTGGCCGCGTTTGAGAACGAAGGAGGTGTGGCCGCCGCCGGGAACGGTTTCCTCGTACAGCGTGGGGCGGATCGCGAGTGAAGCACTCATGTCAGGCTCCTTGATAGGCAGTTCGAAGTGGCTCGCTGAGGGCAGCCGGAAGGCCTGTGGACGCGCCGGGTGCGTGGCGGCCCTCGTGCAGCGGAATGTCATAGGTCACCCGCGCGCCATAGGCGCCCGGGGCGTGGGGATCGATGCGCGGCTTGTCGAAGACCAGGATGCGGCTGCCGAGGGTGAAGCCTTCCGACAGGTCGTGGGTGACCATGAACACGGTCAGCCGGGTTTCCTGCCACAGCTCCAGCAGCAGCGCATGCATGTCCTTGCGGATGCCGGGATCGAGCGCGCCGAAGGGTTCGTCAAGCAGCAGCACGCGCGGCTTCATGATCAGCGCCTGGGCGATGGCCAGGCGCTGCTGCATGCCGCCGGATAGCTGCGCCGGGTATTTGTCCAGCGCATGGCCGAGGCCGACCTTGTGCAGCATCTGCGCAGCCTGCTCGCGTGCTTCGCGCTTGTGGCGCCCGAACAGGCGGCCGAGCAGCGGAGTGCGCGGCAGCTCCAGGCCGAGGGCGACGTTGTCCAGCACGGTTAGATGCGGAAACACCGAGTAGCGCTGGAAGACCACGCCACGGCTGGCATCCGGCTCGCTGGCCAGTGGCTTTCCGTCCAGCAGCAGTTCGCCGCGGCTCGGTGTTTCCTGGCCGAGCAGCAGGCGCAGGAAGGTTGACTTGCCGCAGCCGGAGGCGCCGACCAGGGTGCAGAACTCGCCTTCAGCGATGTTCAGATTCAAGCGCTCCAGCACCACTTGGTCGCCGTACTCCTGCCAGACGTTTTTGACTTGGATGAATGGTTTGGAACTGTCCGCGGTGCGATTTTCACGCGCATGGTGCTCAAGATTTGCCAAGGCCTGGCTGGTGGCGGCGACTCCGCTTTGTTTGGCGCTCATGCCTTGGCTCCTTCGTACCAGGGGAATAGCAGCTGCGTCAGGCGCCGCAGGGAGAAATCCATGGCCCAGGCCAGCAGCGTGATCCAGGCGACGTAGGGCAGGATCACGTCCATGGCCATGTAGCGACGCACGAGGAAGATGCGGTAGCCGAGTCCGTCGGTGGAGGCGATGGCCTCAGCAGCGATGAGGAAAAGCCACGCCGAGCCGAGCACCAGACGCAGGCTGATCATCAGGCGCGGCATGAGCTGTGGCAGGACCAGACGCAGGATCAGCGTCCAGGTGTTGGCGCCGAGGGTCTGCGCCTTGATCAGCAGTTCGCGGGGGATCTCGCGGGCGCGTTGTTCCAGATCGCGCGCCAGTATCGGCGTGATGCCGATGACGATCAGCATCACCTTGGACAGCTCGCCCAGCCCGAACACGATGAACAGGATCGGCAGGATCGCCAGCGGCGGCACCATGGACAGTACCGTGAGCAGCGGCGACAGCGGCGCAGCGAACAGCGGCAGCGTACCAGCGGCAACGCCCAGGCAGAGGCCGGCCATCGCAGCGATGGCGAGGCCGGTGCCGAGGCGCTTGAGGCTGGACGCGGTGTCCTGCCAGAACAGGTAGTCACCGGAGCGTTTGTCCGGGGTGAAAGCAAGGCGCTCTACCGCTGCGCTCATCTGGCTGAAGCTGGGCAGCAGTTTGTCGTTAGGGTTGAGTTCCAGGCGCTGGGTCGAGCTGGTCAGGTACAGCGCCAGTAACAGGGCAAAGGGCAGTATGGCCAGGGCGAGCCAGCCAGTGCGGCTCGGCGTGCGATTGATCAGGCGCATAGGCAGGCGCCTCGGGTTGCAGTGGCCTTGAGAATGGGCAGGGCGGTGAACGGCAGAGCCGATTCGAACGGGCACATGGCAAACCCTCCAGTATTTGGGATGGCGCAGGAGCTGCGTGCAATCACGCTGTTCTCCCGGGCTTTTATCCCGCCGTGTAACCTCACTGGAGGTCGCCAACTCTCGGACCAGCCACTCGCAGGCGAGTCGGAACCCTAGTCGGCTATTTCGAATTTTTGCAGCAGCTTGGCCTGCACCATCAGCAAAGCAAGAGCGGTGCCAACGCACGAATGACGGGCGTCAGCGGCTTGTTGTGCTGAGCAGCGGGTGGGGAGGTGCCCCTTGATGGGGCATGAAACTGGATGCTGCCTGTTTTTCGGGCAGGCAAGGCCGCGTTGTGGTGCAACGCGGCGCGGGAAGTGCCTCAGAGCCTGAGCTGGCCGATGGCGCGACTGAGGTCGGTGGAGAGGGCGGCGAGGTCGGCGCTGGTGCTGGCGGAGCTGACGGTCTGCTCCACGGTGCGCTCGGTGACGTCGCGAATGCCGGTAACCGAGCGGTTGAGCTCTTCGGCCACCTGGCTCTGCTGTTCGGCCGCCACAGCGATCTGCGTATTGCTTTCGCGCATCTGCGCGACTGCGCCGGCGATGGCCTCCAGGGCCTGCGCGGCCTCGTGGGCCTCACGTACGCAATCGTCGGCCTTGAGCGAGCTCTCCTGCATGAACTCCACGGCGTCGCGGGTCATCGATTGCAGTCCGGTGATCATCTGGGTGATCTCGTCGGTGGAGTCCTGCACGCGTTTGGCCAGGTTGCGTACCTCGTCGGCCACCACCGCGAAACCGCGACCCTGTTCACCGGCGCGGGCGGCTTCGATCGCAGCGTTGAGCGCCAGCAGGTTGGTCTGCTCGGCGATGCTGTGAATCACGCTGACCACACCGTTGATCTTCTGGCTGTCGGCAGCGAGCTGCTCGATCATCTCGCCGGTCTGCTGCACACCCTGGGACAGGCTGGAAATGGATTTCTCCACCCGCCCGACCACCCGATGGCCGTCGCCTGCGAGGCGATCGGCATTCTGCGACAGGTCGCGGGTTTCGCGGGCATGTTCGGCAATCTGATGCACCGTGGCGCTCATCTCGTTGATCGCCGTGGCTGCCTGGTCGGTTTCGCCCTGCTGGCCGCGCATGCCGCTATGCACATCGTTCATGCTTGAGGCCAGCCGGCTGGCGCCCTGATCCAGGCGCGCGGCGGCCTGGGCGACGGTGCTGACCACACGCTGATAGCCGCCCTGCATGGCGTTGAACGCACCGGCCATCTGGCCGACTTCGTCACGGCTGTCCAGCGGTACGCGGGCCTGCAGGTCGCCGCTGCGCTCGACATGCAGCATGACGTCCTTGAGCGTGTTGAGGTGGCTAAGCAGGAAGCGAATCAGCAGCTGGGAGGCGGCGAGCAGGCCAAGCATCAGTACCGCCACTGCCACGGCGTAGCTGAAAAAGTGTTGGCCCAGCACCTGCATCACGCCCGGCGTGCGCGCCAGTACGGCAAGCGTGGTGCCATCGGCGCGGGTGAGCACCTGCGCGCCTATGACAGGGTTACTGGCGAACAGGCGGTCATGGGCGAGGGCAGTCCAGCCCCTGTCGGCAAGCGGCCGCCCTTCGACCGAGGCGCGCTGGTTCGGCTGGAACAAAACCAGGTCCGGCGCTTGCGGCAGCGCGGCGGAGTCTGGCCAGGCAGCCAGCAGCGACGCGCGTGCCTGCGCGGCTAACTGGGCGTCGGCACTGCGGGCCGTTTGTTCCAGCTGCACGGCATAGAGCACCAGCAACAAGGCGATGACGAAGGTCACCATGTTGAGCGCCCAGAATTTGTACTTGAGCGACAGATCGCGAATCCAAACGGCCATGACTGCTCTTCTTCTATAGGAGGTTGCGGAAGCGCGGCAAAGCGCTCTGCGGCGCGACTAACATTTAACGGCCGCGGGGCGCAGAGCTTGAGCAGTTTTTGTGAATCAGTCGAGGTCAGGGAGGCCGAAGAATGAGCGGGCGCAGCGGGTCGTGTGTTCAGCCAGTTGTTCAGCGCTTTCGCCACGATGCTGAGCAACTTCGCGCAGAACTTCCGGCAAGTAGGCCGGTTCGTTCTGACCACTTTTAGGTTTCGGCCGCAGACTACGGGGCAACAGATACGGAGCGTCGCTCTCCAGCATCAGTCGTCCCTCCGGAATGTCCTTCATCAGCGGGTGCAGGTGTGTGCCGCGGCGCTCGTCGCAGATCCAGCCGGTGATGCCGATATGCAGATCAAGATCGAGATAGGCGTACAGCGCTGCTTTTTCTCCAGTGAAGCAGTGCACCACGGCGGCCTTCAGCTGGTCGCGAAACGGCCGGAGGATAGCGGTCAGGCGTTCGCTGGCGTCGCGTTCGTGAAGGAAAACCGGCAGCTGTAATTCGACCGCCAGCTGCAGCTGCTCTTCCAGCCCACGCTCCTGCTGCGGACGCGGCGAAAAATCGCGGTTGAAGTCCAGGCCGCATTCGCCAACGGCGCGCACTTGCGGCTCGCGCAGCAGGCCGCGCAACTGGCTGACGCTATCGGTCGACCACTGGCTGGCGTCATGCGGATGCACCCCCGCTGTGCTGAAGAGCTGCTGCCCTGACTCATCCAGTTCACGACAGAGCCCGAGCGCAGCTTCGCTTTCTGCGAGGCTGGTTCCGGTAAGCACCATCTGCACCACGCCTGCCATCCTGGCGCGCTCGACCACCGCGGACGGATTGGCGGCGAAGGACTGATGAGTCAGATTGACGCCGATGTCGATCAATTGCATGACAACCTCGAAAACTTAAAAGCCAATTAAATCAATACGATGTGAAGTATAGCTAAACCAGTTCCAGAGCCTGAACTGGCGCAAACGCGCGTCCTGTGAGAGGCTTTGCCACCTTTGCGGGCAGGGAGCACCGCGTTAGCGTTCTCTGCGTCTTTAGAGCGGTGCGTCCTGATGCCAAGATTGCTGCCACTTCTGTGCTGCCTGCTGCTGGCTTTCATGCCGGGGTTGGCGAGCGCGCGCGTGGCTGGGCCCGAGGCCTGGCAATCGACCGACAAGGTACGTGATCTGGCCGAGATTCGCCGCAGTGGCGTATTGCGCGTGTTGGTCAACCAGAGCCGTAATAGCTCCGGTGAGATCAAGGGTGAGGCAATCGGGGTCGAATACGCGCGGCTGCGCGCCTTCGAGCAACACTTGAATCGCGACGCCGCCTCCGGAAGGTCGATCACTCTCAAGATCATTCCCAAAGCCAAAGATCAATTGCTCGGCGCGCTGCAGCGCGGTGAAGGCGATCTGGTCGCGCCCGGTGAGCTGCTGCCTCTGGCTGGCATGAAAGGCGTCAGTCGCAGTCGACCGGTGGTCCGCGACGTGTCGCTGGTGCTGGTCAGTCGTCAAGGTGGACCGCGCTATCAGCGTCTGGAGCAGCTCTCCGGTCGTAGCCTTGCCTTGCCGCCGGGCAGCGCCGCGGGGCCAGCACTGGCAAAACTGAACAAGCAGCTGATGGAGCGCAAGCTGGCGCCCATCGTCGTCGAGTGGGTCGATCCCACGCTGGCGGTCGAGGATGTGCTGGAAATGGTTCAGGCTGGGGTGTACCCCGCGACCGTTGTCGAACAGACCATCGCGCAGCGCTGGGCCAAGGTCATGCCGAAGCTTCGCATCGAGCAAAACCTGAGTCTCGGCGACAAGGCCAGCATGCACTGGTTCGTGCGTAAGGATGCCAGCATGCTGCGCGCCAGCGCCGACCGGTTCCTCAAGGATTTTGCCTTGCCTGCCAATCAGGATGCGGCCTTCGAGCGCGTCTACCGGCGTTTGTACAAGGTTCAATACCCGCTCGATCGAGTCGGCCGACAGCGCCTGGAGAAGGTCCGGCCGACCCTGCAGCGTTATGCCGAACAGATCGAGCTGGACTGGCTGAACCTTGCCGCGCTGGCCTTCAAGGAATCGACGTTGAATCCTGCTGCGAAAGGCGCGGGTGGCGCGACAGGGCTGATGCAGGTGACGCCGGCCACCGCCCGCGCGATGGGTGTTAGCAATATCCACCAGCTGGAAAACAACGTGCAGGCCAGTGCGAAGTACCTGGCGAACATCCGCCGCAACTACTTCGCCAGTCCCCGGCTGAACGAGCGTGAGCGCATGGCGTTCATTCTCGCGGCATACAACCTGGGGCCGCAGCGGGTGCAGAGCATGCGCGCCGAGGCTCGTCGACGCGGCCTGAATCCGGACCAGTGGTTCTTTCAGGTCGAGCGTATCGCCATGGAGACCGTCGGCATGGGTGTGGTGGGCTACGTCAACAGCGTCAACAAGTACTACCTGGCCTACCACCGCGAGCGCTACCTGCTGGAAGCCGACCGCAAGACAGCGGCCAACTAGCGCTCGGCATTACGACCCTGAGAAACCGCGAGCAGACGCAGGCGTTCGCTGGTGTCGAAATGCTGCTCCTCCAGCCGCTCGATCGCGGCTCGGCGCTCGACGTCGTCCAGGCCGCGAGTGGACTCGATGCTCGCGCGTGCCTGCTGATAGGCCGTGACGCGCTGCTGCCATTGCTGGCGCTGCCGGTCGAGCGCATCGAGCCTGTCGGCCGCTGCGCTGCCGACCAGCTGCTGGCGTAGCTGTCGGATTTGCTCAGGTCCGGCGCCGTTTTGTAGAAGGGCGTTGGTCTGCTCGCGCAGCTCGGTCTGCAGCTGAGGTATCAACAGTTCTTGCAGGTCGGCTGGCAGACCGGCGCGCAGCTGATCAATGGCGCGGCCCTTGGCGTCACTGTCCATGCCCTGATCGAAGCGAATCGCCAGGCGCTCCAGGCTGAAACGATCATAGGTTTCATCGAGGGCAAAGAAGGCCTGGTGGACGGCGGGGTCGAGTACCCTGGCGCGCAATGCCTGCACGGCTGTGAGGCGTTGGCGCAATGCCGACACGTCTGCCGCGCGGGCATAAGATGCTTCTAATTCAAGCAGTTGCCGTTTATAGCTCAGGTATTGGTTGAGTATCGACAGCGCCTGTCCTCGAGCCGGCTCCGACAATTCTGTCGAGATGTGGCGGCGCAGACGCTCAATGCTGCTGTTGAGCGACTCCTCACCGAAGGCCGCGAGAAAGTAATCGAAAAGCTGGCGGACCTCAGCGCCGACGATCAGGTTGCCGGCAGCGTCGACACGAAGTTGGCCATCGATCTGGGTGCCCTGGAATGAAGTGGGCAACTTGGCTGAGCTCTGCGGCTGCAGTTCGGGCTTCGGCGTCTGGCTAATAGGCGCGACTGTTGCGTGGGACGATGAGGGCATCACGGAAGGCGGCACAGCAACGAAAGTCGGTTCCGTGGTGGATCGGCTCAGGATGATGGTCAGGCTTAACGCAACGGCCAGCACCAATAGAAGTATGTATCTGCTCATGGGAATGCCCAACGAAGACGGCCGGGATCATCGACCCCGGCCTTGGTACAGGGATTGATCGCGCTATAGGCCCGCGTTCTTCAACCGATTCGCGTGCTGGCGATAGACGCTGACCGGATCGGTTTCGAACAGGCTGGTCAGCCCCATGAACTGATTCACTTCGTCCAGGTGATTCATCCGGTAGTTGTCGCGGATCACCATCCCCAGGTGTGAGCTGCAGCGTCCGACCAGCCCGTCATTGGGTCCGCTGAAGGCCAGCGAACCGGCGCCCATCAGGGCGTCGCTCACGTCCAGCGGATTGGTCAGCGGACTGGTGCCGCTCCAGGAGTAGTAGTGCACGCCGTTGACCTTGTAAGCGCCTTCGCCGCATGCGGTGGTGGGTATGCCCTGGGGGAACTTGGCATTGAAGCGGGCCGCGCCCTCGCTGTTGAGCGATTCCAGTGAACCCAGCGCATCTTGCGGAGCGCTACTTGAGCTGCCGGAAAGGAAATTGATGAATGCGCCCATGGCGTTCACGAGTCCGGCAACAATCGCCTCGCCGGAGGAGCCTTCGGGAATCTTGCGAATCAGATCGGCGACGTCCGAGCCCTTGTGCGGTGCACCGACACTGGTTACCGAGGCGATCAGGTCCGGCCGAACACCGGCAACATAACGAACCGTCGGGCCCCCATGGCTGTGGCCGATCAGATTGACCTTGGGCTTGCCGCTGATCGCGACGATTTCCTCCACCTGGGCCAGCAACTCTTCACCCCGTAGTTCGGAGGTGTTGAGTTGGCTGACTTGGGTGACATAGACCTGAGCACCATCCCGACGCAATGCCTTGGGAATGCCGTACCAATAATCGACGCCGAGCAAGCTGTCGAACCCGAGCATGCCGTGGGCCAGCACGATCGGGTACTTGGTAGCGGTGTAGCCGCTGCCTGATGCAGCGTAAGCCTGACCGGTAAGCGCCAAGGCGCTACCCAGACAGAGGGCGAGCAAGGTTTTGTTCTTGTTCATGGACGCACTCTTCGAATGTGAATCGGGCTGAGGCAGTCCTTTGCCGTTCACCGCGCGGGGCGCGTACTGCATGTCGACAACCGCAGCATTCGTGCCAGAGCAGCGGCTTTACGATGCGGGTGCTCTAGCTGGCGGAATGCATAAAGAGTGATATTGCGATGAGATCAGCCCCCTGGCCAGGCGCCTGTTACCAAGCGAAACGCCGGGATGGGTTGGAAAGTGATAAAGGCAGAAGTTACCGATTTATAGTGGAAATACAGAGCATGATCGATGCAGATCGTGACTCTGTATTCGGGTTCGGACTGCATGGTCACAGATAGTCAATGGCGACCACGTACCAGAGCTTCAAGCCGGTAGGCGTCTGCACCTGAACTTCCGCATCCAGCGTTTTGCCGACTAATGCGCGGGCCAGGGGAGAATCGATGCTGATCAGGCCTTGGCGCAGATCCAGTTCGTCGGGGCCGACGATTCGATAGCGAGCCTCTTCTCCGTCCTCATCTTCCAGCGTCACCCAGGCCCCGAAATATACTTTGTTCGGATCGCTTGGCCGCTCGCCGACCACTTTGAGTTTTTCCAAACGCTTGGTCAGAAAGCGCACGCGGCTGTCGATTTCGCGCAGCATCTTCTTGCCATAGGTGTATTCGGCGTTCTCCGAGCGGTCGCCCTGTGCGGCAGCCTCACTGACCGACTGGGTCACCTGCGGACGTTTGACGTGCCAGAGCTCGTGCAGCTCGGCGCGCAGCCGGGCCTCACCTTCGGGCGTGATCAACGGCGTGCCGGCCGGGCGGGGTGGGCGGTAGCGGCTCATGGACTTCGAGACCTTGCGAAAAGCGCCGATTGTAGCGCTTCAGCTCTCACGCAGTACCGTCAGCGGGCTGGCATTGAGTGCTCGCCGTGTACCGATCAGCCCGGCACCACCCACCAGCAGCGCGCCGATCAGCGGCAATACCAGCAACCAGGGGTGCGGCTGCCAGCGCAGATCGAATGCGTAGTGGTAGAGCAGGGCGCTGACCAGTTCGCAACCGAGCGCGGCTAGCAGGCCGCTGGCTGCGCCCAGCAATCCGAACTCTGCGCGACGCGCGCGTAGCAGCAGTTGTCGCTCCGCACCGAGTGCACGCAACAGCGCGCCTTGGCGGATGCGCTCGTCCAGCGTTGCCTGCAGCCCGGCAAACAGCACGGCCAACCCGGCTGCCAGGACGAATAGCAACACGTACTCCACCGCCAGTGATACCTGCGCAAGGATGCTGCGCAGCTGAGCCAGCAGCGCCTCGACCTGCAGCAGCGTCACTGAGGGGAACGCGCGAGCCAGCTCCACCAGTTCGCGTTCCTTGCCGGGCGGCAGGTGGAAACTGGTCATATAGGTGGCCGGCATCCCCTGCAACGTGTCCGGTTCGAAGATCATGTAGAAGTTGGGCTGGAAACTGTCCCAGTTGACCTCACGCAAGCTGGTGACGCTGGCTTCGCGGGTCAGTCCGCCGATCGTGAACGACAGGCGATCGCCCAGTTTCAGCTGCAGGCTTTCGGCGAGTTCAGCCTCTACGGATACGCCGGGAACGTCCGTCCCTTTCCGCTCGGTCCACCACTGGCCGGCAACCAGGCGGTTGTCCTTCGGCAGATCGGCTGCCCAGGTCAGGCTCAGGTCTCGGCGGATCGCGCGTTCGCCCTGGGATTCCTTGCTGACCAGTTGGCGCACCGGCTCGCCGTTGATGGAAATCAGCCGGCCCGGCACCACCGGATACAGCGGCGCAGCGTGGCTCGAAAGCGCAGTGATACGCTCGGCGAAAGCATCCTTTTCGGCTGGCAGAACATTGAGCACGAAATGGTTGGGTGCGTTGTCGGGCAGCTGATCCTGCCAGGTGTCGAGCAGCTCGCCACGCAGCAGGGCGATCAACGCCATGGCCAGCAGAATCAGGCCGAAGGCCAGGGCTTGTCCGGCTGCTGCCAAGGGATGTCGCAACAGCTGGCCGAGCCCCAGGCGCCAGCTCAATGAGGCGCCCGCCAACAGGCGACGCATTGCCTTGAGCCCAAGCAGAAGCAGGCCGCCCAGCAGCAAAGTGGCGAGCAGGCCGCCGCCGAGCAGCGCCAAGGTGATCTTCAGGTCGAGGCTCAGGCGCCACATGATCAGGCCAAGGGCGAAGATTGCCGTGCCGTACACCAGCCAGGCACTCGGCGGTACCGGCAGCATGTCGCGACGCAGAACCCGTAGTGGTGGCACGCGGCCCAGCGCAGCCAGTGGCGGCAAGGCAAATCCGGCCAGCGCTACCAGACCAGTTGCAATGCCTGCCACCGCCGGCCAGACTCCGCCAGGCGGTATCTCCTGCGCCAGCAGATCGCGCAAAAGGAAGAACAATCCGTGTTGCGCCGCCCAGCCAAGCAAAGCGCCGGCAAGGCTGGCCAGCAGGCCCAGCATGGCGAGCTGCAGTGTATAGAGCAGCAGAGCATCGTTGCGCGACAGCCCTAGACAGCGCAGCAAGGCGCTGGCGTCGAAGCGGCGGCTGGCGAAGCGGGCTGCGGAGAGAGCGACCGCGACCCCGGCCAGCAGAATCGCGGCTAGGCTGGCGAGGTTCAGGTAGCGCTCGGCGCGGCCAAGCGCACCGCCGATCTGTCGGTTGCTGTCGTTGGCCGTTTCGATGCGCTGATGTGCCTGCAGCCCGGCCTGAACCGCTTGCTGGTAGGCGGCCAGCGCGGCCGTTTCGCCTCGCCAGAGTTCACGATAGCGGACGCGGCTGCCGGGCTGCACGACGCCGGTAGCTTCCAGGTCGTTTAGGTGCATCAGCACGCGCGGCGTCAGGCTGTAGAAATCGCCGACTCGATCCGGTTCGTACGTCAGTACGCGGCTAAGGCGCAGCAGCTTGTTGCCGACCTCGATGCTGTCGCCTATCTCCAGATCGAGCGCAGCGAACAGTCGCGCCTCGGCCCAGGCTTCGCCGGGGGCAGGGCCCGGGCCTGGCTGTTCGGCCTCGTAGGGTTGCGCAGCACTGCGCAGTGTGCCCCGCAGTGGATAGCTGCTGCTGGCTGCCTTTACGCTGGCGAGCTGCAGATCCTGGTCGGTGGCGATGACGCTGGAAAACTCGACGACCTGTGCGTGATCGAGGCCCAGCTGCTTGCCGGCGTCTATCTGCTCCGGCGAGGCGTGCGCACTGCCGCTCAGTACCATGTCGGCACCGAGGAATTCGCTGGCGCGCAGCAGCATTGCATCATTCAGGCGCGCACCGAAATAACCGATCGCGGTGCTCGCAGCGACGGCCACCACAAGGGCGAAGAACAGTACCCGCAACTCACCGGCGCGAGCATCACGTAGCAGCTGGCGGTAGGCCAGGGCGAACATCCGAGCCTTCGGCATGCGCGTCATGCGGCTGTCTCGGCAGCAATCTGCCGTCCGCCCTCGAGGCGAATCATTCGATGGCAGCGCTTGGCCAGGCGTTCATCGTGGGTCACCAGCACGAGCGTGGTGCCGCGCTCGCGATTGAGTTCGAAAAGCAACTCGGTGACGTGCGCACCGGTATGGGTGTCGAGGTTGCCGGTCGGCTCATCGGCAAACAGCACGTCTGGCTCGGCGGCGAACGCGCGGGCCAGCGCGACACGTTGCTGCTCACCGCCCGAGAGCTGGCGTGGGTAGTGATGTAGCCGCTCGCCCAGCCCAACCCGGCCCAGCAGTTCGGTTGCACGCTCACGCGCATCGCGCCGGCCGTCCAGCTCCAGTGGCAGCATGACGTTTTCCAGGGCGTTCAGACTGTCCAGCAGCTGGAAAGACTGGAAGACGAAACCGACATGCTCGGCACGTATGCGTGCCCGCTGATCCTCATCAAGTGCCGCCAGCGCGTGGCCTGCCAGATGCACTTCGCCAGAACTCGGCAGATCGAGCCCGGCCAGCAGGCCCAGCAGGGTGGATTTCCCCGAGCCGGAGGTGCCGACGATCGCAAGGCTGTCGCCCTTGGCGAGTTGCAGCGAGAGGTCGGCCAGAATGCTCAGCTCGCCTTCCGCGCTGGGTACCACTTTGTTAAGGTTCCGGGCGTCGAGAATGTTGCCGCTCATGAGGGGATCCGATGCGAAAGTGGCTGAAATGCGGGGTTCTGGCTTTGCTGTGCTGGACTCAGGGAGCCCTGGCCGGAACCGTACTGGTGGTCGGCGATAGTATCAGCGCGGCTTTCGGGCTGGAAACCAGCCAGGGCTGGGTGCATCTGCTGCAGGAACGACTGGTCGAGGAGGGCAAATCGGTACGCGTGGTGAATGCGTCGATCAGCGGCGACACCACGGCTGGCGGGCTTGCGCGGCTCGATCCGTTGCTCGATGAGCATGCGCCTGAGGTGGTGATTCTCGAGCTGGGGGGCAACGATGGCCTGCGCGGTCAGTCGCCGGTGCAATTGAAACAGAATCTTGCCGAGATGATCGACCGCAGTCGGCAAGCCGGCGCTGATGTGTTGCTGCTGGGCATGCGCATGCCTCCCAATCTGGGCCAGCGCTATACACGCGCCTTTGCGGATGCTTTCGACTCGGTCGCGGCCGAGAAGCGCGTTGCCTATGTGCCGTTCCTGCTGGAGGGGGTAGGTGGCGTTTCTGGGATGATGCAGGGCGACGGCGTTCACCCGACAGCGGAAGCGCAGAATCTGCTGCTCGAGACGGTCTGGCCAGCGCTCGAACCCTTGCTTTGAGACGTGTGCGCAGCTACTGTCGCGCCCTCGATTGGAGCCCCAGATGTCGCGCTCAGCCAGGACCCTTTACGCTTATCGAATCATCGTGCCGGACGAGCAGTACGACATGTTCGCCTGCCGCGAAAATCGACTGCACCTGGCGTTGCGGCAGCTCGAGCTGAGCGGTAGCGCAGACCGTACGCTGTGTGGCGGTCTGCTGCCTGCGCAGCCTCGCTGGCGAGAGCTCGAGCGCGCCACGCTGAAGGACCGACAGCTGTGCCCGAATTGCAGGCAATTGCTGGAGGCACGGCGCAAGGGCCTTCCGTCTGCCACCGCTGCCTGGTAGCTCACGTTTCGCCCGGTTCACGTACAATCGCACCATTCCCATCATCCAAATTCTCAAGGATCTCTGAATGCTTTCGCGCGCGTTTGCAGTCGCCTCCTGTTTGTCACTCGCTGCTTTGCTTTCAGCAGGCACCAGCGCGGCGCTCGAGCTGCCGTTACCGCCCGAGGGCGACGACATCGTCGGTCAGATTCAAGTCATCAAAGCCAAGTACGAAGACACCTTCGCGGCCATCGGTGAAGCTCATGATCTTGGCTATCTGGAGCTGGTAGCGGCCAATCCGGGCGTCGATCCCTGGCTGCCAGGCGAGGGCACCGACATCATCTTGCCGACCCGCTTCATACTGCCGCCGGGGCCGCGCGAAGGGATCGTGATCAATATCGCCGAGTACCGGCTGTACTACTATCCGGAAGGCAAGAGCGTCGTGCACACATTTCCGCTCGGCATTGGCCGCGAGGGTTGGGGCTCGCCGGTCGGCAATGCTCGCATTTCTGCCATGACCAGTAACCCCGCCTGGTATCCGCCGCAGTCGATCCGCGACGAGCATGCTGCCGACGGTGATCCGCTGCCGACCGTGGTTCCGCCAGGCCCGGATAACCCGTTGGGCCCGTTCAAGATGACGCTTTCGCTGCCGGGCTACCTTATTCACGGCTCCAACAAGAAGTTCGGCATCGGCATGCGAGTCAGTCATGGTTGCTTCCGCATGCTCAACCACAATGTGCTGGAGCTGGCGAAGATGGTGAAGGTGGGTACGCCGGTGCGTATCGTCGATGAGCCATACAAATTCGGCGTGAGTGAGGGCAAGGTTTATCTCGAAGCTCACGCGCCGCTGGAAGACGGCGAGGAGAAGACGCTTACGCTGATGGACAAGCATGCTGTCGTCATCAACACGTTGCTCAAGCGTGACGAGGCGGCCGGCAAGCTGCATTTGGATTGGGAGATGGTGCGCGAGATCATCGCCGGCGAGGATGGCCTGCCAATCCAGATCGCCGAGCAGCGTACGGAAGTGGCGGTCCATGAGGAGCAGTTGTTCTGACTGCTTTTATGAGTGCATAAAAAAAGCCGACCTTGTAGGTCGGCTTTTTTATTTTCTACAAGCTTACTTGCGGCTGGCACGTTCCAGCATACGCAGAGCACGCTCGTTGGCTTCGTCAGCAGTCTGCTGAGCCTTCTGAGCGGCGGCCAGAGCTTCGTCGGCCTTGCTGTACGCTTCGTCAGCACGAGCCTGGGCGCGAGCAGCGGCGTCTTCGGTCGCGGTCAGGCGAGCTTCGCTTTCTTTGGTCATGCTGTTGCTGCAACCGGTAGCCAGAACTGCGGCCAGAGCCAGAGCAGAGAATTTCAGAACGTTGTTCATCTTGTTCCCCTTAAGGTGGAAATCCATAAAGCAACTTCCGTTATGGAAAGTTTGCGCGCACATACTACCTATAACTTAGCTTAAGTAAACTGAGTGGGCGTATGCGCTACAGCTTTTTTTTCAAACTGCCTTTGCTTTGCCTCTCATCTCGACAAGTTGGATGAAAAACATCCAGTTTAGATCGGGAGTTACACCCTTCATAGTTGCCTGAGTCCTCAGCTGGACGAAAGTTCCTGTACTGGGCGGGCAAATATTGATCAACGCAAGGCTGGTCGAATGGGTTCGAAACAGGTAGAAAAGGCAGCTAAGAATTTGGGCTGCCGAGTTCTCGTCGTAGGCGCAGCCATCCAAGAACAAGAAGACAGGGCAATCCTGCTGAGGAGTCAAGATGAGCGATACGGTGCGCGTGCGCCATGACCTTGCTGGTCACCGCTTCGAAGCCGAGATCGATGGCCATTGCGCTTATCTGGTCTACATGGATCTAGGCAAGCAGACCTTGGACATATACCGGACTTTTGTTCCGGACGCATTGCGCGGTCGAGGCATTGCTGGTGTCCTGGCACAACATGCTCTCGATTACGCCGAGCGCGAGGGTTATCAGGTGATTCCTTCGTGCTCCTACGTCGAACGTTATATCGAGCGCAATCGACCCGTCGCGGGATAGGGCCGAGTCGAATCCAAAAAAAACGCCGGGAGACCGGCGTTTTTTCGTTTCAGCCGCGCTGCCGCTTGGGCAGCACGTCCTTGAGCTTGTCGTGCATGCTCAGTACAGCCTTTTCGGTGGTTTCCCAGTCGATACAGGCGTCGGTGATGGACACGCCGTACTTCAGGTCGCACAGGTCCTTCGGAATCGCCTGGTTACCCCAGCCGAGGTGGCTTTCAACCATTAGCCCGACGATGGAGCTGTTCCCTTCAAGGATCTGGTTGGCGACGTTATCCATCACCAGCGGCTGTAGCGCAGGGTCCTTGTTGGAATTGGCATGGCTGCAGTCGATCATGATGTTCGGGCTGATACCTGCCTTGTTCAGTTCCTGCTCGCACAGTGCGACGCTGACCGAATCGTAGTTGGGCTTGCCATTGCCGCCGCGCAGGACCACGTGGCCGTAATTGTTGCCCTTTGTGGTGACGATGGACACACCGCCAGACTGGTTGATGCCAAGGAAGCGGTGCGGGCTGGAAACCGACTGCAACGCGTTGATCGCGACGGTCAGGCTGCCGTCGGTACCGTTTTTGAAGCCAACCGCCGAGGACAAGCCTGAAGCCATCTCGCGGTGCGTCTGTGATTCCGTGGTGCGGGCGCCAATGGCCGACCAGCTGATCAGGTCCTGCAGATATTGCGGCGAGATGGGATCGAGCGCTTCAGTTGCAGTTGGCAGGCCCATCTCGGCAAGGTCGAGCAGCAGCTTGCGGCCGATGTGCAGGCCATCCTGGATCTTGAACGAGTCATCCATATAGGGATCGTTGATCAAGCCTTTCCAGCCGACGGTGGTGCGTGGCTTCTCGAAATACACCCGCATGATCAGAAAGAGACTGTCCGAGACCTTTTCCGCGAGCACCTTGAGCCGCTCAGCATACTCATGGGCAGCCTTCAGGTCATGGATGGAACATGGACCGATCACGATGAACAGTCGGTGGTCCTTGCCATCGAGAATGTCGCGTACTACCTGGCGCCCATGGGAGACGGTCTGCAATGCCGAGGCGGTAAGCGGGATTTCACGCTTCAGTTGCTCCGGAGTGATCAGGGTCACGTTGGAAGCAACGTTGAGGTCGTCGATTGGTAAATCAGCCATTTGTTACTCGTCAGGAATCACGGGAGCCGTCCGCCAGCGATCCCGGTGCGGCGGAACATAGCCTGAGGGCGCAGCGGGGAAACGGAACCTTAGCGCTAATGGGCGGGCTCGACAACGGGATTGATGGCCTATTGAAGCGATCGGCACACACCGCTCGATCTCGATGGGGGTGCGTACTGTGATGCGCGCTGCTGGACTGCTATCGTTTGTTTTTTCAATCGGTTGGCGCGCAGGATACGGTCATCCGCCAGAACTGGAGTGCTTATGTCAGCAGCAAGCCCACGTATAGGGATCATCGGAACCGGTGCAATCGGAGGTTTCTACGGTCTGATGCTGGCGCGCGCCGGCTTCGATGTGCATTTCCTGCTGCGCAGCGAGTACGAGGCGGTCAGCGAACGGGGGCTACAGGTAAACAGTGCCGTGCACGGCCCGCTGGCGCTCGCGCGACCGCAGATCTATCGCGACCCATCCCTCATGCCTGCATGTGATTGGTTGCTGGTCGGCGCCAAAAGCACCAGCAACGAAGCGCTGGCTCCGACCATCGCCCGGCTAGCTGCGGCTGATTGCAAGGTTGTGGTGTTGCAGAACGGTTTGGGGGTGGAAGACGTGCTTAGAGCGTCTCTGCCGGAAAACGTACATCTCCTGGGCGGGCTGTGCGCTATCTGCGCCCATCGCTCAGCTCCAGGTGTGGTGGAGCATCAGGCGCTCGGCGGGGTGAACCTCGGCTATCACTCGGGGCCCGCAGGCGGCGATGCGCAAGCACAGCTCGCGCTGCTGAATGAAATGGTCGAAATGTTCAGGCAGGCCGGAGTGGACTCTTCGCCCATGCCTAGTCTGGCGCTGGCGCGCTGGATGAAGCTGGTGTGGAACGTGCCGTTCAATGGCCTCTCGGCGTTGCTTGAGGCGGGCACCGAAGCGTTGCTGGGCAACGACGATTCGCGGGCAGAAATAAAGGCAATCATGCACGAAGTCTGCGCTGCGGCGCAGGCGCTGGGCTGCTCGTTGCCCGAGGACTTTCCAGGGAAACTGCTGATGGGTACTTCGCGCATGCCCGATTATCTGCCCAGCATGTATCACGATCGCCTCCAGAACCGACCGATGGAGCTCGAAGCCATTTACGCGGTTCCACTCGCCGCTGCGGCCGAAGTAGGTATTCAGATGCCTAGAACGCAGACGCTGTATCACCTGCTGCGCTTCTTGGAGCAGCGAGCTGCTGACTGAGGCAAAGGTCGAGCTCGCTGTTCGCCGCGCTGCTAAGCTCAATCGGCAATGGCCGGCCCGCCCAGTCGAAGGTCGCACAGCAAAAGCCCAGCGGACGATCTATCATCCGTAGGCGCACCGTTCATGTGGTTATAAGTGTTGTGGCAGGCGCGCCGGTGCCTTTGCCTGAGGGATTTCTATGAAGCTTCAACAACTGCGTTACATCTGGGAAGTGGCGCACCATGACCTCAACGTTTCGGCGACCGCCCAGAGTCTTTTCACCTCCCAGCCGGGGATCAGCAAACAGATTCGCCTGTTAGAGGATGAGCTTGGCGTCGAGGTGTTCGCTCGGAGTGGCAAGCACCTGACCCGTGTGACACCCGCCGGGGAACGTATCATCTCTACGGCCGGCGAAATCCTGCGTAAATGTGAAAGCATCAAGCAGATCGCTCAGGAGTTTTCCAACGAAAAGAAGGGAACCCTGAGCATTGCGACCACCCACACCCAGGCACGTTATGCGTTGCCTCAGGTCATCAGCAGCTTCATCAAACAATACCCCGACGTTTCCCTGCACATGCATCAGGGGACGCCCATGCAGATAGCCGAGATGGCCGCCGACGGCACTGTCGACTTCGCCATTGCCACCGAAGGTCTGGAATTGTTCGGCGATCTGATAATGATGCCCTGCTATCGCTGGAACCGTTGTGTGATCGTGCCTCAAGGCCATCCGCTGGCGAAGCTCGACAAGCTCACGCTCGAGGCGCTCGCCGAGCACCCGATCGTGACCTATGTATTCGGTTTCACCGGCCGCTCCAAACTCGACGAGGCGTTTGGTCATCGCGGACTTTCACCGAAGGTCGTGTTCACGGCCGCCGACGCCGACGTGATCAAGACCTATGTGCGGCTTGGGCTGGGGGTTGGCATCGTTGCGCGCATGGCGGTGGACTCAAAGCTGGACTCCGACCTCGTGGTGCTGGATGCCAGCGAGCTGTTCGAATCCAGCGTGACCAAGATCGGCTTTCGTCGCGGGACCTTTCTGCGCGGCTTCATGTGCGACTTCATCCAGCAATTTGCTCCGCATCTGAACCGGGACATGCTGGAAAAGGCGATTCAGTGCCGCAACAAGGCGGAGCTGGATGAGCTGTTCGACGGCATGGAATTGCCCACCTATTAATCGATGATGGACAGGCCGGGCTCCAGAATCCCGGCCTGCGGCATCGAATCTCCTGCCGGCCGCCGCGCGAGCTGACGCCTTATCAGCTCTTGGCGATCAGATTACCGGCGTGCAAACCGCATTCCTTATGCGTCGCTTCTTCCCACCACCAGCGGCCCTCGCGCTCATGCTGGTTGGGGAGTACCGCGCGTGTGCACGGTTCGCAGCCGATGCTGATGAAGCCGCGCTCGTGCAGGCTGTTGTAGGGGATCTCCAGCATGCGGATATAGCCCCAGACTTCCTCACTGGTCATCTGCGCCAGCGGGTTGAATTTGTACAAGGCATTTTCCGGCGTGGAGAAGGCCGTATCCAGCTCCAGCACCGATACCTGGCTGCGTGTGCCGGGGCTCTGATCGCGACGCTGCCCGGTAGCCCAGGCGCGGACGGTAGCGAGCTTGCGCCGCAGCGGCTCGATCTTGCGAATCCCGCAGCATTCGCCGTGACCGTCGCGGTAGAAACTGAACAGGCCTTTCTCGTTGACGAGAGGCTGCAGCAGTGCCGGGTCCGGCGTCATGATCTCAATGGCGATGCCGTAGTGCTCGCGGACCTGCTCGATGAAACGGTAGGTTTCGCTGTGTAGGCGGCCGGTGTCGAGGGTGAACACCTTGACGTTCTTGTTCAGCTTCCAAGCCATGTCCAGCAGCACCACGTCCTCGGCGCCGCTGAAGGAGATCCACAGGTCGTCGCCGAACAGATCGAAGGCGAGCTTAAGAACGTCTTGCGGCGATTTGTCGGCGTAGGCGGCAGCCAACGCGGTGACGTCAATAGATGGGATCATCAGGCGGCTTCCTTAAGGTTTGCATCGGCGCTTTGGCGCTCTGAGGCGGCGGATGGTAGCAAAAGGCGTTTATGCCGCTAAATAACGTTTAGGTACTCCGGTCAGCCGTTTCGGGTATAAGCCTTGCGTTGCTTCGGTCGCGCGCTGCGGCTAGAGTGCCGCCTTCAATTTTCTGCATTGAGGAGTGGCCCCGTGGAAATAGCCTGTCTCGACCTGGAAGGTGTGCTGGTTCCGGAAATCTGGATTGCCTTTGCCGAGGCCACCGGAATCGAATCGCTCCGGGCGACCACGCGGGACATTCCCGATTACGACGTCCTGATGAAGCAGCGCCTGCGCATTCTCGACGAGCATGGGCTGAAGCTTGCCGACATTCAGCAGGTCATTGCGACGCTGAAGCCGCTGGAAGGTGCGCCGGAATTCGTCGACTGGCTGCGCGAGCGTTTCCAGGTGGTGATTCTGTCCGATACGTTCTACGAGTTCTCCCAGCCGCTGATGCGTCAGCTGGGCTTCCCGACGTTGCTCTGCCACCGCCTCATCACCGACGAAACCGATCGCGTTGTGGACTACCAGCTGCGCCAGAAGGACCCCAAGCGTCAGTCGGTCATCGCGCTGAAAAGCCTGTACTACCGCGTTATCGCTGCTGGTGATTCGTATAACGACACCACCATGCTCAGCGAAGCCCATGCTGGCATCCTGTTCCATGCGCCGGACAATGTCATCGCCGAGTTCCCGCAGTTCCCGGCAGTGCATACCTTCGACGAGCTGAAGCACGAGTTCCTCAAGGCCTCGAACCGCAAGCTGGCGCTTTGAGCCAGTGAGATGAAGCGGCTGGCTTACGCCGGCCGCTTCAATCTGGTAGCTGCTCCAGTGTTTCCAGCAGCAGCTTCACCTTGTCGATCGATTCCTGGTACTCCGCCTGCCAGTCGGAGTCGGCGACGATGCCGCCGCCGCCCCAGCAGCTGGCCTGTCCGTTGCGGATAAGCAGCGTGCGAATAGCGATGGAGCTGTCCATCTCCCCCCTGATATCGATGTAGAGCAGCGAGCCGCAATAGATGGCGCGGCGCGTGGGCTCCAGTTCATCGATGATTTGCATTGCGCGGATCTTCGGCGCCCCGGTGATCGAGCCGCCGGGAAAGCTGCCCGCCAGAAGGTCGAGCGCATCTTGGCCGTCGGCCAGTTCGCCGGTCACGCAGCTCACCAGATGATGCACGTTGGGGTAGCTTTCCAGGGCGAAGAGCTCCGGCACGCGCACGCTGCCGACCCGACAGCTGCGGCCCAGGTCATTGCGCAACAAATCGACGATCATCAGGTTTTCGGCGCGATCCTTGTCGCTGGCGAGCAGCGCTTGCGCTTGCGCCGCATCGCTGCGCTCGTCTTTGCCGCGTGGCCGTGTGCCTTTGATCGGACGGGTTTCCACATGGCCCTGATGCAAACGTAGGAAGCGCTCAGGCGAAAGGCTGGCGATAGCGCCGTCATCCAGAGCCAGGAAGCTGGCATAAGGCGTGGGGCAAGCCTTGCGCAGTGCGCAATAGGCAGTCCAGGGGTCGCCCGAGCAATCGGCACGGAAACGCTGGGTGAAGTTGACCTGATAGCAGTCGCCGGCCTGGATATAGGCCTGGATACGCTCGATGCCGTAGCGATAGGCGTTGACGGTCAGATCGGCAGTGAAACGGCCAAGCAGCTTAAACGGAGCGCTTTCGCCAACGGCAGCCGGATCGAACAGGCTGATCAGGCGGTTGCGTTCGCTATCGGCCGCAGCTGGGTGGAACAGCAACTGGCTGGTCTGTCGCTGGTGGTCCGTGATAAGCGCCCAAGCATAGAGGCCGAAGCGTGCCAGTGGCAGACCGCTGTCATCTTCGGCGTGCTGTGGGAGGGTCTCGAGGCGCGAACCGAAGTCATAGCTCAGAAAGCCGATCAGGCCTCCAGCGAACGGTAGTTCACAGTCGCCAGGCAGTACGGCCTCTCCAAGCTCGCCGAGTGCCTGGCGCAAGCGGTGGAAGAAGTCCCGCCCGGACTCATCCTCGCCGGGCTCGAGCATCCTCACTGGCCATGCACTGAGAATGTCGAAGCGCCCGCGCTCGGCCTTCGGCCTGCCCGAATCGAGCAGGACCGCGCCCGGAGCGTGACGGATGCGTTCGAACCAGTGAGCGGGGTCCGCCTGATAGGGCAGGGCGTGCAGGGTGCAGATGGGCATGGGACAGATCGATAAGAGGGCAGCCCGTGAGGATACGCGGGCTACCCGGTTTGCGTCATTCAGGGGTGAGGCGGGACGTGTCCGAACAGCTCCTGGGAGAACTTGACGCGTTCCTCCGGCGTTTCCTGAATGCCTTTCTCCTTGAGCTCCGCCAGGCGGTTCTCAACGGCATGCGCGCGGTGCGTCAGGCCGCAATCGTTGGCAATCTGGATGTTCAGACCGGGGCGGGCGTTCAGCTCGAGAATCAGTGGGCCCTTGTCCTGATCGAGCACCATGTCGACACCGATATAGCCAAGTCCGCAGAGCTCATAGCAGCCAGCGGCCAGCTTCATGAAGCCGTCCCAGTTTGGCAGCTGCACGCCGTCCACCGCGTTGGTGGTGTCCGGGTGCTTGGTGATCTTGTTGTTCAGCCAGGTACCACGCAGGGTGATGCCGGTGGCCAGATCCACGCCCACGCCGATGGCACCCTGATGGAGGTTGGCCTTGCCGCCCGATTGCCGGGTAGGCAGACGCAGCATGGCCATGATCGGGTAGCCCATCAGCACGATGATGCGAATGTCCGGCACGCCTTCATAGCTGATGCTCTTGAAAATAGGGTCGGGCGTTACACGGTATTCGATCAGTGCGCGGTCGCGGTGACCGCCCAGGGAATAGAGCCCGGTGAGGATGTTGGAGATCTGATGTTCGATCTCCTCGTGCGTGATGATCTTGCCGGAAACGGTCTTGTAACGGCCCTCGAAACGGTCGGCGATCACCAGAATGCCGTCGCCGCCGGCCCCCTGAGCCGGCTTGACGACGAAATCGGTGTGATCCCGGACAATGTCCTTGAGCTTGTCGATGTCCTTCTCGGTCTCGATGATGCCGTACATCTCCGGCACGTGAATGCCGGCTTCGATGGCGCGCTGCTTGGTGATGATCTTGTCATCGACAATTGGGTACAGGCTGCGCTTGTTGTACTTGAGCACGTAATCCGCGTTGCGGCGGTTGATGCCCATGATCCCCTTGGCTTCCAGGGCCTTCCACGTCTTGATCAGACCGAACATGGCTCAATCCTTCAGAAAGGCTTTGAAGCGGAACAGCTCGGTCAGGCGGTAGCCGCGGTAGCGACCCATCGCCAGCATGAAGCCCACCATGATCAGCAGCACGGCCGGGAAGGTGAAGATAAAGTAGGTCAGCTCCCGGATGTTCATCAGCATGAAAGCCAGGCTGGCGGCGATCAGCGTGCCGACCGCCACCTTGAAGGCATGGCCGCCGCCACGTTCTTCCCAGGTGATGGACAGGCGTTCGATGGTCATGGTCAGGATCACCATCGGGAACAGCGATACCGACAGCCCGCGCTCGAGGCCGAGCTTGTGGCTGAGCAGGCTGATTACAGCGATTAGCACCACAACGAATGTCAGCACTACGGACAGGCGCGGCAGCATCTGTAGTTTCAAGTGCTCCAGATAGGAACGCAGGGACAGACCCAGTGCGGTGATCAGCGTGAACAGGATGATGCCGAAGCCAATCTGCGTTTCGCGGAAGGCTAGCGCGATCAGCACCGGGGTAAAGGTGCCGAGTGTCTGCAGACCGCCGAGGTTACGCAGGATCAGAATCACCAGCACGCCGATCGGGATCATGATCATGATCTGGTAGGTCTGCTGGGTCTGCAGCGGCAGGCCGTACAGCGAATACTCCAGGAAGCCCGCCTCGGTGTTCTCGTCGGTAAGTTTGGCCAGGCGGATGGCATTCATCTCGCTGTTGTTGAGCGTGAAGGTGACCTGCGGGTTGCGTCCGCCTTCCAGGCTGATCAGCGGCTCATCGCCGGTCCACCAGACCAGACGATCATTAGGCAGACCCTGCTCGCCGGTACCGGGATTGAAGAACAGCCACTTGTCGCCGTTGAAGCTGCGCAGCCAGAGCTCCGGCGTCTGGGGCTGATCGGCATTCAGGCGGATGGTGTGTACGCGCTCCATCGGCACGTGGGCGATGGACAGCAGCAGCTCGATGACCCGCGCCTTGTTCGGAATGGACGTGTCGCCACCGAGCAGCAGCTTGACGTTATCGTCGTTCGGGTTGTTGACCCGCTTGATGGCCTCGCTGATGAAGGTCTCGACGTCGGCCGAGTGCTGCCGGATCGGCGACAGCAGGGCTTCGGCAGCAATTTTCTCTGCGCCTTCGACCGGGATGCTGTCGCGGAAGATCGGGCCGTTCGCCTTGGTCTGCTCACCGCTGTAGCGCTTGGTCAGAACGAGACGGTAATAGAGGGTCTGGTTGCCGCTGGCGCGGCGTGCGGACCAGGTGACACGACGGTTGCCGTCCACCCGGTTGATGCTGACACCGTAGTTGTTGGAGATGAAGCTCTCGTTGAGGCTGACGAACTCCTGGTTCAGTGGCGGCACGTACATCTGCAGCTTCACTGGCTCGCGCGGGCTGGCCTGGAATTCGACCTTGGCGTCGATATTCCACAGATCATCGGTTTCGTCTTCGGTAACCGGAATGCCCAGTATGAAGATCTGGTAGGCAGTGATCGAAATTCCCAGAGCGACGAGGATGAAGATCAGGACTTTCAGATGCAGAGTGAGAGCGCGCATGGGGTATTACTCGTCAGCGTCAGATTCGTTGAGGCAGCCGGGCTTGCCGGCAATAAAGGTGCGACTTGGGTCTACCAGTGCGCCGAAGCGGGTGAGCGCATCGGAACCGATCAAAAGTGGGTATTGGAAAGCGGTACGGTCGGTGAGGTTCACTTCGATGGTGCGTTTTACCTTGCCCATGCACAGATCAAGCTCGATGACCGGGCGTGCGGTATAGGTTTTTTCCTCTTCCGGATCGAAGTCACCGGCCCGGCGCTTGATCCTGCTGATGCGCGCCAGCGGCCGTTCGATCGGATGCGCGTGAGCGCTATCCACCGCCAGATAGAAACGGACCCATGACTCGCCTTTGCGCTTGAAACGGGTGATGTCACGAGCGCTAAGCGATGCAGTCTGTGCACCGGTGTCGAGCTTTGCTTCCACCTCCAGACCGAAGTCAGGCAGGCCGACATTTTCGTTTAGGCCATAGATCGTCTTGTTTCCAGCCAGGCTGGTGGTGGGCAGGGTCAATACGCAGAGCAGCAGGAAGAAGGCTTTAACTCTCATGGAACCTGTTGTCGTGAGGGGGCGAATGAAATGGCTGGGTGTGCGGGCGCTGACGGGTTAGCCGAGCATCCATGGCGCGAAAGGCTGGCATTCTAGCATGCTGCTTTCAGGGCGCGGCAACGGCAGCAGCCCTGCCGGGTGGGTGGCGAGCGTGGCCTCCCGCGCTTACGACTTTAGTAAAGGTGTCGACAATCTGTCGTGGTGTTCTGTTGACTGGTTGGTGTATCGGGCGTAGTTTCGCACCATCAAAACTTGAATTGTCGACAATCATGCTGGACACCGTTGAGCTTTCACCACCGGCACACCAACTCGATAGCGGCACGCTGGCCGAGCACGTGTTCCGCCTGATACAGGCGGCTATCGTCAAGGGCGAGATCGCGCCGGGAAGCAAGATTTCCGAGCCGGAGCTGGCGCGCACCTATGGCATCAGCCGCGGCCCTTTGCGCGAAGCGATTCACCGCCTGGAAGGGCAGAAGCTGCTGGTCCGCGTGCCGCATGTTGGCGCGCGGGTGGTGTCGCTCAGTCATGCCGAGCTGATCGAGCTCTATGAGATCCGTGAGTCACTGGAAGGCATGGCCTGTCGCCTGGCCGCCGAACGCATGAGCGAGGCGGAAATCGACGACCTGCGCCGGGTTCTGAGCACCCACGAGCGCGATGAGGCGTTCCAGGCCGGTGTCGGCTACTACCAGCAGGAAGGCGACTTCGACTTCCATTACCGGATCATCCAGGGCAGCGGTAACCGCACACTGGCCAAGCTGCTCTGCGACGAGCTCTACCAGCTCGTACGCATGTACCGCATCCAGTTCTCCACCACGCCGAATCGGCCGCACCAGGCCTTCGCCGAACACCATAGGATTCTCGACGCCATCGCCGAACGCGATGGCGAGTTGGCGGAGCTGCTGATGCGCCGCCACATCGCGGCTTCCAAGCGCAATGTCGAGCGCCACTTCAAAGGTGCTCTTGAACAAACACCACACAAAAGGGGTAATGCATGACTCTTCCTTCTGCCGGTCAGCGTTTCCGTGACGCCGTGGCCAGTGAACATCCGCTGCAGGTCGTCGGTGCGATCAACGCCAACCATGCTCTGCTGGCCAAACGCGCTGGCTTCAAGGCCATTTACCTGTCCGGCGGCGGTGTCGCCGCCGGTTCGCTGGGTCTGCCTGACCTCGGCATCACCGGACTCGACGACGTGCTGACCGACGTACGCCGGATCACCGACGTCTGCGACCTGCCGCTGCTGGTGGATGTCGACACCGGCTTCGGCTCCTCGGCCTTCAACGTGGCCCGCACCGTCAAGTCGATGATCAAGTTCGGCGCGGCGGCGATCCATATCGAGGATCAAGTCGGTGCGAAGCGCTGCGGCCATCGCCCGAACAAGGAGATCGTCTCGCAGCAGGAGATGGTCGACCGCATCAAGGCGGCCGTCGATGCGCGTACCGACGACAGCTTCGTGATCATGGCGCGGACCGATGCGCTGGCGGTGGAAGGGCTGAACTCGGCGCTGGATCGTGCGGCCGCCTGCATCGAGGCCGGCGCGGACATGATCTTCCCCGAGGCGATCACCGAGCTGGACATGTACAAGGTCTTCGCCGACCGCGTGAAAGCGCCGATCCTGGCCAACATCACCGAATTCGGCGCCACGCCGCTGTACACCACAGAAGAGCTGGCGAGCGTCGACGTCTCTCTGGTGCTCTATCCGTTGTCGGCGTTCCGCGCCATGAACAAGGCTGCCGAGAACGTTTACACCGCGCTGCGCCGTGATGGCACCCAGGCGAACGTGATCGACACCATGCAGACCCGCATGGAGCTCTACGATCGCATCAACTACCACGCGTTCGAACAGCACCTCGACGCGCTGTTCGCCCAGAAGAAGAGCTGACGAGTAGCGCCCGACCGATTTGCCAGCGGGCGCTTTGCGATCCATTTTTCAACGTGATTTGCGGTATCCAGAACAAATCCAATAAGGAGATAGCAATGGCTGAAGCAAAAGTATTGAGCGGTGCGGGTCTGCGCGGACAGATCGCCGGACAGACTGCCCTGTGTACTGTCGGCAAGACCGGCGCCGGGCTGACCTACCGCGGCTACGACGTGCGCGATCTGGCGGCCGAATGCGATTTCGAGGAAGTGGCCTACCTGCTGTTCTACGGTGAGCTGCCCACCGCTCAGCAACTGGCGGATTACAAGAATCGCCTGAAGACCATGCGCGACCTGCCGCAGGCGCTGAAGGAAGTGCTCGAGCGCATCCCGGCCAGCGCACATCCGATGGACGTCATGCGTACCGGTTCGTCAGTGCTCGGCACGCTGGAGCCGGAGCTGAGCTTCGACCAGCAGCGCGATGTGGCTGAGCGTCTGATGGCGGCGTTCCCGGCGATCATGTGCTACTGGTATCGCTTCACCCACGACGGTGTCCGCATTAATTGCACCAGCGATGAAGACACTCTGGGTGGTCATTTCCTCGCGCTGCTGCACGACAAGAAGCCGAGCGACCTGCACGTCAAGGTGATGAACGTTTCGCTGATCCTCTACGCCGAGCACGAGTTCAACGCTTCGACCTTCACCGCACGGGTCTGCGCCTCGACCCTGTCCGACCTCTATTCCTGCGTGA
Organism: Stutzerimonas decontaminans; assembly: GCF_000661915.1. Classification (NCBI taxonomy): domain Bacteria; kingdom Pseudomonadati; phylum Pseudomonadota; class Gammaproteobacteria; order Pseudomonadales; family Pseudomonadaceae; genus Stutzerimonas; species Stutzerimonas decontaminans. The sequence goes on along the minus strand of NZ_CP007509.1, from coordinate 2,515,094 downwards.
CCGGTGCCATCGGTTCGCTGCGCGGCCCGCTGCATGGCGGCGCCAACGAAGCGGCGATGGACATGATCGAGCAGTGGAAGAGTCCGGAAGAAGCCCGCGAAGCGATCCTTGGCATGCTCGAGCGCAAGGACAAGATCATGGGCTTCGGTCACGCGATCTACAGCGTTTCCGACCCGCGCAACGAGGTGATCAAGGTCTGGGCCAAGAAGCTAGCTGACGAAGTGGGCGATACCGTGCTCTACCCAGTCTCGGTGGCTGTCGACGAAACCATGTGGGAACAGAAGAAGCTTTTCCCCAACGCCGACTTCTACCATGCCTCCGCTTATCACTTCATGGGCATTCCCACCAAGCTGTTCACGCCGATCTTCGTCTGTTCGCGCGTCACCGGCTGGGCGTCCCATGTGTTCGAACAACGCAGCAACAACCGGATCATTCGGCCGAGCGCCGAATACATCGGTCCGGAACAGCGCAAGGTCGTCCCGATCGCCCAGCGTTGATCGGAGCGGGGGGCTTGTCTCACAAGCTCCCCAGACCTCGCCCCACGGAACATTACTGGATTGAGTTCTTCCGGCATGAATACACAACACCGCAAACCTTTGCCAGGCACTGGGCTTGACTACTTCGATACCCGCGAGGCGATCGAAGCCATTCAGCCGGGCGCCTACGACAAGCTGCCCTATACCTCCCGCGTACTGGCCGAACAGCTGGTGCGTCGCTGTGAGCCCGAAGCGCTGACCGATTCGCTGAAGCAGATCATCGAGCGCAAGCGCGACCTCGACTTTCCTTGGTATCCGGCGCGCGTGGTCTGCCATGACATCCTCGGCCAGACCGCGCTGGTTGACCTCGCCGGTCTGCGCGACGCGATCGCGGAGCAAGGCGGCGACCCGGCGAAGGTCAACCCGGTGGTGCCGACGCAGCTGATCGTCGACCATTCGCTGGCGGTGGAATTTGCCGGCTTCGATCCGGATGCCTTCGAGAAGAACCGTGCCGTCGAAGAGCGTCGCAACGAGGACCGCTTCCACTTCATCGAGTGGACCAAGACGGCCTTCAAGAACGTCGACGTGATTCCGGCCGGCAACGGCATCATGCACCAGATCAACCTGGAGAAGATGTCGCCGGTTATCCAGGCTCGCGGTGGCGTGGCCTTCCCAGACACCTGCGTCGGTACCGATTCGCACACCCCGCACGTCGATGCGCTGGGCGTCATCGCCATCGGCGTCGGCGGCCTGGAAGCCGAAACCGTGATGCTCGGTCTGCCGTCGATGATGCGCCTGCCCGACATCGTCGGCGTACGCCTGACCGGCAGGCGTCAGCCTGGCATCACCGCCACCGATATCGTCCTCGCGCTAACCGAGTTCCTGCGCAAGGAACGTGTGGTCGGAGCCTGGGTTGAGTTCTTCGGCGAAGGTGCCGACAGCCTGACCATCGGCGATCGCGCGACCATCTCCAACATGTGTCCGGAATACGGCGCCACCGCTTCGATGTTCTACATCGACCAGCAGACCATCGATTACCTCAAGCTGACCGGCCGCGAGCCGGAGCAGGTCGCGCTGGTCGAGCAGTACGCCAAGGAAACGGGCCTATGGGCGACGGCGCTGGAAGGTGCCGAATACGAGCGCGTGCTCGAATTCGACCTGTCCAGCGTTGTGCGTAACATGGCCGGCCCGAGCAACCCGCACAAGCGCCTGCCGACCTCCGCGCTGCATGAGCGCGGCATCGCCGACGAAGACAAGCTGGCTGCAGCGCGTGCCGAAGAGGCCGAAGGCCTGCTGCCCGATGGTGCAGTGATCATTGCTGCCATCACCAGCTGCACCAACACCTCCAACCCGCGCAACGTGGTGGCCGCCGGCTTGCTGGCGAAGAAGGCCAACGAGCTGGGTCTGGTGCGCAAGCCCTGGGTGAAGACGTCCTTCGCGCCAGGTTCCAAGGTCGCCAAGCTGTATCTGGAAGAGGCCGGCTTGCTGAGCGAGCTGGAAAAGCTCGGCTTTGGCATCGTCGCCTACGCCTGCACCACCTGTAACGGCATGTCCGGTGCGCTGGATCCGGTGATCCAGCAGGAAATCATCGAGCGTGACCTGTACGCCACCGCAGTCCTCTCCGGTAACCGCAACTTCGACGGTCGTATCCATCCGTACGCCAAGCAGGCTTTCCTTGCTTCGCCGCCCCTGGTAGTGGCCTACGCCATCGCCGGTACCGTGCGCTTCGATATCGAACAGGATGTGCTGGGCACCGACAAGAACGGCAACCCGATCACCCTGAAGGACCTCTGGCCGTCCGACGAGGAAATCGACGCCATCGTCGCGTCCTCGGTCAAGCCGGAGCAGTTCAAGCAGATCTACATCCCGATGTTCGATCTGGGCACCATCGAGGAAGCCAAGAGCCCGCTGTACGACTGGCGCCCGATGTCGACCTATATTCGCCGCCCTCCGTATTGGGAAGGCGCGCTGGCCGGCGAGCGTACGCTCAAGGGCATGCGTCCGCTGGCGATCCTGCCGGACAACATCACCACCGATCACCTGTCGCCATCTAACGCGATCCTGCTGGATTCGGCTGCCGGTGAGTACCTGGCGAAGATGGGCCTGCCGGAGGAGGACTTCAACTCCTACGCTACCCACCGCGGCGACCACCTGACCGCGCAGCGGGCGACGTTCGCCAACCCGCAGCTGGTCAACGAGATGGCCGTGGTCGGTGGCAAGGTGCAGAAGGGATCGCTGGCCCGCGTCGAGCCGGAAGGCAAGGTGATGCGCATGTGGGAAGCCATCGAAACCTATATGAACCGCAAGCAGAACCTGATCATCGTGGCCGGTGCCGACTACGGTCAGGGCAGCTCGCGTGACTGGGCGGCCAAGGGCGTGCGCCTGGCCGGTGTCGAGGTGATCGTCGCTGAAGGCTTCGAGCGTATCCATCGCACCAACCTGGTGGGCATGGGCGTGTTGCCGGTCGAGTTCAAGCCGGGCACCACGCGCCTGACCCTTGGCCTGGATGGCACCGAAACCTTCGATATCGAAGGCGAGCTGTCGCCTCGCTGCGACCTGACCTTGGTCATTCACCACAAGAATGGTGAAGAAACCCGTGTTCCGGTCACCTGCCGCCTCGATACCGCGGCGGAAGTCAGCGTGTACCAGGCCGGCGGCGTACTGCAGCGTTTCGCCAAGGACTTCCTCGGTCAGGCGTGACCGTCCGGCCTCGTAGGGTGGATGGCGCTTTTTCCATCCGCCGCATCGACCTCGCGGTAAAGCGCGATCCACCCTACGGACCATTCATTTTTCAGCCAGGAGTCACTCATGGCTCATCAGCCTCAGATCAAGATACCCGCGACCTATATGCGTGGCGGCACCAGCAAGGGCGTGTTCTTCCGCTTGCAAGACCTGCCGGAAAGCTGTCAGGTGCCCGGTGCGGCGCGCGACAAGCTGTTCATGCGCGTGATCGGCAGCCCCGACCCGTACTCGGCGCATATCGACGGCATGGGTGGCGCCACGTCCAGCACCAGCAAGTGCGTGATCCTGTCGAAGAGCACCCGACTTGATCATGACGTCGAGTACCTCTATGGCCAGGTCTCCATCGACAAGCCCTTCGTCGACTGGAGCGGCAACTGCGGCAACCTGTCCACCGGCGCAGGTGCATTCGCGCTGCATGCCGGGCTGGTGGATGCTGAGCGTATTCCGCAGAACGGCACCTGTGTGGTGCGGATCTGGCAGGCCAACATCGGCAAGACCATCATCGCCCACGTACCGGTCACCAATGGCCAAGTGCAGGAAACCGGCGACTTCGAGCTGGACGGAGTGACCTTTCCGGCTGCCGAGATCGTGCTGGAATTCCTCGATCCGTCCGACGACGGAGAGGAGGGCGGTTCGATGTTTCCAACCGGCAACCTGGTCGATGATCTCGATGTTCCCGGCATAGGTATGCTCAAGGCGACCATGATCAGCGCTGGCATCCCGACGGTTTTCGTCAATGCCGAGGACATCGGCTACCAGGGCACCGAACTGCGTGAGGATATCAACGGCAATCCGGATGCTCTGGCTCGTCTGGAGTCGATTCGTGTGGCCGGTGCACTGCGCATGGGCTTGATCAAGACCGCGGACGAGGCACTGACCCGCCAGCACACGCCAAAGGTCGCCTTCGTTTCCAAGCCGAAAAGCTATCGGGCGTCTTCCGGCAAGACCATCGAAGCCGGTGAGGTGGATTTACTCGTGCGGGCTTTATCCATGGGCAAGCTGCACCACGCGATGATGGGCACCTGCGCGGTGGCCATCGGCACCGCGGCGGCAGTGCCCGGTACGCTGGTCAATCTTGCTGCAGGCGGCGGTGAACGACAGGCCGTGCGCTTTGGCCATCCGTCCGGCACGCTGCGCGTCGGTGCCGAGGCGAAGCAGATCGACGACCAGTGGACCGTTACCAAGGCGATCATGAGCCGCAGCGCGCGCGTGCTGATGGAAGGCTGGGTGCGTGTGCCGGGCGACGCATTCTGATGCGCTTCAGCTGCCGGAAAGCGATTTTTTCTGGTTAAAAAACGCAAAAAGTCCGCACCAAGCGGACTTTTTGTTGTCTAGCGAAGCGGCGCTTATTTGAGTCGGCGCTCGACGCCTTTCTCCACCAGGATCTTGGCGGAGATTTCCTCAACCGAGAAATGCGTGGAGTTGATGTAGTTGATGTTCTCGCGGCGGAACAGGCTTTCCACCTCGCGGACTTCGAATTCGCACTGAGCGAAGCTGGCGTAACGGCTGTTGGGCTTGCGCTCGTGACGAATAGCAGCCAGACGGTCGGGGTCGATGGTGAGGCCGAACAGCTTGTCCTTGTATTCCTTGAGAACGCTGGGAAGCTGCAGGCGCTCCATATCATCCTCAGTCAGCGGATAATTGGCGGCGCGAATACCGTACTGCATCGCCATATACAGGCAGGTTGGCGTTTTGCCACAGCGGGAAACGCCGACGAGAATCAGGTCGGCCTTGTCGTAATAGCGGGTGCGGGCGCCATCATCGTTATCGAGGGCGAAGTTGACGGCCTCGATGCGCTCCATGTAGTTGGAGTTGTGGCTGATGGAGTGAGACTTCCCAACGGAATACGAGGAACGTGACATCAGCTCATGTTCCAGCGGAGCAAGGAACGAAGAAAAGATGTCGATCATGAAGCCATTGGATTCGGCCAGAATGTCACGGATTTCCTGGTTTACCAGCGTGTCGAAGATGATCGGCCGGCCACCGTCCTTCTCCGCGGCATTATTGATTTGCTGTACCATGGCACGCGCTTTTTCCGCAGTGTCTATGTACGGGCGGGTCAGCTTCGTGAAGGTTATGTTCTCGAACTGTGCCAGAAGGCTATGGCCCAGAGTTTCCGCGGTGATGCCTGTGCCGTCAGAAATGAAGAAAGCAGTTCGTTTCATGTGCCTTGGGCCTTAAGTCGAGAACGGTTCCCAGCTATAGTAGGCCCTTCGCCGAGCCCGGTTGGCGGGCATTGTTACTTATTTTGCAGGGTCGGGCCACAGTCGTGCGGCCAGGCCCCGGTTGAGTTTCCAACACTAATGTGGAGAGATCACCTTGGTAGAGTACGTAGTTTCCCTCGATAAGCTCGGCAATCATGACGTTGAGCGTGTAGGGGGCAAGAACGCCTCCCTCGGCGAGATGATCAGCAACCTCGCAGGCGCAGGTGTTTCGGTGCCTGGCGGTTTCGCCACTACGGCCCAGGCCTATCGTGATTTCATGGAGCTCAGCGGTCTCAACGAGCAGATCCATGCGCTTCTCGATGCGCTGGACGTGGATGACGTCAACGCCCTCGCCAAAGCCGGCGCGCAGATTCGCGGTTGGGTCATGGAGGCGCAATTCCCGCCGAAGCTGGATGCCGACATTCGCAGTGCATTCGCAGAAATGTCCGGTGGTAACGACCATATGGCGGTCGCGGTTCGCTCCTCGGCCACTGCAGAAGACCTGCCGGACGCTTCCTTCGCTGGTCAGCAGGAAACCTTCCTCAACATCCGTGGCGTGGACAACGTGATCCGCGCGACCAAGGAAGTGTTCGCCTCGCTGTTCAATGACCGTGCCATTGCTTACCGCGTGCATCAGGGCTTTGATCACAAACTGGTCGCCCTGTCTGCCGGTGTGCAGCGCATGGTCCGCTCGGAAACCGGCACCGCCGGCGTCATGTTCACCCTGGATACCGAATCCGGCTTCCGTGACGTGGTGTTCATCACCGGCGCCTACGGGCTGGGTGAAACTGTCGTTCAGGGCGCGGTCAATCCGGATGAATTCTATGTCCACAAGCACACGCTGGAAGCTGGTCGCCCGGCAATCCTGCGCCGCAACCTGGGCAGCAAGGCGATCAAGATGGTCTACGGCGCTGAAGCCAGCGCCGGCAAGTCGGTCAAGACCGTCGATGTCGACCAAGCCGATCGCATGCGCTTCTGCCTGACCGACGAAGAAGTGAGCAATCTGGCCAGGCAGGCCATGACCATCGAGAAGCACTACGGGCGTCCGATGGACATCGAGTGGGCCAAAGATGGCGACGACAACCAGCTGTATATCGTCCAGGCGCGTCCGGAAACCGTGAAGAGCCGCAGCAGCGCCAATGTCATGGAGCGCTATCTGCTGAAGGAAAAAGGCACCGTGCTGGTCGAAGGCCGTGCCATCGGTCAGCGAATCGGCGCAGGTCCGGTCAAGGTCATCCACAACGTCAGCGAAATGGACAAGGTCCAGCCGGGCGATGTGCTGGTTTCCGACATGACCGACCCGGATTGGGAGCCGGTTATGAAGCGCGCCAGCGCGATCGTCACCAACCGTGGCGGGCGTACCTGCCATGCGGCAATCATCGCTCGCGAGCTGGGGATTCCGGCGGTCGTTGGCTGCGGTAACGCCACCGAAATGCTGAAAGATGGTCAGCGCGTCACCGTTTCCTGTGCCGAAGGCGACACTGGCCTAATCTTCGATGGCGAACTGGGCTTCGACATTCGTCAGAACTCCATCGACGCCATGCCGGAGCTGCCGTTCAAGATCATGATGAACGTCGGTAACCCTGATCGTGCCTTTGATTTCGCGCATCTGCCGAACGAAGGTGTCGGCCTGGCCCGTCTCGAGTTCATCATCAACCGCATGATCGGCGTGCATCCCAAGGCACTGCTGAACTTCGACGGCCTGCCTGCAGATGTGAAGAGCAGTGTAGAGAAGCGCATCGCTGGCTACGACGATCCGGTCAACTTCTACGTTGAGAAGCTGGTCGAGGGCGTAAGTACCCTGGCTGCGGCGTTCTGGCCGAAGAAGGTCATCGTGCGCCTTTCGGACTTCAAGTCCAACGAGTACGCCAATCTCATCGGCGGCAAGTTGTACGAGCCGGAAGAAGAGAACCCGATGCTCGGCTTCCGCGGTGCCTCGCGTTATATCAGCGACTCGTTCCGTGATTGCTTCGAGCTCGAATGCCGTGCGATGAAGAAGGTCCGCGACGTCATGGGCCTGACCAACGTCGAGCTGATGGTGCCTTTCGTGCGCACCCTGGGTGAAGCCTCGCAGGTCATTGATCTGCTCGCCAAATACGGCCTCAAGCGCGGCGAGAATGGCCTGCGGGTCATCATGATGTGCGAACTACCATCCAATGCCCTGCTGGCTGATGAGTTCCTGGAGTTCTTCGATGGCTTCTCCATCGGCTCGAACGACATGACTCAGCTGACCCTCGGCCTGGACCGTGACTCCGGCATCATCGCCCACCTGTTCGATGAGCGTAATCCGGCGGTGAAGAAGCTTCTGGCCAACGCCATCCAGGCGTGCAACAAGGCCGGCAAGTACATCGGTATCTGTGGTCAGGGGCCTTCGGACCACCCGGATCTGGCCAAGTGGCTGATGGAGCAGGGCATCGAGAGCGTGTCCCTGAACCCGGACTCGGTCCTGGATACCTGGTTCTTCCTTGCCGATCGCGAAATCTGATCGCTGAAGTAGTAATGAAAACGGGGCGTCAGCCCCGTTTTCATTGGTGCTGATAATGTCCGACCTTGCAATCCCGTTCCGCCTCTGACACCTAGCGGCTAATATGCGCGCCTAGATGGTTGTACGCTGGATGTCGCCGTAATTTCCAAGCAGAAGGAGCTTCCCATGCAATACGTCACGCCTGATCTGTGCGACGCCTATCCGGACCTGGTGCAGGTCGTCGAGCCGCTGTTCAGCAACTTTGGTGGTCGCGACTCCTTCGGTGGAGAAATCGTGACCATCAAGTGTTTCGAGGACAATTCCCTGGTCAAGGATCAGGTCGACATCGACGGAACCGGCAAGGTGTTGGTAGTCGACGGTGGCGGGTCGCTCCGTCGTGCTCTGCTGGGCGACATGCTTGCCGAGAAAGCCGCACGCAATGGCTGGGAAGGCTTGGTCATCTACGGTTGCGTTCGTGACGTTGACGTTCTTGCGCAGACCGAGCTTGGTGTGCAGGCGCTGGCCAGCCACCCAATGAAGACCGACAAGCGCGGCATCGGTGATCTAAATGTTCCGGTGACTTTCTGCGGCGTAACGTTCCGCCCAGGTGAATATGTGTATGCCGATAACAACGGCATCATCGTGTCGCCTGAGCCGCTCTCGATGCCGGAATAACACCGGCGCTGACGAATGTGCGTGCCCTCACTCTAAGCCCGGCGATGCCGGGCTTTTCATGAGCAATGATGGAACGGATAGATGCGGGAAAATGAAAGCGAACAGAGCGGGTTGATTCACGCCTTTGTTCTGAATGGCAGCGGCGGTGCTCGGCAGATTGGCTATGGCGACCTGCATGAGCTCCAGCTTGCGGCTAACGAGAGTATCTGGCTGCACTGGGATCGCAGCCAGCCGCAGGCACAGGACTGGCTGCGCAGGCGAAGTGGCTTGACTGCATTCGCGTGCGATGTGCTGCTCGAAGAAAATACTCGGCCTCGCATGTTGGCGCTGGAGCAGGAGGAACTCCTGTTGTTTTTACGGGGAGTGAATCTGAACCCCGACGCCGAGCCGGAGGATATGGTTTCCGTGCGCGTATTCGCGGATCGGCAGCGCGTCATCTCGCTTCGGCTTCGTCCGCTGCGCTCAACCGAGGTCGTGATTCAATTGCTGTTGGAGGGTAGGGGGCCGAAATCGGCTTCTGAACTGCTGCTCTATCTGGCAGAGGCGATGACCGAGCGGGTGGATGATCTGGTCACACAGTTGGCCGAGCGTATTGATGCCGAGGAAGAGCGGATCGAGGGCGATCCGCAGTCCACCTTGGAGCACGCTTCGATGCTTTGCTTGCGACGGCAGGCCGCAAGCTTGCGGCGCTTTCTGTTGCCGCAACGAGAGCTCTACGGGCAGATGACGCGTACTCACTTCAGCTGGTTTGCCGAGGACGACACCGAATACTGGAATGAACTCAGCAACCGGCTCACCCGGTATCTGGAAGAGCTCGAGATGATACGCGAGCGAGTCAATCTGGTGGTCGAGTCGGAGCACCGTAGGCTCAATCAGCGGATGAACCGCACCATGTACCTGCTTGCTATCATCACCGGCTTTTTCCTGCCGTTGAGCTTTCTGACCGGGCTATTGGGCATAAACGTAGGCGGGATCCCGGGGGCAGAGTTTTCCTATGGTTTTGTCGTCGCCTGTTTGCTCATAGGCAGCGTCGCGCTGTTGCAATGGTGGCTCCTGCGACGGCTGCGTTGGGTGTGAATGTGACTCCTACCCAGCCGTAAGCCGTCTAGACCACATACTTTAGTGAGGTTTGCATGCGCGATCCCTTTGAAGAATCCCTGCGCGACCTGCTCAACAAACCCTCGGTTCATGACGACGATGCTTGCTTGGGCCGTGTGTTGAAAACGGCCAACCGCCAGGTTGGCGCCGGCGACCTGTTTGCGCTGATCGGTCACTGGCTGAAGGCTCTGATGATTGCCGTCAATAGCGGCTCGGGCCATGTCGCTCCGGTTTCTCGCCGAGAAACACCTAACTGTTCGTTCGATAAGGCTGATTGATCATGGAATTCGATCCCTGGACCCAAAGTCTTCTAGCGGCAATGAGTTCGCTCTGGGCATCTGTCGCGGGCTTCATCCCTCGGCTTTTCGGCGCGCTGGTCGTTGTACTGCTCGGCTTCGTTGTAGCCAAACTGCTTGATACGCTGCTATCCAAGGTTCTTGCCAAGATTGGGCTGGATCGCTTGATGGCCGGAACTGGGCTCACCAAACTCCTTAGCCGAGCAGGAATTCGAGTTCCCGTCTCCGCGCTGATCGGCAAGGTGGTGTACTGGTTCGTACTGCTCATTTTCTTGGTATCGGCCGCCGAGTCGCTTGGCCTGGAGCGGGTATCGGCAACGCTGGACATGCTGGCACTCTACGTGCCCAAGGTCTTCGGTGCGGCATTGATCCTGCTCGCCGGCGTCCTCCTGGCGCAATTGCTCAGCGGTCTGGTTCGCGGTGCGGCCGAGGGTGTAGGGCTGGATTACGCCAATGGCCTGGCGCGTATGGCCCAGGGGCTGGTGATCATCATCAGTATCTCGGTTGCGATCGGGCAACTCGAGGTGAAAACCGAGCTCCTCAACTATGTCATCGCCATCGTGCTGATTACCGTTGGCCTGGCGGTTGCGCTTGCGTTTGGCCTCGGTAGCCGCGAGCTGGTATCGCAGATACTGGCCGGCATCTATGTGCGTGAACTCTACGAGGTCGGTCAACGGGTGCGTATGGCGGATATTGAAGGGCAGATCGAGGAGATCGGAACGGTCAAGACGTTGCTGCTGACCGACGACGGCGAGTTGGTTTCCGTCGCTAACAAAGAGCTGCTCGAACAATGTGTTGGCAGCCGCTAGCCTTGCGATTCTGGTAAAATACGTCGCCTTTTTTACGGTTTCCTTAAGCAGGGGCCGTGCCTCCGACTGCCGGCTCGAAGCGTCTTGACTAAAACTTCATCGTCCGTATCGCGCTACGACCCCCGCCAGCTCACCGACGAAGAGCTGGTGCAGCACGCTCATGTCGAACTATTTCATATAACGCGTGCGTATGAAGAGTTGATGCGGCGATATCAGCGCACGCTGTTCAATGTATGTGCGCGTTACTTGGGCAACGAGCGGGACGCGGACGATGTATGTCAGGAGGTAATGCTTAAGGTTTTATATGGCTTGAAAAACTTCGAAGGCAAATCGAAGTTTAAAACATGGCTATATAGCATCACTTATAACGAATGTATTACTCAATATCGCAAGGAGCGTCGAAAAAGACGTCTGCTCGATGCGCTTAGTCTGGACCCGCTAGAGGAGGCTTCAGACGAAAAGGCTCCCAAGATCGAAGAGAAGACGGGACTCGATCGTTGGCTCGTGCATGTGAATCCTATTGATCGCGAGATATTGGTGTTGCGTTTTGTTGCCGAACTCGAGTTCCAAGAAATAGCGGATATCATGCACATGGGTCTAAGCGCAACGAAGATGCGCTACAAACGTGCGCTCGATAAGCTACGCGAAAAATTTTCCGATACAGCTGAAACTTAATCCCGGAAACTTGTCTTATACCTTGCGAACAGCTTGGGCATACAGACAGCCGGTTTCCTTAGATTGTTCTGATTCTAACCACCAGATGGGGATTTACGGATGAAACTTAAAAACACCTTAGGCGTCGTTATCGGTTCGATGGTTGCCGCCACTTCTCTCAGCGCGCTGGCCCAAGGACAGGGTGCCGTAGAGGTGGAAGCGTTCGGTAAGCACTACTTCACCGATAGCTCGCGTGACGTTCAGCGTGACGGTGAGCTCTACGGCGCTGGCGTGAGCTACTTCCTGACCGACGATGTTTCGCTGGGCCTTTCCTATGGCGAGTACCACGACCTGACCTCCAAAGATCCGGTTGGTACCGATGGCAGCCACAAGAACATCAAGGGCAGCCTGACTTCCCTCGATGCCGCTTATCACTTCGGCGCGCCGGGTGTAGGTCTGCGTCCTTACGTCTCCGCTGGTGTCGCTCACCAGAGCATCGGTCAGGCTGACCGTGGTGGTCGCGATCGCAGCACCTTCGCTAATGTTGGTACCGGTCTGAAGTATTACTTCACCGAGAACTTCTTCGCCAAGGCCAGCGTCGACGGCATGTACAACATCGATGCGGACGAAGCCGAGTGGATGGCTGGCGTTGGCGTTGGTCTGAACTTTGGCGGCGGCGCCCGCCAGGTTGCAGCTGTTGAGCCGACTCCAGAGCCGGCCCCGGCTCCGATCGTCGACAACGAGCCGGAACCTGCACCGGAGCTGGTGCGTGTCGAGCTGGACGTGAAATTCGACTTTGATAAGTCGCGCGTTCGTGAAGAGAGCTACAGCGACATCAAGAACCTCGCTGATTTCATGCAGCAGTACCCGCAGACCAGCACCACTGTTGAAGGTCACACCGACTCGGTCGGTACTGACCAGTACAACCAGCGTCTGTCCGAGCGTCGCGCCGAAGCGGTGCGCAACGTTCTGGTCAACGAGTATGGTGTTGAAGGTGGTCGCGTGAATTCCGTAGGTTACGGTGAGTCCCGTCCGGTTGCGGACAACTCCACCGAGGAAGGTCGTCAGATCAACCGTCGCGTTGAGGCTGAAGTAGAAGCTCAGGTTCAGTAACCCGAGCCAGCTGCTCCTGGAAAAGCCCGGCTAGCCCGGGCTTTTCTTTGTCCGGAAAAAAGGATTATGTCTTGTTGGGGGCGGCCTTTCGTTGCTACTGCGGCATTCATATGGGCAGATGCTTTGTCGATGAAGTGTTGGCCTATTGTTGTGACGCGAATAGTGACCGGGCCGGGACTGTTGCTTTTTGTTTTGGCGATTAAGCGGAGGCAGATCTAAAAGAGTTCCACGCATAAAAAACCCCGCCGAAGCGGGGTTTTCTTATTGCCTTACCGCGTCATCAGACTTCAACGACCTTGATCTTGGCCTTTTCCGCAGCGTCACGGAATTCGGCGATCTGGTCGAAGGACAGGTAGCGATAGATATCGGCAGCCATGCTGTCGATGTTCTTCGCGTACTCCATGTATTCCTCGACGGTCGGCAGCTTGCCGATGATGGAAGCTACTGCTGCCAGTTCGGCCGATGCCAGGTAGACGTTGGTGGCGTCGCCAAGGCGGTTCGGGAAGTTACGAGTCGAAGTGGACACGACAGTCGAACCGGTCTGAACGCGAGCTTGGTTACCCATGCACAGGGAGCAGCCCGGCATTTCCATACGCGCGCCAGCCTTCCCGTAGATGCCGTAGTAGCCTTCTTCGGTCAGCTGATGGGCGTCCATCTTGGTCGGCGGAGCCAGCCACAGACGAGTCGGAATGCCACCCTTGACCTTGTCGAGCAGCTTGCCGGCAGCGCGGAAGTGGCCGATGTTGGTCATGCAGGAACCGATGAAGACTTCGTCGATCTTCTCGCCAGCAACGGTGGACAGCAGGCGGGCATCGTCCGGGTCGTTCGGTGCGCAGAGCACGGGCTCTTTCACTTCGGCCAGGTCGATCTCGATCACTGCAGCGTATTCGGCGTCCTTGTCTGCTTCCAGCAGCTTCGGATCGGCGATCCACGCTTCCATCGCCTGAGCGCGGCGCTCCAGGGTGCGGGCATCACCGTAACCCTCGCTGATCATCCAGCGCAGCATGGTGATGTTGGACTTCAGATACTCGGCGATCGAGTCTTCCGGCAGCTTAATGGTGCAGCCGGCAGCCGAACGCTCGGCAGAGGCGTCGGACAGCTCGAATGCCTGTTCTACAGTCAGCTGGTTGAGACCTTCGATCTCGAGAATACGGCCGGAGAAGATGTTCTTCTTGCCCTTCTTCTCGACAGTCAGCAGGCCCTGCTGAATGGCGTAGTAGGGGATGGCATGAACCAGGTCACGCAGGGTGATGCCAGGCTGCATCTGACCCTTGAAGCGCACCAGTACGGATTCCGGCATGTCCAGCGGCATGACGCCAGTGGCGGCAGCGAAGGCGACCAGACCGGAACCGGCCGGGAAGGAGATGCCGATCGGGAAGCGGGTGTGCGAGTCACCACCAGTGCCGACGGTATCCGGCAGCAGCATGCGGTTCAGCCAGCTGTGGATGATGCCGTCGCCCGGACGCAGGGACACGCCGCTGCGGTTCATGATGAAGTCCGGCAGGGTGTGGTGGGTGTTGACGTCGATCGGCTTCGGGTAGGCAGCGGTATGGCAGAACGACTGCATGACCAGATCGGCGGAGAAACCCAGGCAAGCCAGGTCCTTCAGTTCGTCGCGGGTCATCGGGCCAGTGGTGTCCTGGGAGCCGACGGTGGTCATCTTCGGCTCGCAGTAGGTGCCCGGACGTACGCCCTTGCCTTCCGGCAGGCCGCAGGCGCGACCGACCATCTTCTGCGCGAGGGTGAAGCCCTTGCCGCTGTCAGCCGGCGCTTCTGGCTTCTTGAACAGGGTGGATGGTGCCAGACCCAGCTCGGCGCGGGCCTTTTCGGTCAGGCCGCGGCCGATGATCAGCGGGATACGGCCGCCAGCGCGGACTTCGTCCAGCAGGACGTCGGTTTTCAGTTCGAAGGTGGTGATGACTTCGTCGGTGCCGTGCTTGCAGACCTTGCCAGCGTAAGGATAGACATCGATCACGTCGCCCATGGCCAGGTTGCTGCAATCGAATTCGATCGGCAGGGCGCCGGCATCTTCCATGGTGTTGTAGAAGATCGGAGCGATCTTGGTGCCGAAGCAGAAGCCGCCTGCGCGCTTGTTCGGCACGTTCGGGATGTCGTCACCGAAGAACCACAGCACGGAGTTGGTGGCCGACTTGCGCGAGGAACCGGTGCCGACCACGTCGCCGACGTAAGCAACCGGGAAACCCTTGGCCTTCAGTTCTTCCATCTGCTTGATCGGGCCGACCGAGCCCGGTACGTCCGGATTGATTCCGTCGCGGGCCATTTTCAGCATGGCCAGGGCGTGTAGCGGGATGTCGGGGCGCGACCAGGCATCTGGAGCAGGCGACAGGTCGTCGGTGTTGGTTTCGCCAGTGACCTTGAATACGGACAGGGAAACTTTTTCGGCAACTGCCGGGCGGTTGGTGAACCACTCGCCATCGGCCCAGGACTGCATCACTGCCTTGGCATGCTCGTTACCGGCTTTGGCTTTCTCGGCTACGTCGTGGAAGGCGTCGAACATCAGCAGGGTGTGCTTGAGCTGCTCGGCGGCAACTGCGCCCAGTTCGGCGCTGTCCAGCAGCTCAACCAGGGTGGAGATGTTGTAGCCGCCCTGCATGGTGCCCAGCAGCTCGACGGCGCGCTGCTTGCTCAGCAGCGGCGAGGAGGTTTCACCCTTGGCCAGGGCGGACAGGAAGCCGGCCTTGACGTAGGCGGCTTCGTCGACGCCAGCAGGGACGCGGTTGGTGATCAGATCAACGAGGAATTCTTCTTCGCCGGCCGGCGGGTTCTTCAGCAGCTCGACCAGGCCTGCAGTTTGCTCGGCGTTCAGCGGCTGGGGCACGACGCCCTGGGCGGCACGCTCTTCTACGTGTTTGCGATAGGCTTCAAGCACAGTTTTTACCCTCATCATTGGTCCCTTGGGTGTTTCGGGACGCGCATCCGGAAGCTGTTTTCAAAGTTTTACGCCGGGCGGGCGAGGCCGAATGGGCAGGAGAGAGACAAATCTGCGCATCCGGCACGCAGCCGGTTCAACTGTGCTCGTGACGCTTTGAAAACAGCTTCGTATGGAATGTGGCGCCAAAAACGGCGGGCCAATACTACTGGAAACAGGCCTGAAAGTTAAGTCGACCACCGGTAACGCGCAGCGCTGGAGCCTTGGCTGGCGCACCTGGTGCGCAAGGCCACGGCCCGTCTGGGCTGGGCTTGTAGCGATGTGTTGAGTGTCCGCAGTTCTAACGTGGGTGACCATGCTAGGACAAAAGTCTAAGATGCTCGGCCCGTCACCAACCTGCTTCGCTCATGTCCATACAGCGCATCAAAACCCCCTGCATCGGCCTATGTTCTACGGTTTACGGCGATATCGTCTGCCGCGGGTGCAAGCGCTTTCATCACGAGGTGGTCAACTGGAACACCTACGATGAAGAGGAAAAGCGAGCGGTATGGCGGCGTCTGGAAATTCTGTTGGCGCAGGTCATGACTGCCAAGCTTGAGGTGTTCGACGCCCAACTATTGCGCCAGCAGCTTGAGAGCAGACAGGTGCGCTTCGTGGTGGAGCAGTCGCCGTATTGCTGGGCCTACCAGTTGATCGCTCGCGGAGCGCGAGTCATCCAGCAGCTTGAGGCGTATGGGGTTGCATTATTGCCCGAGTTTCGCGATCGACCGCTTCCAGAGCTGCGCGATGCCATCGATCAGGAGTTCTTCCTGCTTTCCGAGGCCCATTACGAGCGGTACATCGCGCCGCGCTTTCTTCTCGAAGGCCTGGATGTCAGAGTTTGAAGCGAAAGCCCGGCGGGACTTTCGCTCATGGGGTCAATGGCGGACCAGATCCTCGAGATGGTCGATGATGTCGTCGGGTTTTAGCACCAACACGTCGCTTTCCAGCGTGTCGAGCACCACTTCAGCGGTATTGCCCATCAGCGCGCCTGAGAAGCCGGTTCGCGCCACGGTGCCTATGACCGTCACCACGGCCTTGAGCTGATGGCAAACCCTTGGGATAAGGGCATCGGCTGGGCCTTCCTCGACATGTAGTTGAGCGTCCGGGATATCGAACTCTTCCTGGAATCGCTTGCAGGCCTCACGGTAGCGCGCCTCGATCGTTTCCTTGAGCTGGAATGCCGGATCTGCAGCAGAGAGCATGGCTGAGGGATGCGCACTGATAACGTGCAACTTGCCATCGGCAAGGCTGGCGATCTCATAGCCATGATTGATGATCGTTGCATGCAGGGTGCGGTGTTCCAGATCGGAATTGCCGACGTCCACCGCGGCCAGAATGTTGCCTCCCGTCCACGGATTCGCGGTTTTCACCATGAGTACCGGGCACGGGCAGTAGCGCAGCAGCTTCCAGTCCTCGGGGGTCAGCAGCGCACGCTTGAGCGGGTTATCCGGTACGTGCTGTTTGACGACCAGTCCGCAGCCTTCTGCCTGCTGCACCGTGATGATCGTTTGGTGAAGACTGTCGTGCCAGGCTTGTTGCGTGCTTACCTGGTGGCCCTCACTTTCGAGTTGTTCGCGCAGCGCTGCCAGGTGTGAGCTGTGATCATGCTTCGCATCACACGTCAGCAGATGCAGGTGGGACTGGCTGACGCTCGAGATCAGGCGTGCGCGTTTCAATGCCAGCTCTTGTGGCTGGTTCGGGTCAATTACCACGAGGATGCAGCGTATGGCTTGCATGATCGGCTCCATTTCCAGATGCGGGTTGGTCAACTATAGACAAGCCTGGGATGTCAGCCGTGATGTACGTCAAGCAAGGCTGGATGCTCCGCGCGGCATTCGTATAATGCCCGCCCGACGCGCGGCGGTGCCACGTCACCACCCGCTTATTTTGTTCCTGAATATGCAGGGTTCGACATGCTTCCTGATCTGAATGATTTCCTCGGTTGTGCCACGCCCGCTGCTTGGGTGGACGCAGCTTTGCAGAATCAGGATGTGATGCTGATTGATCATGGCAACTGTGAGAAGAAGGCGGCGGGCGCGGCGTTCCAGCTGATGTTCCGCTATGTCGACAAACCCGACCTGCAGAACAAGATGTCGCGGCTGGCGCGCGAAGAGTTGCGTCATTTCGAACAGGTGCTGGCAATAGTCCGTCGACGTGAAATTCCGCTGCGCAATGTCGGCTCCTCGCGCTATGCGGCCGGTCTGCGCGAGCTCGTGCGCAATCATGAGCCGTATCGACTGACCGATACGCTAGTGATCGGTGCCTTTATCGAGGCGCGCTCCTGCGAACGCTTCGCCATGCTGGTCCCGTACCTGGATGAAGAGCTGGGTAAGTTCTATCACGGTCTGCTCAAATCCGAGGCGCGGCACTTTCAGGACTATCTGAAGCTGGCGTACGAGTACGGCGACGCTGCCGATGTTGATGCCACGATCATCCGGGTACGTGAGCGTGAGCGCGAGCTCATCGAAAGCCCGGACGCCGAGTTTCGCTTTCACAGTGGTGTGCCGCTAGCGGCTTAGCTTAGATCGAACGGGGCTTGCTGAAAGCCTTTCTCGTCGACTTGTAACGCCCAGCCTTGGCGGTCCCAATCGCCGAGCACGATGCGCCGCGCCGGCTGGCCGTTCACTTCCAGCTCATGCATCGCCGGGCGATGGGTATGCCCGTGAATCAGCGTCTGCACGCCATGCTCGGCGAGTACGCGAGGGATAAGTTCCGGGGTGACATCGATGATGTCCGAAGCCTTCATGCGCGTCTGGGTGCGACTTTCATTGCGCAGCTTGCGCGCCAGTTTTCGGCGAGTGGACAGCGGTAGATTGCGCAGGATGAACAGGCTGAGCGGATTGCGTAGCAAGCGTCGTAGCCGCATGTAGCCTTCGTCGCGCGTGCACAGGCTGTCGCCATGCATCAGTAGGACGCGCTCACCACAGAGCTCGACCACGCTCGGGTCGCCCAGCAACGTGCAGCCTGCTGCGCGGCAGAAGCCTTTGCCCAGCATGAAGTCACGATTGCCATGCATCAGGTAGATGCGCGTGCCGCGCTCGCTCAAGGCGTGTAGGGAGTCGGCGATCGAGCGCTGGAACGGCGTCATTGCGTCGTCGCCGATCCAGACCTCGAAAAAGTCGCCGAGGATGTACAGCGCTTCGGCCTGGCCCGCGCGTGTTTCTAGAAAATGCAGAAACGCCCGGGTAATGTCCGGGCGTTCCTCTTCCAGATGCAGATCCGAGATCAGCAGGATCACTCGCGATTACTCGACGATCTCAGCCTTCTCGATCACCACGTCTTCCACCGGGACGTCCTGATGGCCGGACTTCATGGTGGTCGCAACGGCTTTGATCTTCTCGACCACGTCCATGCCGTCGGTTACTTCACCGAATACGGCATAACCCCAGCCCTGAACGGTCGGCGCGCTATGGTCGAGGAAGTCGTTGTCCTTCACGTTGATGAAGAACTGCGCGGAAGCGGAGTGCGGCTCCATGGTGCGGGCCATGGCCAGGGTGCCGGTCTTGTTCGATAGGCCGTTGTTGGCCTCGTTCTTGATCGGTGCACGGGTGGGCTTCTGCTTCATGCCAGATTCGAAACCGCCACCCTGGATCATGAAGTTGCTGATTACGCGATGGAAGATGGTGCCGTCGTAGTGGCCGCTCTTCACGTATTCCTTGAAGTTGGCAGTGGTTTCCGGAGCTTTGTCTTCGAATAGATTGACGGTGATGACGCCGTAGTTGGTGTGCAGTTTGATCATCGGGATGAGATTCCGTTTTTGATGGGGCGGGGCAGACCGCTGCAAGGGTCGTCGTTACCGACTGTCGTCATCCGCTGATGGCAGTGCCGCCTGGGCGCATTGCTCTGTCAGGGGGTTGACGGGTCCGCTATGATAGGCGCTTTGATTTGGCCGGCCTACCCTGAGCCGCACTCGCTGATCGTTAAGGACATCATGAGCAAGCCCGAGACTCCCGCCGCAAGCAACTTTCTCCGCCCGATCGTTCAGGCTGATCTGGACGCCGGCAAGCACGCCAAGATCGTCACCCGCTTTCCGCCGGAGCCCAATGGTTACCTGCATATCGGGCATGCCAAGTCGATCTGCCTGAACTTTGGCCTGGCGAAGGAGTTCGGTGGCGAGTGCAACCTGCGCTTTGATGACACCAACCCAGCCAAGGAAGACCAGGAATACATCGACGCCATCAAGAGTGACGTCGAGTGGCTGGGCTTTCAGTGGGCGGGCGAAGAGCGCTACGCCTCCAACTATTTCGATCAGTTGCACGAGTGGGCCATCCACCTGATCAAGGCTGGCAAGGCCTATGTCTGCGACCTGACGCCCGAGCAGGCACGCGAATACCGTGGCAGCCTGACCGAGCCCGGCAAGAACAGCCCGTTCCGCGAGCGTTCGGTAGAGGAAAACCTAGATCTGTTCGCGCGCATGAAGGCCGGCGAGTTCCCGGATGGTGCCCGGGCTTTGCGGGCGAAGATCGATATGGCTTCGCCGAACATGAACCTGCGTGATCCGATCCTCTATCGCATTCGTCACGCTCATCATCACCAGACCGGCGACAAGTGGTGCATCTACCCCAGCTATGACTTCACCCATGGTCAGTCGGATGCCATCGAAGGCATCACGCATTCGATCTGCACACTGGAGTTCGAGGATCACCGTCCGCTTTACGAGTGGTTCCTGGCCAACCTGCCGGTGCCGGCGCAGCCGCGTCAGTACGAATTCGCTCGTCTCAATCTGAATTACACCATCACCAGCAAGCGCAAGCTCAAGCAGCTGGTCGATGAGAAGCATGTGAGTGGTTGGGACGACCCGCGGATGTCGACGCTCTCCGGATTCCGGCGCCGCGGCTACACCCCGGCGTCGATCCGTAACTTCTGCGACATGATCGGCGTGAACCGTGCTGGTGGTGTGGTCGACATCGGCATGCTGGAGTTCGCGATTCGTGAGGACCTGGACGCCAACGCAGCGCGTGCGATGTGCGTGCTCAAGCCGCTCAAGGTGGTGATCACCAACTACCCGGAGGGCCAGGTCGAGAACCTCGAACTGCCGTGCCATCCCAAGCAGGATATGGGCGTGCGGGTGCTGCCATTTAGTCGTGAGATCTACATCGATGCGAGCGACTTTGAAGAGGTCCCGCCGGCCGGGTTCAAACGGCTGATTCCGGGCGGCGAAGTGCGTCTACGCGGTAGCTACGTGATTCGTGCCGATGAGGCGATCAAGGACGAGGCTGGCAATGTCACCGAGCTGCGCTGCAGCTATGACGAAAACACCCTGGGAAAAAACCCGGAAGGCCGCAAGGTCAAGGGTGTGATCCATTGGGTTCCGGCAGCCGATAGCGTCGAATGTGAGGTGCGCCTGTACGACCGCCTGTTCCGCTCCGCCAATCCGGAAAAGGACGAGGAGGGCGGTAGCTTCCTCGACAACATCAATCCGGAGTCGCTGGTTGTGCTCAGGGGGTGCCGTGCCGAGCCGTCGCTGGCCAATGCCGAACCTGAAGAGCGGTTCCAGTTCGAGCGCGAAGGCTATTTCTGCGCCGACCTGAAGGACAGCAAGCCGGGTGCTCCCGTGTTCAACCGCACCGTCACGCTACGTGACTCCTGGGGTCAATGATGGTGCTGGCGATCTACAACACCCTGAGCAAGACCAAGGAAGCGTTCCGCCCGCTGGAAGGCAACAAGGTGCGCATGTACGTCTGTGGCATGACGGTCTATGACTTCTGTCACATCGGCCATGCCCGGGTAATGGTCGCGTTCGACGTGGTCACCCGTTGGCTGCGCCATCGCGGCTACGACGTGACCTACGTGCGTAATATCACCGACATCGACGACAAGATCATTCGCCGTGCCAGCGAGAACGGCGAGCCGTTCCAGGCGCTGGTCGAGCGTATGATCGCTGCCATGCACGAGGACGAAACTCGCCTCAACGTACTGCGTCCGGATATCGAACCGCGTGCGACTGACCATATCGCCGGCATGCACACGATGATCCAGGCGCTGATCGACAAGGGCTTCGCCTATGCGCCGGGCAATGGTGATGTCTATTACCGGGTCGGCAAGTTCGTCGGTTATGGGAAGCTGTCGCGGCGCAAGATCGAGGACCTGAAGATCGGTGCGCGCATCGAGGTCGATGAGGCCAAGGAAGATCCGCTGGATTTCGTGCTGTGGAAGGGCGCCAAACCGGGCGAGCCTAGCTGGGATTCGCCATGGGGCGCAGGGCGTCCGGGCTGGCATATCGAGTGCTCGGTGATGTCCACCTGCTGCCTGGGCGAGACGTTCGACATTCATGGTGGCGGTCCGGATCTGGTGTTCCCGCACCACGAAAATGAGATCGCGCAGAGCGAAGCGGCCACCGGCAAGCAGTACGCCAATACCTGGATGCACGCCGGTGCGGTGCGCGTCGACGGCGAGAAGATGTCCAAGAGCCTGGGCAACTTCTTCACCATTCGCCAAGTGCTGGAAAAGTACCATCCGGAGGTGGTGCGCTATCTGCTGGTGTCCAGTCACTACCGCAGCCCGATCAACTACTCGGAAGACAGTCTGCGCGAAGCGAAGAGCGCGCTGGAACGCTTCTACAACGGCCTCAAGGGCTTGCCGAATGTAGCGCCTGCGGGTGGTGACGAGTTCGTTGCTCGCTTCGCTACGGCGATGGATGATGACTTCAACTCGCCTGAAGCCTGCGCAGTGCTGTTCGATATGATCCGTGAGGTCAATCGCCTGCGTGAGTCTGATCCGGCCGCAGCTGCGCAGCTAGCTGCGCGCCTCAAGGAATTGGCTAGCGTATTGGGCGTGCTGCAGCTCGAGGCTGAAGCCTTCCTGCAAGCTGGTGCGGCGGCGAAGGTCGATGCAGCTGAAGTCGAAGCACTGATCGCTGCGCGCCTCACGGCTCGAGCTGAAAAGAACTGGGCCGAATCCGATCGCATCCGCGACCAGCTCACCGCGATGGGTGTGGTGCTGGAGGATGGAAAGGGCGGTACGACCTGGCGTCTGGCTGAATAAGGAGCGACGTAATCAAAAACGGCACCGAAAGGTGCCGTTCTTGTTTCAGCTCTGGGTATCAGCCGTGCAGGTGTTCGGCTGCATGCAACGTATTTTCGAGTAGGCAGGCGCGGGTCATCGGACCCACGCCACCCGGGACAGGGGTGATCCAGGCGGCGCGTTCGCTGGCCGGCCCGAACTCCACATCACCCAGCAGGCGCCCATCGGCCTGGCGGTTGATGCCTACATCGATGACGATCGCGCCGGGCTTGATCCATTCGCCCTTGACCAGCCCGGTGATGCCGGTGGCGACCACGACTAGGTCGGCACGCTGGACGTGCTCGGCCAGGTTGCGGGTAAAACGATGAGTCACGGTCGTGGTGCAACCGGCGAGCAGGAGCTCCAGTGCCATCGGTCGGCCGACGATATTGGAGGCGCCCACGACTACGGCATCCAGGCCGTGCAGGTCGAACCCTGTGCTTTCCAGCAGCGTCATGATCCCCTTCGGGGTGCAAGGACGCAGCAGCGGCATGCGTTGGGCCAGGCGGCCGACGTTGTAGGGGTGGAATCCATCCACGTCCTTGTCGGGGCGGATGCGTTCGAGCAGCTGAGAGGCGTCGAGGTGCTTTGGAAGGGGCAGCTGTACCAGGATGCCGTCGATGGACGCGTCGGCGTTGAGCTGATCGATCAACGCCAGCAAATCTTCCTGGCGGGTATCGCTCGGCAGGTCATGAGCGACCGAGTTGAAGCCTACCTCCTCGCAATCCTTGCGCTTGTGCGCCACGTAAACCTGGGAGGCCGGGTCGCTCCCCACCAGAATTACCGCTAGGCCGGGAGCGCGGAGCCCTTGGGCGCGTCGTTCGGCAACACGACCGGAGATCTGTTGGCGAATGTTGGCAGCAATCGTTTTACCGTCGATCAGTTTTGCGGTCATGACGCTTGGTTAACCATAGGAGAGGACTTGGAAAGGGCGCGTATTCTCGCATGTCGCGGCGATGTGGCAAAGGCGAAGCAGCTACCAGCACCTGTAACTCCTTTATCTAACTGAAATTTTTTTAAATTTGCTGTTGACGACTGTTTGGAGCCTCTATAACATTCGCCCCGCTTGTCGAGCACAGCCTGCTGCTGGGTAAGATGGCTTTCGAAGAAGGTGATTTCTTCAATAGCCGGAGCTTCAAGTCTGCGCTCCGAACAGAATGCAGATAAAGCGCCCGTAGCTCAGCTGGATAGAGCATCCGCCTTCTAAGCGGATGGTCGCAGGTTCGAGTCCTGCCGGGTGCGCCATTACGGACTCTGGCACAAGCAAATGCAATATGGTGGGCGTAGCTCAGTTGGTAGAGCACAGGATTGTGGCTCCTGGTGTCGAGGGTTCGATCCCCTTCGTCCACCCCATATTCCCGAAAACGCCAGGCGCTGCCTGGCGTTTTCGTTTAAGCCCTGCTTGGCGGACGTGGTGAAATTGGTAGACACACCAGATTTAGGTTCTGGCGCCGTAAGGTGTGAGAGTTCGAGTCTCTCCGTCCGCACCATCACATGATTTCGAGACTCTGTAAGAAGAATCGAAAATCGCTGAAAGCCCCGTGATAGGGGCTTTTTTGTGTCTGCTGTTTTGATGCGTGAAACTACCTATCCCGCCGTCGTCTGCGTGCTCATTGGCAGAGTCAGTAGGGTGGCATGGGTTCATCCTCGCTTCCACAGGCGGCTCAGTCGATGCCATGCGGAGCGTTGCAGCTCCGGTGGTTCGGGCCAGTGGGCCTTCTTGCTTTCGCATTGCACGATACCCTTGGTGCCTAGCCTCAGGCGCCAGCGCTGGGCCGATGGAAAGTGCTCGTCGGGATTGGTATGCAACAGCAGCAGGTTATAGTCGTGCTGCTTCTCGATGGGGTGGGCCTGGACTGAAGCTTTGCTGCCATCGCTAGCGGAATCATCGTTTTCGGCCTGGACAAACAGCTTGTTGTGGCTCGCCTGAATCATCGCGCAAAGCTGTTCACAATCCAGCGTGAGCCGCTCCCGAATCTCGTCGTGCTCCAGTGCGGCCTTGTCCAGAGTCAGCAGCACGCGATAGCAGATGATCTGCCGCTCCTCGTTGGTGGCCCATTTGCCAGAGTGTTCCCGAACCACTGGCGGTAGATCGGGCAGCTTGCGGTAGTCGAGCCAGACCCGTTGCTGTGCGAGCAGCTTGCGGGTGTACGGCATCAACAGGCGAATCTTCCAGCGCGGCTTGCCTTTGCGCAGTCTGCGAGTGATGGCGGTGATCATGTCGTCGCGCAGCAGATCACGGACGGCGTAGACCAGCGCTATCCCTAGCAAAAGGGTGAGCGAGAGTTTCTCGCTGGCGTCACGCGCATTGAACAGAAAGTAGGTGAAGAGCGACATGATCAGCATCGTCGACGCCGCCTTGACCAGCTTATAGGTGCCCGCGCCCAACTGCGTAACCTTCGAACGCAACAGTACCGGGTACTCCAGCAGCCGGTGATACAGCGCCATGCGGTTCCATATGCGTGTCGGGGTTCCGTGGAAGTCGCTCAGGTACTCGCGCTCCTTGCGGTATCGGAGTTCCTGGCGCAGGAACTCCGATACCGCTTGCTTGAGCTCTTCGTCGAGGGTCGCATAGCCCGCGAGCGTCATGCTTTCCAGTAGGAATTGCTCGGCATGCCACGAAAAATAGATATCCATCTGGCGGAAGTAGCGCTGCTGGTTGCTCTGCTTCGGGTTGGACCTGCGCAGGCGTTGCGCGAAGTTTTGGCTGAGCCGCAGTGCACGCGCCACAGGCTCTGCCACAGCCTCGGAGGTGAGCATCTGCTGGCGCAACCGTTCCATTGAGGCCTGGTACTGGAAGAACCAGGATCCGTACATGATTTCGTAGTGCGGCGAGAGCAGTACGAAGGATTGGTCAGCCTTGCTGATGCGGTCCTTCGATGGCATGCCAAGCAGCCCGTAACTGTGCGTCAGGGTGGTAAAGAAAAACTGCTCCTCCGACAGGGTCCAGGCCGACAGGTTGCTCTCGTGCGGGGTGAACAGATACAGCTCGATCTTATGCCGTCCAGGTTGCTTCAGCGTGCGGGTCAGCTGCAGGCGGAAATCGCCTTTGCGCTTGAGTGAGAACACGAAACCCCCAATGACAGTAGGACGCGGTGAGAATACCAAGCTTCGCTAGCGGGTTCGCCAGGCTAGTGGGGCTTCTGCTTGAGCGTGAATGCCGTGTCGGCTTTTTCGTGCAGCTGCATTAGCCGCATTCGTAGATGATCCCCCCGGCTGCACACGTTGGAATGCAGGAGCGCGGTGCAATTTGTTGGTGGCATTTCTGAAGGTTGGGCAGGCCCGCCGTGACTTGCTGCGTTCAGTACTCCTGGTTCTGTTAATACCTCGCAACTGCCACAGCTCACAGCAGTAATTGCTGAACCTGGCGCTCAAAAACCGCCCGTTTCAACGCCTGGTTGTAGGTTGCTGTAAATTCATCCTATGATTGAAACATGGGATGAATTTGAGGGTGATGGGTAATGTCCTTGCAGCACACCGTTCGATCTTCGCTTGTAGAGCGGGTAATCGAGCAGATGCGATCGCAGATCAATGCCGGCGAATGGTCGCCGGGTATGCGAATACCTACTGAAAGCCAGCTCAGCAACTCCCTTGGTGTCGGTAGAAATACAGTCCGAGAGGCGGTGCGGGCGCTGGTCCATACCGGGGTGTTGGAGGTTCGCCAGGGGGCCGGGACGTTCGTGCTCTCCAGCCGAGACCCGTCTGGATTGCTCCAGCGCCTCGATCACGCCGCGCTGCATGATCAGCTCGAAGTTCGACGTGCGCTGGAGGTCGAAGCCGCGCGCCTGGCAGCGTCGCGGCGCACGGATGAGGACCTGCGAGCGATACGTGATGCTCTCGGAGCGCGGGGGGCTTGGAGCGATCAGGCCTCACTCGAGGCGTTCGTCGAACGAGATGCCGATTTTCATCTGAGCATCGTTCGCGCCAGCCATAACGTCACGCTGCTTGAGATGTATCAGTTCTTCTGGGAGGGCCTGCAAAACACCATTGCCAAGACGGAAGGTGAACAACAGCTCCCGGAGCCTACCTATGCAGCACATGCGGCCGTCTATGACGCCATAGCTCGGGGTTGCCCCGAGCAGGCTGCCATAGCGGCCAGCGAGCTATTGACGCCGGCGCTAGAAACGCTGGCCAGCACGCTGGAAATTGATTCTCGAAACACGGACACAAGGGAGTAGAACCTTCATGGATCATTCGATCGCGACGTGGGCAATCTTGCTGGTTGCCGCTTTTCTTGGTGGCGGATTGAACGCCATTGCCGGTGGCGGCAGTTTTTTCACGTTTCCGGCACTGGTTTATGCCGGCGTGCCTGCCGTGGCGGCGAATGCTTCAGGGACTCTCGCACTTCTGCCTGGCTATTTTGCAAGCACCTGGGGCTATCGAGAGGACCTGCGTCCGCCCGCAACGCTATCTATGGGTGCGCTCGTAGCCATAAGCCTGGGCGGCGGTGCCGCAGGGGCGGCGCTGCTGCTGACCACGCCCGATGATGTGTTCCGTGCAATCGTTCCCTGGCTACTGCTTGTCGCGACGTTGCTGTTCGCCTTCGGGCCTTGGTTGCTGCGCAGGTTCAAACGCGATTCGGGCGAGGATGAGGCGAATGCAATGGTGCAGGGTTTCACCCTGGCCGTTGTCAGCATCTATGGGGGCTATTTCAATGGCGGTCTGGGCATCGTGCTACTCGCTGCATTCAGTTTGCTTGGCCATCGAGACATCAACTCGATGCAGGGGCTCAAGAATCTGGTTTCCTCCGTACTAACCGCGATCGCAGTGTCTGTATACGCATTCGGCGGTGCGATCCTTTGGCGTGAGGCGCTGATCATGATGTTGGCGGCGACCGTCGGCGGCTATGTCATGGCTCGTGTCGGCCGACGGCTGCCTTCGAGCTTTGTACGCGCGGTTGTGATTGTTACCGGTGTTGTGATGACGGTGCTTTTTTTCCGCGCCTGATACCGGTTTTCTCTGTCAGGGCCGACTTCTCCTTCTCGCCAATCGCTGCGTTCGCTTGAGTTTGATGAGAATTGCTATTTTTAAGCGATGGGTGCATCCACCCTACGGCTTGCGGGCGGGGCGTAGTGCTACGCATAGCCTCCCTGGAGCCGGAGCCCCCCCGCTGCGACGCGGATACCCATCATGCTAGCCTGATGCACCAGCCGGCAGCCCTTCGGCTGGTGCTGTCCGATGACAACGATGGCTACGAAGGCCGCTACGGAATCGAGGAACCGCACCAGGCGGTTCTGAAAGCGGTCCTGCAGCGAATATTGCCGTTGTGCCTGCAGGCCAGCGCCTGCCTGCCACGGATTATTCGGCGCGACCCGCTACGCGCTGCCACTCCGTCCAGACTTGCCGCCTACGGTGTTGCTCGGCTGGATGAAGCGGCTGATGCAGGGGTAGCGGCTATTTCGAACCGTCGATGAGCGACATGGAATCGCCTGTATGAATACTGTATAAATAGACAGTATTCAGAGGTGAGCTCCGTGAGCAGTGCATTCATTTCTTTCCTTAATAAGGCATTTCCTGGCCGAACGCTGATAGCGAGGTTCGCCTGATGGGAACGGTCGCAGCGCTTGAAGTCCTGCTCGACCAGCGTCGCGTATGGCGGGGCCAGCCAGTCGCGCCCGCTGCCGGGGCGCAACCGACAGGCCATGCTCCATTGGATAGGCGCCTGCCTACGGGCGGCTGGCCGCAATCTGCGCTGACCGAGATCCTGATGCCCGCTGCCGGGATAGGAGAGCTGCGTTTGCTATGGCCAACGATCGCCCGTCTTACCGCTGCTGGCCAGCGCGTCGTGCTGGTGGCGCCACCCTTCATTCCCTATCCGGCAGCATGGCTGGCAGCCGGTGTCGTCTTGCAATACCTGGTGATCATCCAGGCGACCGGCAAGGAAGTGTTGTGGGCCGCGGAGCAATGCCTGCGTTCCGGATGTTGTGCAGCCGTGCTGTGCTGGCCGCAGCGTGCGGATGACCGCGGCATGCGCCGCCTGCAGGTGGCGGCCGAAAGCGGTGATAGTTTGGGTTTTGCTCTTCGTGATGCCGGCGAGGCAGTCAATCCGTCACCAGCGGCATTGCGCCTAGTGCTGGATACGCCGCCCGGATCGGTGCGGCTACTCAAATGTCGAGGCGGTGTGGTGCCGCAGACCTCGTTTGCCCTGGCTGAGGGAGCCTGACGGCAATGCGCTGGGCCTGCATTATTCTGCCGCAACTGGCACTCGACGGCGTGCTGCGTGCGCAAGAAGTTGGCGATGCGCCGCTGGCCATGATCACCGGGGGGGCGCAACGACGGTTTTTGCAGGCAGTCAACGCACCGGCACGCCAGCTTGGGCTACGTCCAGGCATGACGCTGACGGCGGCACAGGCCCTGGTGCGAGACTTCATCCGGGTTGAATACGACACTCTAGAAATAGAGCGCTCGGAGCGCTTGCTGGCTGCCTGGGCCTATCGCTTCAGTTCGCATGTCAGCCTGTTCTATCCGCGCACCCTGCTGCTGGAGGTGGAATCCAGCCTCGCACTCTTCGGTCCCTGGCCGCGATTCGAGGCCAGATTGCGTCAGGAACTCACCGATCTGGGCTTCCGCCACCGCATCGTGGTGGCACCAAACCCCGTTGCGGCACGTGTGCTGGCAAATGTTCACGATGGACTGGTGGTCGATGAGCAGGGCCTGCTCGAGACGCTCATGCCGCTTTCGCTGGAGCGACTCGGTTTACCGCGCGATTCGGCCCGAAGCTGCCAGCGCATGGGGATACGCACGTTGCGCCAGTTGCTTGCTCTGCCTCGCTCGGGGCTGGCGAAGCGTTTCCCTGCAGAAGTACTGCTGCAACTTGATCGCCTGCTGGGGCAACAACCTATAGCACTGGATTATTTCCTGCCGCCTGAGCGTTTCGAGCAGCGCCTGGAGTTTAATTTCGATGTCGAGTCGCATCAGGCATTGCTGTTTCCGTTGCGACGGTTGTGCGCGGATTTGGCGGCTTTCCTGCACGGCCGTGATTGTGGTGTGGAGCGCTTCGCGTTGCACATGGAGCATCGTTCAGCTGCGGACACTCGGCTCGACGTGGGGTTGCTGAGCCCGGAGCGCGAGAGCGAGCGGCTTTTCGAACTGGCGCGTGGACGTCTGGAGCGTTTGCAACTGTCGACGGCAACGCAGGCGCTACGGCTGGTGGCCGAAGACCTGCCCGTGTTCGTGCCTGAGCGCCGTGAGCTGTTCGATGATCGCCCGCAACGTAGCCTGGTCTGGCTGCAACTGCGGGAGCGATTGCGAGCTCGCCTTGGTGAGGGGGCGGTTCTGGCAGTGCATGCGCGGGACGATCATCGTCCGGAACATGCCTGGCGATTGGCTACCGAGGATGGCTCGGGCAGTCATGGGTCTGCGGATAAGCGCCCCGGATGGTTGCTGCCACAGGCGAAGCAGCTGAAGGAAAATGAGGTCCGCATTCTGGGCGGTCCAGAGCGCATCGAGTCCGGCTGGTGGGATGCGGACGATATTCGACGTGACTACTTCCTGATCGAAACTCGCACTGGGCAGCTGGGTTGGGCCTATCGAGCGTTCGGGGAGGCAGGCCCTCTGATGCTGCAAGGGTGGTTTGCATGAACCTGCCCGATTACGCGGAGCTGCATTGCCTGTCCAACTTCAGTTTTCAGCGCGGTGCTTCCAGCGCACTGGAGTTGTTCGAACGTGCTCGGCAGCATGGCTACAAGGCGCTGGCCATCACGGATGAGTGCTCGCTGGCGGGGATCGTGCGTGCGTGGCAGGCCGCCAGAGAGACGGGCGTTCCCTTGATCGTCGGCAGCGAGGTAAAGGTCGAGGACGGCCCAAAACTGGTGCTGTTGGTGGAGAACATCGAGGGCTACCAGAATCTGTGTCGCCTCATCACCCTGGCACGTCGGCGTGCGCAAAAAGGGCAGTACCGTTTGCTGCGTGAGGATATCGATCAGTCGGCGCAGGGGCTTCTAGCGCTCTGGCTGCCGTCACTCGATGACAACGAAGTTCATGGTCATTGGCTCAGTGAGCGCTTTGCCGATCGCCTCTGGCTGGCGGTCGAACTGCACTACGGTAGTGATGACGCACGGCGCCTCGCACATTGCCAGGCTTTGGCTCAATCGCTTGGCATCGCCTTGGTGGCAGCCGGCGATGTTCACATGCACGCCCGCGGGCGGCGTGCGCTGCAGGATTGCCTGACAGCCATCCGCCATCATTGCAGCGTTGCCGAAGCCGGGCAGCGACTTTTCCCAAATGGCGAACGTCACCTTCGTTCACGGCATCAACTGGCCGAGCTGTACCCAGCCGCGCTGCTCGATGAAACGCTGAGAATTGCCGAGCGCTGCCGATTCGACCTTGGCCAGCTGCGCTATGAGTATCCCCACGAGCTGGTACCGCCTGGGCAGACCGCTACCCACTGGCTGCGCCAGCTGACAGAGCAGGGTGCGCTTTCTCGCTGGCCCGGAGGCGCTCCCGCGGTCGCCCGTGAGCGGATCGAAAGCGAACTCCAGCTGATCGCCGAGTTGGGTTACGAAAGCTACTTTCTGACCGTGCACGACATCGTCCGCTTTGCGCGCGAACGCGGCATTCTCTGTCAGGGACGCGGGTCTGCTGCCAATTCCACCGTCTGTTACGCACTTGGCATCACCGAGCTGGATCCGTCGCAGCGGCACATGTTGTTCGCCCGTTTTCTATCGAAGGAGCGTAACGAGCCGCCGGATATAGATGTCGATTTCGAGCATGAGCGGCGCGAGGAAGTCATTCAGTACATCTTCCGTCGCTATGGTCGCGAACGTGCGGCATTGACCGCGGTGGTCAGCAGCTATCGGGGAGCTGGAGCTGTGCGAGACGTGGCTAAGGCGCTGGGTTTGCCGCCCGATCAGGTCAGTGCACTGGCTGATTGCTGCGGTCACTATAGCAGCGCGCCGCCAGCGCCCGAGCGCCTTCGCGAGGCGGGTTTCGACCCGGAGAATCCGTTGCTGCGCCGTGTGCTGGTGCTGACCGGCCAGCTGGTGGGCTTTCCCCGTCATCTGTCGCAGCATCCAGGCGGTTTCGTCATTTCCGAGCGGCCGCTGCAGACGCTGGTGCCGGTTGAAAATGCCGCGATGGCAGAACGCACCATCATTCAGTGGGACAAGGATGATCTGGACCTGATGGGGCTGCTCAAGGTCGACGTTCTGGCGCTGGGCATGCTCAGCGCGCTGCGTCGCTGCTTCGATCTAGTCGAGCGATATCGAGGCCAGCGCTGGACGCTGGCCAGCCTGCCACAGGAGGACCCGGCGACCTACGCCATGATCTCGCGCGCCGATACCGTCGGCGTGTTCCAGATCGAGTCCCGTGCGCAGATGGCCATGCTGCCCAGGCTTCGTCCGCAGACCTTCTATGACCTGGTCATTCAGGTGGCCATCGTGCGGCCAGGGCCGATCCAGGGCGATATGGTGCATCCCTATTTGCGTAGGCGTAACGGTGAGGAGCCGGAAACCTATGCGTCCGAGGAGCTTCGTACCGTGCTCGAACGAACGCTGGGTGTTCCGCTGTTTCAGGAGCAGGTCATGGAGCTGGCCATCGTCGCGGCCGACTACACGCCAGGCGAGGCAGACCAGCTGCGTCGCTCCATGGCGGCATGGAAGCGTCACGGTGGGCTCGAGCCGCACCGGCAGCGGCTGACCGAGCGGATGCTTGCCAATGGTTACCAGGCTGAATTCGCCGCGCGTCTGTTCGAGCAGATCAAAGGCTTTGGCAGCTATGGCTTCCCCGAATCCCACGCAGCCAGCTTCGCCTTGCTGACCTATGCCAGTAGCTGGTTGAAGTGTCATGAGTCGGCGGCCTTTGCCTGCGCCCTGATCAACAGCTGGCCGATGGGGTTCTACAGTCCTGACCAGATTCTTCAGGATGCGCGCCGTCACGGCATCGAAATCCGTCCGGTCGATATTCGTTTCAGTGACTGGGAGTGTTCGTTGGAGAGGGGCGAGCAGGGGCACGCGGCCATCCGACTGGGCTTGTGTCTGGTGCGCGGGTTCAAGGACGAAGACGCTCTACGCTTGGTGCGGAGTCGTCAGCAGGCAGCGTTTGCGGATGTTGAGGACGTCTGTCGACGCGCGGCGCTGGATCGTCGGTCGCGCGAGTTGCTGGCTGATGCCGGCGCATTGCGTGGCCTTGCGGGCCATCGCCACCGAGCCCGCTGGGCCATTGCCGGCGTCGAGGAACAGCTGCCTCTGTTCGCCGGACTGGTGGCGCAAGAGTCCGTGGTGACGCTGCCGCTGCCGAGCGTGGCTGAAGATATGCAGAGCGATTACGAGCTGCTGGGCACCACGCTGGGCCCGCATCCACTGCAGTTGTTGCGTGGGACCTTGCGAGCACGGCGCTGCCTGGCTTCAAGGGATCTGGCCGGCGTTGACAGCGGACGTCAGGTGCGTGTGGCAGGGCTGGTGACTGGACGGCAGAAACCGCAAACAGCCAGCGGCGTGATCTTCGTGACGCTGGAGGACGAATTCGGCATGGTCAACGTCGTGGTGTGGCATGAATTGGCCGAGCGGCAGCGGCGGGCGCTCGTCGGCTCACAACTGCTGCAGGTCGAAGGCAAGCTGGAAAGCCAGGACGGGGTCAGACATCTGATAGCCGGGCGCCTGACCGATCTGAGCATGTTGCTGAGCGGCCTAGACATACGCAGTCGTGACTTTCGCTGAATGGCTTGCCTAGCCGCCATTCGGTTCGGCGTGACAGGCAGGGTGACTTATGTCAACCGAGCCACTAGAATGCTTGCCCATTCTGGGGCCGGAACGCCCGGCTTATGTCTGTGCAACGAGGAAAATCCATGCAAGTTTCTGTTGAAAGCACCTCCGCTCTTGAGCGCCGCATGACCATCGGCGTGCCGGTCGAGCGCATCGAGACCGAAGTCAACAAGCGTCTGCAACAGACCGCCAGCCGTGCCAAGATTCCTGGTTTCCGTCCCGGCAAAGTGCCGATGAGCGTGATTCGCCAGCGTTACGAAGAAGCCGCCCGTCAGGAAGCGCTGGGCGACCTGATCCAGTCGACTTTCTATGAAGCCGTCGTTGCAGAGAAGCTGAACCCGGCCGGCGCGCCGTCCGTCGAGCCGAAAGTGTTCGAAAAGGGCAAGGACCTGGAATACGTCGCCACCTTCGAGGTGTTCCCCGAGTTCGAAGTGGCTGGTTTCGAAGCCATCGAGATCGAGCGTCTGCAAGCTGAAGTGGCCGATGCCGACGTCGACAACATGCTGGAAATCCTGCGCAAGCAGAACACCCGTTTCGAAAACGTCGAGCGTGCTGCCGAGAATGGCGACCAGCTGACCATCGACTTCGTCGGCAAGATCGACGGTGAAGCCTTCGCCGGCGGATCGGCCAAGGGCACTCAGCTGGTGCTGGGCTCGGGCCGCATGATCCCGGGCTTCGAAGATGCACTGGTCGGCGCCAAGGCGGGTGAAGAGCGCGTGATCAATCCGACCTTCCCTGAGGATTACCAAAACCTCGATCTGGCCGGCAAAACTGCCGAGTTCACCGTCACCGTGAACGCCGTTGCCGCTCCGCAGCTGCCCGAGCTGAATGACGAGTTCTTCGCCCAGTTCGGCGTGCAGGAAGGTGGTGTCGAAGGCTTCCGCGCCGAGGTGAAGAAGAACATGGAGCGCGAGCTGCGTCAGGCCATCAAGACCAAGGTGAAGAACCAGGTCATGGAAGGGCTGGTAGCTGGCAATCCGATCGAGGTGCCGAAGGCGCTGATCGACAACGAAGTGAACCGTCTGCGTGTCCAGGCTGTTCAGCAGTTCGGTGGCAACATCAAGCCTGATCAGCTGCCCGCTGAGCTCTTCCAGGAGCAGGCCAAGCGCCGCGTCGTCCTCGGTCTGATCGTTGCTGAAGTGGTGAAGCAGAAAGAACTGAAGCCTGATGAAGCCCGTGTGCGTGAGCTGATCGAAGAAATGGCATCTGCCTATCAGGAGCCCGAGCAGGTTGTCGCCTGGTACTACAAGAACGCCGAGCAATTGAACGAAGTCCGTTCGGTTGTGCTCGAAGAGCAAGTTGTAGATACTGTTCTGCAGCAAGCCAAGGTGACTGACAAGTCGGTCTCCTACGAAGAAGCTGTCAAGCCTGCGGAAGCCCCGCAAGCTGCCTGATTTCTTACATTCGAGTGCACAAACATAAGCCAGCCTCGTGCTGGCTTATGTCTTTTAAGGCATGACATAGGGAGTATCGTTGGAACATGTCCCGCAATCCTTTTATGCAAGCTCCGGACATTCAGGCCGCCGGCGGCCTGGTCCCGATGGTGATCGAGCAATCCGCACGCGGTGAGCGCGCCTATGACATCTATTCCCGCCTCCTCAAGGAGCGGGTGATCTTCATGGTAGGCCAGGTCGAAGACTATATGGCCAACCTGATCGTCGCGCAGATGCTCTTCCTCGAGGCCGAAAATCCCGAGAAGGACATTCACCTGTATATCAACTCCCCAGGTGGCTCGGTGACTGCCGGTATGTCGATTTACGACACCATGCAGTTCATCAAGCCGGACGTGTCGACCATCTGTATCGGTCAAGCCTGTTCCATGGGTGCGCTGCTTTTGACAGGTGGAACCGCTGGCAAGCGTTACTGCTTGCCGCATTCGCGGATGATGATTCATCAGCCATTGGGCGGCTTCCAAGGTCAGGCTTCGGATATCGAGATTCACGCACGTGAGATCCTGACCATCCGCGAGCGCCTGAATAAAGTCCTGGCTCACCATACCGGCCAGCCGATGGATGTGATTGCCCGCGACACCGACCGCGACAACTTCATGAGCGGTGACGATGCCGTCAAGTACGGATTGATTGACCAGGTTCTGACCCAGCGTCAACTGGCCGTTTGATCTCCGCAGCCTGCGATATGTGGCTGTGCCGTGGGCTTGAAAAAGCCCACGATTGCCTTCATCTTGTGTTTCAAGCCTTCCCGATTGGATCGATCGAATGACTGACACCCGCAACGGCGAGGACTCCGGCAAACTGCTCTATTGCTCTTTTTGCGGCAAAAGCCAGCATGAAGTACGCAAGTTGATCGCCGGGCCCTCCGTTTTCATCTGCGACGAGTGCGTCGACCTGTGCAATGACATCATCCGCGAGGAGGTGCAGGAAGCGCAGGCTGAGAGCAACGCGCACAAACTGCCTGCGCCCAAGGAGATCAGCGGCATTCTCGACCAGTACGTCATTGGTCAGGAACGCGCGAAGAAGATCCTCGCAGTGGCCGTTTACAACCACTACAAACGGCTGAACCAGCGCGATAAGAAAGAAGAAGTCGAGCTGGGCAAGAGCAATATTCTGCTGATCGGCCCTACCGGCTCCGGCAAGACGCTGCTGGCCGAAACCTTGGCACGCCTGCTCAATGTACCGTTCACCATCGCCGATGCAACCACGCTCACCGAAGCGGGCTATGTGGGCGAAGACGTTGAGAACATCATCCAGAAGCTATTGCAGAAGTGCGATTACGACGTAGAGAAGGCCCAGATGGGCATTGTCTACATCGACGAAATCGACAAGATTTCCCGCAAGTCCGATAACCCGTCGATCACTCGCGATGTATCGGGAGAAGGCGTCCAGCAGGCGCTGCTCAAGTTGATCGAAGGTACTGTCGCTTCCGTTCCGCCGCAGGGCGGTCGCAAGCACCCGCAGCAGGAATTCCTGCAGGTGGATACTCGCAATATCCTGTTCATCTGCGGTGGTGCGTTCGCCGGTCTGGAGAAGGTCATTCAGGGCAGGTCTACACAGGGCGGCATCGGTTTCAACGCCGAGGTGCGCAGCAAGGACCCGGGCAAGAAGATCGGCGAGGCACTACGGGCCGTTGAGCCGGACGACCTGGTCAAATTCGGTCTCATCCCCGAGTTCGTTGGTCGCCTACCGGTGATCGCCACACTTGACGAGCTCGACGAGGCGGCGCTGATCCAGATACTCACCGAGCCAAAAAACGCGCTTACTAAGCAATATGCCAAGTTGTTCGAACTCGAAGGCGTGGACCTGGAGTTCCGTCCGGACGCGCTGAAAGCGGTCGCTTCTCGAGCACTTGAGCGCAAGACTGGCGCGCGCGGTCTGCGTTCGATTCTGGAAGGCGTGCTGCTGGACACCATGTACGAGATTCCCTCACAGAAGGAGGTCAGCAAGGTTGTCATCGATGAAAGCGTGATCGAAGGCACATCCCAGCCTTTGTTGATTTACGAGAACACCGAGCCGCCAGCCAAGGCGGCGCCTGAGGCGTAATCGAACAAAGGGGCCTGCGGGCCCCTTTGCATTTGGTCCGCTGCCTTGTTTTTTGCGGAGCATGCCCCCATCTTTGCTGTCAGGGCATTGCCCATCCGTTTACCGCCGAATGGCCGTCGTAGAGCTGAATTATGAAGACAACCATCGAATTGCCCCTTTTGCCGCTGCGCGATGTGGTGGTTTACCCGCACATGGTGATCCCGCTTTTCGTTGGCCGTGAAAAATCCATCGAAGCGCTCGAATCCGCCATGGCCGGCGATAAGCAGATCCTCTTGCTGGCGCAGAAGAATCCCGCTGATGACGATCCGGCTGAGGACGCGTTGTACCGAGTCGGTACGGTGGCGACCGTGCTGCAGCTTCTCAAGCTGCCTGACGGCACGGTCAAGGTGCTCGTTGAGGGCGAGCAGAGAGGCGTTATCGAGCGCTTCGTCGAGGTCGACGATCACTGCCGCGCCGAGGTCTCGTTGATCGAGGAGGCCGAGGTCGACGCACGCGAATCCGAAGTCTTTACCCGCAGCCTGCTCAGTCAGTTCGAGCAGTATGTCCAGCTCGGCAAGAAGGTTCCGGCGGAGGTCTTGTCCTCGCTGAGTAGCATCGATGAGCCGGCGCGCTTGGTCGATACGATGGCTGCGCACATGGCGCTGAAGATCGAGCAGAAGCAGCAGATTCTCGAAATTACCGATCTCCCTGCGCGGGTCGAACACGTGCTGGCACTGCTCGACGCCGAGATTGACCTGCTTCAGGTAGAAAAGCGCATTCGCGGTCGCGTGAAGAAGCAGATGGAACGCAGCCAGCGCGAGTACTATCTGAATGAGCAGATGAAAGCCATTCAGAAGGAACTCGGCGACATCGATGAAGGCCACAACGAAGTCGACGAGCTGAAGAAGCGCATCGAGAATGCTGGCCTCAGCAAAGACGCCTACGCCAAGGCTCAGGCCGAGCTGAACAAGCTCAAGCAGATGTCGCCGATGTCTGCCGAAGCGACCGTGGTCCGAACCTATATCGATTGGCTGGTGAACGTGCCTTGGAAGGCTGCCAGCAAGGTGCGCTTGGATCTGGCGAAGGCTGAAGAGGTGCTCGACGCGGACCACTATGGTCTGGAAGAGGTCAAGGACCGGATACTTGAGTATCTTGCCGTGCAGAAGCGCGTGAAGAAGCTCAAGGGTCCCGTACTTTGCCTGGTTGGCCCTCCAGGCGTTGGTAAAACCTCGCTAGCCGAGTCCATCGCACGCTCGACCAATCGCAAGTTCGTCCGCATGGCGCTTGGCGGGGTGCGTGACGAAGCCG
Organism: Stutzerimonas decontaminans; assembly: GCF_000661915.1. Taxonomy (NCBI): domain Bacteria; kingdom Pseudomonadati; phylum Pseudomonadota; class Gammaproteobacteria; order Pseudomonadales; family Pseudomonadaceae; genus Stutzerimonas; species Stutzerimonas decontaminans. Next base: position 2,477,145 of record NZ_CP007509.1, on the reverse strand, counting down.
AGATTCGTGGTCACCGTCGTACCTACATTGGCTCCATGCCCGGCCGGTTGATCCAGAAGATGACCAAGGTCGGTGTCCGCAACCCGTTGTTCCTGCTCGATGAGATCGACAAGATGGGCAGCGACATGCGCGGTGACCCGGCGTCTGCGCTGCTCGAGGTGCTGGACCCGGAGCAGAATCATAACTTCAACGATCACTACCTCGAGGTCGACTATGACCTCTCGGACGTGATGTTTCTCTGCACTGCCAACTCCATGAACATTCCTGCGCCGTTGCTTGACCGCATGGAAGTCATCCGGTTGCCCGGCTACACAGAGGATGAAAAGGTCAATATTGCCACCCGCTACCTGGCGCCCAAGCAGATCGAGGCCAATGGCCTGAAGAAAACCGAGCTGGAGTTTCAGGAAGCGGCAATTCGCGACATCATCCGCTACTACACCCGCGAGGCGGGCGTTCGCAGTCTCGAACGGCAGCTGGCCAAGGTGTGCCGCAAGGTCGTCAAGGAACATGCTGCGGAGAAGCGTTTCCACGTTGTGGTGGATGCGGACTCGCTGGAGCACTTCTTGGGCGTGCGCAAGTTCCGCTATGGCCTTGCTGAGCAGCAGGACCAAGTAGGGCAGGTGACGGGTCTGGCGTGGACCCAGGTCGGTGGTGAGCTGCTCACTATCGAGGCCGCGGTGGTGCCCGGCAAGGGGCGCTTAACCAAGACCGGCTCGCTGGGCGAGGTCATGGGCGAATCGATCACGGCAGCGCTGACGGTGGTCCGCAGCCGTGCGACCAGTCTTGGTATAGCCGCCGACTTTCACGAAAAGCAGGATATTCATATCCACGTTCCCGAAGGCGCGACGCCGAAAGATGGGCCAAGCGCCGGTGTCGGTATGTGCACCGCGCTGGTTTCTGCGCTGACTCAGATTCCGGTGCGCGCAGATGTCGCAATGACCGGCGAAATAACTTTGCGTGGGCAGGTGCTTGCAATTGGCGGATTGAAGGAAAAACTTCTCGCCGCTCATCGTGGTGGGATCAAGACGGTGATCATTCCGGAAGAGAATCAGCGTGATCTGAAAGAGATTCCTGAAAATATTAAGCAGGACCTGCAGATTAAACCGGTGAAGTGGATTGACGAGGTCCTGCAAATTGCGCTGCAATACGCGCCGGAGCCCTTGCCCGATGCGGCTCCCGAGATTGTTGCAAAGGACGACAAGCGCGAGCCTGATTCCAAGGAGCGAATCAGCACGCATTAGTCTGGACGGCCACGTTGACACACTTCAGGTGCCCTTGTTTAATCGGCCTCTTGTGTCATTGCCATCTAGCACCGCTTTGCTTACACCCGAAAATTAAAGATACGACTCAACAGAAATAAGGGGACTTAGAGTGAACAAGTCGGAACTGATCGATGCTATCGCTGCATCTGCTGATATCCCAAAAGCTGTTGCTGGCCGCGCGCTGGATGCAGTGATCGAATCCGTCACCGGTGCCCTGAAGGCTGGTGACTCCGTTGTACTGGTTGGTTTCGGTACTTTCGCTGTCAAGGAGCGCGCTGCGCGCACCGGTCGCAACCCGCAGACTGGCAAGCCGATCAACATCGCCGCTGCCAAGATCCCGGGCTTCAAAGCTGGCAAGGCTCTGAAAGACGCTGTCAACTAAGCGCTTTTCACCCGGCCAGTCAGCAGTAGCTGCGCTGGCTCGGGGCGGTTGTAGAGCAGGCCTGGCCTGCTGCATTCAGGCTTGGGGGAATAAGCCCAACCGCTCCAAAAGCTCCGAGAAGGCGCATCCCTGGATGCGCCTTTCTTTTATCCGGTTACAACCCGCGTTGCGCAAGCCACCGCGCCGCAGACTCCTGGGGGTCGCATGCTTCAGAACATCAGGGACAATTCACAAGGCTGGATAGCCAAAACCATCATCGGCATCATTGTCGTTCTGTTGGCGTTGACGGGCTTCGAAGCCATCTTCAACGCTACCAGCAACAGCCAGAATGCAGCCGAGGTCAATGGCGAGGAGATTTCCCGCTACGACCTGGACCAGGCGATGAACATGCAGCGGCGTCAACTGGCCCAGCAACTGGGGCAAGACTTCGACGCCTCACTGATCGATGATCGCTTGCTGCGTGATGCTGCGCTCGGTTCGTTGATCGACCGCATGCTGCTTTTGCAAAGTGCCAAGAGTGCGAACTTCGCTTTCTCCCGCGAAGCGCTCGACCAATTGATTTTGCAGACTCCCGAATTTCAGGTGGAAGGCGCCTTCAGCCCTGCACGTTTCGACCAGGTCATCCAGCAGATGGGCTATTCCCGTCTGCAGTTCCGCCAGTTGCTCGAGCAGGAGATGCTGATTGGGCAGCTGCGTGCCGGCATTTCCGGTACCGGCTTCGTGACCGATCAGCAGGTCGAGAGCTTTGCTCGTCTCGAGATGCAAACCCGGGATTTCGCAACGCTTACCGTGCCCGCGCAGCGCGAGTCGATCGAGGTGAGCGACGAGCAGATCAAAGATTATTACGAGGCCAATGCCGATCGTTTCCGTACACCTGAGCAGGTGGTCATCGAGTATGTCGAGTTGAAGAAGGAGTCCTTCTTCGATCAGGTCGAGGCGTCCGATGAGGAGCTTCAAGAGCTTTATCAGAAGCAGATCGCCAATCTCGCCGAGCAGCGCCGTGCTGCGCACATTCTCATCGAAACCGGCGGTGAGCTCAGCGATGAGCAGGCCAAGGCGAAAATTGAAGAAATAGCCGCGCGGGTTAAGGGCGGTGAAGATTTTGCCATCGTCGCCAAGGAAACCTCGCAGGACCCGGGCTCTGCCAATGAAGGCGGTGATCTGGGCTTCGCCGGACCCGGCGTCTATGACCCCGCGTTCGAAGATGCACTTTATGCGTTGAGCGAAGGGGAAGTCTCGGCACCGGTGCAGTCCGAGTTCGGCTGGCACATCATCAAGCTATTGGGCGTCCAGTCACCTGAGGTGCCGTCTTTCGAAAGCATGAAGCCCGAGCTGGTTCGCGAACTCAAGGCGCAGCAGGTCGAGCAGCGGTTCGTGGAAACCAGCAAGCAACTGGAAGACGCTGCATTCGAGGCGTCCGACCTGACGCAGCCGGCGCAGGATCTTGGTCTGATGGTACAGACCACCGAAGCGTTCGGCCGTGACGGCGGCGAAGGCATCACTGCCAATCGCCAGGTTATCCAGGCTGCTTTCAGCGAAGAGGTGCTGGTAGATGGTGCCAATAGCAGCGTCATCGAGCTCGATCCTGATACTTCCATCGCACTACGCGTCAAGGAGCACCTGAAGCCGGCCCCCATCGCGCTGGCGGATGTACGTGACGATATCGTTCAGCAGCTTCAGCGCAGTCTGGCAGCCGAGACGGCTCGTACTCAAGGCGAGCAACTGCTGGCGGATCTGCGTCAGGGGCAGCAGCCGGATGGCCAATGGCAGTCGGTGGAAGCCGCCACGCGGAGTCAGGAAGGTGTTGCGCCGGCGCTGCTGCAGGCTGTGTTCCGCATGCCCCGCCCGGAGCAGCAGGACAAGCCGAACTATTCCGGTGTTGCCTTGAGCAATGGGGACTACGTCGTGGTGCGCCTGAACGGCGTCAACGAGCCCGAGGCTGCGCTATCCGATGAGGAGAAGCTGAATTTCCGTCGCTTCCTGGCCTCGCGTGTTGGCCAGCAGGACTTTGCAGCGTTTCGCCAGAAGCTGCAGGCCGAGGCGAAAATCGAAAAGTTCTGATCGCGACTTGATGAGCAATGATCGGCTGGTTTTCTCGGTCGATCATTTTGACAACGCCCCGGCTGGTCCGGGGCGTTGTCGTTATTGCTGCAGATCGTTGCTCAGCGGAGCAGGTGGCTTGCCAGCCACGGCCCCTGATGCAGCAGTGCTGTGTGAACCTGCACCAGCTCGGCGCCGGCATCCATACGCGCTTGCAAGTGGCTCGCCGTCTGGATGCCACCCACCGAGATCAATGCCATGCCCTGGCCGCAAAAGCGCCGCAAGCCCTCGATTTGTTCACAAGCCAGTGCCTGTTGTTGTGGGTCCTGCCAGGCACGGTAGCGCTCGCGCGCAGCTGGCGGTCCTGGGTCGTGGGCGGCTAATAGCCCGTCGAACTTGAGGTCGAGCAGCATGCTGGCTAGCAAGAAGGGAACCTGCTTTGGCAGGCAGCGTAGCTTCGCTACCAGCGGTACCTGGCGCTTGCCCTCCAGGTTCAGCTGCTGATGCTCCTCACGGAGAGCGGTCAGGAGGTTGCGCAGGCGCACGGCATTTGAGAGCAGAGGTGCGCTGGCCGGGCCGATCAGGTTCAGTACCAGGTAGTCGGCCTCGGACCATGCGTTGCGCAGCAGCGCGCAGCTCTCCGCCACCGAGCTTCCCGCATCCAGGGTCAGGTTTATTCCAAGGCGCGCCTCGCCACGTGACATCGGCTCCAGTTGCGCCAGTCCATCCGCAGTCAGACTACCGATCTCGTTGAAACCGAATCCCAGCGCCGCCACCCGCCGGGCAAGACGCCCATTGCGATCAAAGCCGGCGGCGATACCTAGCGGCGACGGAAAGTTTAGGCCCATCACGGTAAGAGGTCGACCCGGTATGGCGTGCGGCAGACGACAGGCGACGTCGACCAGAGTCAGTGACAGTTGCTGTGCCAGTGAGCGGCGTAAAGCGTGCAGGCCGTGCCTTCTATCCATGCTTACGCTCGAAATCAGTCATGAATTCCACCAGGCGCGCCACTCCGCTCAGTGGCATCGGGTTGTAGAGGCTGGCTCGTATGCCGCCGATCGCTGCGTGGCCGCGCAGATTGGCCAGGCCGTTACGCTCGGCCTCGGTCAGAAAGGTTTCGGTCAGTCCGGGCTTGGTCAGTTGGAAGCAGACATTGATCGGTGAACGGTCTGCGGGGCGTTGCGGACACAGGTAGAAGTCGCTGTTTTCAACGCAGCGATATAGGAGGCGACTTCTTTGCTGAGCTGCGGCAGCCATGGCTGGAACGCCGCCGTTACGTCCCATCCAGCGCAGCATCAGCCCGGTCACGTAGAGGGCGAAGGTGGGTGGCGTGTTGAAGCGGCTCTGCTGCTCGGCCTGCGCCGCATAACTGAACGCGGTCGGCAGACCGGGAGGGGGCGCTCGCAGAAGATCGTTGCGGATTATCACTATGCACAGCCCGGCGACGCCGAGATTCTTTTGCGCGCTGGCATAGATCAGGCCGAAGCGTTCGAGCGGAAGCGGCCGGGTGAGAAAGTCGGAGGTCATATCCGCCACCAGTGGTACCGACAGTTCCGGAAACTCCTGCAGCTGCAGCCCATTACCGGTTTCGTTGCTGGTCACATGGCAATAGCCGGCAGCCGGATCGAGCTGCCAATGATCCAGTGGGGGCAGGGCGGTGAAGGCCTGTTCTGTACCACTAGCGATGACATTGACTGGCGAATGACGGCGGGCCTCGGAGATTGCCTTGCGTGCCCAGTGGCCGCTCTCCAAGTAGTCCGCACTCTGTCCTGACCGCAGTAGATTGAGCGGCAAAAGGCCGAACTGCGCCGAGGCACCTCCTTGCATGAAGAGCACGCGATAGTTGTCGGGGATCGTCAGTAATGTACGCAAGTCGGCTTCGGTCTCGACCATCAGCTGCTTGAAGGCGGTGCTGGTGAAGGGCTGCTCAAGCACGGAGGAGCCGGTATTGCGCCAGTTCGGCAGCTCCTCGCGAATCTGTTCCAGCACCTCCTTGGGCAACATCGCCGGACCGGAGGCGAAGTTGTAGCGTTCGGCGCGCTCAGAAGAAGTGCAGGCCATGACCGCCACTCGCCATCAGGAACAGCAGGGGAAAGGACAGAATGGTGTTGCTGCGCGAGGAGAGGAAGGTAATCCGCGAGCAGCGTACCCGCTCTTCCAAAGTCGCCGGAACGAAGCCGAGCAGCTTTTTCTGATGCGGCCACAGCACCAGCCAGAGATTGAGCAGCATCAGCGTGCCAATCCAGGCGCCCAGGCCGATCACTGCCAGCGGGCCTTGTAGCAGCAATGCATCAGCCAGCCAGCCGCGTTGCCAGAGCATGAACATGCCGGATACCCAGACGACCACGGAGGCGTAGCGGAAGATGCCGTGCTCACGTTTCATCCGCACTTCCAGATCGCGGTTCAACGTGGCGGTATCGATACCGTTCTGCAGTGGCACGAAGCGCGGGTTCTGGATGAAGTTGGCGTAGTTATGACCGACCCAGACCAACGCGAACAGCAGGTGCGCGTAGCGGGCCAGCAGGTCGAGAACGGGTAGCTGCATGGCTCAACCCACTAACCAGTAACGCAGTAGCAGGTAACAACCAAGCGTTAGCGCGAGGCCCGCGCCAACGGTGCCGCCGAACGAGTCATGGGGCAGTTTCAAGTTCCACCCCCTGACTGGCCTGTCGGGTGATCAGCGTGCCCTGCGGGCGCGTAGCTTCCTGCGCCAGCGCCACGGCCTGGCGAATCAGCTGATGATGTGGAGATTTACTGCAGGCCGGATCGGTGTTGGCACCATTGCCGGTCAGCAGCAGGGCCTGGCAGCGGCAGCCGCCGAAATCTTTTTCCTTATCCTCACAGCTGCGGCAGGGTTCGGGCATCCAGGCGTCGCCACGGTAGAGGTTGAATACCGGCGAGTCGTACCAGATCTGCTCTAGCCGTTGCTGACGCACGTTTGGGAAGGTCAGGTCCTTGAAGTTGCTGGCCTGGGAGCAGGGCAGCACGTTGCCGTTTGGCGCGATGGTGACGTGAATCGTGCCCCAGCCGTTCATGCAGGCCTTTGGACGGCCTTCGTAATAGTCTGGGATGACGAAGAAGATGGTCAGTCGATCACCGAAACGCTCGCGTGCGTTATGTACCTCGTCTTCGGCTCTCTGCAGTTCGGCATGGGTCGGCATCAGCGCATCGCGGTTGAGCAGTGCCCAGTTGTAGTACTGCACGTTCGCCAGTTCGAGATACTCGACTCCCAACTCGACGGCGAACGCGATGATCTCCGGCACCTGAGCGATGTTCTGCCGAGTGATCGGTACGTTGAGCACCATGGGAAAGTCAATGGACTTGATCAGCCGCGCCATGCGCAGTTTGCGCTCCAGGGCATCGACGCCGGCCAGCTGACGAGCCACTTCACGGTCGGTTGATTGAAAACCGAGCTGGATGTGGCGCAGCCCGGCATCCTTCAGGGCACGCAGGCGCGCTTCGGTCAGGCCAATACCGGAGGTGATCAGGTTGGTGTAGTAGCCCATGCGGTCAGCCTCGGCGACCAGCGTTTCGAGATCCTTGCGCAGCGTGGGCTCGCCGCCCGAGAAGCCGATCTGCATCGCGCCCATGGCACGGGCCTGGGCCATTACATCGATCCACTCGGCGGTGCTCAATTCGTCCTGGCGGTAATCGGCGAAGTTGCGCGGGTTGCTGCAGAACACGCACTGCAGCGGGCACTGGTAGGTCAGCTCCAGCAGCAGCCAGACCGGGTTGCCGCTGCCATCAAGCCTTAGCTCGGATCCAGCCCTTGCCATGGGATACCTCCAGGAAATTCAGGACGCCGTTGCGAATCGCGTCGACGTCGGATGCGTTGTAGCTAAGCGCGAGCTGATCGATCAGCTCGGCGACGCTGGTCGTGCCGTCGCAGCGCCGCAGAATCTCGCCGCCGGTGGCGTTGAGCTTGACGATGCCCTCTGGGTAGAGCAGCACGTGGGCTTGCTGCGAGTCTTCCCAGCGAAAGAGGAAGGGCGGGCGGATCTCGTAACGGCAGGCTGGTGAAATCATTGTTGTTGTCGTCATGTCCATATCCTCGCTCGACCGGCGTGAAGCGATGTTCGATCACGCCGGTCAGGGGCTCAGCGTACGTAGACGTACGCGGTGACTTCGAAGCCCAGACGCAGGTCGCAGAAGTCCGGATCGATCCACTGCATGGCATATCTCCTCATTGGGTGTTGTGGGGAAAAGCGATGTCGCACCCCGAAGCTAAGGCGCTTTGGCAGGTGGGCTAATAAGACTTTGGGGTTGGTTTTGCCGCCTTTTGGTCGCGCTTTTCTTGCGTTACAGAAGAATTTGCGCTCTGGGCAGACACCCTTGTTCAACGTCATTTTTAGAGTGCGATCCAGGGTCTATCCTGCTCGGCTTTTTCTCCCGATCCAGGCTGGTCGTATCAATCGCAAACCGCCACCAGCTCTGCCTCTGCGCCTTGCCATCTACTACCAAATGAGGAGTCCTCCGCTGCCATGGGTGCATACCGGAGCGAAGACCCCGCTGCCTAAGATCGGTCCATGTCCTGTGCACTTTCCGGCACAGGCTCCGACAAGCAGAAGAAGAGAGGCCCATCATGATCTACGCTCAGCCCGGTACCCCAGGCGCCGTCGTATCCTTCAAGCCGCGCTACGGCAACTACATCGGTGGTGAATTCGTCCCGCCGGTCAAAGGCGAGTACTTCGTCAACACCTCGCCAGTCAATGGTGAGGTCATTGCCGAATTCCCGCGCTCCGGTGCCGAAGATATCGAGAAGGCGCTGGACGCCGCTCACGCTGCCGCCGACGCCTGGGGCAAGACCTCGGTGCAGGACCGCGCGCTGATTCTGCTGAAGATCGCCGATCGCATCGAAGCCAACCTGGAAAAGCTCGCGGTCGCCGAAACCTGGGACAACGGCAAGGCCGTTCGTGAAACCCTGAACGCCGACGTACCGCTGGCAGCGGATCACTTCCGCTACTTCGCTGGCTGCATCCGCGCCCAGGAAGGCAGCGCTGCCGAGATCAACGAGCACACCGCGGCCTATCACTTCCATGAGCCGCTGGGCGTGGTTGGCCAGATCATCCCGTGGAACTTCCCGCTGCTGATGGCCGCCTGGAAACTGGCTCCGGCCCTGGCTGCTGGTAACTGCATCGTGCTCAAGCCGGCCGAGCAGACCCCGCTGTCGATCATGGTGTTCATCGAAGTGGTTGGTGACCTGCTGCCGCCGGGCGTGCTGAACATCGTCCAGGGCTTCGGTCGCGAAGCCGGTCAGGCGCTGGCCACCAGCACCCGCATCGCCAAGATCGCTTTCACCGGCTCGACTCCAGTCGGCTCGCACATCATGCGTTGCGCCGCCGAGAACATCATTCCGAGCACCGTGGAGCTGGGTGGCAAGAGCCCGAACATCTTCTTCGAAGACATCATGAATGCCGAGCCTGCATTCATCGAGAAAGCCGCTGAAGGCCTGGTACTGGCCTTCTTCAACCAGGGTGAGGTCTGCACCTGCCCGTCGCGTGCGCTGATCCAGGAATCGATCTTCGAGCCCTTCATGGAAGTGGTGATGAAGAAGATCAAGGCGATCAAGCGTGGCAACCCGCTGGATACCGACACCATGGTCGGCGCCCAGGCGTCCGAGCAGCAGTTCGACAAGATCCTCTCCTACATGGAGATCGCTCAGCAGGAAGGCGCGCAGATCCTCACCGGCGGTGCCGCCGAGAAGCTCGAAGGCAGCTTGTCGACTGGCTACTACGTGCAGCCAACGCTGATCAAAGGCCACAACAAGATGCGCGTGTTCCAGGAAGAGATCTTCGGACCCGTAGTCGGTGTTGCGACCTTCAAGGACGAGGCAGAAGCGCTGGCGATTGCCAACGACACCGAGTTCGGCCTGGGTGCCGGCGTCTGGACCCGTGACATCAACCGCGCCTACCGCATGGGTCGCGGCATCAAGGCCGGTCGCGTCTGGACCAACTGCTACCACCTGTACCCGGCTCACGCGGCGTTCGGTGGCTACAAGAAGTCCGGTGTCGGCCGCGAAACCCACAAGATGATGCTCGACCACTACCAGCAGACCAAGAACCTGCTGATCAGCTACGACATCAATCCACTCGGATTCTTCTGATGAGGGCCCCGGCGCGTTAGCTCCAGCGCGCCGGCTTACTTTGCTATGCACGTCATGTGCAGGAACCTGCGCCGCTTCTGCTGTAATCCCCCTGGAACCGAGCGCAAGGTTCCTATCGCAACGCGGCCCCGGCCGCGTTTTTTTTTGCCCGGTGGTGAACCAGCCATCGCGTACATCGAACTCCCCGCCGCTGATGCGCCTCCCATCAACATGCCCCCTAATCGGATGGATGAGGAAAACACCATGTCGCAACTGTTCGAGCCCTATACGCTGAAACATATGCGCCTGCGCAACCGTGCGGTCGTCGCGCCCATGACCCGTGTCAGCGCCGAAGCCGAGGGTGCCGCCAACGAACTGATGCGGGACTACTATGCGTCGTTCGCCAAGGGCGGTTTCGGCCTGATCATCAGCGAAGGCATCTATACCGATACGGCCTTCAGCCAGGGCTACTTCAATCAACCGGGGCTGGCCACCGAGGCGCATCGCGATAGCTGGCGACTGGTAGTCGAAGCCGTTCATGACGCGGGCGCCGCTTTCGTCGCTCAGCTCATGCATGGGGGCGCCCAGACTCAGGGCAACATCCATCATGCCCGCCATATCGCGCCGTCGGCGGTGCAGCCCAGCGGGTTTCAGCTGACGTTCTACGGCGGCGAGGGTCCTTACGCGACCCCGGCCGAAATGAGCGAACAGGAGATCCAGGAGGCCATCCAGGGATTCGCCCAGGCTGCGCGTCACGCGCGCGAGGCCGGTTTCGACGGCGTCGAGCTGCATGGTGCCAATGGTTACCTGTTGCACGAATTCATCAGCGCCGAATTCAACCAGCGACTTGATCAGTGGGGCGGCGACTACCTGCAGCGCCTGAATATGCCTCTGGCGGTGATCCGCGCCGTACGCGCCGAGGTGGGTTATGACTTCGTGGTTGGAATGCGTCTGTCCCAAAGCATGGTTTGCGATAGCAAGCTGAAATGGGAAGGTGGAGTGGACGAAGCCGGGCAGCGTTTTCGCGCGCTGGTCGATGCCGGTCTCGATTATCTGCACGTCACCGAGCCGGATGCGGCCGCACCGGCGTTCGGCGAAGGGCCGAGCTTTGCTGCGATCGCCAAGAGCTGCGTCACGATCCCGGTGATTGGGAACGGCGGCATCGTCACGGGCGAGCAGGCTGAAGGCTTACTCGTCGATGGTGATATGGATCTGGTCGCGATAGGCAAGGCTGCGCTGGCCAATAACGACTGGCCGCAGCGTATTCAGCAGGGATTGGAGCTCAGCAAGTTCGACGGCACGATGTTCGTCCCCATGGCGACCATTACCAACGAACTGGCCTGGCGAAACGCCAATGATCGGCCGGCGCTGGGTTCAAGTTGACAGCCTCTCGCCGCAGGCGTTAGCTGAATGAGAAACGGTGTAACAACGGACGGCCGTCTGTCGGGCACTACCAAGGCACGGCGCTGTCTCCTTCCAAAGTACCATTCTGCTTTAGGCAGAACAGGGGGCTTAATTGGGCTGTCGGAATCTTCCGGCACCATAAAAAGAGGACCGACCTATGTGGACTAAACCCGCCTTCACCGACATGCGTATTGGTTTCGAAGTCACCATGTACTTCGCAAACCGTTGATCGATCAGCCCCGGCTCCGGCCGGGGCTTCGCTTTTGGGGGCTGTCCATGTTCATCCGTATTCTTGGTTCCGCTGCGGGCGGCGGTTTTCCGCAGTGGAACTGCAATTGCGCCAACTGCGCCGGCCTGCGCGCCGGCACGCTCAATGCAAAGGCGCGTACCCAGTCGTCGATCGCCATCAGTGATAACGGTGTCGACTGGATTCTATGTAATGCCTCGCCGGACATCCGCGCTCAGCTGGAGTCGTTCCCGACGCTGCAGCCGGCCCGTGCGCCACGCGATACCGCCATCGGTGCCATCGTTCTGCTGGACAGCCAGATCGATCACACCACCGGCCTGCTGACCCTGCGTGAAGGTTGCCCGCATGAGGTCTGGTGCACCGAGATGGTCCATCAGGATCTGACCACCGGGTTCCCGCTGTTCAACATGCTCGAACACTGGAACGGCGGCTTGAAATGGAACCCCATCGCCCTGGCCGGCAGCTTCACCATTCCCTGCTGCCCGAACCTGCATATCACGCCGATCCCGCTGCGCAGCTCGGCGCCGCCGTATTCACCGCATCGCAACGATCCACATCCCGGCGACAACATCGGCCTGCTGATCGAGGATCGCAAAAGCGGTGGCACGCTGTTCTATGCGCCGGGCCTGGGCAAGGTCAGCGATGACTTGCTCGAAACCATGCGCCAGGCCGATTGCCTCCTGGTCGACGGCACCCTTTGGCGTGACGACGAAATGCTCGTGCGCGAGGTTGGCACCAAGCTCGGCAGCGAGATGGGACACCTGCAGCAGAGCGGCCCGGGCGGCATGATCGAGGTGCTCGACGGCATGCCCGCGGTTCGCAAGATTCTCATCCACATCAACAACACCAATCCGATCCTCGATGAAGACTCCGTTGAACGCGAAATCCTCGGCGAGCACGGAATCGAAGTCGCCTTCGACGGCATGAACATCGAGCTGTAGCGACGCGCTGCTAAGACGCGGCTACAGACCGTGAGGCAGCTCGAGTAAAGAACAACGGAACGAAAAGAAAAGGAACGACACCGTCATGAACCTGCCAACCATGAGTCCCGCCGAATTCGAACAGGCGCTGCGCGCCAAGGGCGAGTACTACCACATCCATCACCCGTTTCACCGGGCCATGTATGCCGGCCAGGCGACGCGCGAGCAGATTCAGGGCTGGGTCGCCAACCGCTTCTACTATCAAGTCTGCATTCCGGTGAAGGACGCGGCGATCATGGCCAACTGCCCGGATCGTGATACCCGCCGGGAGTGGATTCAGCGCATCATCGACCATGACGGCGCGCCAGGCGAAGAGGGCGGCATCGAGGCGTGGCTGCGGCTGGCCGAAGCCGTCGGGCTGGATCGCGAGCAGGTGCTGTCGCAGGAACTGGTGCTTCCCGGTGTGCGTTTCGCGGTGGATGCCTACGTCAACTTCGCTCGCCGCGCCAGCTGGCAGGAAGCCGCCAGCAGCTCGCTGACCGAACTCTTCGCCCCGACCATCCACCAGTCGCGGCTGGACAGCTGGCCGCAGCACTATCCCTGGATCGATGCCTCCGGCTACGACTACTTCCGCAAGCGACTGAAGGAGGCGCGCCGCGACGTCGAGCACGGCCTGCGCATCACCCTGGAGCACTACCGCACCCGCGAGGCGCAGGAGCGTATGCTGGAAATCCTGCAGTTCAAGCTCGACGTGCTGTGGAGCATGCTCGACGCCATGAGCATGGCCTACGAGCTGGATCGCCCGCCGTACCACACCGTGACGCGTGAACGGATCTGGCACAAGGGCATCAGCTTCTAGGAGCGTGCGTCCACGGGTGGGCTTCAGCCCACCGCCAACGAGCACAATTGATTTGGCCGGGCTGCCCGCCTGCCTACTGGCGAGACAACGACCATGAGCAATATCCAACTGACCCAGATTCCAGCCTTTCGCCGAGGCTACCGCTTCCAGTGGGAGCCGGCGCAGAACTGCCACGTACTGCTCTATCCGGAAGGCATGATCAAACTCAACGAGAGCGCCGCGGCAGTGCTGACCGAGGTGGATGGAACCCGCAGCGTCGGCGCAATCGTTGCCGACCTGCAGGTCCGCTATCCCGAGGCCGAAGGAATTCAAGAAGATATCGTCGCGTTTCTGGAGGTCGCCGTTGAACGGTTCTGGATCGAGCTTCGCTAAACCTGGCTACGAGCCTGGCCCGCCGCTCTGGCTGCTGGCGGAGCTGACCTATCGTTGCCCTCTGCAGTGTCCGTACTGCTCCAATCCGCTGGACTTCGCCCGCAGCCACGACGAGCTGAGCACCGCCGAGTGGATCGAAGTATTCCGCCAGGCACGCGAGATGGGCGCGGCCCAGCTTGGCTTCTCAGGCGGTGAGCCGCTGGTGCGCCAGGACCTGGTAGAGCTGATCGAAGCGGCACGCGGACTCGGCTATTACACCAACCTGATCACTTCTGGCATCGGCCTCACTGAAGAGAAGATCGCCAGTTTCGCCGAGGCCGGGCTGGACCATATTCAGATCAGCTTTCAGGCGGCCGACGAGGAGGTGAACAACCTGCTTGCCGGTTCGAAGAAGGCCTTCGCGCACAAGCTGGAAATGGCCCGTGCGGTGAAGAAGCACGGCTATCCGATGGTGCTCAACTTCGTCACGCATCGGCACAACATTGACAACATCGACCAGATCATTCGTCTGTGCATCGAGCTCGAAGCCGATTTCGTCGAGCTCGCCACCTGCCAGTTCTACGGCTGGGCCGAACTGAACCGTGCCGGATTATTGCCGAGCAAGGAGCAGCTGGTACGTGCCGAGCGCATCACCAACGAGTGGCGCGACAAGCTCGCCGCCCAAAACCATCCCTGCAAGCTGATCTTCGTGACGCCCGATTACTACGAAGAACGGCCGAAGGCCTGCATGAACGGCTGGGGCAACCTGTTCCTTGATATCACTCCGGACGGCACGGCGCTGCCTTGCCACAGCGCGCGACAGCTGCCGGTGGAGTTCCCCAACGTGCGCGAGCACAGCATCGAGCACATCTGGCGACACTCCTTCGGCTTCAACAAGTTTCGCGGCTACGACTGGATGCCCGAACCCTGCCGCAGCTGCGACGAGAAGGAACGTGATTTCGGTGGCTGCCGTTGCCAGGCCTTCATGCTCACCGGCGACGCCACCAATGCCGACCCCGTGTGCAGCAAGTCGGCACACCACGGCAAGATCCTTGCGGCTCGCGAGCAGGCAGACCACGGCGCACTGGGGCTCGATCAGCTGCAGCACCGTAATGAGAAGACCTCCAAGCTCATCCTCAAGGTATGAAATCGCCCCGCAACGATTCGTCCATGCCCCACCAATCCGCCGAGGCGCTGCCCTATGGCTTCTGGCCCAGCGCCTGGAGCGCCGAGGCCGCAGCGGCCACGAGTCGGGATTATGCTGAGTTGCGGGCCGGGCACGGCGGGCTGTTCTGGATCGAGTACGACCCCGCTCAGGGGCGCTGCACGCTGTGGTTCTGGCAGGCCGGCCGCGCACGCCGCCTGACCCCGGACGACTTCTCGGTACGCAGTCGCGTTTATGAATACGGCGGCGGTGCGTTCTGTCTGGCCGGGCAGGGCATCGCCTTCGTCAACGAAGCGGATCAGCAGATCTACCTGCAGCTGACCGATGAGGCCGAGACCGCGCCGCCGCCAATCGCGCTGACGGCGGCGCCTGAACGCCGTTATGGCGATCTGCAGCATGACCCCGTCAGTGATGCGATTCTGGCGCTGGAGGAATCCCATGAGGCCGTTGGCGTCGTGCATCGTCTGGTGAGTATCTCCATGGTCGATGGTGCGCGTCGTGTTGTTGTGGAGGGCGCCGACTTCTATGCCGCTGCGGTGCTCAGTCCGGACGGTGCACGGCTGGCTTGGATCGAATGGGATCGTCCCGAACAGCCCTGGGCCTCGTCGCGCCTGTGCGCAGCTGAACGCCTGCCTAACGAGCGTTGGGGCAACAGGCAATGCCTGGCAGGCACGGATGGAGGCGAGTCCTTGCAACAGCCACGCTTCGCCTCCGACGGCCGGCTGTTCTGCCTCAGCGACCGTTTGGGTTTCTGGCAGCCTTTCTATGAGGCAGACGGCCAGCTGCATCGGCATTCGCTGACGGCATCCGGAGAGGCGGACGAGGCACAGGACTTCGACTGCGCACCGGCGCCCTGGCAGCTGGGCACCATCAGCTACCTGCCACTGGCTGGTGGCGGCCTGTTGTTGACGCATATGGTCGATGGTTATGGCTGGCTGTTCGAGCACGCTGCCGATGGCAGCCGGCGCCAACTGGCAGCGGACTTCACCCGGTGCCGCCAATTGGCCGCCAACCAGACCCACGTGTTCTGTATCGCTGGCGCTCCGGAGCGAGCACCCGCGGTACTCGCCATCGAAAGGGCCAGTGGAGCGGTGCAGATTCTCGCCGGCGGAGCGCAGCCGCTGTCGGCCAGTCAATTGTCGCGCCCGCAATCCATGTGCTTTCCGACCGGTGATGGCGAGGTCGCACATGCTTTCTTTTACCCACCCGCCAATGCGAACTGCCGCGGCGAGCCGGGGGCCTTGCCACCTCTGGTGGTATTCGCTCATGGCGGGCCGACTTCGGCGAGCTATCCGGTATTCGATCCACGCATCCAGTACTGGACTCAGCGCGGTTTCGCCGTGGTCGACGTGAACTATCGCGGCAGCAGTGGCTTCGGGCGGGCCTATCGACAGCGATTGCGCGAGCAGTGGGGCATTGTCGACGTGGAAGACGCCTGCCAGGCCGCACGGGCATTGGTGGAGCAGGGCGCGGTCGATCCGCAGCGCTTGTTCATCCGTGGGTCCAGCGCCGGTGGCTTCACGGCGTTGAGTGCGCTGGTCGCGACAGCGCTGTTTCGCGGCGGCGCCAGCCTGTATGGCGTCAGTGATCCGCTGGCCCTGCGGCGGGTGACGCACAAGTTCGAGGGCGACTACCTGGACTGGCTGATCGGCCATCCGCAGCAGGTGCCGGAGCGCTTCCGTGAGCGCGCCCCGCTGCATAACGCCGACCGTATTGCTGCACCCGTAATCTTCCTGCAGGGCGGACAGGATGCGGTGGTGCTGCCGGAGCAGACCGAGGCGATGGTTGAGGCTTTGCGTGATCGTGGTATCGCGGTGGAGTACCGCCTGTACCCCGAGGAGCGCCACGGGTTTCGACAGGCAGCCAACCTCGCGGATGCGCTGCAACGGGAACTGCGCTTCTACCAGCAGCTGCTCTGAGGCATTCCGCCAGGCGGGTGGCATGGCCAGCCATTTGGCGCATTGCTTTACGTGAGCATTGCAGTAGGCTTGCGCCAGTTAGTTACAAAAAATAAAAAAGGCCGCAGTCATGAGCCCGAATATCAGCCTCCAGCGCAAGTTCGTCTCTCCAGAAATCATCTTTGGTGCCGGCTGTCGCCATAGTGTTGGCACCTGTGCGGCCAACTTCGGTGCGCGAAAGGTGCTGGTGGTATCCGACCCCGGCGTCGTGAAGGCGGGCTGGGTGGCTGACGTGCAGGCCAGTCTAGACCGGCATCACATCGAACACAGCCTGTTCACTGATGTTTCGCCCAACCCCCGCTGCGAAGAGGTAATGCTCGGCGCCGAGCTGTATCGCAGCGAAGGCTGCAACGTGATTGTCGCAGTCGGCGGTGGTAGCCCCATGGATTGCGCGAAGGGTATCGGCATCGTCGCGGCGCATGGGCGCCATATCTATGAATTCGAAGGGGTGGATACGCTGCGCGTGCCCAGCCCACCGCTGATTCTTATTCCAACGACTGCCGGGACCTCGGCAGATGTTTCACAGTTCGTGATCATTTCCAACCAGCAAGAGCGGATGAAGTTCTCCATCGTCAGCAAGGCAGCCGTGCCGGATGTCTCGCTGATCGACCCGGAAACCACGCTCAGCATGGACCCGTTTCTCTCCGCCTGCACCGGCATCGATGCGCTGGTGCACGCCATCGAGGCATTCGTATCGACCGGCCATGGTCCGCTGACCGACCCGCACGCGCTGGAGGCCATGCGACTGATCAACGGCAATCTTGCGCAAATGATCGCCAATCCAGCGGATATTGCCCTGCGCGAGCAAATCATGCTTGGCAGCATGCAGGCCGGGCTGGCGTTCTCCAACGCGATTCTCGGCGCCGTGCATGCCATGTCCCACAGTCTCGGCGGCTACTTGGATCTACCGCATGGCGTCTGTAATGCCGTGCTGGTCGAACATGTCGTCGCCTTCAATTACGACGCCTCGCCGGACCGCTACCGCAAGGTCGCCGAAACCCTTGGCATCGATTCGCGCGGGCTGAATCACCGGCAGGTGCGCGAACGTCTGGTGCAGCATTTGATCGACCTGAAGCAGCAGATTGGCTTCAGGGAAACGCTCAGCCTGCACGGCGTGAACCTCTCCGATATTCCGTTCCTTTCGCAACATGCGATGCAGGACCCCTGCATCCTGACCAATCCACGCTCGTCGACGCAGCGGGACGTCGAGGTCGTCTATGCCGAAGCGCTCTGATGATCAGCATCAGGCCCTGACGCAACTGCTCGGCTTTGGCAGCCATTCCGCGCGCAAGAGTCACTACCCAGAGCTGGTGGCACGTCTGGAAGAGCTGGAAAACGAGCGCAACCGCTACAAATGGTTGTTCGAGCATGCGGTGCACGGCATCTTCCAGGCCAGCCTCCACGAAGGTATTCGTGCCGCCAATCCTGCCTTGGCACGCATGCTCAATTACGAGACCCCGGAAGAGGCGCTGTGGGCACTGACCGATCTGTCTCATCACCTTTTCATTGGCGGTGAGGAGGAGCTGCGGCAGATCCGCCATACCCTGAGCCAGCAGCATGGCTTGTTCGGCTATGAGACGCGCCTGCGCCGCAAGGACGGCAGCGCCATCTACGTGATCATGAACCTGCTGCTCAAGCCGGATGAGGATGGCTTGGTAGAGGGTTTCGTCGCCGACGTTACCGAGCGCAAACTGGCGCAGTTGCGTCTGTTGCAGCTCAACGAAGAACTGGAGCAGCGTGTCGCCGAGCGCACCTGCGAACTGCGCGAAGCCCGCGATGCAGCCGAGGCCGCGAACCTGAGCAAGGACAAGTACCTTGCCGCGGCCAGCCACGACCTGCTGCAGCCACTCAATGCCGCGCGCCTGCTGATCTCGACGTTGCGCGAACGCCAATTGCCGCAGAACGAGCTGCATCTGGTCGAACGGGCGCATCAGGCGCTGGAAGGCGCCGAAGACCTGCTGACCGATCTGCTGGACATTTCCAAGCTCGATCAGGCCGCGATCAAACCGGATATCGATATCTATTCGCTGGACGATGTCCTGCTGCCGCTGGTGTCCGAATTTCAGTCGGTTGCTGCTGCTGCGGGGCTGCAGTTGGAGCACTACATTCCGCGATTCGCCATCAAGACCGACTTCCGTCTGCTGACGCGAATCCTGCGCAACTTTCTCAGCAATGCCTGCCGTTATACCGATCAGGGTGCGGTGCTGGTGGGTGCTCGCAGGCGTGCCGGGGCGCTGCGTATCGAGGTCTGGGATACCGGCCGGGGCATCCCTGAGGAGGAGCTGGGTTCGATCTTTCTCGAATTCAATCAGCTCGGGGTCGGTCGATCCGCGAAACGCAGTGGAGTCGGGCTGGGGCTGGCCATCGTCGACCGTATCGCCAGCATGCTCGGCTATCAGGTACTGGTGCGTTCGAAACCGGGGCGTGGTTCGGTGTTCAGTATCGATGTGCCGCTGGCCGAAGCGATGCCCCACGAGCGGGTTGCGGCTCCACCGGTCGTGCCGCAGCTGGGCGATCCGCTGCCTGGGCGGCGCCTGCTGGTGATCGACAACGAAGAGAGCATCCTGCTAAGCATGACTGCGTTGCTCGAACAGTGGGGCTGCACGGTGGTGACTGCCACCGACGAGCAAAGCGCAGTGGCAGCGCTGGCTGGCGTCGCGCCGGATGCGATCCTCGCCGATTACCATCTGGATCACGGGCTGACCGGTTGGGACGTCGTGCTCGCGGTGCGGAACTGCTTCAGCGAAACGCTGCCGGTGGTGATGATTACCGCCGATCGCAGTGACCAATGCCGCCAGCAATTGCAGGGCTGCGGTGTGCCGGTGCTGAACAAACCGGTCAAGCCAGGCAAGATGCGCTCGGTGCTCAGTCATCTGCTCGCCGCCAACGGCAATGGCGGACAGGATTCTGGCTGACACGATCTGGATCAGGCTCTCCCGGGTGCGAGCTCGACCCGATTCCTCGCCATGAAAGCCTATCCGCGTCTGCGACCTGTCGTGCTGATCAGCCTGCCTTGTGACCGGCATTGCTGCGCTCGAACTGAGAGACGGAACCTTGCCAAATGCGAAGCGACATGGAGATCTTGCTGGTCGGCGTAGCGCAGCCGCATCTCTCCGTCTCGCTGCCGCAACTCGCAGTACATTACTCCGAGTTATTTCCTGCACATCCCACTGCGTGATGCTAGACCGAGATGATGAAGCACAGGCACGGTTGCGTCGGCTACATCAGCAATAGCAGGAACGAATAGCCGAGCGAGCCGAGCAGGAACGCTCCGAATCGGCTGTTCCTTTCCGTCGGCAGCTCCTCCTTCAGGACGTTGAGGATGATCGCGCCGGCGATGAACGCCGTAACCGCCGATATACCCAGCTCGGAGAGCTGAACTGCCGAGCCAAACGCCCAGCCGATCAGCGTCGATCCCACCAGGATCCATCGGCCGCGCCGAGCGAACAGGTCCTGGTGGTCGTGTTGCAGCGCTACATCGTTGACCATGAAGTGCAGCGACATGGCCACGGTGTACCAGACCAACTCCAGCGCCTGACCTGGGTCTCGGTTGGCGAGGATATGGCCAATCAGTGCGTTGTAGCCGGCGAATGCACTTATGTGCAGCCAGAAAACGCCGGCGTGGGAAGGTGCACCTTCAGGCCGCTCGTCCCGGTGCTGCTTGATCAGCCGTTCTAGCCCGTAGAAGCAGACCAGGCCAAGCAATGCCAGCAGATAGGCGTGGTGTTCCAGATAGCGCAACGGGTGGAGCCCGCTATCTTCCATCACCTCTTGTCCGTCGGCCAGCTCAGGCAGTAGGTGCACGAATACATACGCGACGGCGACGCCGCCAGCAGCAGATAGCCAACGGCTGCGCGGCAGCTGGTGCAGTTTGCTCAGCCTTCCGGCCAGCATGTGGGTGGCTGTCAGGACCAGCGCGGCGATCAGGGTGAGCATGGGAAATCCACGGAAATGATCATCAGGTTTGTGACTTTGGCCGTCCATCGGCGTTCAGCATGCAGTTCGTCGGCTGGCGCCGCAGAGTCATGATCTCGATCAGTTACCTGCATCGTGATCGGCCAGGTCGATGATTTTTTTGATAGAGTTCGCTCCTGAAAAAGCGAGCAGCCAGCCAGCTTTTAGTACGGTCAATGAGGTGTCTGCTTGATTAGGGTGCTGGTGGTCGATGACCACGACTTGGTTCGCACAGGCATCAGCCGCATGCTGGCGGACATCTCTGGTCTTCAGGTGATAGGCCAGGCGGATTCCGGCGAAGACGCGATCCGCAAGGCGCGGGAACTCAAGCCCGACGTCGTCCTGATGGACGTCAAGATGCCCGGCATCGGTGGTCTCGAGGCGACCCGCAAGCTGCTACGCAGCTACCCAGATCTGAAGGTCATCGCTGTAACTATCTGCGAAGAAGACCCGTTCCCGACGCGCCTTCTGCAGGCCGGTGCGGCGGGGTACCTGACTAAGGGGGCAGCACTGGAAGAAATGGTGCAGGCCATCCGCATGGTGTTCGGTGGTCAGCGTTACATCAGCCCGCAAATTGCCCAGCAACTGGCGCTGAAGTCGTTCCAGCCGCAGCTCAGCGAATCGCCGTTCGATCTGCTTTCGGAGCGGGAAATCCAGATCGCACTGATGATCGCCAACTGCCAGAAAGTACAGAGCATCTCCGACAAGCTCTGTCTCTCGCCAAAAACGGTCAACACCTACCGCTATCGCATCTTCGAAAAGCTGTCGATTACCAGTGATGTCGAGCTTGCCCTGCTGGCCGTTCGCCACGGGATGGTCGACACCGTCAACTGATGACAGAAGCCTTCGACTCATCTGCATTCCTGGCAGCTTGCAGCGGCCGTCCAGGCGTTTATCGCATGTTCGATGCGCAGGCCAAGCTGCTTTATGTCGGCAAGGCCAAGAACCTCAAGAAGCGCCTGGCCAGCTATTTCCGCAAGACCGGGCAGGCGCCGAAAACCGCTGCTCTGGTAGCCAAGATCGCGCAGGTGGAAACCACCATCACTGCGAACGAGACCGAGGCGCTGCTGCTCGAGCAGACCCTGATCAAGCAGTGGCGGCCGCCGTACAACATCCTGCTGCGTGACGATAAGTCCTATCCATATGTATTTCTCTCGGCCGGCGAATTTCCACGGTTGAGCATTCATCGTGGGGCGAAGAAGGCGCCAGGGCGTTACTTCGGACCCTATCCGAGCGCCGGGGCGATCCGCGAAAGCCTGAGTCTGCTGCAGAAGGCCTTCTTCGTGCGCCAGTGCGAAGACAGTTACTACCGAAACCGCACACGGCCTTGTCTGCAGTACCAGATCAAGCGCTGCAAGGCGCCTTGCGTGAATCTGGTGGACGCAGACGAGTACGCCGAGGACGTGCGTCATTCGGTGATGTTCCTAGAAGGCCGTAGCAACGCACTGGCCGAAGAGCTGTCACGTAACATGGAAAAGGCAGCGATGAACCTCGACTTCGAGCGCGCGGCCGAAATCCGCGACCAGATCGGCATCCTGCGCCGCGTGCAGGACCAGCAGAGCATGGAAGGCGGCAATGGCGACGTGGATATCGTCGCAGCGGTGGTCAGCCCAGGCGGCGCCTGCGTTCACTTGATCAGCGTGCGCGGCGGCCGCGTGCTGGGGAGCAAAAATTTTTTCCCGCAGGTTGCGATTGAAGAAAGTGTCAGCGAAGTGCTGCAGGCGTTTCTTGAGCAGTACTACCTGGGTGCCTCCGAGCGCGACTTGCCCGGGGAGCTGATCGTCAACGCAGTGCACGAAGATTTCCCCACGCTGATCAGTGCGATCGCCGAGCTGCGCAGCGTCGAACTCACCATCACTCATCGCGTGCGTGGCACGCGAGCGCGCTGGCAGCAGCTGGCGTTGACCAATGCCGAGCAGGCGATGGGTGCGCGCCTGGCCAACCGTCAGCACCTGTCGGCTCGCTTCGAAGCATTGGCCGAGGCGCTGGAACTCGACGAATCACCGCAGCGCCTGGAATGCTTCGATATCAGCCATTCCAGCGGCGAAGCAACGGTAGCCTCCTGTGTGGTGTTCGGCCCGGAAGGCCCTCTGAAGTCGGACTATCGCCGCTACAACATTGAAGGCGTCACCGCAGGCGACGACTATGCGGCGATGCATCAGGCGCTGTCCCGGCGCTTCCGCAAGGCCGCAGAGGGGGAGGGCAAGCTGCCGGACATTCTGCTGGTCGATGGCGGCAAGGGGCAGCTCAACATGGCTCGCGAGGTACTCGAAGAGCTGGCCGTACCGGAACTGATCCTGCTCGGGGTGGCCAAGGGCGTGACCCGCAAGCCCGGATTGGAGACTCTTTACCTCAACGACGCGGCCCACGAATTCACGCTCCCGGCTGACTCCCCGGCGCTGCACCTGATCCAGCAGGTGCGCGACGAGGCGCACCGCTTCGCCATTACCGGCCACCGTGCTAGACGCGGAAAAGCACGGCGGACGTCGACTCTGGAAGAGGTTCCGGGCATTGGCCCGAAGCGCCGCCGCGAACTGCTTACGCATTTTGGTGGTCTTCAGGAACTGTGCAGAGCGAGCCTCGACGAGATCGCCAAGGCTCCCGGTATCAGTAAAAAGCTCGCCGAGTCGATTTATGCCGCTCTGCACAGTGAGTAAACTGTCCTTCGAATTCCGCCGATCAGTGGTACCGATGAATATCCCTAACCTGCTCACCGTTCTACGCGTGCTGCTGATACCTGTTTTTATTTTGCTTTTTTATCTGCCGTTCTACTGGAGCTACTTGGCTGCGAGCGCCGTATTCACTGTGGCAGCGCTGACCGATTGGCTCGACGGCTACCTTGCCAGGCGGCTGGGGCAGAGCACGCCGTTCGGGGCCTTTCTCGATCCGGTCGCCGACAAGCTGATGGTGGCCGTAGCGCTGGTGTTGCTGGTCGAAGAACATGCAAACCTCTGGCTGACCTTGCCGGCAGCGATCATTATCGGCCGGGAGATCGTTGTCTCGGCGCTGCGCGAATGGATGGCAGAGTTGGGCGCGCGTGCGCAGGTGGCAGTATCGAACTTGGGCAAATGGAAGACGGCCGCGCAGATGGTCGCGCTGGTTATCTTGCTGGCGAATCCGTCACAACCCACGATCTGGGTTGGCCTAGGTTATGCGTTGTTGATCGTGGCGGCGGCTCTGACGTTGTGGTCGATGATCAATTACCTGATGGCTGCATGGCCGCACCTGAGCCCCACCGAAAAGAAATAAAAACTTTTTTAATCAAGGGGTTGACGGCAGCATCCGATCGTATAGAATGGCGCCCGTCACCAAGACAACGCGGGAATAGCTCAGTTGGTAGAGCACGACCTTGCCAAGGTCGGGGTCGCGAGTTCGAGTCTCGTTTCCCGCTCCAGTTTGTAAGATCGCGCCGCAGTCATAATGCGGCGCGTTCGTTTTGAGGCCGGTTGGCAGAGTGGTTATGCAGCGGATTGCAAATCCGTGTACGCCGGTTCGATTCCGACATCGGCCTCCATATTGAAAGCCCCAAGCAACTCGTTGCTTGGGGCTTTTTCTTTTACTCGACAGAATGTCGGGGCACTTCGGGCCATCCTTTTTCCGGCGGAGCGACTCTGCAAAGGCTATCTATACTTCGTGAGCACCTCTCACGCGGGAGAATTAGCCATGCGACGCCTCACAGCTTATGCGTTTGCCGTCCTGTTCAGTTCGCCGCTGCTGGCGATGCACTGTCCCATGGACATGGCCAAGATAGACGAGCAGCTCAAGACCAATCCGCCAAAGGACGCTGCCACCCTGCAGCAGGTTCGTGAATTGCGCGCCGAGGGCGAGCAGTTGCACCAGGCCGGCAAGCATGCCGACTCGGTAAGAGTGCTCGGCCGGGCGCTGTATCTGCTGGGTCTGAAGCCCTGATCAATGTGCTCGGCGTAGTCCTGCCAATAGCCAGAACAGCAGGCCCAGCACTGGGAAAATGGCGACACCAATCGCCCAGAGGGCCTTTGCGCCTACGGTTCGGTTGCTTTTGAATACGCTGATGATTGCCAGCAGATTAAGCGCTATCAGTCCCACGGCAGCCGCAATGGCCAAGTACGTCATCGAATCGGACACTTCTCACTCTCCTGGCAGGTTCACTTATGAGGCCTTGAACTGCGCAGGACGGTTCCGTTCGATGGAACAAAGTCGCGCCGCATAATGCAGCACGGCGCTGTCACGGCCTCACTTAGCCAAGGAGTTGC
Source organism: Stutzerimonas decontaminans (assembly GCF_000661915.1). NCBI lineage: Bacteria > Pseudomonadati > Pseudomonadota > Gammaproteobacteria > Pseudomonadales > Pseudomonadaceae > Stutzerimonas > Stutzerimonas decontaminans. The sequence goes on along the minus strand of NZ_CP007509.1, from coordinate 2,452,289 downwards.
TGGAGCTCATCGCTTCTGGGTACCTTGCCTTCCACGAGGATTTCGTCGTCCACCGCCAGCGCTGGGGTGCGCATGACTCCCGCTTCGATGATGGCGTTGACGTCGGTGACTTTCTCGACCTCGTACTCCAGCCCGAGTCGCTTTGCGGCAGCTTCTGCATTGCTGGTGAGTTGTTGGCACTTGGCGCATCCGGACCCATAAACAGTCATTTTCATCGTCGTTCTCACATCAGTTGGCCATAGATATAGCCGCTGAGCGTGGCCATAACCACTACCAGCGAGCAGTACACGATCGTTTTCTGCGTGCCGAGCACGGTACGAATCACCAGCATGTTCGGTAACGACAACGCAGGTCCCGCCAGCAGGATTGCCAGCGCCGGGCCCTTGCCCATCCCAGCTCCTAGCAGACCCTCGACAATGGGCACTTCGGTCAGGGTAGAAAAGTACATGAAGGCGCCGAGGACCGAGGCGAGGAGGGTGGAGGTGAAGCTGTTGTCGCCCACAGCCCAGACTACCCACTCGCTAGGAATCAGCCCTTCGTGGCCGGGGCGTCCGAGCAGCATGCCGGCGATCAGCACCCCGCCAAGCAGTAACGGCATGATCTGTTTGGTGAAGTCCCAGCTCTGACCGACCCACTCCTGGCCTGCTGCATTCTCGCGACTGGCCTGTAGCATCAACCCCGCGATGCCTATGACCATGGCAAGCTCCGGCCATTGTGGCGCAAGCAGAGCGCTCGCAGTCACCAGCGCGCCGATCATCAGCAGTGGTTGCACCGACCAATTCCAGCGACGTACCAGCAATGTCGCCAGCAAGATGGCGAGCGTTGCGGTGATCGGCCACTTCCAGGCATGTACCGCCATCCAGGCCGAATTCTCCGCACTGGCCCAGTTGGCGAATACCAGAATGCCGATCATCAAGCTGAACAACGCGACGATGTCGCCGAGCGGATGCCCGCTGTCGTCACCGGCGAAGCCGCGGGCACTTTTGGCCGCGCGTGCAGCCTCCTCGTGCCGATAAAGCAGGTGCATGATGGCGCCGATCACCAGTGCGAACAGAATTGCACCAGCGGCGCGGGCAATCCCGAGCTCGGCGCCCAGCACCTTGGCGGTCACCACGATGGCCATCACATTGATCGCAGGCCCTGAATAGAGAAAGGCAATCGCCGCACCTAGGCCGGCTCCACGTTTGTAGATACCGCCGAACAGTGGCAGCACCGTACACGAACATACGGCCAGCAGCGTGCCAGCGATGGACGCCACACCGAACGCCACCGGCTTCGGCGAAGCTGGGCCAAGGTGCTTCATCACTGCGCCCTGGCTGATATAGACGGCCATAGCGCCCGCGATGACGAAGGCCGGCAGCAGGCAAAGAATCACATGCTCGCGGGCGTACCACTGCGTCAGACGTAGGCCTTCCAGTACGGAGTTCTCGAAACGGGGTTGGCCCACCGGCAGGAAGAAGATCAGCAGGAACGCTGCGCACATGCCAAGCAGTATCTTGGCCTCTGTCGGGTGGTCTCGCCAGAAGCTGCCCAAGTGCGTCCTTAGAGACGGTGGTGTGTGAGCGGCGGGTGCTGGTTGGTCTTGCGCAGGGCTATCCATTTCTATGTTCCTGTCAGGCGTCTACATCAATGGTAGCCAGCCTGCGCAACGCCCTGCTGATCAGGATCAAGCGCAGGTTAGCGTCTGGCTCAATCAGCCGGCAATGCGCGGTTGTACCACTCACGACTGCGGTTGATGCTGCGCACTAGCCAGAGCATGACCGGCACTTCGATCAAGACGCCAACCACGGTCGCAAGGGCAGCACCTGAATTGAAACCATAGAGCACGATGGCGACGGCGACGGCCAGTTCGAAGAAGTTCGAGGCGCCGATCATTGCGGAGGGGCCGGCAACATCATGGCGAACCAGAAAGCGACGGTTGAGCCAGTAGCCCAGCCCAGCGATGAACAGTGTTTGCAGCAGGATCGGTACCGCAAGCATGGCGATGATCAACGGCTGGGCTACGATCGCTTCGCCCTGGAAGGAGAACAGCAGGACGAGGGTCGCTAGCAATGCCACGATGGAAAACGGCTGGATCTTCGCCAGTGCCGCCTGGAAAGCTCGTTCGCCACGCTGCATCAGTCGAGCGCGAATGAATTGGGCGATGGCCAGTGGAATGACGATGTACATCACCACCGAGAGCAGCAGGGTGTCCCAGGGCACCGGGATCGATGATACGCCGAGCAGCAGCGCGACGATTGGCGCAAAGGCGAACACCATCACCACGTCGTTCAGTGCGACCTGAGTCAAGGTGAAGTTGGCGTTGCCGTTGCAGAGATTGCTCCAGACGAAGACCATCGCGGTGCACGGGGCGGCGCCCAGCAGGATCAGGCCTGCCATGTAGCTGTCCAGCTCGGATGCCGGTAGCCATGGAGCGAATACGTGCTTGATGAATACCCAGCCCAGCAGGGCCATGGTGAATGGCTTGACCGCCCAGTTGACGAACAGGGTGACGCCCATGCTCGCCCGCTGTGCATAGACCTCCCGCAGGGCCGAGAAATCGATCTTCATCAGCATCGGGATGATCATCACCCAGATCAGCAGGCCGACCGGAATGTTCACATGGGCGATTTCCAGCGCGCCGACCGTTTGCGCTGCGGCGGGGAGGCCCAGGCCGAGGAGGGTGCCGGCAATGATGCATAGGAAAACCCAGAACGTCAGGTAGCGCTCGAAGAATCCGAGCGGCGCGCCGGCGGCTTTCTTGCCGACCACTTCACATTGACTGGACATCGCTTATTTCACCTTCTCGCATGATGATCGGGATTGCATTGGATGGTTACTGCGGACGCTGCTGGGGCGTCGCACCAAGTGCCTGAGCGACCTGGTCGACAGTGCTTCGCGCCGTGCGGGTGACGCCGATCAGTGTGGCAGAAGCCATGCCGGTCCAGTCGCCGTAGCCCACCAGCCAGAGATTGGGTTGCTTCACGACACGGGTTTCTTCTACCTGTACCTTGCCATCTGCCTCGATGATGCCGAGTTCACCAAGGTGATCCAGCGCCGGGCGGAAACCGGTGCACCAGATCACCGCATCAAGATCCTCGCGACGCCCGTCAGCCCATTCGACGCCCGTTTCGGTGAAGCGTACAAAGGGCCGTTCGGCCACCAGAACACCGCGCTCACGGGCTTCGCGCACCGGTGGCACCATGACGATGTCGCCGAAGCCGCCTACCGGTTCGTCGATGCTGCGTCCTTCCTGCTGCGCCTTCCAGCGCTCGGTGGCTCGCTCGAACAGCACGCGGCCGTCGACGTCGTCGGGTAGAAACGCGGGTGGCTCCTGGGCGATCCAGCGTGTCTCGCTGACTTGGGATACCTCGGCAAGGATCTGCGCGCCGGAGTTGCCGCCACCTACCACCATTACCCGTTTGCCTGCGAAGGGAGCCGGATCATGGTAGTGCGCTGAATGAACCTGTTGGCCCCGAAAATCCGCCCGGCCCTGCCAATCTGGAACGAATGGCTTGCCCCAGGTGCCCGTCGCACTGATGACCGCGCGCGCCAGCCACTGCCGGTTGCCGGCTCGCACGCGCCAGAGGTCGCCGAGGCGGCTGATCGCGTCGACGTGAACCGGGCGCTGGACCGGAAACCGGTAGCGGTCTTCATAATGTCGCAAATAATCGATAACGTCGTCGCGCGTCGGATTGCCCGGTTCGGCTGGCGCGGGCATCGGCCAGCCTGCAATCGAACTCCAGGCGGCAGGTGAGAACAGCCTCAGCGACTCCCAGGCGTGCAGCCAGGCACCGCCGGGGCCGGATTGCTCGTCAAGCAGCAGATAGGACATCGATGTGCGACGCAGGAAGTACGCGGTTGTAAGGGCAGCCTGTCCGGCGCCAATGACGATCACATCGAGAACGTTGGACGCTGTCATCAAGCGGCTCCTGTCATTAGCTGTCATCCGTTACATAAATATATGCGGAACAGAATATACGCCCCTTGCGCCGGCTGAACAAACATAGGCTTTAGCCAAATGCGAGCCTTATGTCTGCAATAAATGCCGGGTGCTTTACTTGCATATACGTTAAGCAATATATTCGCCCGAGCACATCTTCTGGAGATCGGCTTCATGGCCTACAAAGCTCGTGTCCTGTTCGTCTGCGTTGCCAATTCGGCACGCTCTCAGCTCGCCGAGGCGCTGTTGCGGCATACCGATTCGGCGCACTTCGAGGCCTTCAGTGCAGGCACTGCCCCTACACAGGTCGATTCGCGCGCGCTCGCAGCGCTCGAGCAGCTCGGCGTTCCGACAGAGGGTTTGCGCAGCAAAGCACTGGTGGAATTGGAAGGGCAGCAGTTCGATTTCGTAATCACACTGTGTGACAAGTCCTCGCTGGAATGCCATGCGCTGCCTGGGGCTGGCGAGTACATTGCCTGGAACTTCGAAGACCCCGCCACCAGCAACCAGCCGGATGCCTACCGGCACACGCTTCACGAGATACACGAGCGCATCAAGATGTTCGTGCTGGTCAAGAACAAGCGTTGAGAAGGCATATCCATGGTCGAGCACCTGACGCCCACCGCTGTATTCAAATGCCTCGCAGACGAGACTCGCGTACGGATCGCATTGCTCATCGCTCGCGAAGGCGAGCTGTGTGTGTGTGAGCTGACCTATGCGCTGGATGAAAGCCAGCCCAAAATCTCGCGCCATCTGGCGCTGCTGCGTGGATGCGGAATTCTGGAAGACCGCCGTCAGGGCCAGTGGGTCTATTACCGGCTCCATCCGCACCTGCCTGATTGGGTGACCGACATGCTGCAGCCGATTCTGGCCGCCAACAGGAATTGGCTCGGCGACAACGTGCAGCGCCTCGAGAGCATGCGCAACCGCCCCGAGCGGGCCAGCTCGTGTGCCTGAATCAAAGGACGACCATGAAGATTCTCTTTCTCTGCACTGCCAACAGCTGTCGCAGCATTCTTGCCGAGGCACTGTTCAACCATCTCGCACCAGCCGGCATGCGTGCGTTCAGTGCCGGCAGCGAACCAAGAGGCGAGATCAACCCGCTGACACTTGCAGCGCTGGGGCGAGCGGGAATTGCCGCGGTTGGGTTGTACAGCAAAAGCAGCGACGCCCATCAGGCGCTGAATCCCGACTTCGTCATCACCGTCTGCGACAAGGCCGCCGGTGAGGCGTGCCCGGTGTACTTCGGTCCGGCCACCAAGGCGCACTGGGGGCTTGCCGACCCCTCCGAGAGCGTCGGCAGCCCCGAGGAAGTCGAGGCAGCGTTCGATGCCACGCTGGCCAGGCTAAGGCTGCGTATCGAAGCGTTTCTCGCACTGCCGCTTGCGCAGCTGGATGCCGCTACGCTGAGAGCTGAGCTGGCTCGCATCGGCGCTCTTTAATTTGCAGGACATGCCTAATGAACGACGATCTGCCCAATATCGACCCCGATCTGCTTGATCTGCCCGACCTCGACAAGCTCGACCTGCCGGCCGGGCAGGCTCACAAACCGCGCATTCTGTTGCTCTATGGCTCCAACCGGGAGCGGTCCTACAGTCGTCTGCTGGTGCAGGAAGCTGCGCGTCTGCTAGAGCGTTTCGGAGCCGAGACGCGCATCTTCAATCCGTCTGGATTGCCGCTGCCGGACGATGCACCGGACAGCCACCCGAAAGTGCAGGAGCTGCGCGAGCTGATGCAGTGGTCGGAAGGTCAGGTGTGGTGTTCGCCGGAGCGTCACGGCTCGATGAGCGCGGTATTCAAGGCGCAGATCGACTGGGTGCCGCTGGCCATGGGGGCGGTGCGCCCGACCCAGGGCAAGACGCTGGCGATCATGCAGGTCAGCGGTGGCTCGCAATCATTCAACGCCCTGAACCAGATGCGTGTGCTGGGCCGCTGGATGCGCATGGTCACCATCCCCAACCAGTCCTCGGTGGCCAAGGCCTTTCTCGAATTCGACGACGCCGGCCGGATGAAGCCTTCGGCCTACTACGACCGCGTGGTCGACGTGATGGAGGAGCTGATCAAGTTCACTCTGCTGGTGCGTGGTCGGGCCGACTATCTGGTCGATCGCTACTCCGAACGCAAGGAGTCGGCCGAAGCGCTGTCCCGTCGCGTCAATCAACGCTCTATCTGACTTTCAGGAATCGCTCGCGTGTCCAATCACCCCTATGACATTCTTGATGTTCCCGGCAGCGCCGCTCAGCTGATCTTCACGCCGTGCCCAGGTAGCAAGGGCACCAGCGTCGATGAGGCGCTGGCCACGTTGCAAGCGGCTGGCGCCGAAGCGCTGATCACGCTGATGCCTGCTGAAGAGCTGGCTCGTAACGAAGCGACTCAGCTGCCGCAGCTGTGCGCCGAGCGCGAACTCGAGTGGTTCCATCTGCCAGTGGCCGACGAACAGGTGCCGCTAGAAGATTTCGACCAGGCCTGGGAACAGTCTGCGGCTCGGATCAATGAACTGCTGGATGCCGGCAAGCGCGTCGCCATTCACTGCAAGGGTGGCTCTGGGCGTACCGGGCTGATCGCCGCGCGCATTCTCATAAACCGGGAAGTGCCGCGCGAAACCGCCATCGCCAGTGTGCAGGTGCTGCGGCCCAAGGCGATCCAGCATCCGGCGCATGTCGGCTGGATCGAACGCTTCGGCGCATGACGGGCTTCTCATGCTGAATACGCTTGGCCTGTTTGTGATCACAGCGGTCGCAGAAATCGTCGGCTGCTACCTCCCGTACCTCTGGCTGAAACAGGGCAAGAGTATCTGGTTGTTGGTGCCGGCGGCGGTCTCTCTTGCGCTGTTCGCCTGGTTGCTGTCTTTACATCCCACTGCTGCCGGGCGCGTGTATGCGGCTTACGGCGGTGTGTATGTCGGCGTGGCGCTGGTCTGGCTGTGGCTGGTCGATGGCGTTCGCCCGACCTGGTGGGATCTGCTCGGCTGCACGGTGGCATTGCTGGGCATGGCGATCATCATGTTTGCACCACGAACCTCCTGAATCACATTTCAAAAGCGAGTCATCCATGAGCATCAAAGTGGGCATCAACGGCTTCGGCCGCATCGGACGTCTGGCAATGCGCGCGGCATGGGATTGGCCGGAGCTGGATTTCGTGCAGATCAACGATCCGGCAGGGGACGCGGCCACCCATGCACATTTGCTGAACTTCGATTCCATCCATGGCCGCTGGCAACACGAAGCGGGATCCGATGGCGACTGGCTGGTGATCGACGGCCAGCGGGTCAAGGTCAGCGCCAACAAGGCGATCGCCGACACCGACTGGTCGGGCTGTGATCTGGTCATCGAGGCCAGCGGCAAGATGAAGACCGTGGCAGTGCTGCAACAGTATCTGGAGCAGGGCGTGAAGCGCGTGGTGGTCAGCGCGCCGGTGAAGGAACCGGGTGCACTGAACATCGTCATGGGCGTTAACGATAGTCTGTTCGATCCGGCGCAGCATCGCATCGTCACCGCGGCGTCCTGCACCACCAACTGCTTGGCGCCGGTGGTCAAGGTGATTCACGAGCAGCTCGGCATCCGTCATGGCTCGATCACCACCATCCATGACCTGACCAATACGCAGAGCATTCTCGATCAGCCGCACAAGGATCTGCGTCGCGCGCGGGCTTCGGGCATGAGCCTGATTCCCACGACTACCGGATCGGCCACGGCGATCGCCGAAATCTTCCCGGAGCTGCGCGGCAAGCTCAACGGCCATGCCGTGCGTGTACCGCTGGCCAATGCCTCGCTGACCGATTGCGTGTTCGAGGTGGAGCGCCCGACCGATTCCGTCGAGGTAAATCAGCTGCTCAAGGCCGCGGCCGAAGGCGAGCTGAAGGGCATTCTCGGGTATGAGGAGCGGCCGCTGGTTTCCATCGATTACCGCACCGACCCACGCTCGTCGATCATCGATGCGCTGTCGACCATGGTGGTCAACGGCACCCAAGTGAAGATTTACGCCTGGTACGACAACGAATGGGGCTATGCCAACCGCACCGTTGAATTGGCGCGCAAGGTGGGGTTGGCGGGATGAAGCGCATTTGAGCGGTGAGGGCGGTTCAAGGTGGAGATAGCTGGTGGGGCAAAGCCCACCGCTGGTTCTCACCCAGGCCGCCTTTTGCACGTTATTGCACTGTAACGACCATTTGACCAACGAACCGGAACCCGCCATGCAAGCCCTTGCGCGACTGTCCCCCGAGGTGCGCCAGTATCTGATCGTCACCGGTAATTACTGGGCCTTCACGCTCACCGACGGTGCCCTGCGCATGCTGGTGGTGCTGCATTTCCACGCGCTGGGTTACTCGCCGCTGCAGATCGCCGCGCTGTTCCTGTTCTACGAGGTGTTCGGTGTCATCACCAACCTGGTCGGTGGCTACCTCGGTGCGCGGCTCGGCCTGAACCGGACGATGAACCTCGGCCTGGCGATGCAGGTAGTGGCTCTGCTGATGCTGACCGTGCCGGCGCCATGGCTGACGGTTGCCTGGGTGATGGGCGCGCAAGCGTTGTCCGGTATCGCCAAGGACCTGAACAAGATGTCGGCCAAGAGCTCGATCAAGCTCCTGGTGCCCGACAGTCAGCAGGGCACGCTGTACAAATGGGTGGCCATCCTCACCGGCTCGAAGAATGCGCTCAAGGGCGTCGGATTCTTCCTTGGCGGCTTGTTGCTCACGCTACTGGGATTCGCCGGCGCGGTGCTGGCGATGGCTGCGGTGCTGGCGGTGATCTGGTTGAGCAGCCTGGTGCTGCTGAGAAAGGATCTTGGCAAGGCGAAGGCCAAGCCGAAATTCAAGGACATCCTCTCCAAGAGTCCGGCGATCAACGTGCTGTCTGCGGCGCGGCTGTTTCTCTTCGGCGCGCGCGATGTCTGGTTCGTCATCGCGTTGCCGGTGTACCTGAGTACGGTGTTTGGCTGGAATTTCTGGATGGTCGGCGGCTTTCTGGCCTGCTGGGTTATCGGCTACGGCATCGTCCAGTCGATCGCGCCGGCCATCACTGGCAAGCGCAGCGGCAAGGTGCCGGACGGACGCGCAGCCTTCATCTGGGCTGCGCTGTTGGCGGCACTGCCCGCGGCGATCGCCGTCGGGCTGACGGGCAATGCGTCGCCTCAATGGGTACTGATCGGTGGATTATTGCTGTTCGGTGCGTTGTTCGCGGTGAACTCTTCGCTGCACAGCTATCTGATTGTCAGCTACGCCAAGGAAGACGGCGTCTCGCTCGATGTTGGCTTCTACTACATGTCCAACGCCATGGGCCGGCTGATCGGCACCTTGCTATCTGGCTGGGTATTCCAGGCCTATGGGCTGCAGGCCTGCTTGTGGGTTTCTTCACTGTTCGTGCTGCTCGCCGCGCTGATTTCGCTGCGTTTACCTCGTCACGCGCACTAGTCGTGCAGGTCGATCGGGTGGGGCGGCGCGACCTGCATCGCTCAGTAGGTGCGCTGCAGCTGCGCCCAGAGCTTGCCGGTGTCCATAGATTGGTCGTTGACGTTGCCAGACCCTTGGCAGCGGGACGGCACGGCTAGTAACCGATGTTGATCTCCCCGTACGCTGGGCTGCCGCGCCCGGCGCGGAAGTCGTGGTCCCGGCACGGTTTGAACTCCGACGAGGGTGTGCTGTTTCTGAGCGTAGGGTAGAGCGCCTGCCGTTGTTGCCGTTGACCGTCGGCCAGGACGCAAAATGCCTGCGACAAACGATCTTCGATCGGATCCAAACATCTAACAATAAGGTGCGCTTAGCTATTTAAAGCTGCTCTTAGCATGCCGACATCCTGTGCGGCGCGCTGAATCAGCGCAGCTGCGTTCGGGCATGGCTTGTCGTGACCGATACGACGCCCGCGGCGCCAGTGCGCCATAGGCTGGAGTGCGCTGATATCCGATCGAGTGACCAGTTCTTCGAGTGATCGCTTGCTCATGTTCGCGTCCTCATCTCGTGAGTTCGGTGGAGCGTCCGTGCGCCATGGGGAGTCCATGAGCAGATAATGCGCGGCGTTTGTTACAGCGCTTTGGCAGCCTCATTCCGGCTGATGAGCGGTGGCAGTCGTCTGCGATCAGACCTCGCCGATTGCGCTGACGCTGGTAATGCCGGCGTTCCAGATCATCTCGTAGTGGGCGGCCTGGATAACGGAAAGCACACAGCGCGGGGTCATCAGGGCCCAGCAACACTGATCCGGCCTGCGCACCGAGTGGTAGCGCAATCCTGGAAAACCGTCCTGCCTGACCTGGCGACCGAACTGACGACCTGCAGAGTAATCCGCGGCATCGTAGATTGGGTCCGTCATCGCAACAGCGATGGCATCCAGCATCCCTGCCTCATTGAAATGGCAGGACAGTCCGCGGAAAACGAAGCGTTCGAAGTTGAGCCCCACGACCTTGGACCAGTACAGCTCCTGATGGTGACGAACCTCTGCGAGCGCGGTTTCCATGCTGTCGGCCAGGTAGAGCACGCCGTAGCTGCCATCGCTGAAGCGCGAGCCGGCGGGATTCACGTGGGTAAAGGGGGCGGTAGCGTAGGAGCAGCCGGGGATGCCAAAGGGGATTTCCGAACGGGGAATCAGTTCGAGGCGACCGGTCTCGTTGTGCAGGCGGGGATTGGTCAAAGCCTGCAGCTGATAGAGCACTTCGAACTCATCGGCATCGGCCACATCATCGAACAGATCAATGGGTGGGAATTTCGAGTTGACCAGCCGGTACGCCTGCAACCTGCCTTCCGGCCGGACTGGCAGGCGCTGCGGCACTACCACTGCGCGCCCCTCAGGCTGTCGATCCGCCGGAACGACTCGTACAGCGAAATCATGTCGCCCTGTGCCATGACCTCCAGGGGCGATCGCCCATTGAAGAACTCGTTGTTGTTGGGCATCGCCGCGAAGCCATAAGTGTTTTCCGGGTTGTCGAAGATCAACCGCAGCGCAGCATGGATATTCAGGATGAGGCTCACCCGCTGCATCTGATCCGCGTCCAGGCTGACCGACCAATCCGGATTGCGCAGCTTGGCGCGAGCATGGGTGCTGCGAGAGATGCGCAATATCCGACATGCCTGTTCGGTAGTTGCCTGCCATTTATCAAGAATGTTCACCGCAGCCCGCAAGCCAGTGGCGCACTGATCCTTGGTAAAAATGACCGCCTCTTGAAGAGTTGCGCTCATATGCGTTCGCCTCAGTTTGATCTGTAGATACAGATTAGCATTATTTGTATCCATGGATGAAATTTGGCGCGAGCGATCTTCATAGGCATTGTGCTGTGGAAGTGGGAATTGAAGCGACGAAGTTAGGCGAAGCGAGTGCTGGTTCTGGAAATTGAGATGGAATCCAAACGCAGTTGCTGGCGGTTTTGTTTGAAACCGTTAGCGCTAGCTGCAGAAAACCTGGAAGGTTGCGGAGATCACTGAACAGCAGTGAGCGGGAGAGCCCAGCGAAGTGGTGCCCGGAGCGGGGGTCGAACCCGCATACCCTTTCGGATGAGAGATTTTAAGTCTCTTGCGTATACCAATTTCGCCATCCGGGCGTCGCAGTGCGCCGATGGAGAATCGGCGGCGCAGGACTATAACGAGCCTCCGTGCCCCACGCAACCACAACGACTGGTCGCTCAGCCACCCGCACTGGTCGAGAGTGACCACCAGCGCGGCAGCAGCCGACGGATCTGTGGGCGGCCGAAACGGTCGTCGATCAGGTGCACGACACCTTCGTCATCCTGAGTACGGATGACCCGGCCCGCAGCCTGGATGACCTTCTGCAGGCCAGGATAGAGGTAGGTGTAATCGTAACCGAGGCCGCGTCCGAATATCTCATCGAAACGCCTTTTGAACTGTTCGTTAACAGGATTGATCTGGGGCAGGCCGAGGGTCGCGATAAATGCGCCGATCAGGCGCCGGCCCGGCAGGTCGATGCCTTCAGCGAAGGCGCCGCCAAGTACGGCAAATCCTATCCCTTTGCTGCGTTCGGTGAATCGACCGAGAAACTCATTGCGCGCTGCTTCCCGCATGCCGCGGGTCTGCTCCCAGAACGGAACATCCGGATACTGCTCGCGCAGTAGGGCGGTCACCTGTTGCAGGTAATCGAAGCTGCTGAAGAAGGCCAGGTAGTTGCCTGGCCGCGTGCGGTACTGCGTGCCGATCAGCTCGACCACCGCGTCCAGCGAGGCTTCTCGGTGCTGGTAACGCGTCGATATGTGTTCAGCCAGGCAGATCTGCAGCTGATGACTTTGGAACGGCGAATCGACTTCTATCCAGGCGCTCGTTTCTGGCAGGCCCAGGGTGTCGGCATAAAACCGCCGCGGATTCAGCGTAGCCGAGAACAGCACGCTGGAATGCGCCTGGGTGAGCCGCGGCTCGAGAAACGGTGCGGGGACCACGTTGCGCAAACACAGGCATGAGCGTTTGGCCGTGCTACGACCCGCCGCCGGCAGCAGGCTGATATCGAACAGCGAATGCTCGCCGAACAGCTCGGCAATCCGGCAGAAGTGCATGGCGTCGAAATAGGCGCGTTGCTGCTCGGCATCCAAGCCGGCGGGCTGCTCGCCAAGGTAGTCGGTGATGGCGCTGACGGCCTGCTGCAATGCACCCAGCAGTTTTAGCGGCAGCTCGGCTTGCACCTGGTACGTCGTCGTCTGCTCGCGATGCAGCTCGTTCCAGCAGCGCTGAACACGACTCAACGGTCGCTTCAGCGGGGCGGGTGCCTTGCTGCCAAGGCCGGCGAAGGTGCGCTGGTCGAGTTCCGCGCTGTACATACCGCGTGCCCGCTCGAGTAGGTTATGCGCCTCGTCTACCAGCACACAGACACGCCAGTCGTTGCTCAGGGTCAGGCCGTGGAGCAGCGCGCTGATGTCGAAGTAGTAGTTATAGTCACCCACCACCACGTCAGCCCAGCGCGCCAGTTCCTGGCTCAGGTAATACGGGCAGACCTCATGTTCGAGCGCAATGCCTCGCAGCGTCGCCTGGTCGAGCATGCAATGCTGAAGCGCTTCGACACGGGCTGCCGGCAGGCGGTCATAGAACCCCTTGGCCAATGGGCAGGAGTCGCCGTGACAGGCCTTGTCCGGGTGCTCGCAGGCCTTGTCGCGCGCGACCAGTTCCAGCGTGCGCAATGAGTCAGCGCCGCTGCGCTGCAGGCTTTGCAGAGCGTCCAGCGCGAGACGTCGGCCGGAGGTCTTCGCGGCGAGAAAGAACAGCTTGTCCAGCTGCTGACCGGGAAATGCCTTGAGCTGCGGAAATAGCGTGGCAAGGGTCTTGCCTATGCCGGTCGGCGCTTGCGCCATGAGCGTAGTGCCGGTGCAGGCCGCCTTGTAAACCGCCTCGGCCAGTTGCCGCTGCCCAGAGCGGAAGTCTGCATACGGGAAACGCAATGCGGTCAGAACCTGATCGCGCGCGGCCCGGTGGGCCAGTTCCTGGTCGGCCCAGTCGATGAATGCCTGGCATTGCACCTCGAAGAATCTGCGCAGGTCCGCAGCGGTGTACCGCTCGATGAACAGGGTTTCCTTGTGACTGGCTATATCGAAATAGACCAATGCCAGCTCGACTTCATCAAGTCCGCGTGCCTGGCAGAGCAGCCAGCCGTAGATCTTCGCTTGCGTCCAGTGCAGCTGCCGATGATTGGCTGGCTGGCGTTCAAGATCGCCGCGAAAGGTCTTGATCTCTTCCAGCCGGTTGCGCACCGGATCGTAGCCATCGGCGCGTCCGCGCACGTTCAGTCGCTCGTACTGGCCTTGCAGCGCGACTTCGCGCTCGTAGCCTTCACCGCGCCGTGCGGTGACCTGGGCATGACCGGCGATACCTTCCAGCGCAGTCGGCGAGGGGGTGAAACGCAAGTCCAGATCGCCGACCTTGGCGGTGAATTCGCAGAGCGCACGCACCGCGACCCGATAGCTCACGACGTTGCCTCGGCCCACTGCACATGACACACGGCGATAGGCAGGCCGTGCTGGTGGGCGTAGTCGATCCAACGCTTCTGGTTGTCCTGCAGGCGATCGCCCGGCCCCTTTACCTCGATCATGCGATAGCGGCGTTCCTTCGGCCACAGCTGGACAAGGTCTGGCAGGCCGGTGCGATTGCCACTGACATCCGCCAGAATGCGCTGGAACATCAGCTTGAGATGGGTGGCGGGAATGCAGTCGAGAGCGAGCGCCAGCAGCTGCTCATCTATCAGCCCCCAGGCGACGAAAGCATTGTGGATACCGAGCTTTGCCTGGAAGGTGCGCCAGATGCAATCACGGTAATCATCGCTGTCGAGACAGGCCAGGCAGGCAGCGAACAGATCGGCTCGTCGCTGATGAAAGTCCGCGCGGTTCAGATCGGCCGGCGCCCAGTGAAACGGATGAAAGAACGCACCAGGCAGCGGAGCGAAGATCGCCTCCCAGCACAGCAGGCCGAACAGGGAGCCGATCAAAGCGTTCTCGACGTAATAGACGGGAGCCTCGGGTGTCGACAGATGCTCACGCACGGCATGCTCGACGCTACAGCCGGCGCTGGCGAGGACCAGATCGAGCTGCTCCGGCTTGCGACTGCGCGAGCGATCGGTGGGGATGCCCAATCCGCGCTGGAGACGCGGCAGGATGCGCTGCAACTGCTGCAATTCATGTTCACTTTCCGGGGCTGTCTGAGCCCGAAGCAGCAGCTCCAGCGCCGCCGCTGGTTGGCCACAGCGTTCCAGCACCCGAATCGCGCGTTCGCGTGCGCCCGGATAGGGGTTGGCTGCGTGCAGACGCAGCGCCTCGGGCAGCTCCCCGAGCCGTTCGGCCTGCTGGCCGATACGCAGGAGCAGCTTGCCGCGGCGGCTTTCCAGCCAGTCGTTGGCATAGGGCGTGAGCGGGATGTCGGCCAGGACATCCGGCAGGGAGTCGCCGGTGTCGAAGCGCTCGCGGCAGCGATGCAGGTGCAGATAGGCATCCAGATCGGTGCGGCAGGTGAAGGCGCGCGAGGTAGGCGAAAAGGCGACTTGCTCGTAGCGATAGATTCCGAGATCGGCCAGAACGAACTCGGACCAATCCTGATGAATATTGCCGAAGAACAGCAGGCGCAGCCGCTCGCAGAGATCGTCGATGCATAGCGCGAAAACCGCATCTTCGATGTGCCTGCACCACGCCTGAAAAGGCTTTGCCGTGTCATGGACGGCCCGCAAGCTTTCCAAAAGCTCGGCTTTGCGTAGGTTGGCGGATGCCGCAGCTTCGAACACCTGCAACAGCTCGCCTTTGGTCATCAGTGCGAACAGCTGCTCCAGCGTCAATGCACGCTCCGCGTCGATCCAGCCGTGCTCGATCAGCGGCAGAGCTGCGTGGCGTGGGCAGCCGATCTCGGGATAGCGCAGCTTGCCCGCGCGAAACAGCGTGCCCTTGCGCATCACCATGCGTACCAGCAGCGCCTGGGAGGCTTGGGGCAACAGTGCGAAACGGTCGATGAAGTCTCGTTCGGCTTCGTCCAGCAGATCGCTGTGGTGACGGCTAACCCAGGCCAGCACTTGCTGAAAGTTGTTGAGATAGTAGAAGGGATTTTCCAGGGCCTGACGCATTGCACATCCGCTGAAGCTGGGGCGTGGGCGGCCCGCTCAAAGACTGGCTATTTATACAGCTTCAGCAGGTTTTGGCAATTCTAAGGCGATCGGCGGAAGGTGGACGGGCGGCCCGATTGCCGCCCACACACGCCAGGGATACGGGATCAGACCGTACGGGAAAAGCGCCCGCGTTGCTCGCCACCGAGATAGGCGTCGAAGGCCATCGCTACGTTGCGCATCATCAGCTGCCCTTGCGGCAACAGGACCAGCGCATCGTCATGCAACTCGACCAGGCCGTCAGCAACCGGCTCAGCCAGCTTGGCCAGCGACTCGGCGAAATACTCGCGGAAGTTGATGCCGTGCTTGCGCTCGATCTGCGCGTAGTCGACGCGGCTGTGGCACATCAGCGACACGATCACGTCGCGGCGCAGACAGTCGTCTTCGCTCAGCTTGTAGCCGCGATGCACGGGCAGCATGCCCTCGTTGAGGCGGGCGTAGTACTGCGAAAGCTCCTTCACGTTCTGGCTGTAGCTGTCGGCGACCTTTCCGATGGAGGAGATGCCCAGCCCGATCAGGTCGCAGTCGGCATGCGTTGAATAGCCTTGGAAATTGCGTTGCAGCGTGCCATTGGCACGAGCCAGGGCGAGTTCGTCTTCCGGCAGGGAGAAGTGATCCATGCCGATATAGACGTAACCGGCGGCGGTAAGGCGCTGGATGGTCAGCTCCAGCAGCTCGAGCTTGCGCTCTGGCGGCGGCATGTCCTCGGGGCGAATCAGCTTTTGCGCACGCACCAGCTCCGGCAGGTGGGCGTAGCTGTAGGCCGCAATGCGATCGGGGCGGATGTCGATGATCTTGTCCAGCGTGGTGTCGAAGCTGGCCACCGTCTGCAGGGGCAGGCCGTAGATCAGATCGACGCTGATGGACTTGAATTGCGCGTCCCGGGCGGCCTGGACCAGCTCGCGGGTCTGCTCCTCGGTCTGGATGCGATTGACGGCAATTTGCACCTGCTCGTCGAAATCCTGCACGCCAAAGCTCAGGCGATTGAAGCCGAGCCTGCGCAGGCCATGGATCTGCTCGGGCGTGACGGTGCGCGGGTCGACTTCCAGCGAGAACTCGTGGTTGTCGCTGTCATCCATGTTGAACGCATGATGCAGGCTCGCCATCAGGTCGGCCAGCTGCTCGCTGGTGAAGTAGGTTGGCGTGCCGCCACCCAGGTGAAGCTGAGTCAGCTTGCGCGAGCGATCGAACAGTTCGCCCTGCATGGCGATCTCGCGCTTGAGGTATTCAAGGTACTCGACGGCGCGATCGGTCTTGTGGGTGATGATCTTGTTGCAGGCGCAGTAGTAGCAAAGGCTCTTGCAGAACGGGATGTGGATGTACACCGAGAGCGGCTTGGGCGGTTGCGTTTGATTGCTGCGTGCAGCAGCGGCGCGGTAATCGTCCTGGGCGAAGGCCTGGTGAAACTGCGGGGCAGTAGGGTAGGAGGTATAGCGAGGACCGGGACGGTCGTACTTCTCGACCAGGGCCCGGTTGAAGCTCGGCAGTTGGTCCATTGTTCGTTTCACCTAAGGGTTGAATTCGGAGTCGGGCGCGGAACGCGGTGTCACCCTTGGGTGTTTCCGGCTCAGGCAGGTCATGGGCGCGGATTATGGACGATTCGCTCCGGCGCGCCGACTGTCTCAGATCAAGAATAGCGTCCCGGCGGCACTCCGAACCGCACCGTTGGGCGATTAGAAATGCGCACCGGGCGCGGCCAGGAAGGCCGCGCCGCTGTGGTCAGAGCTTGAACTGGCCGACCAGTCGGTTCAGTTCGGTCGCCAGGCGCACCAGCTCATCGCTGATCTGCGAAGTCTGTGTTGCGTCCGCCGAGGTGGTGTCGGCGATGCGACTGATGGTCGTGATGTTGCGGTTGATCTCTTCGGCAACCGCGCTCTGCTGCTCGGCGGCCGTTGCGATCTGGGTGTTCATCTCGTTGATGGTGCCGACTTCATCGGCGATCACACCAAGGCTTTGCGCGGCCTTCTCGACGCATTGCGAACCCGAGCGGGCGCGCAATTGCGCTTCGCTCATGGCTTGCACGGCGTTACGTACGCCACTCTGCAGTTGCTCGATCATCGCCTGGATTTCTTCGGTGGACTTCTGTGTACGCGAAGCGAGGGTGCGCACCTCATCGGCAACCACCGCGAAGCCGCGACCCTGTTCGCCGGCGCGTGCCGCTTCGATGGCAGCGTTCAAGGCGAGCAGGTTGGTCTGTTCGGCGATGCCGTTGATCACACCGAGCACCATGTCGATGCTGGCACTGTCGCTTTCGACCCGCTGAATCACTTGCGCCGCCTTCTCGATCTCGGCGATCAGCACTTCAATGCCATCAAGCGCTTCGGTCGCGACCTTCACCCCGGCCTTGGACTCGGTATCGGCCCCGGTAGAGGCGGTGGCGGTCTGGTTGGCGTTACGTGCCACTTCCTGCACGGTCGCGCTCATCTCGTTCATCGCCGAGGCGACCATATCGGTTTCGTTGCGCTGCTCGTTGACTGCCGCCAGGGTCTTCTCGGCGACATGGGAAACGCGCTCGGACACGTCCGTAAGCTGATGAGTGACGCCGGCAACGGCTTCCAGGCTGTGGCGGAACTTGCCGATCATGCGGTTGAAGGCATCGCCCATCGCGCCGATCTCGTCCTTCGCGCCTACAGCAACGCTGCGGCTGAGATCTTCATCTTCGGCCATGGCATTCATGGTGTGGCGCATGGCGGTGATGCGACGAATGATCACATGGCGCACGGTCATACACATGACCACCACGCCAATGACCAGCAACAGCAACTGAATCGCACCACTGATCATGATGTTGCGATCGACTTCCTGATCCAGCGCTTTCAGGTCATAGCTGATGCGCACAGCGCCCATGACTGCATTTTCGCTGACCTGGTGGCAGGTCAGGCAGTTTGTGCCCCGGTAATCAGCGTGCGCGAGGATGGGGTTGATGACGGTCAGCACACGGCCGCCGTTCTGCTTGTTGACCTCGATAATCTCCTCGCCACTCAGCGCGCGCCGATCCAGCGCGTCGGCAGGCGCCTGGTGTGCGAAGCCTGGACCGAACACCTTGGTGACTTCCTCACCCCGGATGATGCGTGCATCGATTACACCCGGGCGCGCGAGGATCTTGTTTCGCAAGACCTCACGCTGCGCCATGGTGCCGGTCAGCATCATGGTGTTGATGCTATCGAAATAGGAGTCGGCGGCATCCTTGGTCTGCTGCTCCACCACCTGCAGGACCAGGCGCTTTTCCGTACTGGCGGCTATGAACAAGGAGGCGGACATGATCGCCACCAGCACCAATACCAGGGCCAGATTGATTTTGGTCTGCACGGACATCTGTCGAGAGGCGGAGCTGTTCATGTTCTTCCTTAGTACTACTGCCACACGGAGGTAGCTGCCATGGCGCACTATTGTTCTTTTTTCCCACGACGCAGCGATGGGCTAGCAATCTCAATCCCTATCGGCGAGCTGGCGAATTTCTTGAAGATCGACGCTAATGCTAGCTATGCGCCATTATCGGGCACGCTATGGTATTGCGTTCCGGTCGATCTCGAGTGCATCAGCAGAGCAATGAGGACGCAAATACAGCTTTCAATGACGCAGGTCAGTGGAGCGTCTCGTGCGCAAGGATGCAATCTGGCTGTAACGGCATGCAGATAGATATGCGTGTAGCGCCATGCTTCACCTTGGTGCGGATGAAAGAGCGCAGGGTCCAGCTTTACAGAATGGCAAAGCGATATTAGCGTTGCCGACCCGTCTGGATCGCGATCATGGAAGCGCTTCGGGTGGCGGGCATATTTTCTGCATTCGCTCAGTGCGCTCGCTGCGAACCCATATGGAAAACGGTGGTCGTAGGCTCTACGCCGGCAAGACCGAGCAACACCGCAAGGCAGCTGCTATATCGACAAGCAGTGCATCGACTGGAACCTTCATTTCAAGGACTCACATGATCAAAAAATGCCTTTTCCCCGCTGCCGGATATGGCACACGTTTTCTTCCCGCAACCAAGGCCATGCCCAAGGAAATGCTGCCGGTGGTGAACAAGCCGCTGATTCAGTACGGGGTAGAAGAGGCACTGGCGGCTGGGCTTAACCAGATCGCGATCGTTACCGGGCGCGGCAAGCGCTCGCTGGAAGACCATTTCGATATCAGCTATGAGCTGGAACACCAGATCCGCAACACCGACAAGGAAAAATACCTGGTTGGTATTCGCCGCCTGATCGATGAGTGCAGTTTTTCCTACACCCGCCAAGTTGAAATGAAGGGCCTCGGCCACGCGATTCTTAGCGGCCGCCCGCTGATCGGCGACGAGCCGTTCGCCGTGGTGCTGGCGGATGATCTGTGCATCAACCTGGACGGTGATCCTGTCCTGGCGCAGATGGTCAAGCTGTACAACCAGTTCCGCTGTTCGATCGTGGCGATTCAGGAAGTTCCGCCGGAAGAGACCAGCAAGTACGGCGTAATTGCCGGCGAGATGATCCGCGACGACATCTACCGCGTCAGCCACATGGTCGAGAAGCCCAAGCCGGAAGACGCGCCGTCCAACATGGCGATCATTGGCCGCTACATTCTGACCCCGGACATCTTCGATCTCATCGAGCAGACCGAGCCGGGCAAGGGTGGCGAAATCCAGATCACCGACGCGCTGATGCGCCAGGCCCAGGATGGCTGCGTACTCGCATACAAGTTCAAGGGGCAGCGCTTCGACTGCGGTAGCGCCGAGGGCTACATCGCGGCGACCAACTTCTGTTATGAGCACTTCTACCTAACCGGTAAGGCGTTCTGAGCCAATTGGGCCACCTCCGGGTGGCCCAATTCGTTTCAGGGCTGCGGCATGTCTTCAGCGCCTGGCCCGAGCGGCTGGCCAAAGCTGAACTCGACATAATTGCCCGCCGGGTCGCGTAGTCCGCAGTAGTAGCCCACCGGATAGGGCTCGTCGCGCGGCTCCCATATCAGACAGCCGTCCTCGCGTGCCCGATCGGCGATCTCATCGACCTCTTCCCGACTGGCCAGCGCAAAACCGAAATGGCTGTAGTCGTCCATCGCCAGCGCCCGATCCTTGCCGCCCGGCATCATCACGAAAATGAACTCGCGCTCCTTGCCAGGCTCGGCCATCCAGACGATTCGTGAGCCTTTGCCAGGGCGTTCGTGGAACACGTGCATGCCGCAGAAGCGTTCGTAGAAGGCGATGCAGGCCTGCAGGTCAGGCACGTGCAGCGCGAGATGGGTAAGGGTAGGGCGCATGGGGCACTCCTTCGGTGAACCAGAGCGGATGCGTGGGTTATGCTGTCGCTACAGAAGGAGACAACATTACATGGCTTACGACTTCGATCTTTTCGTCATCGGCGCGGGTTCAGGTGGCGTTCGTGCGGCGCGGTTCGCTGCGGGTTTCGGTGCCCGGGTAGCGGTTGCCGAAAGCCGCTACCTGGGCGGCACTTGCGTGAACGTAGGCTGCGTACCGAAGAAGCTGCTGGTCTACGGCGCGCACTACGCCGAGGACATCGGCCAGGCGCAGGGTTATGGCTGGACCATCGACGGCGCTACCTTCGACTGGAAAGCCCTGATTGCCAACAAGGATCGTGAGATCCAGCGGCTCAACGGCATCTATCGGAGCATTCTGGTGGACAGCGGCGTGACCCTGCTGCAGGCACACGCTCGTCTGGTGGACGCGCATACCGTCGAGGTTGAAGGCAAACGGTACAGTGCCGAGCATATTCTGATTGCGACCGGCGGCTGGCCGCACGTTCCGGAAATTGTCGGTCGCGAGCATGCGATTACCTCCAACGAAGCGTTCTACCTCGAATCCCTGCCGCGACGCGTGCTGGTCGTCGGTGGCGGCTACATCGCAGTTGAATTCGCATCGATCTTCCATGGCTGCGGTGCGGATACCAGGCTGCTCTATCGTGGCGAATTGTTCCTGCGCGGCTTCGATGGGGCGCTACGCGATCACCTGAAGGATGAAATGATCAAGAAGGGCGTGGACCTGCAGTTCAACGCCGACATCGTGCATATCGACAAGCAGGCCGATGGCAGCCTGCTGGCCACGCTGGAAGATGGCCGCACGCTCGAAGCGGACTGCATCTTCTACGCGACCGGGCGCCGTCCGATGCTGGACAACCTGGGTCTGGAACAAGCAGGCGTGGCGCTGGACGCTCGCGGATACATCGCAGTCGATGATGAATACCGCACTTCGGTATCGTCGATTCTGGCGATCGGTGACGTGATCGGTCGTATCCAGCTGACGCCAGTGGCATTGGCCGAAGGCATGGCGGTTGCGCGACGGCTGTTCAAGCCAGAGCAATACCGCAAGGTGGATTACGCGACCATCCCGACGGCAGTGTTCAGTCTGCCGAACATGGCGACAGTCGGCCTCACCGAAGAACAAGCCCGCGAAAAGGGCTACAAGGTCACCATTTTCGAAAGCCGCTTCCGGCCGATGAAGCTGACCATGACGGACAGCCTCGAGCGGAGCCTGATGAAGCTGGTAGTGGACGCCGAAACCGACCGCGTACTGGGCTGCCACATGGCTGGGCCGGACGCCGGTGAGATCATGCAGGGGCTGGCCGTGGCACTGAAGGCGGGTGCGACCAAACAGGTGTTCGACGAAACCATGGGCATCCACCCGACAGCGGCCGAGGAGTTCGTCACCATGCGTACGCCCGCGGCAATCTGAGGGCGGGAAGAGCGTGCCGGGTTGCCCGGCACGCCAGATGAATCAGTGATGATGGCCCTGCGTCGCGCCGCTAGCAGCGGGGGCATCAACTTCGATACTTACTTCGGTGGTGACCTCGGCGCCACTCTCGAACTGCAGCGTCAGCGGAAAGCTCTCGCCAGCGACCAGCGGCTGCTTGAGTCCGAACAGCATGACGTGGTTTCCGCCCGGCTTGAACTCAACCTTGCCCGAAGCGGGCACGTCGACCGACTCGATCTGCTGCATCTTCATCATGTCGCCCTGATGCACATGGGTGTGCAGTTCGGTCTTCACGGCCCGTGGCGTCTGTGCCCCAACTAGCCGTTGCGGTTGATCACCGCGATTCTCCAGAACGAAATAGACCGCACCGGTGGGCGCGCTTGGCGGCATTGCGCGCGACCAGGCCTGGCTGACAGCGAGTTCAGTCGCAACTGCTTCCACAGGCGCTTGATGGTCGTGGTGGTGTTCCTGCGCGATCGCAGGCATGCAAAGGGCGGTGATGGCACCTGCGGCCAGTAAGCGAAGCAGCATGTAAAAACTCCGATTCCAAGTGAAAGATGGCGTCATCTTACGCCGCTTGGTGCGACGCGCTACGTTTCAGTGCACGACTGCAGCATGGACGTTGATTCCGATCAAACACAACGCCTCCGTGCTGAACAAAGCTGCTGGTCATTGCACAGGAGGATGCGTTTCATGAGCCACACGAAACTGCTGTTCCGTAGCGCTGCGCGCGAGAAAGTGCTGCAGGGCGCCAATCAACTCGCCGAGGCAATCCGCATCACCCTCGGTCCCAAGTCGAAATCCGTGCTGATTCAGAGCGCCTATGGTGCGCCCAAGGTATGCAATGACGGCGTGACGATCGCCAAACAGATCAAGTTGGAAGACCCCGAGGAGAACCTGGGTGCGCAAATGTTGCGCCAGGCCGCCGAGCGGACCGGCGACGCAGTCGGTGACGGCACCAGCACGGCGACGGTTCTGGCTCACGCCATCCTGACCGAAGGCATCCGCAATGTCGTGGCTGGCGCCAGCGCCATCGATATCAAACGGGGGCTCGACCGAGGTCTGCGCGTTACCGTCGAAACGCTGCACAAGCAATCCCGTGCAGTGAAAACGCGCAAGGAAAAAGCGCAGATCGCCGCCATCTCCGCACACAACGACCCTGCGACCGGAGAACTGGTGGCTGATGCCATGGAGCGCGTCGGGGACGAAGGCGTCATCACTGTCGAGGAATCCAAAACCACCGAAACCGTGCTCGACGTCGTTGAGGGGATGCAGTTCGACCGTGGCTACGTTTCGCCGTATTTCATCACTGATAGCGAGAAAATGGAGGCAGTGCTGGAGGACGCCTTCGTACTTTTATGCGAGCAGAAGGTCGGGTTGCTCAAGGATCTGATTCCGCTGCTGGAGACCATTGCGAAAAGCGGTCGACCGCTGCTGATGATTGCCGAAGATATCGAGGGTGAGGCGCTTGCCACGCTGATCGTAAACCACATTCGCGGCGTGCTGCGGGTAGTAGCAGTAAAGGCGCCAGGCTTCGGCGACAGGCGCAAGGATATGCTGCAGGACATCGCGGTGCTTACTGGAGCGCAATTGGTATCGGCCGATGTCGGGATCGCCTTGGAGCAGGTTGGGCTTGATCAGCTCGGCCATGCGCAGCGTGTGGTGGTGGACCGCGAGCATACGACGCTGATCGGTGGCGCAGGCAGTCGTGCCGCGATTGACGCGCGCATGCAGCAGATTCGCACCCAGATCGAGAAGAGCGCCAGCGACTATGACCGCGAAAAGCTGCAGGAACGCCTGGCCAAACTATCGGGCGGGGTGGCAGTCATTCGCGTCGGTGCGCCGACCGAATCGGAGATGAAAGCCCGCAAGGATGCGCTGGATGACGCAATTGCCGCCACCAAAGCGGCCATGTCCGAAGGTATCGTGCCGGGTGGCGGCCTGGCTCTGCTGCGTGCCGTAGCAGCCATAGCCACTGAGGAAGCCAGTGCCGAGGGCGACGAGCGGACCGGACTACAGATCCTGCGGCGCGCATTGGAAGCGCCGGTACGCACCATCGCCGACAACTCAGCGGTCGACGACGGCGTCGTGGTCGCTCGGCTGTTGGCCGAGCAGGGCAGCGTCGGTTTCGATGCCGCCGCAAACCAATACGTGGACATGTACGCCGCCGGGATCATCGACCCCACCAAGGTGGTACGGATTGCCCTGGAAAATGCCGTCTCGATTGCCAGCGTGCTGCTGCTGACCGAGGCGACCATGATCGAAGTGCCGGATGCGCAGGACCGCGAACCGCCGCTGCCAGGCTGACCCAGCTGACCCGGCTGGCTCAGCGCTCGACTGACGGAGCCAGCAGGATAGGGCAGTCCAGGCGTCCGGTAAGCTGCCGAAGTTCGGCGTCGGGCCAGTCGCTCACCGCGCCAGCCAGCAAGACCAGCCGCGGTTGACGGCGCAGCAGCAAAGGCAGCGACTGTTCCGCCGTGGTCCAGCGCATTGGTTCCCAGGCCAGCCCAGGCAGGTGCCCGTCCTGGTCGAGCGATTTCAGCGCAGCACCTGCCGATTGCAATGCTGACGATTCCCGATAAAGCAATACGCCATGCTGGGCCGGCGATTGCGTGTTCCATGGCGAGCACTGCGCGCGCCCGAACACCATGACATCGCGCTGCCCAATCTCGCTCAGGAGCATTTCCAGCCCAGCCCCCCGCAGACGTCGCAAAGACCAGACGATGCCGCTGGGCTCGAGCCGTCGCGCCAGCTCCTCCCGTAATCGGCTTTCACGCACCCGCAGGTCCCGCTCGAGCGTCGTCGGGTCCAGCACACGTTCGACGCCGCTGCGATTAATTTCACGGGCGAAGGGTAGGGCGGCGGCACGCAGCAGCGCCACATCCTCCAGTAGCAGGCTGGTCAGTTCTGCGCGCAAGTCGCGGGACAGTTGTATAGCGATCTGCAACGAGTTCGGGTTGATTCCAGCGGGTTCTAGCGCCAGCAACACCCGGCGCCGAACCTCGGTTTCACTGGTCCGAATGATCACGACCAGTGCCTTCTGATTGAATGTAACGACGCCGCAGGTAGCTGAGCTCGTCCAGGCGTTGCTTCACTGCGGCGTTGACGCTGCCTGGTGGATAACCGCCAGTCTCATCGGCTGCGCCGGCTGGGAGCCCGGTCAACAGCTCCATCGCCTGGTCGACTTCGCTTACCGCATAGACATGGAACTGCCCGTCCCGCACGGCGTTGAGCAGGTCCTGACGCAGCATCAGATGCTTGACGTTGCCCTCCGGAACGATCACCCCTTGAGTGCCGCTCAGCCCGCGTGCGCGGCAAATGTCGAAGAAGCCTTCGATCTTCTCGTTGACGCCGCCGATCACCTGGATGTTGCCGTGTTGGTTGACCGAGCCGGTGATAGCCAGATCCTGACGTAGGGGCAGCCCGGCGAGGGCCGATTGCAGCACGCAGAGCTCGGCGGCCGAAGCGCTGTCGCCCTCGACCGGGCCATAGGATTGCTCGAAGACTAGGCTGGCCGCGAGTGACAAGGGGGCCTCACGCGCAAAACGGTTGGCCAGGTAGGCGGACAGAATCATCACGCCTTTGGAGTGCAGCGCACCACCCAGCTCTACTTCGCGCTCGATATCAACGACCTTACCGTCACCCAGTCGAGCCGTGGCGGTGATCCGTACCGGGTGGCCGAAGGCATGATTACCCAGCTGCACCACCGCCAGCCCGTTGATTTGCCCCACGCTGGAGCCGCTGGTTTCGATCAGGCGCAGATTACGCAGCACGGCCTCGTGCATGCGCTCACGTATCTGGTCGGCGCGATGCAGGGATTCGCCCAGGGCGCGCTCGACATCTTCTCGCGTGACCCGCTCGCTACCGCGTTCGCCTGCCCAGAAATCCGACTCGCGCAACATGTCGAGCATGCTCGCCAGGTGCAGCGACAGCCGTTCGGCATCCTCCACGCGTCTTGACGCATGCTCGATCAGCCGCGCCACAGCGCCTCGCTCCAGTGGCTTGAGCTTCTCTCGCCGCTGCAACGTGGCTAGCAGGCGGGCGTATAGCAAGGTGTTCTGCGGGCTGCGTTCGAAGTCCTCGGCAAAGTCGGCCTCCACCTTGAACAGCAAAGAGAACTCCGGATCGTATTGGTTCAGCAGGTAATAGAGGCGGCGATCGCCCACCAGCACCACCTTGACGTCCAGCGGAATCGGATCCGGCTCAAGAGAGATCGTGCTGGCCATGCTGAGTGTCTGCTCCAGCGACTGCAAACGCAGCTCGCGAGCCTGCAGGGCCCTTTTGAGCGCCTCCCAGGCGAATGGTTGGCTCAGCAGCTTGCGTGCGTCGAGCACCAGATAGCCGCCGTTGGCTCGATGCAGCGCGCCACTCTTGATTAGCGTGAAGTCAGTGAGCAGCGTTCCCATCTGCGCTAGATGCTCGATACGACCGACGAGATTCTGGTAGCTGGGGTGGTCCTCGTAGACCAGCGGCGCGCCGGAACTGGCGGAGTTGTCCACCAGCACGTTGACGAAGTAGCGGTTGAACGGTGTGAGGCGTTGGCTGCCAAGCACCTTGGTCGGTTCGATGTTGGCGAAGTGGTCCTCGCCTCGCTCGATTATGTCCAGCCTGACCTCGGCGAGGAACGCCATCACTCCGGGCAACTGCTGATAGGACGACTGCAGCTCTGCCAGATGGATGTCGACGGTGGCGCGGGTGGTTTCCTGATTGACCTGCTCGATACGCTTGTCGTGCTCTCGATGCCAGCTGGCGACCAGCTGCAGGCCCTGGCGCAGGGCCAGTCGCAGCGTTTCGCTACTCCGCTCGATGCGCTGTTTTTCCTCGGCGGAAAGCTGCTCGTACTCGACTGGGCCCATCACTTCTCCGCTCTTGAGCAGCGGTGCCAGCGTATAGCCGCTGGGCGTGCTCATCAGCATGATGTCCGCCTGGCGCGCCTGCTCGCTCAGCGAGCCCAAAAGCGCCTCCTCGCGCGCCTTGAATTCATCCTTGATGGTCTGCACGGCGTTGCGATAATCGTCGCTGTCGAAGGCGGCCGGCAGCGCGCTGAGCAGCGTACGGACTAGCCGGCGCATATCGGTTTGCAGCGTGTTACCAAAGCCGGCCGGCACACAAAGCACAAGCGGTTTATGTGGCGCGCGGAAATTGTTGATGTAGCACCAGTCCTGCGCCTGCGCGGCCTTGGTGGCACGCTGTTGCAGCAGATTGCGCACGATGGCGTGCTTGCCTAGGCCAGGCGAGCCCATCACATAGAGGTTGTAACCCTCGTGACGCATGCCGACGCCAAGATGCAAGGCACCCAGCGCACGCTCCTGTCCGAGAATGTCGTCGAGATCGGGCAGGTCGGAGGTGGTCTCGAAATCAAGCAGGCTGTCATCGCAGATCTGGTAGAGCCGTTCTGCGGATAATTCGTAGGGCTGCAAATCGAATCTCCAGGTCTGTTACCGCATTCATGCAGCGTTGCCTTTGCTCGGCGGCGAGGCCGGCAGGTGCATCGATTATTTGCGCATGGGCAGGCTCGGCCTTGACAGGCGTCAACCGTTCGCCCAACGCGTCATCCAGCCAAGCAGGAGATTCGCTGCGCCGACGCATCGCGGGCTATTGCCAGCGAGCGTACGTCCAGCAGCTGCACATCCCGCCCTGTAGTGTCGATCAGTCCAAGCTGGCGATAGCGCGTGAACAGGCGGCTGACGGTTTCGGTGGTCAGGCCCAGATAATTACCGATCTCCGCGCGCGTCATCGGTAGGGTGAAGCGGGTTGGAGATAGCCCGCGCCGCGCATGGCGAGCCGAGAGATCAAGAAAGAAGGCGAGGAACCGTTGCCCGGCGCTTTCGCGGTTATGTCGAAGATGGGCCTGCTCGATCTGCAGTTCGTGACTGATGAATTTGAACAGGCGCTTACGTAGGCGAGCGCTGCCCGTCAGCAGCTCCTCCAGCTCCGCAACAGGGATGCCACACACCAGCGAGGGCTCCAGCGCCATGACATGGCTGGCCGATCGGCCACCAGCGAAGGCATCCAGAGCGACGAGCTCGCCGGGAAGGACGAATCCGGTTACCAGTTCGCGGCCGTCGTTGCTGACGATGTAGGTTTTCAGGGCGCCGCTACGCAGGGCATAAATTTGATTGGCCGGCTCGCTGGCGCGCCTGAGATGCTTGTGGCGGGCCACACGGCGGTTGTGGCGGATGATGTTCTCAAATCGACTCAGATCGGGGTCATACAGCGTCGCCGGCA
Source organism: Stutzerimonas decontaminans (assembly GCF_000661915.1). Classification (NCBI taxonomy): domain Bacteria; kingdom Pseudomonadati; phylum Pseudomonadota; class Gammaproteobacteria; order Pseudomonadales; family Pseudomonadaceae; genus Stutzerimonas; species Stutzerimonas decontaminans. Next base: position 2,423,914 of record NZ_CP007509.1, on the reverse strand, counting down.
GGCAGACGCCACGTAGTGCACATTCACGGCAAATCAGCGGGGCGGCCTCACAGCCATCCTTGCTTGCTTCCATGACGATCTCCTGATCGTGCTGGTATTTTTTGGCTCTTTTGCATGACTGTAGCCAAGAAATGCAGACAGGCGTGAAGGCCAGCCATGCTCAGCGGTACTGGGCGCCGAGCGTAGCTGCAACCATGGAGCTGGAATCCAGAATCGTCAGGCGCCCGCTAACCAGGTCTGGGGCAAGGCGGAATGGCGGCACTGTATCGGTGATCACCAACTGGTCGAATATCGGGCTTTCCAGTATTTCAGGGCCGCCAGTGAACAAGCCGTGCGCTGCGGCCGCATGTACTTGCCGCGCGCCTGCCTCGCGACAGGCCTCGCCGGCACGCAGCAGCGTGCCGCCAGTGCTGATCAGGTCATCCACGATGATTGCGATCCGTTCGCGTACGTCTCCCACCAGCATTGCCCCGGTCACTATGTCGTTGCTGCGGTACTTCTCCATGTAAGCGCTGCTGACGGCGCGTCCGGTATGCCGCTCCAGTGCGCGGCGAAAGGATTCCGCGCGCTTGGCACCGCCGGCGTCGGGAGAGACTGCCACGAGTTCTGCGTCTTCGGGCAGGCGAGCAAAATGCGCGGCAAACAGCTCAGCGCTCTCGATATGCCGGGTGGTGATACGAAACGCATTGTCGAATGCGGCCAGGTTGTGCACCTCGATGGTGGTCAACTGATCCACCCGGCAGGCTTCGAACAGTGCCGCAACATAGCGGGTGATGATCGGGTCCTGAAACTGGGTGCGCCGCTCCTTGCGCGCATAGCAGAGATAGGGCGCGACCACCTGAACCTGGCGAGCGCCCGCATCCTTGAGCGCGCCGCAGAAGAACAGCAGGCGACAGAGCTTGTCGTTCACGCTGCGCTCGTCGTCACCATATAGCGAGTGGAAAACTACGACGTTACGGCTTTCCACCGGTGTCAGGGCGCGGCTCTTATGCTCGCCGTCCTCGAAGGCGCGCTCTTCGAGCTCAGCCAGCTCGAGCCCCATATGCCGGGCGACGCGGGCAGCATAATCCTGGGTGCCATGCAGTGCGAACAACAGAGGAGGGCGGGTGTTCATGGATGTCTCCTGGGCGAACCGGAAGGAATGGACGTCACCTGCGGATAACCCAGGCCCAGCGCCTGGTGATCAAGCAGATAGATGCGGGACTGCTGCAACAGCATGCGCGCTTGTGCGGCCTTGGCTTCGGCAGCCTCGGGCGTGGTCTGGCGCTGAGCGCTGCTGGCTAGGGTAAAGCAGCGAGTCGCTGCGCGGACCGATAGGAACAGCGGTAACGGCCGGCAATCTTCCGCTTCGCCACTCTCATCCAGATAGGCGCGCAACACGAGCGGAGCCAGGTCGGCCAGTTGGTGGTGCTGAAGATCCATCAACACGAAAGCGAGGTCGTGCAGGATGTCTATGCAGGCGATCTCGTCGCTGAACTCGATGCCGTCGAACAGGGTAGGTCGCCCTTCGAACAGGCAGATGTTCGCCAGTCGCATGTCGCCATGACAGCGCCGAACGTAACCCTCGTGGCGACGCCGATCGAGTTCTGCCGAGAGCTGATCGAGCAGGGTCAGTTGGTCGTGACACAGCGCCTGCACCGCATCCGCATCGAGCAGCCAGCGGTGGCGGCACAGCTCATGGTGATTGCTCTCGATTGACCGATGTATGCCGGTGCTGCCACCAAAGGCGGGCATCCGCTCCGCTCCGGCATGGAAGCGCGCGACTTCCACGCCCAGGGCTTGCATCAGCGAGGGCGTCAGCTCGCCTGCCAAGGCCATGCGCTCGAACAGGGCGGACTGCGGAAACCGACGCATCACCACTACCCAATCCAGCACCTCGCCCTTGCCATCGAAGGCCAGCCGACCAGCACTGTCCCGCGTGATCGAGCGCGCCGCGAGATAGATGCCCGGGGCAGTGCGTCGGTTCAGCAGCAACTCGGCGTGGCAGGCGCGCTCGCGCTTTTGCAGCGTCAGGAAGTCCAGCGACGCATAGGCAATCTCGCGCTTGAGCTTGTAGACCCGCTCGCCACACAGAAAGACAAGCGAGCCATGGGTTTCGATGCGCTCGACCGTGTCGCCCAGAGCGCCGTAGCTTTCGGCACGGGACAGAAACTCGATGACTTCCTGCTGACCGCTCATCCATCCCTCACAGTTGTTCGCGCCGGCTTGTCAGTCCTATCCAGCGCAGCCGACACCTCGCTATGCGCTGCCATCTGCGAGTCTAGCTGCGCTCGGCAGCGTTGCCCGCCACCATGTCGGGTTCCTCTCGGCCTGAAGACCATGAGGCGCTATAGCTTTACGTGGATTGATCGTAATCAATCCACTGCCCCGATTTGGTTCTAGCCTTCTTAACAGTTGCGGTGACGCTTCAATGCATCGTCTGCGCACGGCAGCGTTTACTCCACAGTTTCCTGGGGGATGGCTATGCGCACGGCAATCATCGAAAAGACGGCGAGGGACTTGCCCGTTATCCCCAATTGGCCCGACGACAGGTTCGTGGGCGCTGGTTTTTCCTGGCAGGCGGCGGCCGGGGTGTTGAGCGGGCTACCCGACGGCGGCCTGAATCTGGCCTATGAGGCGGTTGATCGGCACGCCGACAGCGCACGCGCCGGGCATCCCGCACTGCGCTTTCTGGAGCGCAATGGTAGCCGCCGCGAGCTGAGCTACCTGCAGTTGAAGCGCCAGACCAACCGCTTTGCCAATGTGCTAGCGAAACTCGGTGTTGCGCCGGGCCAGCGGCTGTTCGTGCTGTGCAACCGCGGCGTCGAGCTCTATCTCGGTGTACTGGGTGGCCTGAAGAACGGTTGCGTAGTTTCCCCGCTGTTCGCCGCATTTGGCCCCGAACCGTTGGAAACGCGGCTGAGCCTGGGTGATTGCAGCGTACTGCTGACCAGCGAGACGCTGTATCGCAAGAAGGTCGCCGGGATGCGTGCCAAGCTGCCGCTACTCGAACATGTACTGCTGTACGACGAAAGCGGCGGTCACACCCAAGTCGACGGTACGCTGGACCTGCACGAGCTTCTTGCGGTTGCCAGCGAGGAATTCGAGATCGTGCCCACCACTGCGGACAGCCCGTCGCTGCTGCATTTCACCAGTGGCACCACCGGCACGCCAAAAGGCGCACTGCATGTGCATGGCGCCGCGCTGACGCACTACGTCACCGGGAAATATGCGTTGGATCTGCACCCGGACGACATCTACTGGTGCACCGCCGATCCAGGCTGGGTCACAGGCACTTCCTACGGCATTCTGGCGCCGCTGCTGCTGGGTGTGACCAGCGTGATTGATTGCGGTGACTTCGATGCCGAGCGCTGGTACGGCATCCTCGAGAAGGAGCGGATCAGCGTCTGGTACACCGCGCCTACCGCAATCCGCATGCTGATGAAGGCAGGGCCGGAGTTGGCGCGCCGACACTTCCATCCGCAGCTGCGCTTCGTCGCCAGCGTTGGCGAGCCGCTCAACCCAGAGGCTGTCTGGTGGGGCAAGGAAGTGCTGGGCCTGCCGATCCACGACAACTGGTGGCAGACCGAGACCGGCGGAATCATGATCGCCAACCTACCGGCCATGCCAATCAAACCGGGCTCAATGGGCAAGCCACTCCCTGGCGTCGAGGCGGCCATCGTCCGGCATGCCGAAGACGGCAGTCTGGCCATCCTCGGCGACGACGAGATCGGCGAGCTGGCTCTGAAACAGCCTTGGCCGGGCATGTTCCGCACCTATCTCGGTCAACAAGATCGTTATCAGCGCTGTTTCGTCGGTGACTGGTACCTGAGCGGCGATCTGGCGCGACGCGACGCCGATGGCTATTACTGGTTCATCGGCCGCAGCGACGATGTCATCAAGTCCGCCGGCCACCTGATCGGGCCGTTCGAGGTGGAAAGCGCTTTGATGGAGCATTCCGCCGTGGCCGAGGCGGCGGTAATCGGCAAGCCCGACTCTCTGCTCGGTGAGACGGTCAAGGCCTTCGTGTCGCTCAAGCGTGGCCGCGAGCCCAGCGAGGCGCTGCACGATGAGCTGATCGGCCATGCGCGCAAGCGGCTGGGCGCCGCCGTCGCGCCGAAAGAGCTGGAGTTTCTTCCCAGCCTGCCGCGCACCCGCAGCGGCAAGCTCATGCGTCGGCTGCTCAAGGCCCGCGAGCTGGGGCTACCAGAAGGCGATACCTCCACGCTGGAGAATTCGTGATGAGCAAGCCGTCTGCCGTGATCTATCCGTCGGAGCTGGCGCTGGGCCTGCTGCGCGACATGTTGCGCATTCGGCTCATGGAAGAGCGCGCCGCCGAGCTGTATGGCGAGGGCAAGATTCGCGGTTTCCTGCACCTTTATATCGGCGAGGAGGCCGTGGCGGTCGGGAGCCTGCATGCGCTGGCCGCGGACGATGCCGTTATAGCCACCTACCGTGAACATGGCCACGCGCTGATCCAGGGCGTGCCGATGAAGGCGATCATGGCCGAGATGTATGGTCGCCAGCAGGGCTGCTCGCACGGGCGCGGCGGCTCCATGCACCTGTTCGACGCTTGCACGCGCTTCTTCGGTGGGAACGCCATTGTCGGCGGTGGCCTGCCACTGGCGGTCGGTCTGGCGCTGGCCGAGCAGATGCAGAAGGGTTCACGTATCAGTGCCTGTTTCTTCGGCGAGGGGGCGATGGCCGAAGGCGCATTCCACGAATCAATGAACCTGGCGGCGCTGTGGCAGTTGCCGGTGCTGTTTTGCTGCGAGAACAACCTTTATGCAATGGGCACTGCGCTGGCCCGCTCGCAATCGCAGCCCGATCTATGCGCCAAGGCTGCGGCGTATCGGGTGACCGCCGCGGCCGTCGACGGCATGGATGTGGTTGCAGTGCACGACGCCACCCGAGCGGCGGTGGCGCACGTGCGCAGCGGTCAGGGCCCGTATTTCCTGGAGTTTCAGACCTACCGCTTCCGCGCCCATTCGATGTTCGACCCGGAGCTGTATCGCGACAAGGCCGAAGTGGAGCAGTGGAAGCAGCGCGGACCGATCCACACCTACAGCGCCCGACTGAAGGCGCAGGGCCTGTTGGACGAGCCGGGCTTTCTGGCGATAGAGGCTGCCGTGAGGCAGGAAGTAGAGGACGCCGTAGCCTACGCGGAGGCCGGCACGCTCGAACCCATCGAGCAGTTGTGCAGCGACGTATACACACCGCAGGTGCAGCCATGACTACCCGGATCAGCTACCGCGAGGCCCTGCAGGAAGCGCTGCGTGAAGCCCTGCAGCGCGATGAAAGGGTCTTTCTGATGGGCGAGGATGTTGGTCGCTACGGCGGCACCTATGCCGTGTCCAAAGGCCTGCTGGCCGAATTTGGCGAGGCGCGCATCCGCGACACGCCGTTGTCCGAACTGGCGTTCGTCGGTGCCGGTATTGGCGCGGCACTCGGTGGTATGCGGCCGATCGTCGAGGTCATGACGGTGAACTTCGCCCTGCTGGCCCTCGATCCGCTGATCAACACCGCCGCGACGCTTCGGCACATGTCCGGCGGGCAGTTTTCCGTTCCGCTGGTGTTGCGCATGGCCACCGGGGCCGGGCGGCAACTGGCAGCGCAGCATTCCCATAGTCTGGAAGGCTGGTTCGCCCATATTCCCGGCCTGATTATCCTTGCCCCGGCTACGGTCGAGGATGCCCGCGGCATGCTTTGGCCCGCGCTGCAGGCCCCGGACCCCGTGCTGATCTTCGAGCATGCCCAGCTGTACAACCTGGAGGATGAGCTGCAGGCACCTCCAACGGTGGACATTCGCTCGGCTCGTGTGCGACGGCAGGGCAGGGACCTGACCTTGATCGCTTACGGCGGCACTTTGCCCAAGGCGCTGCAGGCGGCCGAAGAGCTGGCAAAAGAGGGCATCGCGGCGGAAGTCATCGACCTTCGTGTGCTGCGCCCGCTGGACGACGCGACCATCCTCGAGTCGGTCCGCAAGACGCGGCGCGTTCTGGTGGTCGACGAAGGTTGGCGCAGCGGCAGCCTGTCGGCGGAGATCATCGCGCGCATTATCGAGCAGGGTTTCTTCGAACTAGACGCGCCACCGGCACGCGTGTGCAGCGCCGAGGTGCCGATTCCGTACGCCAAGCATCTGGAAGATGCGGCCCTGCCACAGGTCTCGTCCATCATCGCGGCGGCCCGCCAGCTGTTGCATTAGCGCGCCGATCTCGGCTATGAGGTGTGCATGATCGTTTTCAAACTGCCATCACTGGGCGCAGACATGGATGAAGGCACGCTGCTGCAATGGAAGGTGAAGCCCGGGACGCGAATCGAACGTGGCGAGGTAATCGCCGTGGTCGATACCGCCAAGGCTGCGGTGGACGTTGAATGCTGGCAAACCGGCGAAGTGCTGCAACTACTGATCGAGCCAGGCTGCAAGATCCCGGTCGGCACCGCCATCGCGACGCTGCTTGAACCCGGCGAATCCCGCGAAGCTGCATTAGCGCAGGCTGCGGTGCTGGTACAAGGCCCGAAAGCCGCTGTACCACAAGGGGAGCCACAACCGGCAGCCGCTACCGCTGTTCAGCAAGGCGCAACGCGAGCTCGTATATCCCCTGCCGCCCGCAAACGAGCCGCTGAACTGGGTATCGACCCGGAGGCGCTCAGCGCCAGTGGCCCTCACGGCACCATTACGCTGGAAGATGTGGAAGCCGCTTCGCCGAAAGCTGCACCGGTAGATCGCAACGCCGCGATGCGCCAGGCGATCGCCGCCGCCATGAGCCGATCCAAGCGCGAGATTCCGCATTACTACCTGAGCGAAACCGTTGCATTCGGCGCCGCCAGCAGCTGGCTCCAGGCCTATAACGCCGAGCGGCCACCAGAGCAGCGCTTGCTCGCCGGTGCGGTGATACTCAAGGCTGTGGCGCTGGCGTTGCGCCAGTATCCATTGCTCAATGGCTACTGGCGTGACGACGGCTTTCGGCCAGCCGAGGGCATCCACCTTGGTGTGGCCATCGCCTTGCGTCAGGGTGGCCTAGTTGCACCTGCGCTGCATGACGTTGCGGAAAAATCGTTGCCGCAACTGATGGATGGATTAGCCGACCTGATACAACGTGCGCGCAGTGGGTCATTGCGCAGCTCGGAAATGAGTGACGTCACGCTAACCGTTACCCAGCTAGGCGAGCAGGGCGTCGACAGCGTGTTTGGTGTCATCTATCCGCCGCAGGTCGCGCTGGTAGGCGTTGGGCGGATCGCCGAGCGCCCATGGGTGGAAGCCGGCTCGCTCTGCGTGATGCCAACCGTCGTACTGAGCCTGGCAGCCGATCACAGGGCGAGCGACGGCCATTACGGCGCGCGGTTTCTCGTCGAGGTGGGCCGTCTGCTACAGAGCCCCGACAGCCTGTGACAGGAGAACGAAATGGAAGAAGCGCAGATTCGCGACATCGCACTCGAGGCGCTGCAACACATCGCGCCGGAGGTCGATGTGAAAACCTTACGCCCCGACCGTCTGCTGCGCGATGAGGTTGACCTCGATTCGATGGATTGGTTGCGCTACATCTCTGCGCTGCATCAGCGCCTCGGTGTGAACATTCCAGAGGCCGATTATCAGCTGCTGATCAGCATCGATTCGGTGGTCAGCTACCTGCAAAAGCGCCTGGAGGAGGGCGCGCACAACTGACTCGCCTGCTTAGTCGCTGCAAGAACGCACACCCGAACTGCTCAGTTTTGAAGAGCCGGCGATTGCATGCCGAGCGCTTGGGTTGCCGCCCTTGAGTACCACCGCGCGGGTTGCCTGTTTCAATACGGCAGGGGGTATATTGCGTTCCGATGTCGTCGCCATGAACAGTTTCGGAGAGCCTTATGGACCCGCAGATCGAACAATGGAATGAGCGCTTCAAAGAGGATGACTACCTGTTCGGCAAGGAGCCCAACGCGTTTCTTGCAAGTCAGGCAGCGCGTTTCACGCCTGGGATGAAGGTCCTGTCGGTAGCCGACGGCGAGGGTCGCAATGGCGTCTGGCTGGCAGAGCAGGGGCTCGATGTGCTGGCGGTGGAGGCCGCACCACGCGCGATCGAAAAGTCACGCCTACTGGCCGCGGAACGGGGCGTAAGCCTCACCCATGAGTGTGCTGACCTGCTGAGCTGGCACTGGGGAACCGAGCGTTTTGACGCCATCGTCGCGATATTCATCCAATTCGCCGCGCCTGACGCGCGTGCTCAGATGTTCGCCAACATGCAGCGCGCGCTGAAGCCAGGGGGCCTGCTGCTGCTCGAAGGTTATCGGCTCGAGCAACTGCAATACGGCACCGGCGGCCCGCAGGACCCGACCCACCTCTATACGGCTGGACTGCTTCGCGAGGCCTTCGCCGGGCTGGAGATACTGCATCTGGCCGAATATGACGTGCACATTGAGGAGGGAACCCGCCATCGCGGAATGTCGGCGCTGATCGACCTGGTAGCACGCAAGCCGCTGGCGGGCTGAGCGACGCCGGGCTCACTAAGGAGCGCCTTAATCACTGAGCGCCTTTTATCCGCTTCGACCACGCCCTGGTGAGGGCTACGACCTGCTGCTTCGGCTAGCCTGCGGCGATGCTGCACGGAGCGAGAAGGGGGCTCGGAACCAGCGGCCGCCTGATGCGGCTACGTCGATCGTGACAGCGCATTGGGGCAGGCCCTACGTGCAGCACCAGGCTCTGCACCCGAGATGCGCTGAAGCGATCCGCTGCGCAATGGCTGGGGCCAATGTCCCTTCGTGGCGGCGGCGAGTGACCAGCGCCGAGGTTAGTCGCGTCCCTCCCAACCGGTGATCATCGCGCGGATGTGCGCCAACGGTGTATGCCCGGTGGTGGTCAGGTACACATGTACGATCAGGAAAATCAGCATCAGGAAGGCCGCGAAGGTATGCACTGTGGCCACCTGCTCCAAGCCCAGCCAGTCAGGCACGTGAGCCTCCAGACGCCCCCAGAACAGATAGAACAGGCCGCTCACCCAGATCAGTGGATTGATCAGCACCAGCACGCCCAGGTAGGCGATGCGCTGCAGCGGGTTGTGCTTGCGCTTGCGGGTAACCTTGTAGGGGTGCGGGGCGCCGGTGAAGATGCCGTGGGCATAGTAAAGCGTCACCCGCTGGATGTTGGTCAGGGTCGGGATGTACTGCTTCCATTGCCCTGTGGTGAAGTGCCAGAAGATGGCGAAAATCCACAGGGCGATCAGCAGCCAAGCGGCCATTTCATGAACTTCGACTGCCGTGCGGAAATCGAGCAGGGCATGGCTGCCGTGAATCGCAAAGCCGCTGAACAGCAGGGTGATGATCAGCGCCGCCTGCGACCAGTGCCAGAAGCGTTCGAAGCGGGTGAATAGGTAGAGGCGTTCGGTCATCTCAGTACCTCCGTCTGCGCTGGTGCGCGACGATGCGCAGCAGGCCGTGGACCAGCACGCCTAGCAGGGCGAGGCCAGCCAGGCTGAAGCCGAGTGTGTCCAGCAGCGAGTTGCGTTCCTTGCCCGGCAACCAGATTCCGGGAACCGCCGCCAAGCGGCTCTGGCTGGAGTGACACTGGGCGCAGTCCAGGGCTTGTTCCTTGGGCGCGACCATGTGGGTGATCGGCCACAGCATCGAGGTGTCGACGAAGCCGTACTGGCCGCTGTAGGGCGCGCCGGTGGCATCTGCGCCGGCCTGCAGCGCTTTGGCCCAGTCGAAGTTGTACCAGAGGGCAGTGTCGTCCGGGATGGCGGTATGTGGTACCAGCAAGGTCATGTGGACCCTGTCGTATGGCTGACGGCTATGGAACGTCTTGACCGGCCAGATGCGAGCATTCGCAGCGCCCGCTGTGCCGTGAAAGACATTGATCGGCACGCGGCTGCTCGGATCGATCCGGGTGTCCGGCTGTACATAGGTGACGGTGCCATCAAACCAGACATAGTTCGGCACCACATCCTCGCCGAGGACGAAGTCGCCTTTGCGACTGTCGTAGATCACGTGGCCCTTGGCGTTTCTGGTCAAGAACGGTTTGCCCTCGCTGTCCAGTCTGCCAACGGTGGACCAGTCCCAGGCCATCTTGGTTGGCACGCCGCCTCGGGCGAAGGTCGGAATATGGCAAGTCTGGCAGGCCAGGGTACGAGTGTGGTCGTTGAGCCGGCTGGCATGCACTACCGAAGCTTTGTGCGGACGTTCCCCATGACAGGACTGGCAGGTGGACGGGTTACGCGCGCTGCGCTCGCCGCGCAGGATCGGCGCATGCGGATCCGCCGCAGTCACGCTAATGCGGCTACCGGCGATCTTGTGCTGGTCGGCAACATGACAGGTGGAGCAACTGAAGTCCGGGCCGTCGCTGGACATGTGTATATCGAGGCTGCGCGGCGGATCGTTCAGCGAAGAGTCTAGATCGCCGTGTTTCACGCCGTCGCCGCCGCCACCATAGTAGTGGCAAGTGCCACAGGTGCGGCGTGAGGTGACGCCGATGTTGCGCGCCACTGCCGCCAGGTCTACCGGCTCAGCGAACTTGCCTGAGCCGGGCGAGGTTTCGGTGCGCACCAGCGGCGGGTGACCGGCCAAACCGGCGAGCTTCACATAGTTGCCGGTGTTGTGGCAGGCCAGGCAGTCGACCTTGCTCTCATCGGAGAAATCGAAGCTGGCATCTTTCCAGCCATAGCCGACGTGACAGGACTGGCAGAAGGCCTCGTTGGACCGGTCGCCTATGCAGAAACCGTTGAGCATGGTCTTCTTGCCCAAGCGCTGGCCGGTGTCCGGATTGGTGTAGTCCCAAGTCCAGTGACGGGTAGCCATAACCTGTTTTGCCGCCTCGGTGTGGCAGCGCAGGCAGGCGCGCGTGACGTCCTCGCCACTTGCGAAAGGCCTTTGCAGCGCCTTGAACTGGCTATGGTCGGCCGTGGCAGCGAGCAGCGAAACAGGAACCAGGAGAGCTAGGTACAGTAACCAGGCGGAACCTCGGCGCAAGATTGTCATAGGTCCCGTCTCCATGGGGGGCAGGGTACAAGGCTCTACCTAACGATAGTTCATTCCGTGCGCGGCAATCGGCGGGCGTTTGCTGGACTGGACCGCCCTCGCATATCACCACGCTCAGCCATCGACTCCCGCGATACGTACATCCCGACGCAGCAGCAGGCTCCAAGTCAAACGCAGCAACTACGAGGAGCGCCTCGCCAAGACAGATCAGACCGGAACTTACCGGGCTGCAGCCCCTTTACCGTTCGTTCACTCGGGCACGCAGATCCTGCCTCCGAAGGCCGCTGTCACTGTTTTCCCTGCAAGTATGGCAACCACGCCGCTCAGTACCGCCAGCAAGGCCCAGCTCAGCCATCCATAAAAGGGCAAGCCGGTCCGGGCAGCCATCTCGAACGTCGCCAGCGTCAGCGCCGCCAACGGGAACGAGTATGCCCAGGCGGAGATGAAAAACGGCACGCGGTAAAAGCGCACAGCATTGCTGGCTAGCAGCAGGCCGAGAAACAACGCAGTGAAGTACAGAATGCGGGCAAAGGCATCGAGGCTGTCGGTCAACGCCAGATAGGCAAGGAAGCCGACCGATGGCGGGGCGAGGAGGATGAACAGGGTTGGTGTCAGGCGCACTGGTAGCGGCTCGTGGAAGAACAGCCGGTACAGCACGATGGTCAGTAGCACGAGCCAGAAGATCAGACCGATGCTGAAGAAGAACCAGCTGATGTCGCTGTGGGCGAAGCCCACGCCAACTACCGGAACCAGAATGTTGCCCACTACAGGAATGAACCAGGCCGGATTGGCGTGTTTGATCTCGAAGTGGGTGTGATGGATCCAGCCGGTCATCGCCAGCAGCGTGAAGATCAGGTGCGATGCCGCACCGATGTTCCATAGCCATTGCGCCACGCTCGGCGCTGCATGAGCCCATGCAACGGCGAGCAGGAGAACACCGACGGAGATTGCAGGAAAGAAGTTCTGCTTGAGCGGATGCGCTCGTTCGGCCATCACCGCTGCGGGGTGCCGCAACAGCTTGATTACATAGACCAAGAGCAGGAATGCGAACAGGCCAGTGGCTAGCCATCGCACGCCACCGCCAATGGCTTCGGGCACCAGCCCCGTCTGGGCGGCCTTGAGCCAGGCGATCGAAAGGCCGGCGATGCCCATTACACTGGCGAACAGGGCGACCGGAAAGTGAGCCAGTCGATGTGGCGCATCGACGCGGGTATCAATGGTGGTATCCATAGCGAGCCTCGGCTTCCAGGCCGGAAACTAACGGCGTGAGTCCTGCGAAACCACCGAGCTGCTTCCATGCAAGGCCTGGAAATGCGCGGAGACAAGCTGGCTGGCTCAAGTCTTCTGAGTGGGGCGATTCGTCGAGCGCCGTCCTAAAGCGCAATGGGTCTATAAGCTATTTAACATAATATAGATTATGCGAAATTACGGCTTCACCTCTGGTCCTATCTTGTATTGCTCTTTATCGCGCATGCACTCACCTGAACTACCTGCTTTCACTGCTTCGGTTTCTTGCCCGTTCTTATCCGGCTCGACTTTCGCTCGGTGCGCCAAACTGATCCGATCCGGTGCCCGACACGAGCGCACAGTCACTCGTGTCGGACACGCCTTGTCAGAAGCTGAACACTTTCCGGCTGGGCTCCAGCATTGCGCTGGCCATTGCGTCGGGCTTGGCAACTGCTACGCCGTCCTTGAGCTTGTCCGGAGTATGGCCAGTGTTAGGCAGGTATAGCGCGCATACCGACGCGGTTGCGCCCTTGCTCATGGCTGCACTCAACAGTTGCGCCGGCGTCACGTCATTGGGTTTCAGGGTGTCGCCACCTGCGTCCTTCAGGGCCAGATCGGCGCCTTGGTCGCAAAGCAGAATATCGACCTGCGCACCTTGCGCCTGCATCTGGTTGGCTAGGACCATCGCCATTCCCTGGGTCATGGGGCTCGCGTCACTAAGTATCACCATCACAGGCTGTTGCTCGGCGATCGCCAAGGAACTCAGGCTTGCCAGGGCAACGGCGGCAAGAAATTTCTTCATCTTCGCTTCTCCTTGAGCCAGTCAGGCTGGCATTCGTGCAGGTTGTCGGGATAACTCAAGTGGCGGCACGGGAAGTCCGCTATCCCTGAAACGTCAGGCATATATCGCTCACATATACCCGTGGGGGTATGCACAGAGTAGACCGTCTTGATTGTTTTGGCTCAACGAACAGCTGCGACAAAATGTCCACCAGCGCTTGCACTGGCGACGTTTACAGAGCCTGACTAGGGGGACGGTCGTGTGCTAACGCGGCTCCAGGCGCCCACGCATCTGCTCAGGGATGGTCTGCCGCGTTTGCTTGAGCCCGCCCTTGTGCTCGACCAGCTGTTCGAGGCAGCCAAATCAATGCTGTTGCAGCGCCAGAGTTGCCCCTTTCTGTGTGCTATGGCTTTCCCGCATGCCGAAACGCCGAGCGAAACTCGCTGGGCTTGAGTCCGACCTGCTTGCGAAAGAAGCGGCTGAAATACGCTGCATCGGCGAAGCCAAGTTCGCGGGCGATTTGCTGGATGTCGAGCGCTGTGTACGCCAGCTGCCGTTGTGCTTCGCGAACGACTCGCTCGCTGATGATCGCCGTCGGTGATTCACCAAGGCCTTCACGGCAGGCTCGGCCCAGTGTGGCTGGAGTGACTCCTAGCGCTTCGGCGTAAAGACCAAGCGGCCAATGCTGTTTGAAATGCGTGTCGACCAACTCGCGAAACTGGCCAAGCAGCTGGGACCGCTTGCCATTGGCTGGTCGAGGGATTGACACTGGCTGTTCCAGCCGGACGACATGTACGAGCAACGCGAGCAACAACGCATGCCCGGCGGCGACATTGCCGCGTTCCTGGCTGTGCGCTTCCGCCTGGATCAGCTGGATTAGCGGCCATACCGGCTCGTTGCCGTCTGCATCCCACGGCAGCGACACCACTGCCGGACGTTGCATCAAGGCCAGCAGGTCACTGGACAGAATCCGCGCCATTGACTCCAGCGGTCGCTGTGCTGCCGTGATGACCGGCCCGTCCGTTTCAGGACTGTAGCGAAAGGCATGCACGGTACGCTGCGGCAGCAGGATCAGGCACGGCGCACGGAAGCCCATGCGGCTGTTCTCCAGCGAAACTTCGCCCTCGCCATTTCGTATGTAGACGATCTGCAGTAGCGAGTCATGCTGATGCGGCTTGATTTCCCGCTGATGCATGTCGCCGCGCTCGCTGATCCATTCCAGATGCAGCAGGTCCTGCCATGCGGGCAATGCAGCCTGGCCGTACAAGGCATAGTTGGGAATGCGTTTACTCATGATTGCCTGCCGTCGTGCCGCTATCCGGCACGAACAAATGCACTGTTCGTCCTAGTGGTTGTTCAGTTTGTCATACGTCTTTGACGTTAAATGTAACCATCTGTGTTGCTGCGTGAATGGCCGCGCCCTCTCCCGCCTCTGGCCCACGCCCCAAAAAACGAACTCTATGAATATGCCAACCTGGCGCGAATGGCTGTTCTCGGCCAAGGCGCTGATTGCCTCCTTGCTCGCGCTGTACATCGCACTGGCGATACCGCTCGAAAATCCTTACTGGGCAATGGCCTCGGTTTACGTCGTATCGCATCCGCTGTCCGGGGCGACACGCTCGAAAGCGATCTATCGCGCGCTTGGCACGCTGCTTGGCGCAGCCGGGTCGGTCGTGCTGCTGCCGACGTTTGCTCAACAGCCGGTGATGTTGAGCCTTGCAATCTCGCTGTGGATCGGGGCCCTGCTCTTTCTCTCGTTGCTGGACCGCTCGCCACGCAGTTACATCTTTCTGCTCGCCGCCTATACGGTGCCGCTGATCAGTCTTGCCGAGGTCAATCACCCAGCGACCATCTTCGATGTCGCCCTGGCGCGTTCCGAGGAGATTCTGCTCGGTATCGTCTGCGCCAGCGTGGTGAACGCCGTGCTGTTTCCCAGCCGCATCGCCCCGACGCTCGCGGCGAAGATGCACGTGCTGCTGCGCGATGGGCGCGGCGCCGTCAGCCGGATGCTCAGTACCCAGCACCTTGGCGAAGCCGACCAGCGTGCGCTGAATGCGCTGCTGGTGGATGTTATGGGTTTGGATGGATTGATCAGCCACCTGAGCTATGACAGCAGCAGTCATCTCTCGACCATCCATGCTCGCGAATTTCGCGCGCGCATGGCGATGTTGATGCCGCAGCTGATCTCAACCGCGGACTCGTTGCACCGGCTCCAGGCTGAGCTACAGGGATTGCTACCGGAACTGGTGGATTACCTGCAGGAGGTGGATCGCTGGATTCAGTCCGATGCCGAGGCTGGGCACGGCGAACATCTGCGCGCACGCAGCCTGCAGCTCGCAGCCTGGCTGGGCGATAGCCATCCGGCGCATGCCCTGGCGATCGACAGCGGCCTGCGCCAGCTGCGTGCGTTGATCGACCTGTGGCAGGACTGCCTCAATCTCTATCAGCAGTTTCATGAGGACCACGCCGAGGCGGCACCGCCGCTGCGCTATCACGTACAGCAACTGGTCGGCGGGCCACGCCACTATGACTACGGCCTACTGGCATTCACCGCGGCTTCGGTAGCGCTGTCGGTGTTCTGCCTAAGCATGCTGTGGTTCGTTTCCGGTTGGGAGCACGGCTATAGCGGCGTGTTCATCGCCGCGGTAGCAGGCTGCTTCTTCGCCAGTCAGGACAACCCGGCGCCGTTCATCAAGTCGTTTCTGGTCGCCACGCTGATCTCCTCCATGGCCGCCGGCATCTACCTCTTCGCGTTGATGCCCAACGTGCATGATTTCGGCAGCCTGGCCATCCTGCTCGCCGTGCCGCTGCTGTTGCTCGGCACCCTCGCCGCTCGGCCGCAACACGCCGGGACGGTGATCGTGATTGCTGTGCAGACGATCTCCAACATCACGCTTCAGGACAGTTACCACGCTGATTTTCAGCTGTTCGCCGACATCGCGCTGTCCACTGCGCTGGGCGTGGTCTTCGCCTTCGTCTGGGCCCGCCTGACCCGGCCCTTTGGCACGCTCTGGGCTGTGCGGCGACTGGTGCAGCACGGCTGGCTGAGCCTTGCGACGCTGGCAGACATGCGGCGCTCGCGCAACGAAGCCGATGACGCCTCGAGTTTCATCGATCGTATCGCCCAGCTGTTGCCACGCCTGGCTCAGCTGGATGACGACTGCCTGGCGCTGAACGATGCCACGCGCGAGCTGCGCGTCGGCTTTCGCCTGCTCGAATTGCGCGAACTGCGGCCGACGCCCGCGATCCAGCATGAGCTGGAGCCGCTGCTGGGCATGATCCGCGCGCATTTCCTTGCCTGCGCCGCGGCGCGAAGCCAACTGCCCGCACCGGAGGGCTTACGCGACGCCCTCGATGCCGCATTGCTCGCTCTGCAGCGCGACGCTTCGCCTATCGCATACCAGGCGGCGCAGGCGGTGCACGGCCTGCGCCTGGCGCTTTTCGCTGATGCGCCGGCCAGAGCCCGGGGAGGCCCGCCACCCGAAGCCGGCCTCTCCCACGCTGGAGCGCACGCATGACCGGTCACCTCGATGTGTACGGCGTCTATGTGCCGGTACTGCTGGTCGCCATGCTGGCCGCCTACGGCGTCAAGAGCCTGCTCGCCTCCGCGCTGCAGCGTGCCGGTTTCTACCGTTGGGTCTGGCATCCGCCGCTGTTTAACGTCGCCCTGTACATCATCGTGCTCGGGGCCCTGTTCAATCTCCTACCCCGGATGTGAATCGTGAATAAATGGATACCCGCCGCCGGCTCGGTGCTGCTGACCTTGCTGGCGGTTGTCATCGCCGTCGTCGTCAGCCTGCACCTGTGGGATTACTACATGGAGGCGCCCTGGACCCGCGACGGCCACGTGCACGCCGACATCATTCAGGTCGCACCGGATGTTTCCGGGCTGGTGACCGAACTGCACGTGCGCGACAACCAGAAGGTCAGCCGCGGCCAGGTGTTGTTCGTGATCGATCAGGCACGCTTCGAGCTGGCCGTCGAAGAAGCCCGTGCCGCGGTGCTCGAGCGCCGCGCGCAGCTGGACCAGGCGCAACGCGAAGCCAAGCGCAATCGGGTGCTGAAAGACCTGATCGCTGCGGAAACCGTGGAAATTGGCGACACCCACGTCAAGCGCGCCGCTGCCGCCCTGGCTACGGCTGAAGCAACCCTCGGCGTGGCGCGTCTGGATCTCGAACGCACCACCGTGCTCAGTCCGGTGGATGGCTATCTCGGTGACCAGACAATGCGCGTGGGCGATTACGTGAAAACCGGTACGCCGGTACTGTCGATCGTCGACACCGATTCACTGCGTGTCGAAGGCTACTTCGAAGAAACCAAGCTGCACGCCATTGAAATCGGACAGCCGGTGGACATCCGCATCATGGGCGAAGCGCAGCATCTGCGCGGCCATGTGCAGAGCATCGCCGCAGGCATCGAGGATCGCGACCGAGTGCGCGGCAACTCGCTGCTGCCGAATATCGACCCGAGTTTCAACTGGGTGCGCCTGGCGCAGCGAATTCCGGTTCGCGTGGTGTTGGACGAAGGCCAGCAGAGCGACATCCGCCTGGTGGTCGGCCGTACCGCGACGCTGTCCGTGCTGCCGTGGCCGCGTGACACATCAGCGACGGTTAGCCAATGAGTCGTGCGGTATATGTACTGCCGTTCGCGCTGACTGTGCTGCTCGCCGCATGCAGCGCGGTGGGCCCGGACTACCGCGTGCCAGACCAAGCCGTGGCCTTGCAGGCCGCTGCACAGAAACCCCTTGATCTGGTCGGCAACGAGCGGGTCGAACAGGCGCCGCTGCCGGACGACTGGTGGCAGCTCTATGACGACCCGATGCTCGATCAGCTGGTGAGTGAAGCCCTGATCGGCAATGCCGACGTGCGCCAGGCGTATCACAACCTGCGTCGCGCCTATGAAGACTTCCAGATGGCGCACCACGCGCAGGAGGTCGTGGTCGGCGGCAACGGCTCGGTTGCACGCGGCCAGCTGTCCAGCGAAGCCCTGGCCCTGGAGGAAAAACTTCCCGTGATGAACCTCGCCGACGTCGGCCTCAGCGTGGGTTACCAGCTCGATCTGTTCGGTCAGCTGCATCGCGCCGCGGAAGCTGCGGGGGCCGATGCCGACGCCAGTGCCGCGCTGCTCGACAAGGCCCGCATAACTGCCGTGGCCGGGGTGGTACGCAGCTACATGACGGCCTGTCATGCCAGCGAGGAACTGACGATAGCGAAGCATTCACTGGCGATTCAGCTGCGACAGCTGGATGTTGCCGAGCGGCTGTTCGAGGGCGGTCGTGGCAACGAAGTCGATGTGGCCCGCGCCCGCGCTCAGCTGGAGGCTCTGCGTGCCGAGCTGCCGCCATTCGAATCGAAGAAGGCAGCCGCGTTGTATCAGCTCGCCGCCCTGCTCGGCCGCACGCCCGGAGACCTTCCCGGGACGGTTACCGCCTGCAGTCACCCGCCGCAACTGCGCCAGGCGATCCCGATGGGTGATGGCACCGCCCTGCTCAAGCGCCGTCCGGACATCCGTGCGGCCGAGCGCGCACTCGCCTCCGCTACGGCACAGATCGGCGTCGCCACGGCGATGATGTATCCGCAGGTCAGTCTCGGCGCTGCGGCCGGTTACACCGGAATGCTCGAACACCTCGGTAATCCGGTAACCCGTCGCTGGGAATTCGGCCCGTCGATCAGCTGGCATTTTCCGACCCAGGTCGATCGCGCGCGCGTTCGCGCCACCGAGGCCGGAGCCGCTGCCGCCCTCGCCCGCTTCGACGGCGTTGTGCTCGACGCCTTGCGCGAAACCCAGACCCTGCTCACGCACTACGCCCACGATCTGCATCGTGACCAGGCGCTGGGCGAAGCACGCGATGCCGCGCGAGCCGCCGCGGACCACACGCGCCGGCTGTATCAGGAAGGACGGCTGGCCTATCTAGACAGTCTCGATGCCGAGCGCACGCTGGCAACGGCCGAAGCCGCTCTGGCGGCATCCCAGGCCCAGCTGTCGCAGGATCAGGTGAACCTGTTCCTCGCGCTGGGCGGCGGCTGGCAAGGCGCGCAAGAGGCATCGGCGCGTGTTGAAAATCCATCGCCGGGCGTGGCTGGCCAATAACCCAGGAGGTTCTAGTCGATGGACATGCTGCAAGCGATGCGGGTATTCGTCCGGGTAGTCGACGCCGGCAGCTTCACCGCCGCGGCGAAGCTGGCCGACACGTCCACCGCGCAGGTTTCCCGCCTGGTTGCGGAGCTGGAGAACCACCTCCATGCGCGGCTGCTCAACCGCACCACGCGGCGGTTGGCGCTGACCGAGGTCGGCGCACGTTTTCTCGAACGATCGCGCGAGATCCTGGCGCAGCTGGACCAGGCACAGGAGGAAGCCTGCGGGGCCCATCTGACCCCGCGCGGGCGCCTGCGCGTGCAGTCGACGACGGGGCTGGGCATCCAGCTGCTGGCAGGGCTGGCCGGAAGATACGGTGAGCGCTACCCCGAAGTCAGCCTCGACCTGACACTTTCGCAACACCACCCCGATCTGCTGGAAGCCGGACTCGACGTCATCATCACGCTTTCCCGCGAGCTGCCGGATTCCGAGCTGATCGCCCAGAGACTGGGCGAGGTTGGCAATGTTGTCTGCGCGGCGCCCGGCTATCTCGAGCAGCATGGCGTACCGCAGCAACCGCGTGACCTGCAGCGGCACCGCTGTCTGCGTCTGGCGGACCCGGTCTTCGCGGACGAATGGCGCTTCGTCGCGGACGGTGTCGAGGACGTGATTCGCCCCGGCGAAGCGTTCAAGGTCAACGTGGCTGAAGCCATGGCCAGTGCAGCAGAAGCCGGCATGGGCATCTGCTTGCTGCCCGACTATGTCGCGGCTCCGGCCCTGCAGCGCGGCGCACTGCTGCGCCTGTTGCCCCGCTACCGCCTGCAGGAAAAGCAGATCCATGCGCTCTACCCGTCCCGGCGTTTTCTCGACGCGAAGATAAAGACCTGGGTCGACTTTCTCGCGCTGGAGCTGCCGCGCGCATTCGCCGAATACCACCGCATCTTGCAGGACCCGGCGCATTGGGCCTGATCGATTGTTGCGCGGTGGGTAAAGGTGCTTCACCGCTGGCGCGGTTTTTCCCGTCCCGGTCGCCCACTAAAATTGTCGAGTGGCAATGGACGCTAGAAGTCAGTCCGCTCCTTCGTCGGTCGAGCGCTCCTTCGATCGGTCGTCCTGCCACCTTTTGGCTGCTTTCCCTCGTGGCAGCCTCGTTTATTTCCCGGCGTCTGCCATCCGGCAGGCGCAGCACGCAAGAAATGCCTGCCGTCGCCCCCGTCGCAGCGACCTGGGTCCGCAGGCGCTCTGGAGGTTACCTGTGAACAAACTGATCTGGATTGCCGGCCTGGTACTCAGTGCCCAGCTGGCGTATGCCGCCGATGAACCCAAGGCCTATCAATATGGCGACAAACTGGACATCGCCAAGGTCATATCCATGGATGTACCTGCTGGCGGCTGCGAGGTCGTGAAGGCCAAGATGACCTATGTGGATTCCAAGGGCGACACCCACGAAACCACGTACCTGCGCCAGGGCCCGGACTGTCACAATTTCTGAGCCCTGCGCGGATGTTTCCCGACACCCAATGACGGTGCGTCGCAGCGCGGTGCACGCCTGCGTTTGGCAAGCGAATCAATCGGTTTTGAACCGCGGCTTCTGAAAGAGCCAGAACGGTTTCGGCTGTTTTACTGTCCGAGCCCCAGGCGCTCATTACATTCAGGACCGCATGACCATTCCGATCTCAACCTGCCGCACCGCTTGCTCAGGCCCATCCGGCTGCCCTGCCGCTGCCCGACCAATTACTGGCAACAATCGCCCGCTCCTAGCGGCAATCGCCGCCGCGGCGTTGCTCGGTCTTGCCGGTTGTGGAACCCAGCAGCCGGAGACTCCAGCGCCCAAGCCGGAAGAAGTCCGGGCCAAGATCGCTCGCCTGATCCCCGCCAACATTCCCGATCGCCAGGGTTGGGCTCAGGACATCTATACAGCCTTCGATTCGCTGGATATCCCACCGAACGATGAGAACATCTGCTCGGTCCTGGCCGTGACGGTGCAGGAGTCGACATTCCAGGCGACCCCGCCCGTCCCCGGCCTGGCGAAGATCGCGCGGGAGGAAATCTATCGTCGTGCCGGCCGCCTGCACGTCCCGCGGTTCGTGGTGGATGCGGCGCTGGACGTGAAGTCACCCAACGGCAAGACCTATAGCCAGCGTCTCGCGGCCGTGCGCACCGAAGAGCAGCTGAGCGCGATCTTCGATGACTTCCTCGGCATCATGCCGCTCGGCAAGCAGTTGTTCGGCACGCTCAACCCGGTCAAGACCGGTGGTCCGATGCAGGTCAGCATCGCCTTTGCCGAGGACCGCAGATGGACCTACCCCTATGAACGGGAAAGATCGATCCGTGACGAAGTCTTCACGCGCCGCGGTGGCATGTATTTCGGCATCGCCCACCTGCTCGACTACCCGACTAGCTATCGGCAGCCGCTGTACCGCTTCGCCGACTTCAATGCCGGCTGGTACGCCAGTCGCAACGCCGCGTTTCAGGCCGCGGTGAGCCGTGCCAGTGGCATCAAGCTGGCTCTCGACGGCGACCTGATCATTCACGGCAGCAGCAAGGCCGGTCAGACCGAACGTGCGGTTCGCGCGCTGGCGGGCAAGCTGGACATGAGCGAGACGGCCATTCGCAATGCGCTGGAGCGTGGTGACACCTATGGTTTCGAGAAAACCGACCTGTATGAAAAGGTCTTCGCGCTGGCCGAAAAGCGCGCCGGCAAGCCCCTGCCTCGGGCGGTGCTGCCGGGAATCCGGCTGGAAAGCCCGAAGATCACCCGCAACCTGACCACCGCCTGGTTCGCCAACCGAGTCAATGATCGGCACCTCGCATGCATGAAGCGCGCTCGCAGCTAGTGAAAGCATGCATGGCCGGCGACCACTGCATGGCGCTCACGCTGGAATCGTCACTGGCCCAGGCCGTAGCGCGTCAAGGGTACTACGGAGAATTAGCGGCCATTGCGAACGTAGCGCGGCCGTTTGACGGCCGCGTCCACACGGCTCAGCGTTGGCTGATCGACGTGCTGTTGCCCGTGCCGTTCTGGACGATGCTGGTGTTCGGCGGCTGCACGTCGAAGGTCGTCACTTGGTTAAGCACGGCGACGTTGGCATCGCCGGTCTGGCTGATTGAAGCCGTGCCATAGGCGGCATCCTGCACCACATCGATTTCGTTGGCCGAACCGTTTTGAGCAATGTCGAGTACAGGGCCATCGTAATCCTGGCTGATATTGACGCGGTTGTCGTTGCCCACCGAGCTGCCGCTGATGATGCCGCTACGCGTGCCCTGCTGTGCATTCAGCTCGTTGCCGATACCCTCCTGGGTGTATTCCACGGTGCTGAAGCCCGCCCATTGCGTCACCTCCGCACGGTTGGATGCGCCGCGCTGCACCAACCGCACCTCGCCGGTGTAGTAGCGTCCTCCGACCTGCGACACTGCCGCCTGGTTGATGTCGCCGATCTGGGTCACCCGGGTTGAGCTGCCGTAGGCCGGCGATTCCTGGAGGATATCCAGACGGTTGCCGTCGCCCAGCTGGCTCAGCTGTGCACTTCCCCCACCGTTCTGCACCACCTCGATCAGGTTGTCGTTGCCCTCAGAGCGTGCTTCCAGCGAATTGATGTAGAAGGTCTGGTTGATCTGCTGCACGTTGCCAGCGCCCAGCTGGTGGAGTATGGCATTGTTGCCATTGCCATCCTGCTGCACCAGTTCGACAAGATTGACTGTACCCAGCTGTTCGACTTGCGCATCGCTGCTGAAATCCAGGTTGGCTTGATAGACGTTGGCTTGGTTCTGGCTGCCGGTCTGTGTGATCTGCGCCTGCAGGTCATAGCCGCGCTGGTCGGTGAGCGCGAGGTTGTTGTCGCCGTCCTGGACCACGCGGGACCAGTTCAGTGTGCCCTCCTGTAACTGGGTAGCCGAGTTCGGGCCGGTCTGCTCGAGGATGATCTGGTTGTCGCTGCCGGTCTGGCTGGTTATGGCCTGTGCCAGCGCCAGACCAGGCAGCGAGCCGAGCAGAATGCAGGCGATAAGCGGTTTGTGCGCGAACATGCAGGAAACTCCTTCGGACATTGTCGTTGGCCGACATCGTGCTGGCCTTGCCTGGCGCCTCCCTCACCCATGCCACTCCCCAGAACGCAC
Source organism: Stutzerimonas decontaminans (assembly GCF_000661915.1). Taxonomy (NCBI): domain Bacteria; kingdom Pseudomonadati; phylum Pseudomonadota; class Gammaproteobacteria; order Pseudomonadales; family Pseudomonadaceae; genus Stutzerimonas; species Stutzerimonas decontaminans. Next base: position 2,400,786 of record NZ_CP007509.1, on the reverse strand, counting down.
CGATTGTTTGCCGAGCGGCGCTGCCCGAGTATCGCCCCGTAGGTGTAGCTCGATGGATGTTTAGACGAACGGCGAATTAAGCCGGCATGCCAAGACGCTCGCGCATCTGTGCGGTGATGGTCTGCCTGATCCGCGTCATATCCGCCCAGGGATCGTCGTCGCCCAGCTCCTGCAGACGCTCCAGCAGGTTGCGTACGGTCCAGAGATTGGCACCCTTGAGGTCCGCCAGTTCTTCGCGGTGGATGGGCACGGAAACCGGCAGACCCTCGCGGGCACGCACCGAATAGGGGGCGACCGTACTGGCGCCACGGCTGTTGCGCAGGTAGTCGATGAAGATGCGTCCGACCCGGTTCTTCGGCCCGCTGACCGCCGAAAAATGCGACGGCAGCAGCTTGGCCAGGTACTTGGCGATGGCCTGACTGAACGCCTTTACCTCGCTCCAGCCGTGTACGGGATCGAGCGGCACGACAATGTGGATGCCTTTGCCCCCGCTGGTTTTGAGGAACGAGGCCAGGCCGATCTCGTCCAGCAATGTCTGGGTCAACTGAGTGGCTTCGAGCATGCTTTTCCAGGGCAGCGCCGGGTCCGGGTCGAGATCGAGCACGAAGCGATCCGGGTGCTCCAGTTCTGGCGCTATCGCATTCCAGCTATGTAACTCGATGGTGCCCATCTGCGCGGCGCCGACCAGCGCTTCGGCGCTGTCGATCACCAGTAACGCACCGTGCTTCGGGTCTAGCGCCGGGTCGAGTTGAGTGATGTGCGGGATGGCCAGTTTGTCGGCGTGCTTCTGGAAGAACAGCTCGCCGGTGATGCCCTCCGGGGCGCGCACCAGGGCCAGCGGGCGCGCTCGCAGCTGCGGCAGGGCCCAGGGGGCGATCTGCGCGTAGAAGCGGGCCAGTTCGATCTTGGTGATGCCGCTGCTGGGATCGATGATCCGCTCGGGACTGGATATCTTGATCCGCCCGCTGCCGATGGGGTCTGTCTGCCGCTGCTCGGCTTTGCTGCTACGACTGGCGGGCTTGGCTCGCTCATGGGTAATGGCGTCGGCGGGCTTGTCCGAGCGCAGGCCATGGAACACCGAATGGCGGACCACGCCTTGGCGGGTCATCTCCGCGTAGGCAACCTCGCACATCAGTTCGGGTTTGAGCCATTGCGCGCCCCGCACATCGGCAGCAGGTGCCGCCGTGGCCAAAGGGCTTTTATCGGTTTCCAGCTTCTTCAACTGCTTGTGCAGACTTTTCAGCGTGGCCTGATTGAAGCCTGTGCCGACCTTGCCTGCATAGAACAGCTTTCCGCTGTCGTCATGCAGCCCCAGCAACAGGGCGCCGAACCCGGTGCGCGTGCCCTTGGGCTCGGTGTAGCCGACGATGATGAATTCCTGCCGGTTGCTGCACTTGATCTTGACCCAGCTGCTGCTGCGCCTGGAGGTATAGGAGCTGCCTGCTCGCTTGCCGATCAGGCCTTCGAGCTTCATCTGGCAGGCACTTTCCAGAATGCTGTCCGGCTGCTCGGTGAAATCCTCGGAGAAACGCAGTAATTCGCTGTCGCTGCCTTCCAGCACTTCACGCAACGCCGCGCGACGCTGTTCCAGCGGCACATCGCGCAGGTCCATGCCGTTCAGATAGGGCACGTCGAACAGGTAATAAAGAATGCTCCCACTGCGTCCGGCTTCGAACGCATTCTGCAACGCCTGGAAGTCCGGAGCGCCCTCCTCGTTCGGCACCACCACTTCGCCGTCGAGCCAGCCGGATTCAAGCCCCAGGCCGGCAAGCGCGGCGGCCTGCTGTGGCATCTTCGCCGTCCAGTCATGGCCGTTGCGGGTGAACAGCGCGACCTTGCCGGCGTCGACACGGGCGAGCATGCGGTAGCCGTCGAATTTGATCTCGTAGCGCCAGTCGCCGCTCGGCACGGCGTCCACCAGCGTCGCCAGCTGCGGCTTGAATGTTTCCGGAAATTCGTCCGGAACGGCCCCTTCCAGCTTTGCCGCCTGGCTCTGCCTGCGTGGCGCGCGTTTTTTTGCCGGCGCCTTGACTGGCTTGGCCGGCACTTCCGCAACGCGAGCCTTGGCCGCTCCGCGTTTGCGTGGGACCAGCGTGCGATCGCTGAGCACGCTGTTCGGCTCGGCGGTGACGACGTCGTACTCGCCCTCCTCGCGCGCGGCCTCGTCACGGGACTTGATGAGGAACCACTGCTCCTCCTTGCCATCCATGTGGGTGCGCACCAGGTTCCAGCTGCCGGCGAGCTTCTCGCCCTCGAGGCTGAACTTGAGCTTGCCCTTGCGATAACCCTCCTGCGGATCACCCTGCGGTATCCACACGCCGCGATCCCAGACGATCACATCACCTGCGCCGTAATGCCCGGCCGGTATGGTGCCCTCGAACGTGGCGTACTCCAGCGGGTGGTCTTCCACGTGCACCGCCAGCCTACGCACGCCGGGGTCCAGGCTCGGGCCTTTGGGGATCGCCCAGCTCTTCAGCGTGCCCTCCAGCTCCAGGCGAAAGTCGTAATGCAACCGCGTGGCGTCGTGTTTCTGGATGCAATACTGCAGCGCCTGGGCTTTGCCCGTCTTTCGCCGCGCCTTGCCAGACGGCTCTGGTGTGGCAGCGAAGTCGCGCATGCGTTGGTAGTCATCGAGCGCCATGTTCGTTCTCCGCGGACGCTGAGCTGCCTAGTCAGGCTGTCACTCCAGCTTGCCTGCATCGGTGGAGGTATCGTTCGGGCCGCCGGGCGCCGAATGACGCGTCGGATCGGTGGAGTTCTCCTTGTCGGGCTGCGGCGCCACTGGCCGGCCATCTTCAGTGACTGTGCGGCCCTCATGATCCTTGCGGGTTTCGACCTCCTCCTGTGGTGTCGGATTGCCCATCGGGCTGGGTCGCGAACCTGTATCGTCCCTCGGCGTCCCGGCAGGAAATTGAGCCATGGCTGGAGTGGCGATCAACGCGCTCAGGATTGCCGTGAGCATCAGTCTTTTCATCTCGGTTCTCCGCAAAGGACTTCGTACTTAATTTGGTCATTCCCCGCTGGTATGAGTTCAGCAAGCGGCGTGCGGCCCGCCCGACGGGTTCCGATGAGTGGCAAGGACCGGAAAAGGCTTGCTAGAGCCCCTCAGGATTTAATCCGCCCGATGGACATATCGCCGCATTTACATCTCGACGCTCGCTGCTACGGTTGAAAGACGTCGGGAAACCTGGGGTGCGCAGCGGAAGTAGTACTGCGCTCAAGTCACCTCCTTATATAGGGAGGATTTATGAATACTCGTCTTCCTCTGTTCAAAATCGAAGCCATCCTGCACACCTACCTGCGGCCATTTCAGTGTGAATGCCGCGCAGAGCCCGACAGCTCGCTAAGCGTACGTCTCTACCGTGAACCCCCGGATGAGGAGCTGACTGTTCTGGGTATTTCCTATGAGCAGTGCCGCGATGCCGCCAATCTCGTACGTCTGGCTCAGGAGTTGCGCATCGAGATGTGTGCCACCCGCAGTACCCTGCGCGCCGACGCCGAGGTAGGCGATTGCCTGAAATGACTACAGCAGGGGGTTTCAGCGAGGCGTTCTGGCGATACGCCCGCTGGAAGCTCGTCCGCGGGACATGTACTTCAGAAATACGTCGTGGCCATAGCTGTGCGATGGGGTCGCCTTCTGGCGGCCGAAGCGCTGCCAGGCGCGCTCGTGGAGGTAGAACACCAAGGTGTTGCACAGCGGCTCGATGAGTGCGACCGCACCGCCTATCACCAGGCTGCCGGTAAGGGCATAAACAACGATGAATGCCGTGGCGAAGTGCAGCACGGCAAATGTGAGTGTTTTGACTAACGGGCGTGGTTTCATTTGCAGCTTCCACCGCACACATGCCTGGTTGGGTATGTGCCGGTTCGTGAAGTGACAGGGTGAGAGCCCGGCCGGATGCCGGCCGGGCTTGCGATGAAGCGGTTAGCGCTTGGCTTCGACGTTGGGCTCGGCAGCCCGGGTGAGATAGGCTTGCGTCAGCTCGGCGAGGTGATCACGGAGCCAGTCGGCCATCGCCACCTCCTCCACCAGAATGCGCTCGCACACCTCCTTCGTCTGCATGTCGCCCACCGCTTCCGCGGCGGCGATGAGAATCTTGTAGGAGGCGATTTCCAGGTTCTCGAACACATAGCCCATCTGGGCGCCTTTGACGATCTCGTCATTGACCATCATTCCGCCCATCGCTTGCCCCATCGCCATCATCTTGCCGCCCAAGTCCTTCAGGCCTGAGTAGGACTTGTCGTAACGCTGTAGGCAGCTCTCGATCAGCTTGGCCTGGTTTTGCGTCTCGGTGATGTGCTGCTCGATCCGGGCCTTGAGCTCGGGGTAATGCTCGATACGGCTGGCCTGCTTGTTCAGCATGGTTTCGGCCTGCGCTTCCATGGCGTGCGCATCGCGCAGCCATTCGATGAGGCGTTCGGTGCGGACGTCGTTGCCGGTTTGTGCACTTTGCATGGGATCACTCCTTAGGTCTGGAAAATCGGGGGTCGAATCTGGACCGCTTGATTTTGTGAAAGACCATGCCTGCAAGAGTTCCCCCTACCCGACCGGCGCGCCGAACAGACGCAACGGCCTGAACTTTTGCCCGCTCGCGTCTGTCACTGGCCTGACGAACGGTAAACCGGAGCCAGCGCTATCGAACTTCCTGCCTATCTCATGCAATGGGAGCAGTACATCAGCCAGCCGGCACTGCGTACGCTGGCGGCAGCGCTGTTCGTGGTGCTAGTGCTCAGCCTGTTCGGTCGTCTGCTGACCGCATTGATGCTGCGTCTGGCCCGGGCGTTTCTGTTCACTCGCGAGTTGTCGGAGCAACTGGAAAAACCCATCCGGGTACTGCTGCCGCTGGTTGGGCTGCAGGGTGTCTGGACATCCGCATCCGATGACCTGGTATTGATCAATGGCGCGCGCCACGTCACCACGCTGCTGATCATCGCCACCCTGACCTGGCTGGTAATGCGTCTGTTACGCGGTTTGCAGCAGTTCATCCTGCTCCGCAACCCGGTGGATGTGGTAGACAATCTGCGCGCCAGGCAGATCCAGACCCAGTCGCGCGTGTTGCTGCGTACGCTGGCGTTCTTCGTATTGCTGGTCGGTGCTGCGGCAATGCTGATGACCTTTCCTGGTGCCCGGCAGTTCGGCGCCAGCCTGCTGGCCTCGGCGGGGCTTGCCGGCCTTGCCGTTGGTTTCGCCGCGCGACCCGTGCTGGCCAACCTTATCGCGGGTTTACAGATCGCCATGACCCAACCGATTCGCCTGGACGACGTGGTCATCGTCGAAAACGAATGGGGGCGCATCGAGGAAATTACCGGCACCTATGTCGTCGTGCGCATCTGGGACGACCGCCGCCTGGTGGTGCCGTTGCAATACTTCATCGAAAAGCCGTTTCAGAACTGGACCCGTCGCGGCTCCAGCCTGATCGGCACGGTGTTTCTCTGGGCCGACTACTCGCTCCCGCTGGAGCCGTTGCGCGAGGAGCTGCGCCGGCTGTGCAAGGAGGTCCCGGAGCTGTGGGATGGCCGTGTCTGCGTGCTGCAAGTAACCGATACCAGTGAGAAATCCATCCAGCTACGGGCATTGGTGAGCTCACCGGACTCGTCGCGCAACTGGGATCTACGTTGCCACATCCGCGAGAACCTGCTGGGCTTCATCCAGCGCCAGTATCCGCAATCGCTGCCGCAGCTTCGGGCGGATCTGAGCGTCGGCCACAAGCGGCGCGTCGATATGTCACAGCCTGAACATGTCGAGCCGGAGCGTCAGCCGCCGGTGTGACGGCCGAGGTGACTACTGCCCCGCGCCCTCCTCCAGCTTTTTTAGTAACTGCGCGTAGCGTTCCGGCAACTGGGTCAGGCCGTGCCGGGCGGCCTGCTTGCGGATCTCCACACGGTCGCCGTCGAACTGCACCGTTTCGCTCACTACCACCTGTCGACCGCCCCGAATCAGTGCATAGGCGTAGCATTGCGTACCGCCTTCATCTTCCTGGTTGTCATCCGCGACGCCAGTATTGGCAACGGCCAGGCTGGCGATGCTGCTTTTCAGCGCACCGATGGCCATCTCGCACGCCACCTCTTCGCTGGTCAGACCAAATTTCTCAATCGTCTCGAAGCTGACGCTGAGCAGACGGTTTTTCGCTTCCGGTGAATAGACCACAAAGCCGCTGTCCAGAGCCTTGCCGCAGCCTGAAATATCCCCCATCAGCGAAGCCATCAACCCGCAGGTACAGGACTCTGCAGTGGTCAGTTTGAGGCCCTCACGCCGCAGGAATGCAACGACTTGCTCGATCTCTTGCATGGTTCTTGCTCCGCCAGTTCTGGGTCATGCCTTCGCGGCCCTGCTATTCGGAGCGAATTGGCCAAGTCAGAGTTCCGGTGATGCGTTATTGGTCTACTTTAAGAACTTCTACCGCGACGTTTGGTCTGGTTTCTGGTAGGGCCAGTGCAGCCCTATCTGTCCTCGCGGCAGCTCCTTATAAGAAAACTCAGCCTGGTCGTGTTCATGGTATGCGGCGGTCATCAGATCGTTGCATAGGAAAAATATGCTCGTAGCTAGCGCCGGCACCTGGAACGCCGGGGCTCTGGGGAGATCGTGATGAGTATTGCCGCTGTGAACGCTCGGCCTCTTGGTTTACCGAAGGCCCAATCCGCTGTGCCCACGGTTACGCGCCCTGCCCTGCAGATCCGCAGTAGCCACGATGACAAACGCAAGATCCTTTTCGTTACCTCCGAGCTGACCGACCTGGTCAAGACCGGCGGGCTCGCAGACGTGTCTGCTGCGCTGCCTAGGGCTCTTGGCGCACGACACGACGTGCGCGTACTGATCCCCGGTTACTCGCAGGTGATCAACAGTGGTCACGCCATCCGGATGGTCGGCTCGCTGAATAGCTATGCCGAAATACCGGGTTGCCGAATTGGGCGCATGGACATGCCTGACGGCCTGATCATCTATGTACTCATCTGCCCCGAACTCTACGAGCGTGAAGGCTCACCTTACGGTGATGGTCAGGGTAACGACTGGCCGGACAATCCGGTGCGCTTCGCGCGCCTCGGCCTTGCCGCCGCTGAAATTGCTGCCGGCACTGCCTGCATCCGCTGGGCACCTGAACTGGTCCACGCGCATGACTGGCCGGCCGGCCTGACGCCCGCCTACATGCGCTGGCGCGGGCTGAATACGCCAAGCGTGTTCACCATTCACAACCTCGCCTACCAGGGCAATATCGACATGGCGCAGCGGCGCCCACTGGGAATACCGGTGGAAGCCTGCGACCCCGAGCGCATGGAGTTCTACGGCAGGCTCTCGCTGCTCAAGGCCGGTATTGCTTATGCCAACCGGGTGACTACGGTCAGCGCTACCTACGCTGAAGAAATCACCACACCCGAATTCGGCTGTGGCATGGAAGGCTTCCTCAGCATGAAAGCCCGCCAGGGCCTTCTCAGTGGGCTGCTCAACGGCATCGACGAGAGCTGGGAGCCGCAAAGCGACCCCTATCTGGTAAGTGGCTTCAGCGCGCGCAACTGGAGCGGCAAGGAGGCGAATGCCGATTATGTTCGGGAGACCTTCGGGCTCGAGCGCTGCCAGGCCCCACTATTCGCCGTTGTCTCGCGCCTGGTACATCAAAAGGGTGTGGATCTGACCCTTGATGTGGCCCATGCCATCGTCGAAGGCGGCGGCCAATTGGCGATTCTGGGTCAGGGCGATCATCACATCGAGGACCAGGTCCGGCAGCTCGCGGCCCAGTATCCCGGCCGAGTTGCGGCGCATATCGGCTTCAATGAGACCGATGCACGGCGCCTGTTCGCCGGTAGCGATTTCTTGCTGATGCCGTCGCGCTACGAGCCGTGCGGTCTCAGCCAGATGTATGCCCAGCGCTATGCCTCGTTGCCAGTCGCACGGCGCACGGGTGGGCTGGCTGACTCGATCGAAGATGGCATCACCGGCTTTCTGTTCAACGAGCCCGACGTGGCCAGCTACCGCCAGGCGGTGCAGCGCGCGCTGGCAATCCATCAGCACCCGCAATTGTTGAGCGCCATGCGCTGCCGTGCGATGGCGGGTGGATTTTTCTGGCGTCATGCCATCGAACCCTATGACACGCTTTACCGGCAACTGCTCGGAGAGCGCCGCGAGGTTCGTCTTTTAATCTGAAGAGGTTGTTTAATGCAGAAGCAGCGTGCCTATGTCGGGCATCACGGTCCGGAGTTGCTGGACGACGGGACAACCCGTTTCAGACTCTGGGCTCCCGATGCACAGAGTGTCAGTCTGATCGTTGTAGGCGCACAAACGCTGCCAATGACCGCCGCGCAGGATGGCTGGTACAGCATTGAGGCACCATACGGGGCCGGTACGCTCTACCGGTTTCTCATCGACAATGAACTGCATGTGCCCGACCCCGCCTCGCGTGCACAGGCCGGCGATGTACACGCACCGAGCCTGGTGGTCGACACCCACAACAACTACCTGTGGCGCAACACCGGCTGGCTAGGCCGGCCGTGGCACGAGACCGTGCTGTACGAAACCCATGTCGGTTTGTACGGCGGTTTCGCCGCAATGGAAGCGCACCTGGCTGGGCTCGCAGAACTGGGCGTGACGGCAATCGAGTTGATGCCCATCGCCGAGTTTCCCGGTGACCGCAATTGGGGCTACGACGGCGTGCTGCCCTACGCGCCGGAAGCCGCCTATGGCAGCCCGGAAGAGCTCAAGCACCTGATCGATACCGCCCACGGCCTGGGCCTAATGGTATTCCTCGATGTGGTCTACAACCATTTCGGCCCGGACGGCAATTACCTCGGCCGCTACGCCAAACACTTCTTCCGCCATGATCAGCAGACGCCTTGGGGCGACGGCATCGACTTTCGCCGCCGCGAAGTTCGCGATTTCTTCATCGACAACACATTGATGTGGCTGATGGACTACCGCTTCGACGGGCTGCGCTTCGATGCCGTGCATGCCATCCCCGATCGCAGCTTCCTCACCGAACTGGCCGAGCGCGTGCACGCCACCGTGGAACCGGGCCGCCATGTGCACTTGGTGCTGGAGAACGAAGACAACCGCTCCAGCCTGCTTACCCAGGGCTTTACCGCGCAGTGGAACGACGACGGTCACAACGTGCTGCATGCGCTGCTGACCGACGAGAGCCAGGGTTACTACGCCGATTACCACCAGGATTCGACGACCAAACTGGCGCGTTTTCTCGGTGAAGGCTTCATCTATCAGGGGCAGAACAACCGCCGGGGCGAATCCCGGGGAGAGCCCAGCGCCCATCTACCGCCGACGTCCTTCGTGCTTTTCCTGCAGAACCACGACCAGACCGGCAACCGCGCCTTTGGCGATCGCCTGGTTACGCTGGCCGATGCCGACGCGCTCAGGGCTGCCACTGCCGTCCTGCTGCTTTCCCCCATGGTCCCGCTGCTGTTCATGGGCGAGGAATGGGGCTCGCGGCAGCCTTTCCTGTTTTTTACCAGTCATCACGGCGAGCTGGCCGATGCGGTGCGCGAAGGCCGCCGCAACGAATTTGCCGAATTTTCCGAGTTTGCCGACGAAGCCACCCGCGAGCGCATCCCAGACCCCAACGCCGTATCAACGTTCGAAGATTCGCGGCCGGATTTCAGTGCCTGTGAACAGCCCGGCCACGCAGAGTGGCACGCGCTGTACCGCCAGCTGCTGAGCATCCGCCATGCCGAGATCGTGCCGCGCCTGCCCGGTAGCGCCTTCCTCGGCTGCAGCGTGCTCGGCGAAGCCGCCGTGCTTGCCCGCTGGCAGCTGGGTGATGGCTGTCAATTGCGCCTTGAGCTGAACCTTGGCGAACAAGCTGCTCCATTGCCCGCCTCGTCTAGCGCTGCGCAACTGCTGTTCGCCAGTCGCGAAGCGAACCCGGACATGCACGACCAATTGCCGCCTCGTATGGCCAAGCTGTATCTGGAGAAAGCCAAATGAGCGACGAATCCCTGATCCGACTGGCGGAAGCCGCCGGACTATCTATCGACTGGGTCGATGCCGATAACCGCGAGCAGCGAGTCGAGCCCACCGTCCTGCGCGAGGTGCTCAGCTGCCTCGGATTGGCGGCGGAGACCGACGCAGACATCGACACCAGCCTGGAAATCCTCGCGCACAAGAACAATCACGGCGGCGTGCCACCGCTGCTGACCTGCGATCAGCACGCAACGCTGGACCTTTCCGCGTACTTTTCCGCGTCCAGTCGTTTCGAGTTGCAGGCAGAAGATGGCGGCGTGCAGCAGGGCACGCTCGACGACCAGGCGCGCCTGCCAGCGGTCGACACGCCTGGCTACTACCGGCTGACCATCGACAAGTATCAGCTGACCGTGGCTATCGCCCCGCTCTCCTGCCCCACAGTCGCCGAAATCGCCGGGGTGGACGCCTGGGGCCTGACGGTGCAGTTATACGGGCTGCGCCGCGCGGACGATGGTGGCCTGGGCGACACCCAGGCACTGGAGGCGCTGGTCAGCAACGCCGCTGCCCACGGAGCCGATGCGCTTGGAATCAGCCCGGTGCACGCCATGTTCGGCGCACATATCGACCAGTACAGCCCTTACTCACCGTCGAGCCGGCTGTTCTTCAACGTGCTGCACGCCGCGCCCGGGTCGATCCTTGGTGAGCGGCCGTTGCGCCAAGCCATCGAGACTTGCGGGTTAGGCGAGGAATTGAAACGGCTCGAGCGCCTGGAGCTGATCGACTGGCCGGCCGTGGCGCGATCGCGGCATCGCCTGTTGCGGCAGCTGTTCGATGACTTCAGCAAGGGCGGCAACCCCCTGCAGGTGGATTTCGACAGCTTCCGCGCGAGCGGTGGCGAGGCGTTGGAAAACCACTGCCGCTTCGAAGCCCTGCACACTCATTTGCGCGACGCGCAAGGCCATCCCCAGCACTGGAACAATTGGCCAAGCGCATATCGCGATCCATCCAGCCCGGCCGTGGAGGCATTCGCTCGCGAGCACGCCGATGAGGTGAGTTACCACGCCTTTGGCCAGTGGTTGATGGCCCGCGGCCTGGAACGTGCCCAGGTCGCCGCGCGCAGCGCCGGCATGCGCATCGGGTTGATTTCCGACCTCGCCGTCGGCGCCGATGGCGGCGGCAGTCAGGCCTGGAGCCGCCAGGCCGAGCTGTTGGCATCGCTGAGTGTTGGCGCGCCGCCGGACATCATGAATCGCGATGGCCAGAACTGGGGCATTTCCGCTTTCTCACCCTGGGGCCTGCGGCAGAACGGCTTTCGCGCCTATATCGAAATGCTGCGGGCCAACCTCGCCCATGCCGGCGGCATGCGCATCGACCATGTACTGGGGCTGAAGCGGCTCTGGGTGGTACCTGCCGGTGCCGATCCTAAGCGCGGTGTGTACCTCAACTTCCCCTTCGACGACATGCTGCGCCTGCTCTGCCTCGAGGCCTGGCGCCACCAGGCGGTGATCCTCGGCGAAGACCTCGGCACCATTCCCCACGGCCTGCGTGACGTACTCGCGGCACGGGGAATCCTCGGCATGCGGGTGCTGCTGTTCGAACAGCACGACGGCCATTTCCAGACGCCTGCCCAGTACCCGGCGCAGGCGCTGGCAACCAGTACCACCCACGATATCCCGACCCTGACGGGCTGGTGGCACGGTCACGATATCGACTGGCGCATCAAGGTCGGCCAGGTGCCCGAATCGGACCGTGATGCCCAGTGGCAAGCGCGTGAGAAAGAACGCGCAGGGCTGAATCGCGCATTGTGCGAGTACAGCGGCAAGAACCCGGACGTGCTGCTGAACGCCGAGGAGGCGGTCGATGCCGCCATCTGCTTCTTGGCGCACACCCCCGCGCCGCTGGTACTGGTTCCGGTGGAAGATGCGCTCGGTCTGGAAGAACAGACCAACATGCCCGGCATCGTCGAAACCCACCCCAACTGGCGTCGCCGTTATCCCGGCGACAGTGCAACATTGCTCGACAGCCCGGCCAGTAGCCGTCGGCTGGCGTCCTTTGCGCAGGCCCGTCGTAACCATCGTGGAGCTGCGCATCGATGAAAGACCTAACCGCAACCCTGAGACTGCAGTTTCACCGCGACTTCACTCTCGACGACGCTACTGCGCTGGTCGACTACTTCGCGGAACTCGGCATCAGCCACATCTACGCGTCCCCATTGCTGACCGCCCGCCCCGGTTCCATGCACGGCTATGACGTGATCGACCCGACCCGCATCAACCCTGAACTGGGCGGCGAACCGGCGTTGCAGCGCCTCGTCGAAGCCCTGCGCGCGAAGGGCATGGGGCTTATTCTGGACATCGTCTCCAACCACATGGCCGTTGGTGGCTCGGGCAACGCTTGGTGGCTGGACGTGCTCGAATGGGGCCGTCGCAGCCCTTATGCGCAGTTCTTCGACATCGAATGGAATTCGCCGGACCCCCTCCTCGAAGGCCAGCTCCTCGTGCCCTTCCTGGGCAGCGACTACGGCGAGGCGCTGCAGCAAGGCACCGTGAAGCTGCGTCTGGATATCGACAATGGCGCGCTCTACGCCGAGCACTACGAGCACCGCTTCCCCATCACCCCGCCGAGCTATGGCGAGGTACTGCGCGCTGCCGACAATCCTCAGCTACGTACCCTGGCGCAGCACTTCGATGCGCTGAAGACAGAACCGGCCCCCTACCAGACCGCTCGCCTGCTGCGCGCCGACCTGGCCGAACAGCTGCAGGACGCCAGCACGCGCCAGGCGTTGGAGCAGGCGCTCAGTTGCTACGACTCGACCACTGACGACGGCTTCAAGCGCCTGCACGGCCTTCTCGAGCGCCAGCATTATCGGCTGGCCAGCTGGCGCACCGCTGGTGACGACATCAACTGGCGACGCTTTTTCGACATCAACGAGCTCGGCGGCCTGCGCGTCGAGCGTCCGGTTGTGTTCGAGGAAACCCACGCCAAGATTTTCGAGCTGATCGCCGATGGCCTCGTCGATGGTCTGCGCATCGACCATATCGACGGCCTGGCCGATCCGCGCGGCTATTGCCGACGCCTGCGTCGGCGCGTTGATCGACTGAACGCGGGGCGTCCGCAGGACGCGGCGCAGGATCACGTGCCGATCTACGTCGAGAAGATTCTCGCCGGCGGCGAGCGGCTGCACGATGACTGGGGCGTGGATGGCACCACCGGTTACGAGTTCATGAACCAGGTTTCGCTGCTGCAACATGACCCGGCCGGCGAGTCGCTGCTCTGTTCCTTGTGGAGCGAGACCAGTGGGCGCACCACCGATTTCATGGAGGAAGCCCGTCAGGCTCGGCAGCTGGTGCTGACCGGCCCACTGGCGGGCGATTTCGAAACGGTGGCGCAGGCGCTGTTACAGGTTGCCCGCGGCGACGTGATGACCCGCGATATCACCCTCGGCGCGATTCGCCGCGCACTGCTGGAGTTGATCATTCACTTCCCAGTGTATCGCACCTACATTGCCGCACCGGGCCGCCGTAAAGCCGACGAGCCGTTCTTCCAACAGGCGCTGGAAGGCGCGAAGACGACCTTGAGCGAAGCCGATTGGCCGCTGCTCGACCATCTGCAGCTCTGGCTCGGGGGTGAAAGCCTGCGGCAACTGCCACGCAGCCTGCGCAAGATTCGTCGCTACGCCTGCACCCGCTTTCAGCAGCTGACCTCACCGGCGGCGGCAAAGGCCGTTGAGGACACTGCCTGCTACCGCTCCGGCATTCTGCTGTCGCGCAACGATGTGGGCTTCGACCCGCAACATTTCAGCGCACCGCTGCAGGCATTCCACGACGAGTGCCTGCAGCGTGCCGAGCACTTCCCACGCAACATGCTGACCACCGCGACTCACGACCATAAGCGTGGCGAGGATACCCGTGCGCGCATCGCCGTGATCAGCGAGCGTGCCGAATGGTTCGCCGGCAAGGTGCGGCGCTGGCGCGAGATGACCGCCAGCCAGATCCAGCAGCTTGATGACGGCGCGGCGCCCTCACCCGCCGATGAGCTGATGCTGTTCCAGATTCTGCTCGGCAGCTGGCCGCTCGACCTCAGGTCCGAGGACGAGGAAGCCATGCAGCAGTACTGCACGCGCATCCTCCAGTGGCAGGAAAAAGCCTTGCGCGAAGCCAAGCTGCGCACCACCTGGAGCGACCCCAACAGCGATTACGAAGGCGCTTGCCGCCAGCATATCGAGTACCTGCTGCTCGCCGCCGAAGGTGCACCAATACGGGACGAAATCGCCGCTGCCGCCGCTGAACTGGCGCCTGCCGGTGCATTGAACAGCCTTGTGCAAAGCCTGCTGCGCATGACCACCCCGGGCGTGCCCGACCTTTATCAGGGCGCGGAATACTGGGATTTCAGCCTGGTAGATCCCGATAACCGGCGGCCAGTGGACTTCGTTGCGCGGCAGCAAAGTGTTGGCGGCACCGCCGCGCTGGAGGAGTTGCTGCAAAGCTGGCACGACGGTCGCATCAAGCAAGCTGTGATCCGCCGCACATTGCAGCTGCGTCGGCGCCATCCTCGGTTGTTCACCGAAGGCCGTTATCTGCCGCTTGCGGTAAGTGGTGAGAAGGCCGAGCAACTGCTTGCATTCGCCCGAGAGCTGGAAGGCGAGTGGCTGTTGGTGGTGGTGCCGCGGCTGGCAGCGAGTCTGCTGGGTGATAGCGAAGTACCGAGCATTCCGCCGCAGCGCTGGGGCAATACCCGGATCGCACTGCCCGAGGCGCTGGACGGTAGTGAATTCGAGCGACTTTTCGACGGAACGACAGTCTCATCCCAACAAGCCAGCCTAGAGGTTGCGCGCGTTCTGGATGGACTATCGGTAGCCGTCCTGCATACGTCTATGACCGCAAATGGAGAATCCCAACAATGAGTTCAGAAGAGCAACGTATCCGCGAGTTCGCTTATCAGATCTGGCAATCCGAGGGCTGCCCGGAAGGGGAAGACGAACGCCACTGGGCAATGGCTCGCAAGCTGGTCGAAGCCGAGCACGGCGCCGCCGCTGCCAAGCCAGCCAGCCGCCCACGCAAAACCGCTACCAAGCCGACCGACGCGACACCAAAAGGCAAAGCCAAGGACTCGAAGGAAACCAAGGACGCCTCGGCAACCAAGCCCCGCGGCGGTCGTGCCGCACCCAAGGCCGGCACCGATGCCAAGGCCGGCACGCCTGAAACCATCAAGAAAACACGCACCCCGCGGGCGAAAAAGGAAAGCTGACCGGCGGCAGGCATCTTGTCGGCGTTGGATCGGTCGAATGATCGTTCGCGCCGACACCCGTCTCGGCACGCTTTCCGGAATCCGCCTTTGGAGATTTCATGAGTAAGAAAAAGCCCTACGTGCCACAGGTGTCGACTCCATCCAGGATCAGCGAGGGCTTGCCCTTCCCTCTTGGGGCAACCTGGGACGGCCTGGGGGTCAATTTCGCCATTTTCTCCGCCCACGCCACCAAGGTTGAGCTGTGCCTGTTCGACGCCAGTGGGGAGGTAGAACTCGAGCGCATCGAGCTGCCCGAGTACACCGACGAGATCTGGCATGGCTACCTGCCGGATGCCCATCCCGGCCAGATCTACGGCTACCGTGTTCACGGTCCGTACGACCCGGAAAACGGCCATCGCTTCAACCCGAACAAGCTGTTGATCGACCCTTATGCCAAGCAACTGGTGGGCGAACTGAAATGGTCGGAAGCGCTATTCGGCTACACCATCGGCCATCCTGACGGTGACCTCAGTTTCGATGAGCGCGACAGCGCGCCCTTCGTACCCAAGTGCAAGATCATCGACCCGGCCTTTACCTGGGGCCGCGATCACCCAGTGCAGGTGCCCTGGGACAAGACGATCATCTACGAGACCCATGTGCGTGGTTACACCATGCGCCACCCGGCGGTGGCGGACGAAGTGCGCGGCACTTTCGCCGGCTTCAAAACGCCGGAAGTGATCGACTACATCCGCAAACTTGGCGTCTCCTCGATCGAGCTATTGCCGATCCATGCCTTCGTGCAGGACCAGCACCTGCTGGAAAAAGGCATGGCCAACTACTGGGGCTACAACAGCATCGCCTTCTTTGCACCGCACCCGAAGTATCTGGCCAGCGGCAAGATCACCGAGTTCAAGGAGATGGTCGCGCACCTGCACAACGCCGACCTCGAGGTGATTCTCGATGTGGTCTACAACCACACGGCCGAAGGCAACGAGCGCGGCCCGACCCTCTCCATGCGCGGCATCGACAACGCCTCGTACTACCGCCTGATGCCGGACGACAAGCGCTACTACATCAATGATTCCGGCACCGGCAACACGCTGGACATGAGCCACCCCTGCGTATTGCAAATGGTCACCGACTCGCTGCGCTACTGGGCGACCGAGATGCACGTGGACGGCTTCCGCTTCGATCTGGCGACTATCCTCGGCCGCGAACACGATGGTTTCGATGAACGTCACGGCTTCCTCGTCGCCTGTCGTCAGGACCCGGTGCTGGCTAAGACCAAACTGATTTCCGAGCCCTGGGATTGCGGCCCCGGCGGCTATCAGGTCGGCGGCTTCCCGCCGGGCTGGGCCGAGTGGAACGACCAGTTCCGCGATACGGTGCGCTCGTTCTGGAAAGGCGACGATGGCCAGCTGGCCGACTTCGCCAGCCGCCTTACCGGCTCCGGCGATCTGTTCAACCAGCGCGGGCGACGTCCGTTCAGCTCGATCAACTTCGTCACCGCCCATGACGGCTTCACGTTGAAGGACCTGGTGTCCTACAACCACAAGCACAACGAAGACAATGACGAGGACAACCGCGACGGCAGCGACAACAACCTGTCGTGGAACCACGGGATCGAGGGGCATACCGAGGATCCGGATATCAACGAACTGCGCTATCGGCAGATGCGCAATTTCCTCGCCACGCTGCTGTTCTCCCAGGGCACGCCGATGATCGTTGCCGGCGATGAATTCGCCCGCACCCAGCACGGCAACAACAACGCCTATTGCCAGGACAGCGAGATTGGCTGGGTCAACTGGGATATCAGCGAGGACAGCTACGGACTGCTGGGTTTCACCCGCAAGTTGATCCGCATGCGCCAGCGCTACCCGATGTTGCGCCGCAGTCGCTTCCTGGTCGGTGCCTTCAACGAGGAACTGGGCGTAAAGGATGTCACCTGGTTGGCGCCGAATGCTGAAGAAATGTCCATCGAGCAGTGGGAAGACGCGCACAACCGCTGCATGGGCATGCTGCTCGACGGCCGAGCTCAACCCACCGGCATCAGGCGTGCCGGCTCGGATGCGACGCTGCTGATCATCGTCAACGCACATCACGACTTGGTGAATTTCACGCTGCCGGAGGTGCCGCAAGGCATTTACTGGAATCGTCTGATCGACACCAATCACCCGACCGCGCGACCCGAGCGTTTCGACTTCAACGACGAATACGCCGTGACGGGCCGCTCGCTGCTGTTGCTTGAGCTGATCAAGTCCGACGAGTGATCGAAGGCGCCCTGACCCAACAGGGTTCGGGCGCCGTTTATCTGCACGACGGTTCGCGGAACCATCGTCCGTCGCCAATACGCCACTCGCACCATCCCACAGTTTGCTTGGAGCCAGGCCATTGCTCGGCGTCCCAGGGCTGGGCGCCGGGCGCCCTTACAGGCCGTTCCGTGTCCCCTGGCACTGACATCGGCTACGTCACCTTGTTTTCAAGGCGCGCCCAGTTGGGCCGTAAGGGTGTCGCACCAGCTTTAAAGTCGCTTCCGCGCCGATGTCGAAAAACGACATGCGGTAGTGAACCTCGTCGCGTGACTCAAGTCCCAAAACCAGCGCGGCCCCTTAACTAACCCAACGGATTCGTTCTGCTCGTCGCCGGCAGCCTGTCTTTTCCGTGATGGATCACACGTCATGCTCTCTCTGCGACCGCTTTTTTATCCCCTTCTATTACTGCTCGGGCTGTCGCCCCTGGTGCCGGCCATGGCCTCCAGCAACCAGGTAAAAGCCGACAAACCGGGCTCGGTGCGCCTGTTCATCAACCGTGCCGGCAGCGGCAAGGCGATGGATGTCAGCAACACGCTGGAAGTGCCGGTCGAGGTCACCTTGCGCCTGACGCGCATGGTCAATGTGGCCGGCGTCGGTAATGGTGTGATTCGCAAGACCGTACCGGCCAACAGCCGGGTCCGCGTGGCGACGCTGAGCAAGCGCCAGGCAGGCGGACCAATCATGTTCAAGCATTCGTTCAGCTACGCAATGCTGTTCTCGCCGGAGCCTGACCAACCTGACGCGGTCTCGGTCGAAGGGCCGGCCTATGCGCTGCCCTGGCAAGGCGGGCCGTTCCGCATTTCCCAAGGCGCTGGCGGCGACTTTAGCCACAACTCGCCCAGCGGCCGCTATGCGGTGGATATCGCCATGCCTGTCGGCACCCCGATCGTGGCGGCGCGGGCGGGCACTGTGGTGAAGATTCGCAACGGTCAGGGCGGGCGCTTCCCGGACCCGGCCGGCAACTACGTGCGCATTGAACACGAAGACGGCACCCATAGCGCCTACCTGCATCTGAGCCGCGGGTCGGTGCGGGTCAAGCCGGGGCAGCAGGTCAAGGTCGGCACGTTGTTGGGCAAGTCCGGCAATACCGGCCGCAGCACCGGGCCACACCTGCACTTCGTGGTGCAGAAGGCCTACGGCAGCTCGATGTTGTCGATTCCCTTCCGCTTCAACCAGCCGGTGAACTCGCTGCCCAACTTTGCGCTGAGCGGCCAGTAAAGCCAGGGCCTAGAGCATGCGCTGCATGATGTCGTCGCGCTTGACCAGGCGGTGATACAGCGCCGCGCCGATATGCCCGAGCACCAGCAGAACGGTGAGCCAGGCCAGCGGTGAATGCACGCTGCCGAGCGAGGCGGCCCAGGCGACCTCCGGGCCTTTCTCCACCAGCTGCTGCCCGAATACCCTAAGCCCGTAGCCATTGCCGACCAGGTAGAGCACGCCGCTGATCGGCATCAGCAACATGCAGCCGTACAGCGCCAGGTGCCCGCCCTTGACCAGCCATGCAGTCGCTGGCTCGTGTAGCGGCCGTTGCTTGAGCTGACTCAGCGACCAGACGATACGCAGCAACACCAGGACCATCAACACGGCGCCCAGCGATACGTGCCAGGGCACCAGGGTCTGTCCGACCCAGTGCTCACCTTCGCCGATGCGGTCGCCCAGTTTGAGAAACTGCCAGACGATCAACAGCGCCATCAGCCAGTGGAATGTGCGCGAAACGGTGCCGTAGCGGCTTCTCGAATCGAGCGTCCGGTTTTCGGCGTTCTGCACGGCTGGCGCGGCACCCGCCTCGGTTTGCCAGAGGATTACCAGCGGCTCGTCGCCGGCCATGCGCTCCAGGTGCTCGGCGACCACCTTCTGGAACTGCGGCAGCTTGGCTTGATCGGGAGACTCCAACTGCGCGTGCAGACAGCCCTCACTCGCGCGCAGGCTGCAGCGGCCGAGCGGTAGTTCGATATCGCCGCCCTGCTCGTCCAGCTGCACGGCAAACTTGTGCCGCCAGTGATTGCACAGGCGCTTGATCAGGCGCGACGGATTGCTCGCCGTGATTCGGCTATGGGATCGGTACATGGTGTTCCCCCTCGATTAAATGTGCGCGTCAGCCGAACCGGTAGGCCGACAGCGTGGTGTGCATGACGCGGTCGCTGAAGACCTTGCGCCCGATCGAATCGCCAGCCGCGCCGGCAGCCACCAGCAGCGGGATCAGGTGTTCCTCGGCCCTGGGTGGGTGACACAGGCGTGCCGACGGCGCCTGTTCCCAGCGTTGCAGCGCGAGGTCGCGTTGCTCGGGCGCGGATTCGACCGCAGCGCTGAGCCAATGATCGAATTCGTCTGAAATCGGAGCGAAACGCGGGTCGCCATAACCGCGCATGTTGTGAAAGCTCATGCCGCTGCCGACGATCAGCACGCCTTCGTCGCGTAGTACCTGCAAGGCACGACCGGCTTCGATGTGCGCCAGCGGGTCGAAGTCGCTGCGCAACGAGAGCTGCACCACCGGAACATCCGCATCCGGGAACATCAGCTTCAGCGGGATGAACATGCCGTGGTCGAAGCCACGCAGCGCATCCTCACGGCCACCGAGCGAAGCGCCTTCGAGCAAGGTGGCGATACGTGCGGCCAGGGTCGGTTCGCCCGGCGCCGAGTAGCGCAACTCATAGGTATGCGGCGGAAAGCCGTGATAGTCGTAGATCAGCCAGGGCCGAGCGGCACTGGTCACGCTGAAAGTCGGCTGCAGCCAATGGCCGGATATCAGCACGATGGCAGTCGGCTTGGCTGGCAGTGTCGCGGCGATGCCCTTTAGGAAATCGGCCATGGCGTTCCAGGCAGTCGGCGGGTTCCACTCCATGAAGAAGCAAGGCCCGGCGCCATGAGGCACGAACAACGTCGGCATAGGGGCTGGTTTGCTGGAAGTCATCATTGCCTGCTCCGAGATGAAGTGGGACAAGCATGGGCTACACTCCCGAGTGTGAGAACCAGGCGAAATGCACTAACAGTTTTTACTCATAGCAGGAGCTGCAATGCTCGACCGAATCACCAGCATGCGCGTCTTCACCCGCGCCGCTACGGCCGGCAGCCTCTCCGCCGCGGCACGTCACCTGGACATGTCACCGGCGATGGCCAGCAAGCATGTCGATGCGCTAGAGAGCCGGCTGGGGGTCAAGCTGTTTCACCGCAGCACCCGACGCCTCAGCCTTACCGAGGCTGGCAGCAACTACCTGGAAGCCTGCCAGCGCATCCTGCCGGAAATCGAGGAAGCCGAAGCCAGCGTTGCGTCCCAGCGGATCGAGGCAACTGGTGTGTTGCGCATGAACGTGCCGCTGACGTTCGGCACGAATTACATTGCCCCGCTGCTTCCGGAGTTCAGCCGCCGCCACCCGGCGGTGAAGGTAGAACTCGGCCTGACCGACAGCAGGGTCGATCTGATCGATGGCGGCTGGGACATGGCCGTGCGTATCGGCAGACTGGAAGACAGCCCCATGCAGGCCAGGCGGCTTGCCGATTGCCCGCTGCTGGTCTGTGCCTCGCCTCGTTACCTGGACGAGCGAGGCGTGCCGCGCAGCGTCGCCGATCTGGCACAGCACAACTGTCTGGGTTACAGCCTGGCGAGCCTCGCCGCAGGCAAGGTCTGGCCCTTTGGCCGCAATGCCGAGGTACGGATCGCAGTCAACGGTGACCTGATCGCCAACAACGGTGAAGCCTTGGTGGCCGCCGCGGTTGGTGGTCAGGGTGTGATCTACCAACCGCAGTTCATCGTCGCTGGGGCCCTGCGCAGCGGTGAGCTGGTTGCCCTGGAGCTGGACCAACCCTGCGTGGGGCTCGGCGGCATCCACGTGGTGTATCCACCAGACCGCCGCCCCCCGGCCAAGGTCCGGGTGATGATCGATTATCTGGTCGATGCCTTCTCCGGCGCTCAACCCTGGGCACTGCAGTCAGTTTGAAGCCGTTGCCGTCGCGCGGCCCGGCCTGCGCACGGCAAAACTCCTCCCCGGCGGGCGTTAGCGCCTGCTTGCGCGCCTTGTCTGCATAGAAAAAAGGTGAACCGCTACCACGCGGAAAAGTCGGAACAGATGTGCGCGCTGGCAATTTCAGCCCGTATACGAACGCTCGGCATCCGACTGCCTGCACCTGGACCCATTGCGTATCCAGTGTCTCTCCTGCAGCGCAGTCCTCTACGCCGAAGTGTGGAAGCACCTTTTCCGGACGAGCTGGAGTGAGTATGAAAGCGGTCTACCCCTTCTCTGGTGGCTCGGCTGTCGAGAAAGCCGGGACCAGCAGGACCACCTGTCCCCTGGCTGCGCGGTAGGCCCGCGCATGGCGAATATACATATCGGTATTTCCGGCTGGCGTTATGCTCCCTGGCGCGGCGACTTCTATCCCAAGGGGCTGACGCAGAAAAAGGAATTGCAGTTCGCCTCCCGGGCGGTAAGCAGCATCGAGATCAACGGCTCGTTCTATGCGCTGCAAACGCCCGAACGCTATACCGACTGGTATGCCGATACCCCCAAGGGTTTCGTCTTCAGCATCAAGGGCCCGCGCTACATAACCCATGTACGCAGGCTGCGCGAGGTGGAAAAACCCATCGCCAATTTCTTCGCCTCGGGCATCTTCCAGCTCAAGGAAAAACTAGGGCCGATACTCTGGCAGTTCCCGCCGTCGTTCAAGTTCGATCCCGAACTGTTCGAATCCTTCCTCCGTCAGCTGCCGCACGACACCGAAGCGGCGCTGGAGGTCGCCAAGGGCTGCGAGCCACGCATGGAGGGCCGCAGCTACCTGTCCATCGACCGCAAGCGCCGGCTGCGTCATGCGGTGGAAATCCGTAACGCAAGCTTCGTCGACCCCGCGTTCATCGACCTGCTGCGTAAATACAAGGTGGCGCTGGTGGTGGCCGATACCGCCGGCAAGTGGCCGCACCACGAAGACCTCACCAGCGACTTCGTCTACATCCGCCTGCATGGCGCGGAGGAGCTCTACACCAGCGGCTACACCGATGCGGCATTGGACGATTGGAGCCAACGCATCCAGCGTTGGAGCGAAGGCAGCCAGCCCGACGATGCGCGCCTGATCAGCGCGAGCAAGCTCCGGCCGCGCCAGTCGCGCGAGGTGTACTGCTATTTCGACAACGATGTGAAGGTCCGCGCGCCCTACGACGCACGGCAACTGCTGAGCCGGCTTGGCCTGGATAAACACCTGCAGGCCACCCCCGGCCAACTAGAAGGAGCATTGGTTTGACTCTGGATAAAGACCATCCCATCGAAAGCGCCGACCTGGACGCCCACATGGCGACCGCGGTCAATTCGATCCGCATTCTCACGGTCAACACCCACAAGGGCTTCACCGCGCTAAACCGTCGCTTCATCCTCCCCGAACTACGCGAAGCGGTACGCAGCGTCTCGGCAGACATGGTGTTTCTGCAGGAGGTGCTGGGCACCCACGACAAGCACGCCCTGCGTTTTCATAACTGGCCGGCCACGCCGCAGTATGAATTTCTCGCCGACAGCATCTGGACCGACTTCGCCTACGGGCGCAATGCGGTCTACCCCGACGGCGACCACGGCAACGCCCTGCTCTCCAAGTTTCCGATCATCCGCTACGAGAACCTCGACATTTCCATCGCCGGCCCTGAACGCCGCGGGCTTCTGCACAGCGTTCTGCAGGTTCCCGGGCATGACGAGTTCCACGCGATCTGCGTACACCTGGGCCTGCGCGAAGCGCATCGGCAAAAGCAGCTGGACCTGCTCTGCAACCTGCTCGATTCGCTACCCGAAGGGGCACCGGTGGTGGTGGCTGGCGACTTCAATGACTGGCGGCTCAAGGCCACGCAAAAGCTCGATCGCTGCGCCGGCCTGCATGAAGCCTTTGCGGTCGCCCATGGCCAGGTCGCCAAGACCTTCCCGGCCCGCTGGCCGATGCTACGACTGGACCGCATCTATGTGCGTAATGCCAGCACCCACCGTGCGCAAATACTTGGTAACAAACCCTGGACGCACTTGTCCGATCATCTGCCCCTAGCGGTGGAGATACATATATGAGTTACCACTGGAGAGACGGAAATCGCCTTCAGTTGCTGGAAAACGGCGAAGAATTCTTTCCTCGAGTGTTCGAGGTGATCGCCCAGGCCAAGAAAGAGGTGCTGCTGGAAACCTTCATCCTGTTCCAGGACAAGGTAGGCATCGAACTGCAAAAGGCGCTGATTGCCGCAGCAGAAAATGGTGCCAGCGTCGACGTGACCGTCGATGGCTACGGCTCTGCGGACCTGCATGGCGAATTCGTCGCAGAGATGACCCGGGTCGGCGTGCGCATCCATATGTTCGATCCTGGCAAGCGGCTGCTGGGTCGCCGGCTCAACGTGTTCCGGCGCATGCACCGCAAGATCGTCGTGGTCGATGGTGAAACCGCGTTCATCGGCGGCATCAACTTCTCCGCCGATCATCTGGGCGACTTCGGCCCGGCGGCCAAGCAGGACTACGCCCTGCAGGTCGAAGGCCCGGTGGTGCGCGATATCCACCATTTCGCCCTGAGCCAGATCGCGCCAGACAAGACGCCGCGTCGCTGGTGGCGGCGCCGTCTGCGCCAGCAGACGCCGGGCTATGGTGGTGTCAGCCGCGGCGAGGCGCGTGCGCTGTTCGTCCTTCGCGACAACGATCAGCACCGCAACGATATCGAAGAACATTACCTGCAAGCGATTCGAGATGCGCGCTCCAGGTTATTGATTGCGAACGCTTATTTCTTTCCCGGCTACCGCGTACTGCGGGAAATTCGCAATGCTGCGCGAAGGGGTGTGCGGGTTCGGCTGATCCTGCAGGGCGAGCCGGACATGCCCATCGCCAAGTTCGGTGCGCGCATGCTCTACAACTACCTGATGCGCGATGGCGTCGAGATCCACGAGTACTGTCGCCGCCCGCTGCACGGCAAGGTCGCGTTGGCAGATTATGAATGGTCGACCGTGGGTTCCAGCAATCTCGATCCGCTGAGTCTGTCGCTCAATCTGGAAGCGAACCTGATCATTCGTGACCATGTCTTCAACCGCCACCTGCACGAGCGGCTCGATCACCTGTTGCAGACCGACTGCCGGCGCATTCCACTGGAACGGATCATCCGCGGTTTCTGGTGGCGGGCGCCGCTGGCCTTTCTGATCTTCCATTTCCTGCGCCACTTCCCGGGGCTGGTGAATCTGTTCCCGGAGCACAAGCCGCGCCTGGAGTTGCTCGACGCCGACACGCCAGAGCTCGACGCGGTGCCCGCCCCACTACAGCGAGAACAACAATGAGCGATACCTCCAAAGGCGAGCCGAAAAGCGGCTGGCGTCGGCGCTGGCCGCTGATCAAGAAGATCCTGACCTACGTCTTCTTCGCCCTTGTGGTCGGCCTGTTGATCGGCCTGGCACGCAACCTCGACTGGCAGGAGGTTTACAGCACCCTGCGCAACTACAAGGCACAGACACTGTGGATGGCCGGCGCGGCAGCGTTCGGCAGCTACGTGGTGTATTGCTTCTTCGACGTGCTGGGCAAAGGCTACGCGCGCCACGATCTACCGATCAGGCAGATTCTGCCGGTGACATTCGTCTGCTATGCGTTCAACCTCAACCTGAGCGCCTGGGTCGGCGGCATCGCCCTGCGCTTTCGTCTGTATTCGCGTCTCGGGCTGAAGCCCTCGCAGATCACCCGGGTGTTCACCATGAGCATCCTGACCAATTGGCTTGGCTACATGTGGCTGGCCGGGATGATCTTCGCCATGGGCTGGATCAAGCCGCCGGCAAGCTGGGAGATCGGCTTTACCGCGCTGCGGATACTGGGTGGCGGCTTGCTGGTGGCGTGCCTGGTCTATCTGGGGCTGTGCGGCTTTTCCAAGCGCCGTTCGTGGACCATTCGCGGTCACGAGATACATCTGCCGTCGCTCCGGCTGGCGCTGGTTCAGCTGGTGCTTGGAGCGGCCAACTGGTCGCTGATGGCGCTGGTGGTCTATTACATGCTGTCGCAGCAGGCAGACTATCCGGAGGTGCTGGGCATCCTGATGATCAGCAGCATCGCCGGCGTGGTGACCCATATCCCGGCCGGGCTCGGTGTTATCGAAGCGGTGTTCGTTGCCATGCTGGCTGACGAGATGAGCAAGGGCGCCATCGTTGGCGGCCTGATTGGCTATCGGGTCATCTACTTCCTGATCCCGCTGCTGTTCGCCACGTTGGTCTACGTAGTACTCGAAGCGCGGGCGAAGAAGCTGCGCAGCAGCAACCAGACCGGCGACCAGCAGGCGGTGTCGCAGGAAACCGGTTGAGGGTACGCGGATCAATTCTCAGGGAAGCCCCAAACCGCGGTGCTTCCCTTTTCGCGGCCAAGCTGCTCCGTCAGAGGTTGCTTGAGCAAAACCATGAGAGTACGGCCGCGCCGTCGGATCAATCATTAGCCTGCTCGCCACATGCGGGTCATGGCGTCAGTCGGAGCGCTGACCGAATGCTTTGGCCGAATCCGCTCCCCCTCTAGGCGTTCAAGAACGCCATGCCGTCCTTTGAGGGGCAGTGTTCACGTTACCCCGCTTCTTTCTCACAAAAAAACCGCTCAGGTTGCCCCGAGCGGCTTCTTTCATCGCAGCGGCACCTAGACCTGCGGACGCAATACCAGCACGCCGAGCGGCGGCAAGGTCAGCGACAGCGAGACCTTCTCACCATGGCTCTCGATCGGTTCGGCGAGCATGCCGCCGCCATTGCCGGTGTTGGAGCCGCCATAGCATTCGGCATCACTGTTGAATACCTCCAGCCATTTGGCGTCCACTGGCACGCCGATCCGATAGGCCTCGCGTACTACCGGCGTGAAGTTGGCAACTACCAGCAGCGGATGGCCGGTCGAACTCTTGCGCAGCCAGGCGAATACGCTGTTGGCACGGTCATCGCCGATCAGCCACTGGAAGCCACGCGGGTCGCTGTCCAGTTCGTGCAGCGCCGGTTCCTGGCTGTAGAGGCGGTTCAGATCGCGGACCAAGTTTTGCACGCCGCGGTGATCGGCCTCTTCGAGCAGGTGCCAATCGAGTTCGCGGTCGTGGTTCCATTCGCGCCACTGGCCAAACTCGCAGCCCATGAACAGCAGCTTTTTGCCCGGATGGGCCCACATGAACGACAGGTAGGCACGCAGGTTGGCAAATTTCTGCCAGCGGTCGCCCGGCATCTTGTCGATCAGCGAGCCTTTGCCGTGAACGACTTCGTCATGGGAGATCGGCAGGACGAAATGCTCGGAATAGGCATAGACCATGCTGAAGGTCATCTGGTCGTGGTGGTACTGGCGGTTGATCGGGTCTTCCTGAACATACTTCAGCGAGTCGTGCATCCAGCCCATGTTCCACTTGTAGGCAAAGCCAAGGCCGCCTTCGCTGGTGGGTTTACTCACGCCGGGGAACGCGGTCGACTCTTCGGCTATCACCAGTGCGCCAGGGGTTTCTATGGCCACCACATCATTCAGATGACGCAGGAAGTCTATCGCCTCTAGGTTCTCGCGCCCGCCGTGGCGGTTGGGAATCCACTCGCCGTCCTTGCGTGAATAGTCGCGATAGAGCATCGACGCCACGGCATCCACACGCAACGCATCGACGTGGAATTCACGCAGCCAGTGCAGCGCTGAGGCCAGCATGAAGCCGTGCACCTCGGTGCGGCCGAGGTTGTAGATGTAGGTATCCCAGTCCTGATGGAAGCCCTCGAACGGATGCGCGTACTCGTACAGCGCCGTGCCGTCGAATTCCCCCAGACCGTGAGCGTCGGTGGGAAAGTGCGCCGGCACCCAGTCGAGGATTACGCCGATGCCGGCGTTATGGCAGGCGTCGACGAACTCGGCGAAATCATGGGCGTTGCCATAGCGGGCGCTGGGGGCGAACTGCGAGAGCAACTGGTAGCCCCAGGAGCCGCCGAAGGGATGCTCCATGATCGGCATCAGCTCGATATGGGTGAAGCCAAGGTCGACTACGTAGGGAATCAGGCGCTCGGCGAGTTCGTGCCAGTCATAGAGGCGACCATGGTCACCGCCGTCGCGCCGCCAAGAGCCGGCGTGCAGCTCGTAGATGCTCATCGGCGCATTGACTGACTGACGCGCGGCGCGCTGATGCAGCCAGGCCTGATCCTTCCACTGATAGTCCAGCGGGCGGGCAATGACCGAGGCGGTTCCCGGCGGATGCTCGGTCGCCAGGGCGATCGGGTCGGCCTTCAGCGGCAGGATGCCGTTCGGTCCGAGGATCTCGTACTTGTAGGTATCGCCCGGTTGCAGACGAGGAATGAACAATTCCCAGACGCCGGAAGGAAAGCGCAAGCGCATCGGATGCCGGCGCCCGTCCCAGCCGTTGAAGCTACCGACCACGGAGACACGCCGGGCGTTGGGCGCCCACACCGCGAAGCGCACTCCCTGCACACCGTCGACTTCAAGCACCTGTGAACCGAACACCCGACCGATCTGCCGGTGGTTGCCTTCGGAGAACAGGTGCATGTCCAGCTCGCCGAGCTGCGGGCCGAAGCTGTAGGGGTCCTCGGTGATCTGTTCGCCGCCGGCCCAGCGGATTTTCAGCAGATAGGGTTGTTGGTGCGGCAAGCGGGTAAAGAAGAACCCTGGCACCTGCCCCTGCTCCATGACCGCCAGCTGACGCTGGTCACGGTCGAGTACCTCGACACCCAAGGCATTGGGCAGGTAGGCGCGGATCACCACGCCTTCGCCATCTGGATGAGGTCCCAGGATGGAAAACGGGTTGCCATGTTCGGCTCGCACCAGGGCGTCTACATCGGTGTCGCTAGGCATCAGGGTTTCCCCTGGCATGGTCAGGGCCGGGCGATCAATCATTGGAACCTCCATCGAAAAGCTGTTGTGCCAGGGCGAGCAATCCCTGTAGCGGGACGGGCAACCAGGCTGGGCGGTTCTCCGCTTCGTAAATGATCTCGTATGCGCATTTTTCCAGGCTGAACAACAACAGTGCAGCATTCGCGCCATTCGGATCGCGCCAATCATGCGGCAACTCGGCCGTCGCTTCGCGATAAGCCTCGAGGAACGCTTGTTGCGCACTGCTCTGGTAACTCGCCGCGATACGATGCCGCGCCTGATCGGCCTCGGTCGTGCTGTCGCTGATCTGCGCGCCGCGAACCGTCATCGCCGCGGCATATTCAAACGAACGCAGCAGGCCTGAGACATCCTTGAACGGGCTGTGTTTCGCGCGGCGTTCATCCAACGAACGCGCCGGTTCGCCCTCGAAGTCGATGAAGTAGGCGTCGCCCTGCACCACCAGTACCTGTCCGAGGTGAAGATCACCGTGCACGCGGGTCCGCACGCCGCCAACGGTTTTAGCAGCCAAACGTTGCACTTGTTCAAGCAGCTTGTCGCGCCGCGCCAGTAGCTGGCCGAGCGCGGCCGCCTCTTTCCGATCCAGACTAGCTCGGTGTTCCTCAAGGCGCTGTAGCGCATGCTCCAGTTGTGCGCTTACATTTTGCTGCCACTTTTTGGCGTCAGCCTTGCTGGTGCTTTCGTAGGCAAAGGCCTGATCTTCGGTCTGCGCGGCCAGCGTCATGTGCATTTCGCCGAGGCGCTGACCGAGCAAGCGGTTGAACGCCTGCAGCTCATCCAGGGCGCTGAACTGGTTCTCGTGCATAGACACGCCGCCGGCGATTTCGTCACGCACCGCGCGGTCGAGGTTGTTCAGTGTCCACACCCAGGCATCGCCCTGGCTGTCGAGGAAGTGCTGAATCACCATCAGCGCCACCGGCTCGCCCTGCTTGTTGATGCGGCTGACCTGGCCGAGCATGGCGGAAATATGGGCGAAGCCCCGTTCGGTGAGAAAGGCGCCCATTTCCAGTTCAGGGTGGATGCCCGGTGCCACGCGACGGAGCAGTTTGATCATGACCTTGTTGTCGATGATCGCCGAGCTGTTCGACTGCTCCGCCGAGATGAAGCGCACCTCGGGGTGCGCCGGCAATTGCAGGTCGGCCAGCCGCGGCATCGCCACGAAGCGGATCTCGCCGTCATTGCAAGGCAGCACCAGTTCGTCGCGCAGGCCCTGAATCACCGCGGCACTGAACTGCTCGAGGGCGAAGGCATCGGTCATCAGGCCGACCTGCGGCCCGCGCCGCACCCGCGCCAGGGCCAGTTGCTGCGGCAGCGCGACCTCGAAGTCGGCCTCGGCAAGAAAGCCCAATGGCAGCTGATACAGATCGCTGCGCCCGACCGATTCCACACAGAGCTCGCTGAGCAAGACCGGCCGGTTCTGATCGCCGAACGGCACGCAGTAGCAGATGCGGATCGACTCGATGGCTACATCCTTGGCAGCAAACCAGCGCCGCTTGGGCAGATAGGCTGGCAGCGCTTCGGTTTCCAGAATGCGCCGGTTGGCGGCGGTCAGGATATCCAGGCGCTTGAGCACCAGTGTCTGGAAGTCCGGCATGGTTTCTACCGGCTCCTGGTGCCAGCTCGGCATCTGATTGGTTGGTGCGAGCTGGAACCAGTAGAAGCCGTAAGGCGGCAACGTCAGCAGATAAGGCAGTTGACCGATCGGTGGAAACGCACTGCCGCCAACCATCTCCACCGGCACCATCCCGGCGTATTGCGACATTTCCAGCTCAGCGGCCTGGGCCGAGCGCGAGACATTGGCCACGCAGAAAATGATCTCCGTTTCGCCGTTCGGCCCGGTGAACTCGCGCATGTAGGCGAGGATGCGGCGGTTGTTCGGCGCGAGCATTTTCAGCGTGCCGCGGCCAAAGGCCTTGAACTGCTTGCGGATGGTCAACATCCGCCGCGTCCAGTTGAGCAGCGAATGCGGATCGCGCTGCTGGGCCTCGACGTTGATCGTGTAGTAGCCGTAGAGCGGGTCCATGACTGGCGGCAGCACCAGGTTCGGTGGGTCGGCGCGGGAAAAGCCGCCGTTGCGGTCCACCGACCACTGCATCGGCGTACGCACACCGTCGCGATCGCCGAGGAAGATGTTGTCGCCCATGCCAATCTCGTCGCCGTAGTAGATCACCGGTGTGCCCGGCATGGAGAGCAGCAGGCTGTTGAGCAACTCGATCCGCCGGCGATCACGCTCCAGCAACGGGGCCAGGCGCCGGCGGATGCCCAGGTTGATCCGTGCGCGCTTGTCCGAGGCGTAGTAGTTCCACAGATAGTCGCGCTCGCGGTCGGTGACCATCTCCAGGGTCAGCTCATCATGGTTGCGCAGGAAGATCGCCCACTGGCAGTTCTCCGGAATATCCGGCGTCTGCCGCAGGATGTCGGTGATCGGGAAGCGGTCTTCCTGAGCGATGGCCATGTACATGCGCGGCATCAAGGGGAAATGGAAGGCCATGTGGCATTCGTCACCCGGACCACCGTCTTCGCCACCGAAATATAGCTGGGTGTCCTCCGGCCACTGGTTGGCTTCGGCCAATAGCATGCGGTCGGGGTAGTTGGCGTCGATCTCGGCGCGGATGGCTTTAAGCACCGCATGGGTTTCCGGCAGGTTCTCGTTGTTGGTGCCGTCGCGCTCGACCAGGTAGGGAATCGCGTCCAACCGCAGGCCGTCGATGCCCATGTCCAGCCAGTAACGCATCACGGCCAGTACGGCCTTCATCACCTGCGGGTTGTCGAAATTGAGGTCCGGCTGGTGTGAGTAGAAACGGTGCCAGAAGTACTGCTTGGCCACCGGGTCCCAGGTCCAGTTGGATTTCTCGGTGTCGAGGAAGATGATCCGCGTGCCCTGATACTTGTCGTCGGTATCGGACCAGACGTAGAAATTGCGCGCCGCCGAGCCCTTCTTCGCCTTGCGCGCCCGCTGGAACCAGGGGTGCTGGTCCGAGGTGTGGTTGATGACCAGCTCGGTGATCACCCGCAGCCCGCGCTTGTGCGCCTCGGCAATGAAGCGCCGGGCATCGGCCATGGTCCCGTACTCCGGATGCACACCGCGGTAATCGGCGATGTCGTACCCATCGTCGCGCCGCGGCGACGGATAGAACGGCAGCAGCCAGATGGTGTTCACCCCGAGGTCGGCGATGTAGTCCAGTTTCTCGATCAAACCGGGGAAGTCACCGACGCCGTCGTTGTTCGAGTCGAAGAAGGACTTGAGGTGAACCTGATACACCACCGCATCCTTGTACCAGAGCGGGTCCTTGATAAAAGCGGCGGGTTTGCGCGGTTTTGCCATGTTCTTCATTCCTGTCGCGGTGTGAAGGCCCGGCCAGGTCGATGACCGGGCAACGGCAGCACTGCAACGAGAAACCACATCATAAAAATCACATAACCATATGATTCGACATGGAATGACGCTGCATTCGAGAATTTACTTGAGGTCCGGATCCGGCTGCTGCGCGGTCAGGCGCCAGATACCGAATGGCAAATGCGCAGGGTCGATGCGCATCCATTGGGTCTTGCCGTACCAGGTCCAGCGGTGGCCGTTCATCAGGTCCTCGCCTTGGGTATGCGCATCGTCCGGCAGGCCCAGCTCCCACAGCGGCAGCTCGAAATGCGCTTCCTGCGCGTTGTGCGGATCAAGGCTGATAGCTACCAGAATGAAGTTCGACAGATCGGGCGTGCGCTTGCCGAAATAGAGGATGTTGTCGTTCCAAGCCACGTAAGCCTTGAAGCCCAGGTGCGTCTGCAACGCCGGGTTTTGCCGGCGAATACGGTTGAGTTGGGCGATCTCGGCAATGATGTTGCCCGGCGCGTGGTAATCGCGGACGCGGATCTGGTACTTCTCCGAGTCGAGGTATTCCTCCTTCCCGGGAATCGCGGCGGACTCGCACAGCTCGAAGCCCGAGTACATGCCCCAGAGGCCGGAGCCCATGGTTGCCAGCGCCGCACGAATCAGGAAGCCGGCGCGGCCAGAGTCCTGCAGGAAGAACGGGTTGATGTCCGGCGTATTGACGAAGAAGTTCGGCCGATAGCAATCGCGCAGCGGCGGTTCGTTCAGTTCGGTCAGGTATTCGCTCAACTCAGCCTTGGTGTTGCGCCAGGTGAAGTAGGTGTAGCTCTGGCTGTAACCGATCTTGCCGAGGCGCGCCATCATGCCCGGCCGAGTGAATGCCTCGGAGAGGAACATCACGTCGCGGTCGCGCTCGCGGATATCGGCAATCAGCCATTCCCAGAACGGCAACGGCTTGGTGTGCGGGTTGTCGACGCGGAACACCTTCACGCCCTGCTCCACCCAGTGCCAGACCACATCGCGCAGTGCCAGCCAGAGATCGGGCGTGGCGTCTTCGGCGTAGAAGTCGACGTTGACGATGTCCTGATACTTCTTCGGTGGGTTTTCGGCGTATTTGATGGTGCCGTCCGGGCGCCAGGAGAACCAGCCCGGGTGCTCTTTCAGCCAGGGATGGTCCTGCGAGCACTGGATGGCGAAATCCAGGGCTATCTCCAGGCCATGCTCACGCGCCGCGGCGACCAGCTCGCGAAAATCATCCAGCGTGCCGAGCTCCGGATGGATGGCGTCGTGGCCACCCTCTTCACTGCCGATGGCATAGGGACTGCCCGGATCGTTCGGTCCGGCGTGCAGGCTGTTGTTCGGACCCTTGCGGTGCTGCCGACCGATCGGGTGGATCGGTGGGAAATACAGCACGTCGAAGCCCATGTCGCGGATCGCCGGCAGGCGCTTGTGCACATCGCGGAAGGTGCCGTGACGACTGGGGTCGTCAGTCTCCGAGCGCGGGAACAGCTCATACCAGCTGGCGAACTGCGCCAGCGGTCGCTCGACATCCAGCGGGTACACAGGGCTGCGGCTGCAGTGCTCGCGTGGGTCTGCGGCAGCCATCGCCGCAGCCGTCTCCGGTGCGAGCAACAGCGACACGCGTTCATCGTCGGTATGCGTCAACCCGAGGCGATGGACAAGATCATCAAGCACCGCGCGATTTTCGCCCTGGGCGCGGGCGGTGGCCTTTTCCAGCAGCAGACGCCCTTCTTCCAGTTCCAGATGCACCGGCACGCCGGCGGTGTGTTTTTTCGAAAGCTCGTAGCGGTAGCTCTCGAACACGTCCCACCAGGCCTCGATGACGAACTCGTGCTCGGCGACCTGGGTGGGCGTGAATTGGCCCTGCCAGGCATCGTTGCCGAGCAGCTTCAGCCGCGCGCGGCGCCAGTTGCTTTCGCCCTTTTCCCGCCAGCACACGGCGGCGGCCAGCTGGTCATGGCCGTCAGCGAAAATCTTGCTGGTCACCACCACCGGATGGCCAATGACCGCCTTGGCGGCGAAGCGGCCTTCATCCAGCACTGGCAAGGTGGATTCGATGGCGATGCGGGGCATCTGCAGAGCTTCTTCGAGTCGAGGGTGGATCGTCGCGTTGGGCTGGGCATCACTCATCGAAAGGGCTCCTGAAGCGCATGGGTTCGGTGGCCCGAGCCGCCTCTGGATGCGTTATCGTGCGGTTCGGGAGGCGACCGGTACGGTTTTGTCGGCTCTTTCTTCCGAGCCAGCCGGCCTTGGAAAGTTCAGCCTTCAGGGCTCGTTAGCCAACCCTTCCGGCGACTGGTCAGAGTGGGCGCCACAGAGCTTCCCGATAAAGGTCGAGAGTGCGCGAAAGCTTGGTCGGCAGCGTTCGAACCGGCTGTCGTTCAGGTCGACGGCCGAGCGGAACCCCGGCGCGCCAAGTGCCTCAATGCAGAACGCCCCGCCGCTGCCCCAGGCAGTCGAACAGAGGAGAACCAGCCATGACTCATGCACGCCCCGATGTGCCGCAACCCGATCCGATCGTCCACGACAAACCGGGCGATGTGCCGCAGGTGCCCTGTGCCGAGGAGCTGGACGAAAACAAGCCCGGCTCGCCCTACGGCAATCAGACGGTCGCGGATACCGACGACCCGCAACCCAGCTGAGCGCGGCGGCTACTGCTCGCCGAATACCAGCAGCGGGTTGTAACCACTCCTGGCGTATAGGCCCTCTTCGGCGAGCAGCAGGTCCAGTGGCAGGCTGGCGAGATCGTCGGCTACGGGATCGGCACGACCCTGCAACTGGCGCAGAACGATCTTCAGGTAGCTCTCGCAGGCGCCACAGGCTTCGGCCTGCACCGGCAGGAAAGGCTGCCCCTGCTCATCATCAAGTCCGAGGTAGACCAGCTGGCCACCAGTGTCGCAATTGCTGCACTTCACTCGTTCCAGATGCCATTCGGTAGCGCACAGTGCGCAGTGCAGAAAGCGCACGCCACTGCGATGGGGTTCGTTGTGCACCACACTCGCTACGGGCGGCGAGCCGCAGCAGGGGCACAAGGCCCGCGCCTCGGCCAGCGGTTGCGCTGGCGGACGTGGCAAGGCCGCCGCCAGGCGCACCCAGGCCACCTGCAGCGCGGCTGCCACCAGCGGCATCAGCCCGCGGGTTTCGGCGCTGCCGGCGCGCTGTTCCAGTACATCCTCGGCGATCGCCTGCAGTGCATCGGCATTCGCGTCACGCAGGGCTTGCAGCAGCGGTCTCTGCCGCTCACCGACGTGCAGCGCCAGCGCATCGAGGATTGCGCGCAGATCACCCTGCCAGTCCAGATCGCGGCTCAACGCACGAAACCCCAGCGGCGGCATGCGATGCTCCAATGCCTGATCGAAGGCATCCGGCGCCGGACGCCAGGACGGTTCGCGCCCACTCAGGACCTGGTGCTGGGCCTGCGCCAGGCGCGCCATGAAGTCGAGAAACTCGTCCAGCGCCGGCACCATGACCATCAGCTCGCGCAGCCGCAGCGCGCGGCGGCTGAACAGCTGGTCGTCCGGCAGGACTACCTGCGGCGGTTCCATGATGGTGGTGGGTGCGCTGCCGAATTCGTGGCTCGCGGGGCCGCGTTTTCCTTTCATGCTCGATTCCCTTGTTGGTCAGTCATGTTCGGGTTCTGGACGCAGCGGCATCGCCGGGCTCGCGATGGGGCAAGGCCGTCTCGTCGTCACGTTTGTCGCCGGCCATGACCTCGTCGTACCAGAGCTTGTGGTGATGCCGGGCCCAGGCCGGGCTGACCCGGCCCTGGGTCATCGCGCGGATCGAACCCTTGACCCAGATGGCTGAGTAGACGTGGATGATCAGCGTGAGGATGGCGACGAAGGCCGTCACCGCGTGGATCAATGCCGCCCAGCGCAGCGCCCAGATCGGCATTTCACTGGCCACCCAGGGCCGCCAGAGCACCACACCGGTTACCAGCAGCACTGGCACCGTGGCCAGGAATACCCAGTACACCAGCTTCTGCCCGGCGTTGTTCTGCCCCACCGGCGGAAGGCGCTCGTCCCGGTTGGACAGCACGTCGCCGATCTGCCGCGCCCATTGCACGTCGTAGCGGCGGAAAAGATTGGCGCGAAAGAAGCGCACCGCCTGGATCAGGAAGAACAGCGTCATGAACACACCGATGTACGGGTGCACGATGCGCGTCGGCTCCGGCCCGCCGAACAGCGCGGTGAGGCCGAAGAACGCTGGGTAGAACAGCGCCAGTCCGCTCAGGGTGAGCAGCACGAAACAGATCGCGACGATCCAGTGATTGGCCCGGGCCCAGGGGCCATAGCGCAGGATGCCCTTGCGTACGTTGGAATGACTCATGGCCGCCGCTCCTCGTCACGCAGATCCTGTTCGCGGTCGGCGTTCGCCTTCACTGGATCGGGATCGTCCTCCGGTTCCTCCTTCGGCCCCTTGGTCATGTAGTGGAAGAACCCGGCCAGCACCGACACGCCCAGTACCGCGGACATGATCGGCTTGGTCACGCCTTTCCACAGCTCCACCGTCGGGCTGATGTGCGGGTCTTTCGGCAGGCCGCTGTAGATCTCCGGCTTGTCGGCATGCTGCAGCACGTACACCACATGGGTGCCGCCGACGCCGGCCGGGTCGTAGATGCCGGCGTTCTCGAAGCCACGCTCCTTGAGCTTCTCGACCCGGTGCGCGCCGTAGTCGAGCATCTGCTCCTTGGTGCCGAACTGGATCGAGCCGGTCGGGCAGCTCTTCACGCAGGCCGGCTCCAGACCGTGATAGACGCGGTCGGAACAGAGCGTGCACTTGTAGGCCTTGTTGTCCTTCTTCGAGATGCGCGGGATGTTGAAGGGGCACCCGGCCACGCAATAGCCACAGCCGATGCAGTGCTCGGAATTGAAGTCGACGATGCCGTTGGCGTACTGCACGATGGCACCGGGCGACGGGCAGGCCTTCAGGCAGCCCGGCTCGGCGCAGTGCATGCAGTTGTCCTTGCGGATCAGCCACTCCAGGTCGCCCTCCTCGTTCTCGTACTCGGAAAAGCGCATGACCTCGAACGACGACGGGGTCAGGTCCTGCGGGGCATTGTAGGTGCCGTCGCACTCGCCGACCTCGTCGCGCAGGTCGTTCCATTCCATGCACGCCACCTGGCAGGCCTTGCAGCCGATGCACACCGACACGTCGATCAGCTTGGTCACCTTCTCCACGCCGCCGGAGCGGATCTGCGGCGAAGGCTCGGTAGTCGCCGAACGCGCGATGATGTTCTGCAGGTTGATCTGGTCACCTCGCATCAGGCGTCTCCTATAGCTTCTCGACGTTCACTAGGAACGACTTGAATTCCGGGGTCTGGGTGTTGCCGTCACCCACGAAGGGCGTCAGCGTGTTGGTCAGGTGCGCCTTCCTGGCCACGCCGGTGAAGCCCCAGTGGATCGGGATACCGATCTGATGCACGGTGCGCCCGTCCACCTGCAGCGGACGCAGGCGCTTGGTCACCACCGCCACCGCATCGATATGCCCGCGTTTGGAGCGCACTCGCACCTTCTCGCCCGCGGCGATTCCCAGCTCCCCGGCCAGCACCTCGCCGATCTCGACGAACTTCTCCGGCTGGACGATAGCGTTGAGCAGCACGTGGGTCGTCCAGTAGTGGAAGTGTTCGGTGAGCCGGTAGGTGGTGGCCGCATACGGGAACTCCTCGAACGTGCCGAAGGTGTCGCGATCCTCGGGGAATATCCGGGCCACCGGGTTGTGATACGCCAGCGGGTTGTTCGGGTGCAGCGGGTTATTGGGGATCGGCGATTCCAGCGGCTCGTAGTGCTCGGGGAACGGCCCCTCGCCCAGCCACTCGCTAGCGAAGAAATGCCCGGTGCCGCTCTCGGTGAGGATGAACGGCTTGACGTCGTCTTCCGGCGGCGCGGCAACGGGGTAGTCAGGCACGTCGGCACCGACCCAACGTTCGCCGTTCCACCACACCAGCGCGCGATTCGGGTCCCACGGCGTGCCATCGGGGCGTGCCGAGGCGCGGTTGTAGAGAATCCGCCGATTCAATGGCCAAGCCCAGGCCCAGCCGAGCGTTACGCCGATGTCGTAAGGGTCCGAGTTGTCGCGCCGGTCCATCATGTTGCCCTGCTCGGTCCAGGCGCCGGAGTAGATCCAGCAGCCGCAGGAGGTTGAGCCATCGGCACGCAGCTCGCCGAAATCATTGAGCAGCTCGCCCTTGCGCCGGTTGATCCGCCCCTGGTCCTCGATGTCCGCCAGGGCGCGGCCGTTGTATTCCTTGGCCAGCTCGGCCGCGGCGGGATGCGCCGGGTCGCTGTAGTCCCAGGTCAGGTTGAGGATCGGTTCGGGGAAGGCGCCGCCCTCCTCCTGATAGAGCTTCTGCAGGCGATGGAACAACCCGGCGAGAATCGCCGTGTCGGTCTTCGCCTCACCGGGCGGCGGCGCGGCCTGGTGGTGCCACTGCAGCCAGCGCGAGCTGTTGGTGATCGAGCCGTCGTCCTCGGCAAAGGTGGTGGTCGGCAGGCGGAACACCGCGGTCTGGATCTGGCTCGGGTCGACGTCGTTGAACTCGCCGTGGTTCTTCCAGAACTCGCCGGTCTCGGTGGCCAGCGGGTCCATGACCACCAGCCACTGGAGCTTCGACAGGCCATCCAGCACTTTGGCCTTGTTCGGGAACGCGGCGAGGATGTTGAAGCCCTGGCAGAAGGCGCCGGTCATCTTGCCCTTGGTCATGTCGTTGACGGCGTAGAGCACGTCGTACAGCGGCTCGGACAGCTTCGGCAACCAGTCGTAGCACCAGTTGTTCTCCGCCGTGGCGGCATCGCCGTAGAACGCCTTCATCATGCTGACGAAGAAGCGCTCGTAGTGCTTCCAGTACGACACCTGGTTGGGCAGCCGCGGCTGACGGATCTTCTGCTTGATGTAGTCGTCGTAGTTCTGCGCGCCAGCTGCAGGCAGCGTCATGTAGCCAGTCAGCAGGTTGGACAGCAAGCCGATATCGGTCAGCCCCTGGATGTTGGAGTGACCGCGCAGCGCGTTCACCCCGCCGCCCGGCATGCCCATGTTGCCCAGCAGCAGCTGGACCATGGCGCCGGTGCGGATCATCTGCGCGCCGATGGAGTGCTGGGTCCAGCCCAGGGCATAGAGGATGGTCATGGTCTTGTCCGGCGCCGCGCTCTGCGCCAGCAGTTCCCAGAGCTGCAGGACCTTGGCTTGCGGCATGCCACAGACTCGCTCGACCATTTCCAACGTGTAGCGGCTGTAATGCTTGCGCATCATCTGGAATACGCAGCGCGGGTGCTGCAGCGTTTCGTCGCGACGGACGAAGCCCTGCTCGTCCAGATCGAAGTTCCAGGTGGCCTTGTCGTACTGGTGGCGTTCCTCGTCGTAGCCGGTGAACAGCCCGTCGTTGAACTCGAAGCCTTCACGCACCAGGTGCGCCGCATCGGTGTAGTGCAGCACGTATTCGTGGGCGTAGCGGTCGTTCTCGATCAGGTAGCTGATCAGCCCGCCAAGGAAGACGATATCGGTCCCGGTGCGAATCCAGGCGTGATAGTCCGCCACCGCGGTGGTGCGGTTGTAGCGCGGGTCGATGGAGATAAGGATCGCATCGCTACGCTCCTTGGCCTGCATGACCCAGCGGAAGCCCACCGGATGCGCTTCGGCCGAATTCCCGCCCATGGACAGAATGATGTTCGCATTGCGGATGTCGACCCAGCTGTTGGTCATGGCACCGCGACCGAACGAAGGGGCAAGACCTGCCACCGTCGGTCCGTGTCAGACGCGCGCCTGGTTGTCGAGTTTGAGAATGCCCAGCGCCCGGGAGATCTTCTGCGTCAGGTACGCCGTCTCGTTGGTGCAGGCGGAGGCCGCGACCATCGAGGTGGTCATCCAGCGATTGACTAGCAGCCCCTCGTCGTCGTGGGTCTCGAAGTTGCGGTCGCGGTCGTCCTTCATCAGGCGGGCGATGCGGTCGAGCGCCTCGTCCCAGCTGATGCGCTTCCACTCGTCTGTGCCTGGCTCGCGCACCTGCGGGTAGCGCACTCGCGAATCGCTCTTGATGAAATCGAGCACACCGGCGCCGCGTGGGCAGAGCGAACCGCGACTGACCGGGTGATCCGGGTCGCCCTCGACATGGAAGATGTGGTCGTGGCTGTTGATCGCGCCGTCGCCGCGCGCGTACAGCAACATCCCGCAGCCGACCGAACAGTAGGTGCAGATGTTGCGGGTGACCTTGGCACCAGTCAGTTTGAAATGACGCACGGAGGCCAGCGCCTCCTGCGGGGCGAATCCCATCATCGCCATGCTGGAAGCACCCAATCCGGCGGCGCCGAACTTGAGAAACTGCCGCCGGGATACTCGTACCGTCATCGGTATCTCCTGCCATTAATGCTCGACCCAACTAGTAGGTCGACTGAGTCCGGCTGGCAGAGGTTCAGATTGGATGACGGGCGGCTCTACCGCCGGGGGTGCGAGCCATTCGGGATCAAGGCGCGCTTTCGTCGCGCCTCGCCGCCAGGGTGCTCCTTCTACATGAGCGCGCAGGTGCAGGGACTGACTTTGTAGGAGGCCGTCCCCGGCGCGAGCCTTTGAGCGTTGAAGCGAGTTTCCGACGCCCTTCGCTGCAGGCGAAGGTCTCCTTAAGCGGGCTGGGTCCGCTTTTGCGGAGGCAGCGAAACACCCCATCGAGTAGTCCAGCTATTCACTGTACAGCGACCGCCTACCCGCCCTCGCGCAACCGATCGAGCAGCTCCCGTCCCAGCCGCTGGCGGGTGTTGCCGTAGTCGGCCCATGGATCATCGCTGCGTTCGTTCAGGTAATCCCTGACGTTGCCCAACCGCCACTGATCGGCGCCTTCCAGA
This sequence comes from Stutzerimonas decontaminans, assembly GCF_000661915.1. NCBI lineage: Bacteria > Pseudomonadati > Pseudomonadota > Gammaproteobacteria > Pseudomonadales > Pseudomonadaceae > Stutzerimonas > Stutzerimonas decontaminans. The sequence goes on along the minus strand of NZ_CP007509.1, from coordinate 2,360,377 downwards.
CGACGCACCTGCTCCACGCTCACCGGCAGCGACACGCCGAGCCCGGGCCGTGCGCGCACGGAATACGCGGCGACGGTGCTGGCGCCCTTCTGGTTTCGCAGGTAGTCGACGAAGATGCGCCCGACGCGATTCTGCGGGCCCATCTTGTCTACGATCAGCTTTGACGATTCCCGCGCCAGACGCTCCGTCACCGAGCGCGCGAAGCTGCGCACGCAATCCCAGTCGTGCCGTCGCTCGATAGGCACGACCACATGCATGCCGCGGCCGCCGCTGGTCTTGAGAAATGCGCGCAGCCCCAGCTCGTCCAGCAGCGCCAGGGTCAGCTCAGTAGCCTCGACCATGCTCGTCCAGGGCAACGCAGGGTCGGGATCGAGATCGAAGATCACCCGGTCCGGCCGTTCGATACGGTCGCTGCGCGCATTCCAGGTGTGGAACTCCACGCTGCCCATCTGTACCGCTTCGAGCACCGCCGTGATGTTGTCCGCCTGGATCAGCCGCGCATGCTCCGGGTCCAGGCCCTTGGGCAGCGCGCGCATATGCGGCATCTTCAGTCGGCCGCAATGGCGCTGGAAGAAACTCTCACCCCCGATGCCCTCCGGCGCTCGGACAATCGACAGTGGTCGCCCTGCCAGATGTGGCACCAGCCAGTCGGCGACCGACAGGTAGTATTCGGCGAGGGCGATCTTGGTGGTGCCGCTTGCCTCGTCGATCACCCGCTGCGGGTTGCTGATGCCGATGCCGCCAACCTGCGATCGTTCGGTGCTTTTGCGTTTTGCTGGCATCGCGCCCTCGGTCAGCTGGCCTTCTTGCTGGATTTGCTATCGGTGGCCGGTGCCTTGCGTGCTCGCGTCGACGAGGATGCAGTCGATTTGGTTGTTTTGGCCTTGCTCGTGGTTTTCGGTTTGGCCGGCGCCTTTTTCGGCGTGTCGTCCGCCTCGTCCTCCTCGCTGGCTGCCCGGGCCTTGCCGGGCTTGGCGGCAAGGCTGCGCTTGAGCAGTTCGGTAAGGTCGATGACATCCGCGGAACGACGATCCACGGCCTCCTCCGGACCGCCGACGGCTTCCAGCTTGCCTTCGCGCGCCTTCTTCTCCACTAGGTCCATGATCTGGTCCTGGAAGGTGTCCTTGTACTGTTCCGGCTTCCACTTCTCGGTCATGTCCTCGACCAGCCGCTTGGCCATGTCCAGCTCACGCTCGGCCAGATCGGGATCGAGCGCTTCGTCCTTCAGTTCCAGGTACTCGACGCCACGCACCTCGTCGGCCCAGCGCAGGGTGTTCATCACCAAGGCCTTGCCCAGCGGCATCACCACTGCCAGGTGCTGCTTGTTACGTAGCACCACGTTGGCGATGCCGACCTTGCCGGTCTGGATCAGCGTCTCGCGCAGCAACGCGTAGACCTTTTCCCCGCGGCGGTCCGGCGTCAGGTAGTACGGCGTGTCGATGTAGAGAAAGGAGATGTCCTTGGCGTCGACGAAGGCAACGATGTCCACGGTCTGGGTCGCCTTGGGATGCGCTGACTTGATCTCGTCATCGCTGATCACCACGTAATGCCCCTTCTCGTACTCGACGCCCTTGACGATGTTCTCGCTGTCGATGTCCTCGCCGGTGGTCTTGTTGATGCGCTTGTAGCCGACCCGGTCCATGCTGCGTTTGTCCAGCCAGTCGAAATCGATGCCCTGGCGGGTGGTGGCCGGTACCAGCGCCACCGGGATGTGTACCAGTCCGAAACTGACTGCGCCTTTCCAGATCGTGCGTGGCATGGTCGTTCTCCAAGCGTGGATGTGGCCGGGCCGCCCTGCGGCCCGGCAATGGGTCAGCCGTTGACCACGGTGCCGCCGTTGACGTGGATGACCTGACCGCTGACATAGGCCGCATCGCTGCTCGCCAGGTATACGTAGGCAGGCGCCACTTCATCGGGCTGTCCGGGGCGCTTCATAGGCGTATTGGAGCCGAATTCGGCGACCTCGTCGGCATCGAAAGTCGAGGGAATCAAGGGCGTCCAGATCGGCCCCGGCGCGACGCCGTTGACGCGGATGCCACGCTCGGCGAGGTTCATCGACAGCGAACGGGTGAAAGCGGTGATCGCGCCCTTGGTTGCCGAATAATCCAGCAACTGCGGGCTGCCCTTGTAGGCCGTGACCGAGGTGGTATTGATGATCGAAGCGCCCTTGCCCAGGTGCGGCAGCGCCGCCTTGGTCATCTGGAACATGCCGAAGATGTTGGTGCGGAAGGTCTTCTCCCACTGTTCTTCGCTGATGTCCTCGAGCTTTTCCTGCGGATGCTGCTCGGCGGCGTTGTTGACCAGGATGTCGAGCTTGCCGAATGCGGCGAGGGTTTCGTCGATGACCTTGCGGCAGACCTCGCGATCGGCCACGTCACCGGCGAAGGTCAGGCAGCGACGCCCGTAATGTTCGACCACGGTGCGCGTTTCTTCGGCGTCCTGATGCTGGTCGAGGTAAAGAATGGCCACATCGGCGCCCTCGCGAGCGTACAGCACCGCGACCGAGCGGCCGATGCCGCTGTCACCGCCGGTGATGATCGCGACCTTGCCTTCGAGCTTGCCCGCTGCCTTGTAGTCTTCGCCACGGAACTCCGGGCGCGGGTTCATCAGCCCTTCCTTGCCGGGCTCGGGCTGCTCCTGAGGCGGTAGGGTCTGATTGTCTTCGGCCATGGAAAATCCTCCGTCAAGGTTGTGAGCCTGTCTTCGGAGGACTGGAACTGCGCGAGAAAAGTTTCTGCGCGGCGATGAGAGGGCCCTGTACAGGGCCCTCGGATGGTCAGTTCAGCGTCAGCACGACGCGGCCGCGAGGTACGCCGCTTTCCACATACTGGTGGGCTTCGACTGCCTGCTCGAACGGGAACTGGCGGTCGAGCTGCGGCCAGATCAGCCGGTCCACGGTGAGCTGGTTGATATGCTTCAACGCACGCTCCACGGCTTCACGGTTCTGCTCGATGCCCAGCTCCGGCTGCCCGGTGAAGTCGCACAGGCAGTGGAGGAAGAACTTGAAGTTCTTCTTGAAGGCCGCACAGACCGGCAGGGCCGTTTCGTTGCCGCCATTCATGCCATAGAGGATCAGCTTGCCCAGCGGTGCCATGACGTCGCCGAGCAGTTTCATCTGCGAGCCGCCACAGGCATCCAGCACCACGTCGACGCCGCGGCCTTCGGTCACCTTCTGCAGACGGCCGACCAGGTCTTCCTCTTCAGTGACGATCACCGTCTCCGCGCCCAGCTCACGCAGATAGTCACGGTCGTCGCTGGTGTCACAGGTGGCGATTACCCGTCCGCCCAGTGCCTTGGCCAGCTGTACCGCCGCCGGTCCTGTGCAATGCGCAGCCTGGTTGATCAGCACGTACTGGCCGGGCTCCAGTTGAGCCAGCTCCACCAGCGCGAAATAGCTGACCAGCATCGGCGTGTAGTGGATCGCCGCCTCGCTGGCGCTGAGCATGTCCGGATAGTGCACCAGCGCCTGTTGCGGCAACAGCGCGTGCTCGGCGTAGAGCGGATACTGATTGAGGTCGTGGGCCGGGAAGCCTGCAACATGATCGCCGACACTGAAGCCCTGAACGCCCTCACCCACCGCCAGCACCTCGCCCGCCACTTCGCTGCCGAGCCCGGCAGGCAGACGCGCGTGCCGTGGCGCGAGGTCCTGGCGCCAGAGCACGTCATTCCAGCTGACGCCGATGGCGCGCACGCCGATCAGCACCTCGCCTGGGCCGGCAACCGGCATTGCGCGTTCCTCGTGGCGCAGCACGTCGGCCGGGCCGAACTGATGAAAACGGATGATGCGGGACATTTCGACCCCTCACTTACTACATGTGCGAACGGACTCTATCGTCAGTATCGTCACAACTCCAGCGGATGGCGTGGATTCCCATCGATAGTTCCCATGCGCAGTAATGATGGAACTACGTATGTATGCTTGCCAACGCATTGCAGCTTTGTGCATTTCGAAAGCGGGATCGGGCATGCCCTTGGTAACCGAAGCTGTCTAGAATGCAGACCACCCTCCAGAGCCGGACGCCTCCTGGTCCGGCTGCAGGCTCGACGTGAACCAGGTATGAATCGCAACGACCTTCGCCGTGTTGACCTCAATCTGCTGATCGTCTTCGAAACGCTGATGCACGAGCGCAGCGTGACCCGCGCAGCCGAGAAGCTGTTTCTCGGCCAGCCGGCGATCAGTGCCGCCCTGGCACGATTGCGCACGCTGTTCGACGACCCGCTGTTCGTCCGTACCGGCCGCAGCATGGAGCCAACCGCCCGCGCGCTGGAGATCGCTCAGCTGCTTTCACCGGCGCTGGACTCGATCTCCACCGCCGTCAGCCGCGCCTCGACCTTCGACCCGGCGACCAGCACCCAGGTGTTTCGCATCGGCCTGACCGATGAAGTCGAGTTCGCCCTGCTACCGCCGCTGCTGCGCCGCCTGCGCGCCGAAGCGCCGGACGTGGTGCTGGTGGTGCGCCGCGCAAACTATCTATTGATGCCCGGCCTGCTGGCGTCCGGTGAGATATCGGTGGGCGTCTGCTACACCGAGGAGCTGCCGGCCAATGCCAAACGCAAGGTACTGCGCCGGCCCAAGCCGATGCTGCTGCGTGCCGACAGCATTCCCGGCCGGCTGAGCATGGAGGACTACTGCAGCCGTCCGCATGCGATGGTCTCCTTTGCCGGCGATCTCAACGGCTATATCGACGAGGAACTGGCCCTGCACGGCTGCAAGCGCAAGGTGGTCTTGGCGGTGCCGCAGTTCAACGGCCTGGCCAGCCTGCTCGCCGGAACCGACATCATCGCCACCGTCCCGGATTACGCGGCAGCCGCGCTGGCGGCCAATGGCGGCGTGCGCGCCGAACCGCTGCCGTTCCAGACCAGCCAGGACTTCGAGCTGTCCATGGCCTGGCGCGGCGCCCAGGACAACGACCCCGCCGAACGCTGGCTGCGCTCGCGTATCCAGATGTTCGTTGGTGATCCGGACAGCCTTTAAAACCGCTTCATTTGCTTTTCACTTTTGTGTTTCGGTGTCCTTAACCGCTGGCAAGGCACTGACAGGCGTCCGCCGGAGCGGCATTTGCCGCATGGCGCACCTCGTCCGGCGCCGATTCCGAATCGTTAACCATCACCGCCAATGATATTCACCTTCGCCTCGTTCGATTTTTGCTGAACGGCTTGACCGAGCAGACTCCTGCCATCAACAAATCCGACTTGCGGAGTCAAGCATGGAACGTTCGTTCAACGCCTTGCGTTTTCCCCTTATCGCCCTGACGGTGCTGATCACCGCCGCTTGTGGCAAGGCACCGGAGGCCACCCAGGCGGGCATGCCGCCGCCCGCCGTCAGCGTCGCGGAAGTCATCGAGCAACAGGTGACCGAGTGGGATGAACTCACTGGCCGCCTGGAGGCGCCGGAGTCGGTGGAGATTCGCCCGCGCGTGTCCGGTTTCATCGACAAAGTGGCCTTCGAGGAAGGCACGCTGGTGAAGAAAGGCGACCTCCTGTTCCAGATCGACCCGCGGCCGTTCCAGGCCGAGGTCAAACGCCTGCAGGCACAGCTGCAACAGGCGCGCGCAACGCAGCAGCGCACCGTGGCAGAGGCCGAACGCGGTGAACGGTTGCGGCAGAAGAATGCCATCTCGGCAGAACTCGCCGATGCCCGCGTCAGTGCTGCCAGCGAAGCTCGCTCGGCAACCGCCGCGATTCAGGCGCAACTGGACCGCGCTCAGCTTGACCTCTCCTTCACCCGCGTGACCGCGCCCATCGAAGGCCGCGTCGGCCGGGCGCTGATCACTGCCGGCAACCTGGTCAACGCCGGTGAGGCGCTGCTGACCACGCTGGTCTCCACCGACAAGGTCTATGCCTATTTCGAGGCCGATGAGCGTACCTACCTCAAGTACCGCGAGCTGGCGCGCAACGGCGACCGTGGCGAGGCGACCCCGGTCTACCTAGGCCTGTCCAGCGAGGACGGCCACCCGCACCTGGGCCACATGGACTTCGTCGACAACCAGGTCGACCCGCGCACCGGCACCATCCGCGGTCGCGCCGTGTTCGACAACCGTGACGGCAGCTTCACCCCCGGCCTGTATGCACGCCTGAAGCTGGTCGGCAGCGCCACCTACGACGCCGTGCTGATCAAGGACGTCGCCGTCGGTACAGATCTGGGCAAGAAGTTCGTCCTGGTACTGGCTGAAGACGGCACTGTCGCCTACCGGCCGGTCGAGCTCGGTCCCAAGCTCGAAGGGCTGCGCATCGTCCGCAGCGGCCTGGCCAAGGGCGAAAGCATCGTGGTGAACGGTCTGCAGCGTGTGCGGCCGGGCAGCCCGGTGCAGCCGGAATCAGTGCCGATGGCCGACGCCGAAACGCTGGCCACCCTGCGCCAACAGAACCGTGCGATCAGCGAGGCGATGAAACCGCAGGTCGTCGAGCGCACCCTGGCTCAGCGTCCTAGCAGCTGAGCACCTCCCGCAACTGACCTGAACTCCGGCGCGCCTGCCGCGCCAATCCGATCGATCCGCCAGGGCGCCAGACGCGCGCCCTACCCCGGAGTGCGCCATGAATTTCTCGCAATTCTTCATCAAGCGGCCGATCTTCGCCGCCGTGCTGTCGCTGGTGATCCTCATCGGCGGGGCCATCTCGCTGTTCCAGCTGCCGATCAGCGAATACCCCGAAGTCGTCCCGCCCACCGTGGTGGTACGCGCCAACTTCCCCGGCGCCAACCCCAAGGTGATCGGCGAAACCGTCGCCTCGCCGCTGGAACAGGCCATCACTGGCGTCGAGGGCATGCTCTACATGTCCTCCCAGGCGACCGCCGACGGCAAGCTGACCCTGACCATCACCTTCGGCCTGGGCACTGATCTGGACAACGCCCAGGTGCAGGTGCAGAACCGCGTCACGCGCACCATGCCGACCTTGCCCACCGAGGTGCAGCGCCTCGGCGTGACCGTGGACAAGGCCTCGCCGGACCTGACCATGGTGGTGCACCTGACCTCGCCGGATCAGCGCTACGACATGCTCTACCTGTCCAACTACGCCGCACTCAACGTCAAGGACGAGCTGGCGCGGCTGGATGGCATCGGCGATGTGCAGCTGTTCGGCATGGGCGATTACTCCCTGCGCGTCTGGCTCGACCCGGAAAAGGTCGCCTCGCGCAACCTCACCGCATCGGACGTGGTCAACGCGATTCGCGAGCAGAACCGCCAGGTCGCTGCAGGTTCTCTGGGCGCACCGCCGGCACCGGGCGCGACGGACTTCCAACTGTCGATCAACACCCAGGGCCGCCTAGTCACCGAGGAGGAATTCGAGAACATCATCATCCGCGCCGGCGAAGACGGCTCGATCACCCGCCTGCGGGACATCGCCCGCGTCGAGCTGGGCTCCAGCCAGTACGCGCTGCGTTCGCTGCTGAACAACCAGCCGGCCGTCGCCATTCCGGTATTCCAGCGCCCGGGTTCCAACGCCATCGAGATCTCCGACTCGGTGCGCGCACGCATGGCCGAGCTCAAACGCGACTTCCCGGAAGGTGTGGATTACGAGATCGTCTACGACCCGACCATCTTCGTGCGCGGCTCCATCGAAGCGGTGGTGCATACCCTGCTCGAGGCCATCGTGCTGGTGGTGCTGGTGGTGATCCTGTTCCTGCAGACCTGGCGCGCCTCGATCATTCCACTGGCCGCCGTGCCGGTGTCGCTGATCGGCACCTTCGCGGTCATGCACCTGCTCGGCTTCTCGCTCAACGCGCTGTCGCTGTTCGGCCTGGTGCTGGCCATCGGCATCGTGGTGGACGACGCCATCGTCGTGGTGGAAAACGTCGAGCGCAACATCGGCCTCGGCAAGTCGCCGGAGGAAGCGACCCGTCAGGCCATGAAGGAAGTGACCGGGCCGATCATCGCCACGGCGCTGGTGCTCTGCGCGGTGTTCATCCCGACCGCATTCATTTCCGGCCTCACCGGGCAGTTCTACCAGCAGTTCGCGCTGACCATCGCCATCTCCACCGTGATCTCGGCGTTCAACTCGCTGACCCTTTCGCCGGCACTGGCCGCAGCGCTCCTCAGGTCGCACGACGCGCCAAAAGATGGCTTCTCGCGTCTGCTCGATCGGATTTTTGGCGGCTGGCTGTTCGCGCCGTTCAACCGCATGTTCGACCGCGCCAGCCACGGTTACGTCGGCCTGGTGCGGCGCATACTGCGCGGCAGCGGCATTGCCCTGGTGGTCTATGTCGGACTGGTCGGCCTCGGTTACATGGGCTTCGCCAGCACGCCGACCGGTTTCGTGCCTCCGCAGGACAAGCAGTATCTGGTCGCCTTCGCCCAGCTGCCGGACGCCGCCACCCTGGACCGCACCGAGGACGTGATCAAGCGCATGTCGGAAATTGCCGGCAAGCACCCGGGCGTGGAGAACACCGTGGCCTTCCCGGGCCTGTCGATCAACGGCTTCACCAACAGCCCGAACAGCGGCATCGTCTTCACTCCGCTCAAGCCCTTCGATGAGCGCAAGGATCCGTCACTCTCGGCCAATGCCATCGCGGCGGACCTGAACGGCCAGTTCGCGCAGATTCAGGATGCCTTCATCGCCATCTTCCCGCCGCCGCCCGTACAGGGCCTGGGTACCATAGGCGGCTTCCGCGTGCAGGTGCAGGACCGCGGCAACCTCGGCTACGAGGAGCTGTACAGCCAGGTACAGAACGTCATCGCCAAGAGCGCCGACTATCCGGAGCTGGCCGGCCTGTTCACCAGCTATCAGGTGAACGTGCCGCAGGTGGATGCCGACATCGACCGGGAAAAAGCCAAGACCCACGGTGTGCCGATCGACGAGATCTTCGACACCATGCAGGTCTACCTCGGCTCGCTGTACGCCAACGACTTCAATCGCTTCGGCCGTACCTATCAGGTCAACGTTCAGGCGGACCAGAAGTTCCGCCTGGCCCCGGAGCAGATCGGTCAGCTGAAGGTGCGCAACAACCGCGGCGAGATGGTGCCGCTGTCGACCTTCGTCAACGTTACGGACAGCGCCGGGCCGGATCGGGTGATGCACTACAACGGCTTCCTCACCGCCGAGATCAACGGCGCGGCCGCGCCGGGCTACAGCTCCGGTCAGGCCGAGGCGGCCATGGAGCGCCTGCTCAAGGCCGAACTGCCGAATGGCATGAGCTACGAGTGGACCGAGCTGACCTACCAGCAGATCCTTGCCGGCAACACCGCAATCTTCGTCTTCCCGCTCTGCGTGCTGTTGGCCTTCCTGGTGCTGGCGGCGCAATACGAAAGCTGGAGCCTGCCGCTGGCGGTGATCCTGATCGTACCGATGACGCTGCTCTCTGCCATCACCGGGGTGATCCTGGCCGGTAGCGACAACAACGTGTTCACCCAGATCGGCCTGATCGTGCTGGTGGGCCTGGCGTGCAAGAACGCGATCCTCATCGTCGAGTTCGCCAAGGACAAGCAGGAAGAAGGCATGGACCGGCTCGCCGCCATCCTCGAAGCCTGCCGCCTGCGTCTGCGGCCGATCCTGATGACCAGCTTCGCCTTCATCATGGGTGTGGTGCCGCTGGTGCTTTCCAGCGGGGCCGGTGCCGAGATGCGTCATGCTATGGGCGTGGCGGTGTTCAGCGGCATGCTCGGGGTGACCTTCTTCGGTCTGTTGCTGACCCCGGTGTTCTATCTGGTGATTCGCGCCTTCGTCGAGAAACGCGAAGCCCGCAAAGCGGTTTACAAGGAGGCCCGCGCATGAAGTTCTTCGCCCTTTCCCTTCTCACTCTGGCACTGAGCGCCTGCGCGGTCGGCCCGGATTACCGGGCACCGCAACCGGAACCGGCGCGCATCAGCCATGCAGCGAGTGGCGATTACGACCGCTCGCGCTTCGAGGCAGCCTGGTGGCAACAGTTCGAAGACCCGACGCTGGATGCCCTGGTCGGCGAAGCGCTGGCCGAGAACCGCGAACTGCGCATCGCCTATGCCCGCCTGCGTGCCGCACGGGCGATCCGTGATGACGTCAGCAATGATCGTCTGCCCACTGTCACTGCCGGTGCCAGTGCCGATATCGGCAAGGCTCAGCAACCGGGCGTGACCGAGCAGCGCGTGAATGCCGAACGCTATGACCTTGGCCTGGACATGGCCTGGGAGCTGGACTTGTTCGGCCGCATCCAGCGCCGCCTGGAATCCAGCGAGGCGCAGGCCGATGCCGTCGAAGCCGAGCTCTATCAGCTGCAGGTCAGCCTGATTGCCGAACTGGTGGATGCCTACGGGCAGCTGCGCGGTGCCCAGTTGCGCGAGCGCATCGCCCGCGACAACCTGGCGACTCAGCGCGACTCCCACGAGCTGACAGAGCAGCTTCGCGAAGCGGGTGTAGGCAGCGAACTGGATGTGCTGCGCGCCGACGCGAGGCTGGCGGCGACCGAAGCCAGCCTGCCGCAGTTACAGGCACTGCAGGCGCGCGCCCGTAACCGCATCGCCACCCTGCTCGGCCAGCGCGCCGATCAGCTCAGCGTCGACCTTTCGCCACGCGACCTGCCGGCAATCGCCAAGGCGCTACCGATTGGCGATCCCGGCGAGCTGTTGCGTCGGCGGCCGGATATCCGTGCCGCGGAACGCCAGCTTGCCGCGGCCACGGCTGATGTCGGCGTGGCGACGGCCGATCTGTTTCCGCGCGTGAGCCTGTCGGGCTTTCTCGGCTTCGTCGCCGGCCGCGGTTCTCAGATCGGTTCCAGCGCGGCGCGGGCCTGGGGCGTGGCGCCGAGCATCAGCTGGGCGGCGTTCGACCTCGGCAGTGTGCGGGCCCGCCTGCGCGGTGCCGAAGCCGATGCCGATGCAGCGCTGGCCAGTTATGAACAGCAGGTCCTGCTGGCCTTGGAGGAGTCGGAGAACGCCTTTAGCGACTACGCCAACGCTCAGCAGCGCCTGCTCTCATTGCTGCGCCAGTCCACCGCCAGCCGTGCCGCCGCAAAGCAGGCGGAGATCCGCTATCGCGAAGGCACAGCTGACTTTCTCGTGTTGTTGGATGCCGAACGCGAGCGCCTGACGGCCGAAGACGCCCAGGCGCAGGCCGAGGTCGAGCTCTATCGCGGGGTAGTCGCGCTGTACAAGGCACTGGGTGGTGGATGGGAGGTGACCGGTCAGTCACTTCGAGCCAGCACCGCGGCGATGGCCCCAGTGGAGGGACACCAGGCAAAACTGTGACACGGTGCCGCTCCCGTCGGGTTGGTTGGGGAAAGCGCTTTCAGTCGTCACCTATCTTTGGCATAAGGGGCGGCTGAAAGCCTAGACGCGTCCTAGCGGTCGGTCCGCATGGATGCACTGCCAACCAACCAGAATAAAGAGTCTTTCATGAAGCCGATCATTACGCTTGCCGGGGTCTTGCTGGCGCTCGCTAGCGCCTGTGCCCAGGCAGAGCCCATCGTCATCAAGTTCTCCCACGTAGTGGCCGACGACACACCCAAGGGCAAAGGTGCGTTGATGTTCAAGCGTCTCGCCGAAGAGCGCTTGCCCGGCCAGGTGCGCGTCGAGGTCTATCCCAACTCAACGCTGTTTGGTGATGCCACCGAGCTGGAAGCGCTGCGCAACGACGAGGTCCAGTTGCTCGCGCCGTCACTGGCCAAGTTCGAGCAGTACACCAAGCAGCTGCAGGTATTCGATCTGCCCTTCCTGTTCGACGACATCGAGGCGGTCAACCGCTTTCAGAAGCGCACCAAGGGCAAGCAGCTGCTGCGTTCGATGGAAGACAAGAACATCACCGGCCTGGCCTACTGGCACAACGGCATGAAGCAGCTGTCGGCAACGCGCATGCTACGCCTGCCGAGCGATGCCTCGGGGCTGAGCTTCCGCATTCAACCGTCGGCCGTGCTCGAGGCACAGTTCGGTGCTGTCGGCGCATCGACCCAGAAGATCGCCTTCGCCGATGTCTACGACGCCCTGCGTACCGGTACCGTACAGGGCGCGGAGAATCCCTGGTCGAACATCTACAGCAAGAAGATGCACACCGTGCAGCCCTACATCATCGAGACCGATCACGGTGTGCTCGACTACATGGTGGTGAGCAATACACGCTTCTGGATGGGCATGCCGCACAAGATCCGTTTCGAACTCGAAGCGATCCTCGACGAAGTCAGCTTCATGGTGAATCGCGAGGCTGAAGAGCTGAACAGCGCGGATCGCGAGCGGATTCGCCAGGCCGGCACTTCGGAAATCGTCGCCCTGACACCGGAAGAGCGCGAGCGCTGGCGTGAAGCGATGCGTCCGGTGTGGCAGCAATTCGAACCGGTGATCGGTGCGGACATCATCAAGGCTGCTGAAACGGTCAATCGCAAGCAGCGCAACTGACCGAACGAACTGCCGTCACTGAAGCCCCGCCGATCAGGCGGGGCTTTTTGTTGGGCGGCGAAACTCGCTGATGCTTAGGGCATGGAGGGTGTCGTCGACAGCGTTGGCTGTTGCTCCAGCTGCGCGCTGTCCCAGCCGCCGCCCAGTGCAGCGATCAGCAGCACACTGGCGGTCAACCGGTCGCCGAGCAATGTCAGGTTGGTCCGCTGATTGTTCAGTGCCGTAGTCTGCACCGTCGCCACGCTGAGGAAGTCCACGGTACCAGCCCGATACTGGTTCTCGATCAGACGCAGCGATTCCTGCGCGGCCTCCAGAGCCTCACGCTGAACCACTGCCTCCTCTTCCAGCACGCGCAGCTGCACCAGGTAATCCTCGACCTCACGGAAGCTGTCGAGCACCGTCTGCCGATAGTTCGCCACGGTCTGGTCGTAGCTGGCTTCGGCACGCTCGAGTTCGGCGCGCCGGCTGCCGAAGTCCAGCAGTGTCAGCGCGAGTTGCGGGCCGAGCGACCAGAAGCGGTTGGGTACGCTGAACAGGTCGCTGAAGCTGCTGTTGCGGTAGCCACCGCTGGCCGACAGCGTCAGGTCCGGGTACCAGGCCGCTTCGGCGACGCCGATGTTGGCATTGGCCGCCATCACCTGGCGCTCGCCGGAGGCGATATCCGGACGGCGCTCGAGCAATTGCGACGGCACGGCGAGCGGTATCGCCGGCAACGGCGGAATGTCCTCACGCACGGCAATGCCCAATTCCGACGGCGCCACGCCTACGAGCACGGCGATCGCATGCTCCATCTGCGCGCGCTGCCATCTGAGATCGATGGCCTGGGCTTGGGTGCTCTTGAGTTGCGTCTGCGCCTGGCTGACGTCGGACTTGGGCACGATGCCTGCGCGATACTGGTTCTCGGTCAGACGCAGCGAGCGTGCATAGGCTTCGACCGTCTGATCGAGCAGCCGCTGGTGTTCGTCGATCACACGCAGCTGCAGATAGGTCTGCACCAGTTCTGCCTGCAGGCTGAGCCTGACCGCAGCGAGGTCGGCGGCGCTGGCCTGCATGCTGGCTCGGTTGGCTTCCAGGTTGCGGCGCAGCCGACCCCAGATATCGGCCTCCCAGGATGCGCTCAGGCCCGCCTCGTAGCTTTTACCCACCCCACCATTGAAAGTACTACCGGTGCTGTTGGTGCCACTGCTGCCTTGGGCCGAACGACTGACGCCAGCGCTGCCGGACAGGATCGGAAACAGCTGCGAGCGCGCGCCGCGCACCAGCGCCCGTGCCTGGCGGAACTGCGCCTCGGCAGCAGCAAGGTTCTGGTTGGAGACGTTCAGCCGCGCTACCAAGGCATCCAGTTCGGCATCGCCGTATAGCCGCCACCACTCGCCACGTTGCAGCGCGTCGGCCGGCGCAGCGGGTTTCCAGCCTTCGGCCTGCTTGAATTCGCCGGCCACCGGCAGGTCCGGCCGTTGGTAGTCGGGCCCCAGCGTGCAGGCTCCCATTGACAGAGCGAGCACAGCAACAGCGAGGGGGCGCAGGGCATGCTTCAGCGATGAGGGGTTCAACGACGACGGGTTCATAGCGAGTTTTCCAGGGCGGCATCGGTGCGTACACCGCGCCAGCTGTTGAAACGATGGCGCAGACGGTCCAGGTACAGATAGACCACCGGCGTGGTGTAGAGCGTGAGGATCTGGCTCAGCAGCAGCCCGCCGATGATGGTCAGGCCCAGCGGCTGGCGCATCTCGGCGCCCTCGGCGCCACCGAGCAGCAAAGGCAGCGCGCCGAGAATCGCCGCCATGGTGGTCATCAGGATCGGCCGGAAGCGCAGCAGGCAGGCGCGATGGATCGAGTCGGCGGGCGACAGCTTGTCGTTGCGCTCGAACTGCAAGGCCAGGTCGATCATCAGGATCGCGTTCTTCTTCACCACGCCGATCAGCAGGAACAATCCGAGCAGTGAGATCAGGCTGAACTGATCGCCGGTTAGGATGATCGCCAGCAAGGCGCCCACGCCCGCCGACGGCAGCGTCGAAAGGATCGTCAGCGGGTGGATGTAGCTCTCATAGAGGATGCCAAGCACGATATAGACCAGCAGCAAGGCGCCGAGAATCATCAGCGGTTGCCCTTCCTGGGTGGTCTGGAATGCGCTGCCGGTGCCGCCAAGACGACCCTGGACCTCACTGGGCATGCCGATGGCCGCCACGGCGCGCTCGATGGCCAGGGTCGCCTGGTCAAGGCTGACGCCGGGGGCGAGGTCGAAGTCGATGTTTTCCGCTGCGAACTGGCCATCGTGGCTCACGCGGTCTTCTTCCAGGCTGCGCTCGTAGCGGGCAAAGGCCGCCAGCGGCACTCGGCGGCCGTCACTGGTCACCACGTGAATCTGCTCCAGCACCTCCGGATACTGCGCGTAGCTCGGGTCGATCTCCATGACCACCCGATACTGGTTCAGCGACTCGTAGATCGTGGAAATCTGCCGCTGGCTGAAGGCGTTGTTGAGCAGCGTGGTCACCGTGCTCATGTCGATACCCAGACGCTTGGCCGCGTCACGGTCGATCTTCAGGCTGATCTGCTGCGCACCTTCGCCGTCATTGGCGTCGATGCTGGTGAGCTCCGGCAGCGCCGACAGCGCTCGAGTGACCTGTGGCACCCAGGTGCGCAGGTCGTTGAGGTCGCTCGCCAACAGCGTATAGGCATAGGCCGAGCTACTCTGCCGGCCACCGCCGAATTGCAGGTCCTGGTCGGCCATGAGGAACATCCGTCCACCGGGCACCTTCGGCTGATTCTTGCGGATGCGCTCGATCACCTTTTGCGCCGAAATACCGCGCTCATTCAACGGTTTCAGCCGCACGATCATGAACGCATTGTTGATGCCGCCCTGGCCGCCGATAAAGCCGGCCACGCTCTCCACCGCCGGATCGGCGAGCACTGCCTTGCGGAAGATCTCCATCTTCGGCTGCATGACCTGAAACGACATGCCATCGTCGCCGCGGATGAAGCCGGTGATCTGCCCAGTGTCCTGCTGCGGCAGAAATGTCTTGGGCACCTGCACGTAGAGCACCACGTTCAACGCAATGGTCGCCAGCAGACTGAGCAAGGTGATGCGCCGATGACGCAGCGCCCAGCTCAGCGAGCGATCGTAGTAACGCAGCAACCACTGATGGGCATCGTGGCTCCAGCGCTGCAGGCGCCCTTCTTTCTCCGGCTCATGCGGTTTGAGCCAGCGCGCGCAAAGCATTGGCGTCAGTGTCAGCGAGACCAGCAGCGATACCAGAATCGCCGCCGCCAACGTGATCGAGAACTCGCGGAACAGCCGCTCGACGATGCCCCCCATGTAGAGGATCGAGACGAACACCACCACCAGCGACAGGTTCATCGACAGCAGCGTGAAACCGACCTCGCGGGTGCCGACGTAGGCCGCCTTCAGCGGGGGCATGCCATCGTCGATATGCCGGGCGATGTTCTCCAGCACCACGATGGCGTCGTCCACCACCAGCCCGGCCGCGAGGATCAGCGCCATCAGCGACAGCACGTTGAGCGAGAAGCCGAACATGTACATCACCGCAAAGGTGCCGACCAGCGACACCGGCACCGCCAGCGCGGGAATCAGCGCGGTGCGCAGGCGCCCGAGAAACAGGTATACCAGCACGATGACCAGGCCCACCGCGATCAGCAGCGTGCGTTCGGCCTCGTGCAGCGTGGCGCGGATCACCGGCGAACGGTCCATGGCGACGTTCAGATCGACGCTGCCCGGCATGATTGCCTGCAACGCCGGCAGCTCGCGGCGGATGCCTTCGGTGGTCTCGATGATATTGGCGCCGGCCTGGCGGTTGACGATCAGCAGCACGGCCTGTTCGTTGTTGAAGAAACCGCTGTTGTAGCGGTCTTCCACCGAATCCCGCACCCGCGCAACGTCACCGAGACGCAACGCGGCGCCGTCCTGGTAGCGGATTATCAGCGGCGTGTAGTCGGCCGCCTGGTGCAGCTGGTCGTTGGCGCGAACCTGCCAGTGGCGGTCGGCATCCTCGACCATGCCCTTGGGCCGCCGCACATTGCCATTGGCGATGGTCTGGCGCACTTCGTCCAGCGATATACCGTACTGCTCGAGTTGCTGAGGCTGCAGTTCGACACGCACCGCCGGCAGCGAACTACCGCCGACTTGGATTTCGCCAACGCCGGATACCTGCGACAACTTCTGCGCCAGGATGGTCGAGCCGATGTCATATAGCTCGGCCTTGTCCAGCACCTCGGAGGTCAGCGAGAGCACCATGATCGGCGCCTGCGAGGGGTTGATCTTGCGGTAGGTCGGCATGCTGCGCATGCCGCTGGGCAGCAGGTTGCGCGCGGCATTGATGGCGGCCTGCACATCGCGGGCAGCGCCATTGATGTCGCGCTCGAGGTCGAACTGGATGATGATCCGCGTCGAGCCCTGACTGCTGCGACTGGTCATCTGGCTGACGCCGGCGATACTGCCCAGGGAACGCTCCAGCGGTGTCGCCACGCTGGACGCCATGATTTCCGGGCTCGCACCCGGGAGGCTGGCCTGCACGGTGATCACCGGGAAATCCATGTTCGGCAGCGGCGATACCGGCAGCAGGCCGAAGCTGACACCACCGAGCAAGAGGATGGCCAGGCTGAGCAACATGGTTGCCACTGGGCGGGCGATGAAGGGGGCTGAAAGGTTCATACCCGCCCCCGCAAGGTCGCAGGCTGGCTCACGCTTCGGCCTCCTGCAGCGTCTCGCGGCGGCGACCGAAGCGCTGTCCGAGGCGATCGAAGAACAGGTAGATCACCGGCGTGGTGAACAGCGTCAGCAATTGACTCAGTAGCAGCCCGCCAACCAACACCAGACCCAGTGGTTGTCGCAGTTCGGCACCGGAGCCGGACGCCAACATCAGCGGAATCGCACCGAACAGCGCCGCCAGCGTGGTCATCAGGATCGGCCGGAAACGCAGCAGCGCCGCGCGATAGATCGCGTCCTGCGGACTCATGCCCTGCTGCCGTTCGGCCTCCAGGGCGAAGTCGATCATCATGATCGCGTTCTTCTTGACGATGCCGATCAGGAGGATGATGCCGATGATCGCGATCAGCCCGAGGTCGTTACCGGTCAGCAACAAGGCTAGCAAGGCGCCGACCGCCGCCGAGGGCAGCGTGGAGAGGATGGTGATCGGGTGGATATAGCTCTCGTAGAGCACGCCGAGCACGATGTACATGGTCACCACCGCTGCGAGGATCAGCAGCAGCGTGCTCGACAGCGAGGCGCGGAACGCCTCGGCAGCACCTTGGAAGCGCGTCTGGATGCCCGCGGGCAGGCCGATCTCCTGCTCCACCGCTTCAATCACCTCGACCGCCTTGCCCAGCGACACGCCGCTGGCCAGGTTGAAGGACAGCGTAACCGCCGGGAACTGGCCGATATGGTTGATCAGCAGTGGCGCTTTGCGCTGCTCCAGGGTTGCCAGGCTGGACAGCCGCACCGGCGTACCGCCTTCGCTCTGCACGAACAGCTGCTCCAGCGCCTGCGGGCCGAGGCGGTTGCCGGCTTCCGCTTCCAGCACCACGCGATACTGGCTGGCCTGGGTGAAGATGGTGGAGATCTGCCGCTGGCCGAAGGCGTCGTACAGCGCATCGGTGATGTCCGCGACCTGGATACCCAGGCGCGCCGCGGCGTCGCGGTCGATGTCCAGGTAGATCTGCAGGCCGTTGCTCTGCAGGTCGCTGGCGACATCGGTCAGTTCCGGCCGCTCTCGCAGCGCCTCGACAAGGCGTGGCGTCCATTCCTGTAGCAGTTCGCCGTCCGGGGTTTCCAGGCTGAACTGAAACTGCGTGCGGCTGACCCGATCCTCGATGGATAGATCCTGCACCGGCTGCAGGTACAGCTCGATACCTGGCACCTTGGCCAGCTCCGGTCGCAGCCGGTCGATGATCTGGCTGGCGGTCAGGTCGCGCTCGCCGTGGGGCTTGAGGTTGATCAGCAGACGGCCACTGTTGAGCGTGACGTTGTCGCCGTCCACCCCGATATAGGACGACAGGCTTTCCACCGCCGGATCGGCCAGAATGACCCGTGCCAGTGCCTGCTGGCGTTCGCTCATGGCACGGAAAGAGATCGACTGCGGCGCCTCGCTGATGCCCTGGATCACGCCGGTGTCCTGCACCGGGAAGAAGCCCTTGGGTACGGCAAGATAGAGCACGACGGTCAAGCCAAGCGTCCCGACCGCCACCAGCAGGGTCAGCGTCTGATGGCGCAGCACCCAGGTCAGCCAGCGCGAGTAACGGCCGATCAGCCGCTCGACCCAATCCGGTTTGGCCTCGGCTGCGGTCTGCGGTTTGAGCAGCTTGGCGCACATCATCGGGGTCAGCGTCAGCGACACTACCAGCGAGATCAGAATCGCCACCGCCAGGGTGATGGCGAATTCACGGAACAGTCGTCCCACCACGTCCTGCATGAACAGCAGCGGAATCA
The DNA here is from genome assembly GCF_000661915.1 of Stutzerimonas decontaminans. Lineage (NCBI taxonomy): Bacteria > Pseudomonadati > Pseudomonadota > Gammaproteobacteria > Pseudomonadales > Pseudomonadaceae > Stutzerimonas > Stutzerimonas decontaminans. The sequence goes on along the minus strand of NZ_CP007509.1, from coordinate 2,341,645 downwards.
GTACGGCGATCAGCGAGAAGGTCAGGGAAATAAGGGTGAAGCCGATCTGGCGCGCGCCCTTCAGCGCGGCGTTGAGCGGTGTCTCGCCCTCCTCCAGATGCCGCGCGATGTTCTCTAGCATGACGATGGCATCGTCCACCACGAAGCCGGTGGCGATGGTCAGTGCCATCAGCGTCAGGTTGTTCAGTGAGAAGCCGCAGAGGTACATCACTGCAAAGGTGCCGACCAGCGACAGCGGCACCGCGATCGACGGGATCACGGTGGCCGAGAGCTTCTTGAGGAAAACGAAGGTCACCATCACCACCAGAAAGGTGGCGAGCATCAGCTCGTGCTGCACATCGGTGACCGCGGCGCGGATGGTCTGGGTTCGGTCGGTGAGCACCACCACGTCGAGCCCAGCCGGCATGCTGGCCTTTACTTCCGGCAGCAGCACCTGGATGCGCTCGACCACGTCGATGACGTTGGCGCCGGGCTGACGCTGGACATTCAACAGTACCGCCTGGCTGTCGTTGGCCCAGGCGGCAAGACGCTCATTCTCGGCGCCGTCGACGATATCAGCCACATCTTTGAGGCGCAGTGCGGCGCCGTCCTGATAGGTCAGAATCAGCTCGGCGTATTCCGCCGGCGTCTTCAGCTGGTCGTTGGCATCGAGCATCGACACCCGGGTCGGGCCATCGAAGTTGCCCTTGGGCTGGTTGACGTTGGAGCTGGTGATCAGCGAGCGCACATCGGCCAGCGACAGGCCGTAGGCCGCCAGTGCTTCGGGATTGGTGCGGATACGCACCGCTGGGCGCTGGCCACCGGCGATGCTGACCATGCCAACACCGTTGATCTGCGCCAGCTTCTGCGCCATGCGCGTATCGACCAGATCATGCAGCTTGGGCAGCGGCAGCGATTCTGAGGTCACCGCCAGGGTCAGCACCGGCGTGTCGGCCGGATTGACCTTGTTGTACACCGGCGGCGCCGGCAAATCGTTGGGCAGCAGGTTGTTCGCCGCGTTGATCGCCGCCTGCACTTCCTGCTCCGCCACATCCAGCGCCACGTCCAGCGAGAAACGCAAGGTAATCACCGAGGCGCCGCCGGAGCTGGTGGATGACAGCTGGGCAAGGCCCGGCATCTGACCGAATTGCCGCTCCAGCGGCGCGGTGACGGCGCTGGTCATGACCTCGGGACTGGCGCCGGGGTAAAGCGTCATCACGCGGATGGTCGGGTAGTCCACCTGTGGCAGCGCAGCCACCGGCAGCAGCTTGTAGGCGATCAACCCGGCCAGCAGGATCGCGACCATGCTTAGCGTGGTCGCGACCGGCCGCAGGATGAACAACCGGGAGATGTTCATCGCTCCTCGCGCTCCGCTGCCTCGCCACCACCCAGAACAGGATTCTCGGCCGCCTCTTCAGCCATGCGCCGGCTGCCGACCACCTCGACGTCGGCGCCATCGCGCAGGCGGTCGGTACCTTCCATCACTACGCGCTCGCCGACCTCCAGCCCCTCCAACACCACAGTTGTTTCGCCATTGCTCGGCCCAGCCTTGAGCAGGCGCAGCTGCACCTTGTTGTCCTCACCCACGACATAGGCAAAGGTGCCACGCGAGCCGAACTGCAGGGCAGCCGATGGGATCAGCACCGCATCGGTCTGCGTTTCGACGCGCAGGCGCACGTTGACGAACTGATTGGGGATGAGCAGTTCCGCTTCGTTGTCGAAACGTGCTTTCAGGCGCAGCGTGCCGGTAGTGGCGTCGATCTGGTTGTCGATACTCTCCAGGACACCCTCACCGAGCATGACCTTTTCACCACGATCCCAAGCCTGGACGACGAGCTTTTCACCCTGGCGATAACGCGTAAGCACCGGCAGCAGATCGCCCTCAGGCAAGGTGAAGCTGATCGAGATCGGCTGGGTCTGGGTGATCACCACCAGCGGCGTGGTGTCGTTCGCAGCGACCAAGTTGCCTGCATCGAGCTGGCGCAGGCCGACGCGACCGTCGATAGGCGAGCGAATCTGCGTGAACTCCAGGTTCAGCCGCGCCTCGTTGACCGACGCCTGATTGGCCGCCAGTGTGCCCTGGTACTGACTGACCAGCGCTTCCTGGGTGTCGAGTGTCTGCTTGGCGATGCTGTCATCGGCGAAGAGCCCACGGTAGCGCTCGAAATCGACCTGGGCGTTCTTCAGCTGAGCGCGGTTCTGCTGCAAGGTGCCTTCTGCCTGCTGCAATGCAACCTTGTAGGGGCGCGGATCGATGACGGCGAGCAAGTCACCCTTCTTGACGCGTTGGCCTTCCTCGAAACGCAGCTCGACCAGCTCTCCGCCTACGCGGCTGCGCAGATTCACGGTATTGAGCGGCGTTACGCTGCCGAGTGCCTTGTTGAACACTTCGAACTCGCCCTGTTCCACCTTGGCGACACGCACGGGAACCGGCCCGCCGAACGCACCGAAACCTGGCCGGCCACCGGGACGCTGCGGCGTTTCCTGAGGTGCGGGCCATAGCCACCAGACCAACAAGCCGATAACGGCTACGGCGAGAATTAGGAACAGCCAGCGAAGGCTGAAACGAGCGGAAGTAGAGTGAGCCTCGGACATGAACGGCGTTCGCTTGAAAAGGAGCGTGAACCATAAGCAGTCGCGAACCACTCGCAAAGTGCCTTTACGGCATTTTTACGTATCGACACATTTGATCGGGCCCAAGGAACCGATTCGGGTTGGAACCAAGGCATTAACGCCCAGTCTATCTACCGTTCGACTTACTGGCCTTTGGCTTGTACGCCAACGCTAGTGACCAGGCTTTCACCTGCAGCACGTCGCATTGGACGTTGTCGTGTCGTTAACCAGCCACCTCTGGATGGCTGTAAAGGATCAAGGAATGAACACTTCACTGGTCATCCTGGCGCTCACCATAGCCAGTTTTCTCCTCGGCTTCTTGCGGGATATCTTCATCGCGCGCGAATTCGGCATCAGTTGGGACGCTGACCTGATCTTCGTCGCGTTGATCCTGCCGCTGTTCTTCGAGAACTTTCTCGGATTGGCGCTGCGCGACGCGATGATTCCGTATCTCCAAAGATTGCGCAGCCAGTCCGATGAGGTATTCAGGGCAGTTGCTCGCTGGCTGTACTGGCGTATCAGCCTCGCGGGCTTGGCCGTTGCCGTACTTATCATCGCCGGCAATTACTGGATTCTCAGCCTGCTGGCTCCGGGGTGGAACGCCGCCCAGCTCGACGCCGGGCAACTGGTTTTCTGTGCGGGCGCAGTGCTGATCGCGGTGCAAGCAGTAATTTACTGCCAAAGCGCCCTGCTAAACATGGACGGCGTTTTCATACTGCCGATGACCCGCACGGTACTGCTCAACGCGGGTGCGATCATCGGGATCCTAATCTTCGGACCTCAGGGCATTATTATTTTCGCCGGCATGCTACTGCCGCAGGTGATGCTCATCGTGCTGCAGCACCGACGCCTCGGATATTTGAGCGGCTGCAGTAAGGCGGCGGGCAAAGGCCGTGGCGGCGACTTCGGCAAGGCTTTGGCCCCGGTATTGCTCGCTGCTGGCGCGCAGCAAGCGTGCATCCTGGCTGAGCGGATCTTCGCCTCCTATCTGGAGGATGGCACCATCACGATGCTGTCGTTCTCCTACCGAATCGTAACCATTCCGCTGACGCTCTATGCACTGTCGATTCTTGCGGTACTGTTCCCGAAGTTCGCATCCAGCTGGCATGACAATGACCATGACGCTTTCGCCGCAACTATCCGCAAGGGACTGCTGGCCACTCTGCTGTTCCTGGTCCCAGCTGCCGTCGTGCTCAGTTCCTTCCCCGAAACAGTGGTGACGGTGCTGTTGGAGCGTGGCGAATTCGGCGCCGAGCAAACCAGTGCTACAGCGCCGCTAGTTGCGCTCTATGGATTGGGGCTGCCAGCCATGGGATTGGCGTTGCTCTGGGGCCGCGCCCTACTGGCGCAACAACAAGGACGGCTGTTTTTCATCATCACGTTGATCAGTTCATCAATGACCATTGGCCTCGACGCATTGTTATACCGCCCTTACGGCGCTGAAGGGCTGGCGCTGGCCTTCTCCGCTGGTGCATTTCTGCAAGCGCTGTTCATGGGGCTCTACGTGCATCGATCTGCTCCTGCAGCGCTGGGCCTGCGTGTATTGATGCGCTGGACCGTTACCGCCAGCGCCCTGGTCGTCGGGCTGCACTTTGTCCCGCAACCGCATGGCCTTATCGAACTGTGCCTGTATATCGCGATGGTGCTGGTCGCCTTCGCTGCCGGGGTCGGGCTGCTCGGCGAGCGTGACCTATTCAGGCCGAGCTATTGGTCCATGCGGAACGTCTGACGCTGCGGAGACGATTACCTAGTCGCCGCGTTAGATACCCATAAAACGCAACACAAAAAAAGGCCGCTGACTGATGACAGCGGCCTTTTTGTTGACGCGACGCTCAGCCTCCGAAAGCAAGCATTCCCATCGTATTGATGCCCGGTGCAGCCCAATTTGAAGAACTGTTCTCAACCTCGATCAGGCGCGGCTTGCGCTGTTCCATGACGATATCCAGCGCGCGGCTTGGCAGGATGTCGATGTCGTCGAAGGTAATGATCTGGCCCGGCTCGACAGCGCGCTTGAGAGCAGTCTTGCGCAGCAGCCCGATAGGGACGTGATCCGGATGCTGGGCCAGTTTGATCGCCTCGCCGCGGAACTGGAAACCACCGATGCCGCGCTCGATCAGTTCGCCAGGCTTCATTGCGCGCTTGGCAATGGCGGCAACGCCAAGGGTCGGTTCAGTGGAGTTGTTGAGCAGCACGCCGCCGCCGTTCAGTACGCGGCGCACAGTCTTGCCAACCTCGAGCGAGCAGAGATGGAATGGACGCACCAAGGTGTAAAACGGGCCACGGCCAAGTTTGAAGTACTCGATGGCCCGTGCCTGATCCTCGTCGTGCTTGCCGACCAGAAACACGCCACCGGCCGGATAGCCGGAAGGAATGACGTAATCGACGATCGGCTGCCCTACCCGCTCGGCCATCATGCCTAGCAGACTGGCGCTATCGTCCAGATTGGTCGAAGCCAACCCTTCCATGCCCTGACGGGTGATGGTCGCGCCGAGACCGTTGCCGATGATCACCTGCTCGATCTGCACCTTGGTGCCATCGGTGAATGAGGTGGTCTGGTCGACGCTGATGCCCTGGCGGTTGGCCCAATACACCATGTCCTCAGGAGAAGGATCATGGTTCAGGTAGCCCTTCATATTGCCGTATACCAGCGGCTCGAAGCCCATCTGCAGCGCGTCTTCACGCAACGCGGCAAGCGACCCCGGCTGATCGCCCTCCGCTTCGGTGATGAACCCTTTCCCGGCCAGATACGAGCCGGTGGTCACCTGCAGTTCGGCGTTGACTGTGACAACCGGCAACCCGGCTTCGAAGGCGCGCTCGATGACGGATGTTCCGTGGAACACGTCACCGCTGCATTCGACGATAAGATCGGAGTGGTCGATCAACTCGTCCAACGAATTGGTGAGTACATCCGCAAGCGGAAAGTCAGCCATCGAGGAAAGCGGGCGGCGGGTCAGGACGCGGGATATTTGCATGTCCGGATAGTGGTTCCTGATCAACCGCACAAAACCGTGGGCGATCATTCCGGTTCCGGAAACGCCAATTCTCTTGATATCTGAAGTAGGCATAAGTGAATCCATTCAATGGGCATCAGCGCTATGACAGCAGCTGCGCGAAAAGATTTTTGAAAAGCTGCCTATTTGCCACTTCTGCAGACTTCTCCACACACCCGGAACTCCTGAGGCGGGTGGCGTGGTTGAAATTAGTTGCCGGCGAGGGATTGCGCTAATTGACGCTGACAAGCGGTTGGTCGGCTGTTGATGGTTTTCTGCCGCCAGAAAACAAAAGGCGAGTGCTCGGATGAGCAGCTCGCCGTCTGGGTGTTGCTAGTCCGTAGACTCAGCTGAGCGAAGCGATTGCCGCCTCGTAGTTCGGCTCGCTGCCAATCTCGCTGACCAGTTCGCTATGCAGCACGCGATCCTGCTCGTCCAGCACGACAACTGCACGCGCTGCAACACCTGCCAGAGGGCCGCTGGCAATGGCCACGCCATAGTTCACGAGAAACTCGGCGCCGCGCATGGTCGACAGGTTGACCACATTTTCCAGCCCCTCAGCGCCGCAGAAGCGCTTCTGCGCGAACGGCAGGTCGGCGGAAATACAAAGCACCACGGTATTCGCCAGTGCATTGGCCTGGGTATTGAACTTGCGCACCGAAGTGGCACAGGTCGGGGTATCGATGCTCGGGAAAATATTGAGGATCTTGCGCTTGCCGGCGAACGCCGAGAGTTCGACATCGGCGAGATCCGCGCCAACCAGGCTGAATGCCTTGGCCTGCTGGCCGACTTGCGGGAAGTCACCGGCTACCTGGACGGGCGCGCCTTTCAGAGTGATTTCAGTCATTACTTGTCTCCTTGATACACAGAGGCAGAAAAAAGCCGTGGAACCTCATCAGCCCCACGGCTTTGGAAGATGGCCGATATCGGACATCAACTACGTGCGAAATATTCCTTGGTCAGCTTGACCACCACCGGACTCAGCAGCAGCAGCGAGATCAGATTGGGGATCGCCATCAGACCGTTGAGCGTATCGGCGAGTAGCCAGGCGAAGTCGAGTTGAGCGATGGCACCGAACGGCACGGCCAGTACCCAGATCACTCGAAACGGCCAAATGGCCCGGGTGCCGACCAGAAACTCCCAGCACTTCTCACCGAAATAGCTCCAGCCGAGGATGGTAGTGAAGGCGAAGACCACCAGGGCGATGGTCAGGATGATGCCACCGATACCTGGCATGGCTGATTCGAAGGCCGCTGCGGACAGTGCGGCCCCACTTTCGCCGCTGGTCCAGACGCCAGTGCAGATGATCGCCAGACCGGTCATCGAGCAGACGATGATGGTGTCGATGAACGTCCCCAGCATGCCGATCATGCCCGAGCGTACCGAACTGGTGGTGGTGCCAGCAGCCTGGGCGATACCGGCCGTGCCGAGGCCCGCCTCGTTGGAGAAGATGCCGCGGGCGACACCAAAGCGAATTGCCGCCATGACCGCAGCACCGGCGAAGCCGCCGGTGGCAGCGATCGGGGTGAAGGCGTGGGTGAAGATCAGGTCGAATGCTGCCGGAATTGCAGAGACATTCACTACCAGCACCACCGCAGCGGCGATCAGGTAGGCCAGGCACATAAACGGAACGAGCGATGCAGCCACCACGCCGATGCGGCGGATACCACCCAGGATCACCAGGCCGACGATCACCATGGTGACCAGGCCTGTCGCCCACAACGGTACCGAGAAGGTGGTTTCCAGGGCGTGGGCCATGCTGTTGACCTGCACCATGTTGCCGATGCCGAAGCCCGCCAGACCGCCGAAGATGGCGAAGGCCGTTCCCAGCCAGACCCACTTCTTGCCCAGGCCGTTCTTGATGGCATACATCGGACCGCCGACATGCTCGCCTCGGTCGTCCTTCTCGCGGTAGTGAACTGCCAGCACGACTTCGCAGTACTTGGTGGCCATACCGACCAGCGCAGTGCACCACATCCAGAACAACGCACCCGGGCCGCCGAGGAAGATCGCGGTGGCCACACCGGCAATGTTGCCGGTACCAACGGTTGCCGCCAGCGAGGTCATCAGTGCCTGGAACGGACTGATCTCGCCCGTTGCTTCGTCGCCCTTGGTACGTCCACCCCACATCAGCGCAAAGCCGGTCGGGATGCGTGTCAATGGCATGAACTTGAGGAAGATCATCAGGAACAGACCGGTGCCAAGGATCAGCACCAGCATGGGCGGGCCCCAGACGAGGCCATTGACGCTATTTACGAGGTTGTTCAGAAATTCCATTCGAGCACCTTATTTCTTATAAGCGAGTTCCCTCGCGTTAGGGTCGCGCTACCTTCGAGTCGTTGAAAAACATGACGCTTGTGGCGGTGGTTTTTCAGCGACCGGGTAACGACGATTCCAATCCGCCTCTGGAGCCTTACGCAGCGCCGAGGTCGGCAGGCGCATTGCAAGACTCGTGCTAGAGCGTTGCGCGGTTATAACCGCGACGGTCGGAAGCGTGGATGCTACCACTGCATTCGCTCGTTGGGCTCAGGGCAATCGCGCCAGATTCAATGATCGAATCGACGAGAAAGCAGACCGAACGGTCAAACCCTGGCAACTCGCCCCCAGCAAAGAACGAACGGCGCGGAAAGCGAAATCAGCGTAGCCCACTCTGGTGCGCTTGCCAGTCGTGCTTGATGCGCTTTGGTGCACTCATCAGTGCGATGGCGATATGGCGTCGAGTTGGTGCAACCGCGCGCGCGCACCAGCCAGTGCATGGGATCGGTCAGAAATCGCGGCGGTAGAACACGTCCAGGGAGCTGGCCAGGCCGCTGGCCGCTTCGAGGAAGATCCGGCGGGTCAGTTGATAGCGCAGCGCGATGGTGTTCGATGGCTCGAATACGCCGACGCCATAGCGCAATGCCAGCCGTTCGGTCAGGCGTCCGGTGGCGACCACGCTTGTACCGGCTCCGGTGCCCTCGGTGTCCAGCTGGAAATCCTGGATCCCCAGGCGTTGCGCCAGCCCACCGGTGATGGATGAACTGCCGGCCAGGCCGAGACCCAGCGCCGCCTGCGCCAACAGGTTGCTATCGCCAGTGTCCGCACCCAACGGCCTGCCTAGCACCAGATAGGCCAGCGCCTGCTCCTGACTCATGGCCGGCTCGGAAAACACATCGATCCGCGGCTGCTCGGCACTGCCGGTAATGCGCAGGCCGGCTACAACATTCTCCGCCTCGATTCGACGTATCGCTTCGATATTGAGGAACGGTTGGCTGATCAGGCCAGTAAACAGCAACTCGGCACGGCGGATGGTCAACCGTTGGCCATAGGCGCGGTAGCGGCCGTTCTTCAGCTGCAGCTCGCCCCGTGCATCGAGGTTGTCGCCGATGTGCAGATACCCGGCGAGATCGGCAGTCAGGCCGAAACCGGTGAAGCGCAGACGATCCTGCCCCACCTCGACATCGATGTCCATTTTCACCGCCAGCGGCGTAGCCGGTTCTTCGGCCTCGCGGCCAACGATGACCGTGTCTTCCGAGACCCTGACCGTCGTCGGCGGCAGCTCGCGGACGGTGATTGCACCCCGCGGCACTGCAACCCGCCCACTGACGGCGAGGTCCTGGCCGCTCAGCACGATACGCAGATCGGGCTCGACTTCGAGATCCGCGTAGGGCTCGACCACCAAGGGCAAGCGACTGCCTTTTATGGCCAGGTCCAGGTCCAGCGCATCGCGCCAATCCAGCGTGCCGCTCAGATTGCCGCGCCCTTGATCGCCGGCGCGCCAATCGCCGTCGATGCTCAGCCGCTCACCTTCGATCAGCATGCGCACGCGAAGGTTCTCGAATGTCGTCGGCAGCTCGCTGCCGGCTATTTCGCCACCACTGAGCAGTAATTGGCCGTTGAGGGTCGGTTGCTGAAGGCTGCCGGAGAGCTGCCCGCTGCCGTTCAGCTGGCCCCGCAAGCGCTCCACCATCGGCACGAACGGCCGCGCTACGGCGAGATCGAAGCCGCTTAGGCGAAACTCGCCATTGATTGGCTTGTTTTCCGGGCGCGGATCGATGCGCACCTGCACGTCGAGATCACCCAGCTCTCCACCCTGGAAGCGCAGCTCGCTATCGATCCGCTCAGGCAGCAGGCGGCTGTTGAGCACAAGCGTCTGGTACGGGAAGTCATGCCATTCATCCGCGTCACGGATGCGCAGCACGCCGGGCCCGGCATCAACCTGAACGCGACCGTTGGGACCGCTGGCGGGAATATCCAGTTCGATATCCGCATTCAGTTCACCCTGCCAGCGAAAGTCATCGGGCAGGTATTCGGCCAGGGACTGCAGTGCGAAGTCGCGCAGCCGGTAACGAATCCGTGGATCAGGCATGATGCGCTGATCTTCGGCGCAGAGGCTGGCTGGGCCGGAGAGCCAGCAATGCGCGCCGAGCTCCAGCCGGCCGTCGGCGAAGCGCTGCAGCGTAGCCGGTCGTTGCAATGCCCAGTTCTGCTGCTCCGCACTGAGCTCGCCACGCAGCAAACGTCCGATCCAATCATCACCACGCAGACCACCGTCGAAGGCCAGCGCCAGGTCGAGCAGCGGGCCCTGCAGCTGCAAGTCAGCCTGATGCTTATCCGCTGTGCCTTCCGCCCTGACCTGTAGAGCGCCAAGATCGGTCTCACCGGCACGAATGCGTTCCGCGTTGAGCACCAAATGGCCGCGCTCACCGTCGGATAGCTGCCCCTGGACACGGAGGCGACGCAGTCGATTGTCCTGGTAAGCGAGATTGCGCCCATCGAGCTCGACCTGGCCGCTGGGCGCCGCAGCTGTGCCCCCCAATGTCACCTTACCGTTCAGTTGGCCGCGAAGACCCGGCCAAAGCTGCGCCAGGCGGCGCAATTCCAGCTGCACTCGCCCGTCCAGTGTTTGCGCCCAGACGCCCTCACCGTGCACACGGTTGTCGCCCATGCGCAGGTCGATGAGCGGTAGGTTCCAACGCTCGCCCTCGCCGCTGGCCTGCAACTGGAGACTTGTGTTCTGCCCACGCAGGCGGCCTTTTATATCGAGGCGCGCCTCGGCCTGCAGGCGCTCGTCGCGCAAGCCACCCTGGCTTTGCAACGTGCCGCCGAGGTTGCCCGGCAACTCCGCCAGCCAGTACGCCGGATCGAGATCGCTCAGGGCCAGATCGGCTTTCCAGTCGATGCCATCGGCGAACCCGATGCTGACCGAACCCGTGGCACTCCCCTGCCCGGCTCGCAGTTCCAGTTGCGGCAGGTGGACCGCCTCGAGATTACCGCTGACCGGGCTGTTCAGCGTGAAGTCCCCAGCCGGACCGGTCATGGCTGATTCGAAGTTACCGAGGTAGTTGCCATCCTCGTACTGAATTTGTGCCTTGAGTTCGCGCAGCGTTACCGGTGGCTCTTCGATCTCTGGATACAGGCGCCGCCAGGGGAAATCGCGCCAGAGCAGATCGGCGTTCGCGGCCAAGCCGTTCTGCCAGTCGATATCACCAGTCAGGCGTACGTGACGCTGTTGGCCGGCGTCCAATTCCAGCATGGCGATCTGCGCGCCGGTGGTGCTGACGATACCTTCGAGCGCGACCCGCACGGCGCCGCCATCTCCCGGTAAACGGGTGGTGCCAAGCAGACGATAGCCGTCCTGCATATTGCCGCTCGCCGTCAGCTCCAGATCATCCAGGCGCAAGGTTTCCGGCAGATCAGGCAGCGCCTTGAAACCGTCCGCATTCAGCCTGACGGTCGCAGGCAGCTGCTCGTCTAGTGCACGCAAATGACCGCTGAGGCTGCCCTGCAGGTAGCCCTGACTCTCGACCTGCAACTGCAGCTGCTCGCGCAGATCCCCTTCGATGGCGATCATCAGTGCCCAGGGCTGTTCGTCCGGAGACTGCAACGCAGCCTGCCCTTGCAGTTGCAGCGGCCAGTTACCGCTGGGTTGCAGGCGGCCGGTCAGCGTCAGATCGAGATCATCCCGGCGCACATCCAGACGCTGTATATCCAGGCCGTCAGCACGCCAGTTCGCCTGCAGCTGCAGGCGCCGCAATTGCTCGGCGTCATTGAGCGTCACCTGCCCAAATTCGATGCGCTCTACCTGCAAAGCCAACGGCAGGTCGATATCCGGCAGGCTGAAAGGCTCGGCGTTGGGGTCCGGTTCGCTCGGCGGAAAATTGAGCTCGATATTCCCCGTCACCAGCTCATCGATACACAGGGTGCGTTTGAGCAGGCAAGCCGGCGACCAGGCGAGTCGGGGCTGCTGAACCTCCACGCGGCTGCCATCCTGTTCCCAAATCAGTCGATCGGCCTGCCAGCGTTGGCCGAGGCGCCCTTCGAACGCCTCGACCGTCAGACCAGGTACCTGCGTCAGCAACCAGCGACTGCCGGCCGACGTACCAAGCAACGTGCCGAGCGCGACGGCCAGCAACAAGACCAGCCCAAGCAATGTCCAGCCTAGGCCACGCAATATCCGCCTCACAGCTCAGGCCCCATGGAAAAGTGCAGGCGGACACCGCCTTCGCTATCCAGTGGATGAGCGAGGTCGACGCGGATTGGACCGACCGGTGAAACCCAGCGCACGCCAACACCAACGGCGCTTTTAAGCGTGGGAATCTCCAGCGAGTTGAAGGCATTGCCCTGGTCGACAAAGGTCGCGACGCGCCATTTCTCGGCGATCGAGTACTGGTACTCCGCGCTGACGGCGAACTGGTAGCGACCACCGATCTTGTCGCCGTCGGAGTTGGTTGGCGACAGGCTCTGATAGTCGTAGCCACGCACGCTCTGATCGCCACCGGCGAAATAGCGCAGCGATGGCGGCACGTTGACGTATTCATCGGTCCAGTTGCCACCAAGCTGCACCCTGCCGAGAAAACGATGGCGCTGGCCGAGCGTAGTGAGTCCGCGCAGCAGCACGTTGGCGTGAACCAGATCAGCATCGGACAGCACGCCGGACTTGGCTGCCGCCACTTCGAACTGCAGACGGTAGCCGTGGCCAGGATCGATGCGATTGTCGCTGCGCAGATAGCTGTAGGCGATGCCAGGCATCAGCAGGGTGCTCAGCCCCGAATCATCGCCAAGCTTGTATTCCTCGTGCTGCCACTTCAGCGATAACACACGCAACCAGCCGCTGGGCAAGCGGCTGTGCCACTCCGGACCGACTTTAAGCAAGCGGCTCAGGCTGTCCGTACCGGCAATCTCCTCGTACTGATAACCCCCAACGAAGCGCAGCTTGTCGGTCAGCGGTGGATCAAGGGGAATGTCGTACCAGAGGCCGACGTTCTGCCGCGGTGCCGATAGTTCGGTTTCGGCACCGTAGCTGTGGCCCTGTGGGTTGACCCAATGTCGGGTCCAGTTCATTCGTATACGCGGCCCGACATCCGTCGAGTAACCCAGGCCAAGGCCGAACGTCCGCGGTTTGCGCGTCGTGAGTGCCACCGCTACGGGAATGCGCTGCTCACTGGCGCTGGTTGGGTTGGCATCAACGCGAACACCTTCGAAATAGCCACTCGACTGCAATGCCTGGCTAAGCTCGGCGATCAGTTCGGAGTCGTAGGGGGTATCGGCATCGAACGGCACCATGCGCCTGAGCAGGTCGTCATCGAACGGTGCATCGCCTTCGAACTGCACATCGCCCAGGCGATAGCGTGGACCGCTGTCGAATACCAATTCAACGTCTGCTGTGTTTTCCCGCGGGTCGACCGCCAGGCGCTGGCGAGTGAAGCGGCCATCGAAATAACCATAGCGCGAGGCCTGGTTGAGGAACTGCTGCTTTACGTCCTCATAGCGTCCGTGATTGAGCACATCGCCCTGCCGTAGGGTGCGCTGGGCGACGCGAAAGCCGGAGAACTCTGCTGCCGGCCCGTCCAGGCGGACGGTGATGTTGCGCAGGCGAACTGGCTCACCGGTCTGCACACGCAAAACCAGGGTCGGCTCATCACCTTCACGGACATCGGTTCGGATTCTACTGCGGTAGTAGCCCAGCGCTTGCAGAGCCTTCTCCGCCTGGCGTTGAGCAACCCTGCTGTAGCGCAGCAACTCGTTGGCATCGCGATCGCCCAGCTCACCGATGTAATTCTCGATGTTCTCGCGAAGTGCCCGGTTCTGCGGCTCGATACGAACGTCGAGTTCAGCGGCGCTGGCTTGCATGCCGCTTAGCACCAGGAGTGCGGCTACCAGCGGGCCGATTCGGTTGGATTTGCACATGGCGCGCAATGCTATCACGGGCTCTGCGGCAGGCCCGAACACGCGGGCTAGACAGTATGTAAGGTGACTTTGCGGGGGGACGGGCATCAACTGACATCGCGTGGCTTCAGACCAGTCAGACTGGTCTGCCCGAATAAAATTCGGCCACACCTAACGCGCCGCTTCCATCCGCCTGGGTGCCGGATGGAAAAAGATGTGCTCGACCACCGGCCCAACGGCGATCTGGCCGATCTCCTCGTAGCCCTGCCGTTGATAGAAATTCAGGTAGCGCGGGTTACCGGTGTCGATCACCAATCCCCGAGAGGTTTCATCTTCGGCACACCATTCGTGCACGGCTTGCAACAGTTGCTCGCCGTAATGCTGCCCCTGGAACTGCGGATGTACACCGAGCAAAGGCAACAGATGCACTGCTCCGGCAGGTAGACAGGCCAATACCGCCGCGTGGTAATCCAGATAGCGGCGCGTGCAACGAAACCCTGCCGTCAACAACATCCGCGCCCGCCAGGCCCAGCTTTCGGTGATATCCAACCGACGCTGGGGCGGCGCTATCAGCGCGACGGCAATCAGCCGATCATCCAGCAGCAGGCCAAGCGCCGGCTGTTGCTGCAAAAAATGCTGATTGACCAGCTCCCGCACCGTGGCACGGACCCGTTGCTGGTAGCCCGGACGGTCGGCTTCGAACAGGTAGGCGAAGGTCGGTTCATGGCGGTAGGCGTGATACAGCAACGAGCGGGTTTCGCGGTCATAACCACTATCGAGCGTGCGAACCTCGGCAAACATCGGCATGGCAACTTCTCGGCTTTCTTATGGAGGACTGCTTGCAAGTTAGCAGCGCTTGGCCCGCCCCGCCACGCGGTTGAATCACCGGCCCAAGCGCGCCCATCAGCAGATGATGCAGATGCTGGCGCAACGCGCTGCATCGCAGCAGGCGTCTCGGCAGTTGGTAAGCCTGGCGCCACCTCTCTAGAATCACGTCTTCGTGATCACAATGGATCGGCAGTTCCAGCAGCGCCGCGCCCGCGGTGCCAGAGCCGATCACAGCCACTACGGAATACCATGAAAATCATCTCTTTCAATATCAATGGATTGCGCGCACGACCTCATCAGCTCTCTGCGATCATCGAAAAACATCAACCTGACGTGATCGGCCTGCAGGAAACCAAGGTGTCGGACGAGCAGTTCCCGCAGGCGGAGATCGAAGCACTCGGCTATCAAGTCCACTTTCATGGGCAGAAGGGACATTACGGCGTCGCCCTGCTCTCCCGCCAGGCACCGTTGGAGATTCACAAAGGCTTCCCCACCGATGGTGAAGAGTCGCAGAAGCGCTTCATCTGGGGTCGCTTCGCCGATGCCAATGGCCAGCCGGTAACCGTGATGAACGGCTATTTTCCCCAAGGGGAAAGCCGCGCTCACCCTGTGAAATTTCCTGCCAAGACCAAGTTCTATGCCGACCTGCAGGCATTGCTCGAGCAGCAGTTCCGCCCCGATGAATCCCTGGCGCTGATGGGCGACTTCAACATATCACCGCAAGATTGCGACATCGGCATCGGTGAAGTGAACGCCAAGCGCTGGCTACGTACCGGTAAGTGCAGCTTTCTACCTGAAGAACGCGAATGGCTCGAGCGTCTGAAAGCCTGGGGGCTGCAGGACAGCTTCCGCACGCTCAACCCTGACGTGGTCGACCGCTTCAGCTGGTTCGACTACCGCAGCCGCGGCTTCGAGGATGACCCGCGCCGAGGGCTGCGTATCGACTACATCCTGACCACCGCGGCGCTACACCAGCGCGTCACCGATTGCGGCGTCGATTACGAGATTCGGGCTATGGAGAAGCCCTCCGACCACTGCCCGGTCTGGATTGAACTCCGCTGACTCGCAATGGTGAATGCCTTGGCTGTCATTTTTCGGTAACCAAATCGTCTTAATCTCGCGGCCTTCTACAAGGAGGTCGCAAGATGACATCACGCTCAGTTGGACGGTTTCGAAATCGGGCGCTGCCCCTGTTGTTGCTCGCATTGGGCTGCGTGTCGAACACTGGTCTTGCGGCCCTGCCGATCCCGGCAGACGGCTCGCCCGTTTTGCGCATCCAGGGCTCCAACACGGTAGGCGCCAAACTTGCGCCCATGCTCATCGCCGGCCTGTTCGAGGCGGAAGGCTATGAGGAGGTGAGCATCCGCCCGACCGAGGTGGAAAACGAGCAGCGGATCAGCGCTCGCACAGCTCAAGGCAAGCAGGTCTACGCCACTATTGCCGCACACGGAACCGGAACCGGCTTCGCTGGGCTGAAGAACGGCCAGGGCGATCTCGCAGCGGCCTCCAGGCCAATCAAGACCGGCGAGCGCACCGAGCTGGCCGGCCTGGGCGACATGCGCAGTGCCAAAGCGGAGCAGGTCATCGCCATCGACGGTCTGGCCATCGTGGTACATCCCGGCAACGCGCTCGCTTCGCTGACGACCGTCCAGCTGGCGGCGCTTTTCGCAGGCGAGATCCGCAACTGGCGCGAGCTTGGCGGGCCGGACCTGCCGGTTCGGCTACACGCTCGCGATGATCGCTCGGGCACCTACGACACATTCAACGAGCTGGTATTGGCTCGCCAGGGCAAGACACTCTGGAGCGATGCGAAACGCTACGAGTCAAACGACGAGCTGTCCCGTGCCGTTACGCTGGACCCCGGCGCCATCGGCTTCACCGGCCTGGCCTCGCTCGGCAAGGCCAAAGCCCTGGCCATCGCCGATGGCGACTCACAACCAATGCCTCCCTCCCGCGCCTTGGTCGCAACTGAGGATTATCCGCTATCGCGCCGGCTGTTCCTCTATGCCCATCCGCTCAAGCAGTCCCCGTGGACCGAGGCCTACATCGAGTTCATCCATAGCAGGGCCGGCCAGAACATCGTCGAGCGATCCGGCTACGTCGCCCAGCACGTCGAGGCGATCCGGCAAACCGCACTCGTCGACATGCCCGTTTTCTATCAGCAGCTGGCGAGCGAAGCCCAGCGCCTGACGGTCAACTTCCGCTTCGAGGAAGGTAGCGCCCAGCTGGACAACAAGGCCCAGCGTGACCTCGAGCGGGTGGCTGAATACCTGCGCGACAATGGCAAGCTCACTGACAGCGCCGCGCTGGTGGGCTTCGGCGACGCGACGGGCGATCCGGCGCGTGCCGCACTCCTCTCCAAGCTGCGCGCGATGACCGTGCGCCGCGAACTAAACAAACGCGGCGTGTTTCTCAAGGAAATCAACGGAATGGGCTCTGAACTTCCAGTCGCCTCTAACGATGCGGGCAGCGGCCGGGTGAAGAATCGTCGGGTCGAAGTCTGGGTGTACTAGCAAGCCACGCAGCGATGTATCCGCGTTCAGCCAGCGAGACCTGGAACCCTGTGAAACCGAGCCTGAACAAGACCTGAAAACAGCCTTAAGGCGTCCTGGTCGGTTCTCGAGCACGCCCGCCCTTGCCGCAAGCCGCCCTGTAGCAGGGAGCTAGTTGCGAATGACCGTTTAGCGCATTCCGCCCATAGCGCCATAAAAAAGCAAAGCCACTGTTCGTGGCTTTGCCTTTGGTCCTGCGTGTGCGCCGGGCAACCCTCAGCGGCTACGCAGCGCCTCGCGCGGCACGTACTTGCCCAGCTCGTGGCGGGCAATCGCCACCCTATGCACCTCGTCCGGGCCATCGGCCAGGCGCAGCGTGCGCTGCATCGCCCACCAGTGCGCCAGCGGGAAGTCCTCGGAAACCCCGGCACCACCGTGGATCTGGATGGCGCGGTCGATGACCTTCAGCGCGACGTTGGGTGCGACGACCTTGATCTGCGCGATCTCGCTGGCGGCGATCTTGTTGCCCACGGTGTCCATCATGTACGCCGCGTTCAGTGTCAGCAGGCGCGCCATGTTGATCTCGATGCGGCACTCGGCGATGTAATCGAAGTTGGCACCCAGCCGGGCCAGCGGCTTGCCGAAGGCGGTGCGGCTGACGGCGCGTTCGCACATCAGCTTCAGTGCACGTTCCGCAACGCCGATCGAGCGCATGCAGTGGTGAATGCGGCCCGGGCCAAGACGGCCCTGAGCGATCTCGAAACCGCGGCCTTCGCCGAGCAGGACGTTCTCGTAAGGCACGCGCACGTTTTCCAGCAGCACCTCGGCATGGCCGTGCGGCGCGTCGTCGTAGCCGAACACCGGCAGCGGGCGCAGCACCTTCACGCCGGGGGTATCCATCGGCACCAGGATCATCGAGTGCTGGGCATGGCGCGGCGCGTCCGGGTTGGTCAGGCCCATGAAAATCATGATCTTGCAGCGCGGGTCGCAAGCACCGGAGGTCCACCACTTGCGACCGTTGATGACCCACTCGTCACCCTCGCGCACCGCCCGGGCTTCCATGTTGGTGGCGTCGGACGAAGCCACGCCCGGCTCGGTCATGCCGAAGGCCGAACGGATTTCGCCGCGCAGCAACGGTTCCAGCCACTCGCGCTTCTGCGCCTCGCTGCCGTAGCGCACCAGTACTTCCATGTTGCCGGTATCCGGCGCCGAGCAGTTGAAGGCTTCCGGGCCGAGGCCCGAGCTACCCATGATTTCCGCCAGCGGTGCGTATTCGGTGTTGGTCAGGCCCGCACCCAGTTCCGATTCCGGCAGGAACAGATTCCACAGCCCCTCGGCCTTGGCCTTGGCCTTCAGCTCCTCGACGATGGCAGTCGGCTGCCAGCGGTCACCTTCGGCGACCTGCTGGTAGAACACCTTTTCGGCGGGATAGACGTGAGCATCCATGAACGCTTGCACGCGCTCTCTCAGCTCTTGAACCTTCGGGGAGTAGGCGAAATTCATGGGCGACAACCTTCTGGCAGGTAATGTTTTGTAGTTTTGAATGCTAGAGGAGGCCTGGTGATTTATCTAAGCTATTTTCCTCGTGTATAAACATTCATCACCGATATATGATCGGCGAATTCCGATACACGCCGGAGAGCACAACAATGAACCTGAACAAGGTCGATCTGAATCTATTCATCGTCTTCGACGCCATCTACACCGAAGCGAACCTGACACGCGCCGGGCAGATCGTCGGCATCACCCAGCCCGCAGTTTCCAACGCCCTCGCCCGCCTGCGCGAAACCTTCAACGATCCGCTGTTCGTGCGCACCGCGCAGGGCATGGTGCCGACGCCAATGGCGCAGAACATCATCGGCCCGGTGCGCAATGCGCTGCAGCTGCTGCGGGTGTCGGTGCAGGAAAGCCGGACCTTCAGCCCGGCGCAGGCGAACAAGACCTTCCGCATCAGCATGACCGACCTCACCGAGGCGGTGATGCTGCCGCCGCTATTCCAGCGCCTGCGCCGACTGGCACCGAACGTGAAGATCGAGAGCATGCTGGCCAAGCGTCGCGAGACGACCAAGGAACTGGCTGCCGGCCGCCTGGATTTCGCCATGGATGCACCGCTCAACACCGATCCGCAGGTGCGTCACGTCAAGCTGCTGGAAGATCGCTACATCTGCGCCATGCGCCGCGGCCACCCGCTGGCCAAGGACAAGCTGACACTGGAGCAGTACCTGTCGCTGTCGCACATCCATATTTCCAGCCGCCGCAGCGGGCTCGGTCTGGTGGATCTGGCGTTGGGCAAGATGGGTCTGCAGCGCAAGATCGCCCTACGCTCGCAGCACTACCTGATGGCAACTCAGGTGATCGACCAGACCGACATGGCGGTGACCGTTCCCGAGCGTTTCGCCCGGCGGCACAACCTGCACCAGGTCGATCTGCCGGTGGATATCCAGCCGCTGGAAACCCACATCTACTGGCATGAAAGCACCGATCAGGACCCGGCCAACCGCTGGATGCGCGAGCAGATGATCGAGATCGCCCAGCAGGTCACTGCGCAGCAGGATCTCTGATGCCCTGGCGGGTGAAATCCCGCCTCAGGCGCTGTCGCGCATCACCACTTCGAAACCCACATCGATACAACGCTCGGCAGGCTGCTGACCCCGCATCAGGCTCAGCAGCATCTGCGCCGCCAGCTCGCCGATCTCGCCGCGCCGGGTGCGCACGGTGCTCAGCGCCGGGTGCATCCAGGCCGCCGCCGGCAGGTCATTGAAACCGGCAATCGCCAAACGCCCCGGCACGTCGAGCCCCAGCTGATGGGCGCGGAACAGCGCCCCGAGGGCCAGGTCGTCGTTGTTGAAGAACACCGCGTCGATCTGCGGATGCTGCGCCAGCAGCCGATCCAGCAACTCCGCACCGAGACCGATGGACGACAGCTGCGGCGTCAGCAGTTCCAGAGTCGGTTCATAGCGCCCGGCCTGGCGCATGGCCTGGCGGTAGCCTTCGGCCCGCTGCAGGGTCCGCGGGTCGAGCTGCGCCGCGGCAAAGGCAACGTGACGATAGCCGCGCTCCAGCAGCGTGCGAGTCATTGCCACGCCGGCTTCCAGTTGCGAGAAACCTACGCAGTAGTCATCCGGCCGTTCGCTCAGCTCCATCAGCGTGACCATTGGTGCGGTGTAGTTGGCTGGCACCGCACGCGCGGCGTCGCTTCGTTCGAACCCGGTGATCAGCAGACCGGCCGGCTGATGCGCCAGATAGGCGCGCAGCAATCGCTCGTCCTCTTCGGGGCGATAGTGGCTGACGCCGATCATCATCTCGTAGCCCGCCGGCATCAGCACGCGCTGGATGGCCTCGACCGTGTCGACGAACACCGCGTTGGACAGCGAGGGGATGATCACCGCCACCAGATTGGAGCGCGAACTGGCCAGGCTGCGCGCCGCGGGATGCGGCACATAGCCAAGCGCCTTGACCGCCTGCTCGACACGCTCACGCAACGCATCGGAAACCAGATCCGGTTGCGATAGCGCGCGGGATGCCGACATCAGCGAGCAGCCGGCGCTACGTGCGACATCCGAGAGGGTTATCCGCTCGGCAGAGCGGCGACGGCGTGTGGTCATGCGCGTTCCATTGGTCGAAAGCGGCGGATTCTAGCAGCGGGCATTCTGGGGGCGCCTCCTAAGGTGCGGCCTTTTCCACTTCGGCCTGCACCTGATCGAACAGGTCCTGGCCGACCGCATCGATCACCGTCTGGATCGCCGGATGCGCCTGCTCACGCATGCGCTGGATTTCCTCCGGGGTGACCTCGTTGATCTGCATGCCGTGCTCCTTCAGTGCTGCCAACGCCTGACTGGCCTCGCGACGGGTGTCCTCGCGCTCGGCATCGCGTGCCTTTTTCGCGGCGTCCATGAGGATGCCCTGCTCGGTCGCGGACAGCCCGTCCCACCAGCGCTTGGAAACCGTGACGATCCAGGGGCTGTAGACGTGATTGGTCACGCTCAGGTACTTCTGCACTTCATAGAACTTGGACGAGAGGATGGTATTGAACGGGTTTTCCTGGCCGTCCACGGCCTTGGTTTCCAGCGCCGTGAACAGCTCGGAGAACGGCAGCGGCACCGCGTTGGCGCCCATGCGCTTGAAGGTGTCGATGAACACCGGGTTGGGCATCACGCGCAGCTTGATGCCATTGAAGTCCTCAAGCTTCTCTATCGGCCGCGCGCTATTGGTCACGTTGCGAAAACCGTTCTCCCAATACACCAGCCCGACCAGGCCTTTCTCCTCGAGCTTGTCCATCACCTGCCTGCCTACCGGGCCGTCCAGTACCTGATCCGCCTGGCGCGGATCGGTGAACAGGAACGGCGTATCCCACACCGCCATCTCCTTGCTGATGCCAACCAACGTCGCGGTCGAGCCGACCATCATCTCCTGCGCGCCGCCGATCAGTGCGTTCTGCATCTGGTCGTCCGAACCGAGGCTGGCGGAGGCGAAGGTGCGCACCTTCAACTTGCCGCCGGAGGCCTTGGCCACTTCCTCAGCCAGCAGCTTAGCCGCCCTGCCCTGGTTGCTGTCTTCGTTGAGGCCGTAGCCGAAGCGGATCATGCGTGGGCGGATGTCGTCCGCGGCCTGCGCGTAACCGAGGCTGAGTGTGCTGCCGAGCAAGGCGGCGGCCAGGGTGTTGATGAGAAGTCGTTTCATGTCGCGTTACCTTCTTGTTGTTGGACGTTGGTTTATTGAGCGCTTGGTTGCACGACCGGCGTTACCGCAGCCAGGCCAGGGGTACGGTGATGATCGAGGGCACGGCGATAAGCAGCCCGACGATCACCAGATAGATAAGGAAGAACGGCATGACGCCGCGCACCAGGGTTTCCATGCGCAGCCGGCCGATGCCGCCGACCACGTTGAGCACAGTGCCCACCGGCGGCGTGATCAGCCCGATGGAGCCGATCAGCACGAACATCACACCGAAGTACACCGGGTCGATGCCGGCCTTGATCGCGATCGGCGCCAGCACCGGACCGAGGATCAGGATGGTCGGGGTCAGGTCCAGCACCATGCCGACGGCGATCATCAGCAGCATGATGGCGACCATCAGCAGTTTCGGGTCCTGCGCCAGCGGGCCGAGCATCGTGGCGATCTCGTCGGGCAGTTGCGCCAGGGTGATCATGTACGCCGACACCGTTGCGGCGGCGCAGAGAAACATCACCGAGGCCGTGGTGCGGCTGGCACGGGTCAGCACCTCGACCAGCCCGGCCCAGTTCAGCTCGCGGTAGAGCAACGTCGAAACGGCCAGGGCATAGACGGCGGCGACCACGGCGGCTTCGGTCGGGGTGAACAGACCGCCACGCAGCCCGCCGACGATGATTACCGGCAGCATCAGCGCGGCGGCACCGTCGACCAGCACGCGGCGGCGTTCGGCGGCGCTGGCCTTTTCCTGTTTCGGTTCGTCGATCCGCCGGGCGATCAGCGTCCAGGCGACGATCAGGCCCATGCCCATGATCAGCCCCGGCACCATGCCGGCGAGAAACAGCTGGCTGATCGACGTGCCGGTCACCACGCCGTAGATCACGAACGGCATCGACGGTGGGATGATCGGCGCGATGATCCCGCCCGCCGCCACCAGACCCGACGATGAACTCAGCGGATAGCCGCGCTCGCGCATCATCGGCAGCAGCAGCGTCGCCAGCGCGGCGGTATCGGCCAACGCCGAGCCGGACATGCTCGCCAGCAGCACCGAGGCGGCAATCGCCACGTAACCCAGGCCGCCACGCTTGTGACCGAAATAGGCCTGCGCCATGGCGATGATGCGCCGCGAGATGCCGCCGGCATTCATCAGTTCGCCAGCAAGGATGAAGAACGGCACCGCCAGCAGCGGGAAGCTGTCGGCACCGGCCTGAAGGTTCTGCGCCAGCAGTTGCACGTCCCAGAAATCCAGGTACCACATCAGCACCGAGCCGGTGAGCAGCAGCGCGAAGGCGATGGGCATGCCAAGGGTCATGAAGCCCAGCAGCGATGAAAGGAAGACGACGACGGTCATACAAGTTCCTCGGTTGGGCAGTGCCCGTATTGTTCTGAATGCGGCGTCGCTTCAGTCCGCGGTGACATTCGCAGCGGCAGTGGCCGATGGCTGATCGCGCCGCCAGACATTGACCAGCTGCAGCAGCGCGAGCACCGCCAGCGCCACCATGCTGGCCGCCACGGGCAGCATCGCCAGGCCGAGCGGATAGCCGACTACCGGGCTGTTGATGGTCCAGCCGAACTGCATCTGGTTCCAGCCGCCCCAGGCCGCCAGGCAGCTAGCTCCAGCCACCAGCAGCCAGCTGATGGAGTCGACGACGCGGCGGAACAGCCGCGGGAAACGGTCGCGCAGCATGGAAAAGCTCATCAGCTCGCCGCGGCGCATGCTCGAAGCGACGCCGACGAACACCAGCCAGACGAACGCCAGCCGCGACAGCTCCTCAGCGCCGGTCAAACCGGTACCGAATGCGTAACGCAGCACCACGCTGGAAAACACCACGATGACCATGAAGGCCATCAGTGCGGCCATCAGCCAGTCGGTCAGGCGGTCGAAGTGCTGCGCGACCGTGCCGCCGTAGATCGGCTCGTTGGTCAGTGGCGGCGCCGTGGTAGCGCTATCAAATGGACGCGAAGAAAGATCGACCCGGGTTTCGATCAGCTCATCCAGTCCGCTGCCCTGCATCCATTCGACGATCTGGCGCAAGACGACCTCGCGCGGTTGACTGGCATCCACCGTCAATACGCCGGGTTCGCCCTCGGGTGATTCGAGAGTGGCGAACTGGCTGTCGACCAGGGAAATCGGCATGAAATGCCCCGGCCTTCCGCCGACGCGCTGCACGGCAGTTTCGTAATCGATGGCCAAATGGGCGAAACGCAGCTCTGGAACAGCACTGCGCAGCAATTCCCGGTAGCTGCGCTTGAGCGCCGAGCAAGCCAGCACGAAGCCGCTGCCCGCCTCCAGGGTGCGCTGCATCTCGGCGATCAACGCGTGCAGCCACTCCACGCGATCGGCGTCGGACAGCGGCGTACCGGCACGCATGCGCGCCACGTTTTCCGCCGGATGAAAGTTGTCCGCTTCGATGTGCGGCAAGCCGAGCGCGTCGGCTACGGCGTGGCTGGTCTCCGTCTTGCCGGAACCGCTGACGCCCATGACGACCAGCACCGGAAGCGCGGAAGCCTTTGAGGTATGCACTGAAGGCATGCGAGGAATCCATTGTTTTGCTTGTTTGGCCGGATGTTAGCGCTATCAAATGACACGATAAAACTACCGCTCGTCGACCGATAAGTCACAAAACGGCTGCATCGAAGCGCTATCCCGTTCGACATTCGCCGCGGCACGACTACAATCGCGCCCCTGTGCAATCAAGGACACCGAGCATGCCCAAAGCAATGTGCCGCCACATTCTGGTCAAGACCGAGGCCGAAGCCGCGCAGCTGAAAAAGCGCATCGCCAATGGCGAAGCCTTCGACGTGCTGGCGCGCAAATACTCGACCTGCCCGTCCGGCAAGAAAGGTGGCGATCTCGGCGAAGTGCGCCCCGGGCAGATGGTGCGCAGCATCGATCAGGTGATCTTCAAGAAGCCGCTGCGCGAAGTGCACGGCCCGGTGAAAAGCCAGTTCGGCTATCACCTGGTGCAGGTGTTCTACCGCGACTGAGCCAGCGCTCAGCCAAAGCGCTGCAGCTGCATTTCCCGCAGACGACTCAATGTGCGGCGGAATGGAAACGCCAGATAGCCCTCGGTGTACAGCTCATCCAGCGCCACTTGTGCCTCGATATACAGCGGAATCCGCCGGTCATAGCACTCGTCCACCAGCGCGATAAAGCGGCGCACGGCATCATCCCGCGCGGCGAGCCTGGGCAGCTGGCGGTCGCCCGCCTCGACCCGCGCGGCTCCATCCTCGGTGCCGCGGGCAATGCGCCCATCGCGCTGCCTGCCGCCCAGCCTGGGCAGGTCACCAATCAGGATCGCCGTGAAACGGTCGCACAGCTCGATGAAGTCCAGCGCTGAGAATGGCTGCTCGCAGAGATCAGCGAAGCGGCACCAGAGCACCAATTCGCTACGCCGCACGACGTCGAGCTGGCGGCGGCTGAGGGCCAGCGGCTCGGCACTGACCGATCCAGCGGCGAGCGCCTCGAACGTCGCCTCCAGTGCGCTGCTGTTGTCGGGCTGTGCGATCCAGTAGCGCTGCAGCGCAGCGCCGGGACGCAGGCGGTGATCGGCGCCACCATCCACATCCACCACATGCATGTGTTGCACGATGGCGTCGATGGCCGGCAGAAAGCGCTCGCGATTGAAGCCGTCGGCATACAACTGCTCCGGCGGTTGATTGGAGGTGGCGACGATCACCACGCCGTGCTCGAAGAGCAGCTGGAACAGGCGCCCCAGGATGATCGCGTCGCCGATGTCGCCGACGAACAGCTCGTCGAAGCAGAGCACGCGAATCTCTTCAGATAGTTCTTTGGCCAACGCCTGCAACGGATCGGCCGTGCCGTTGAGCTGGAACAGTCGGATATGCACCCAGCGCATGAAATGATGGAAATGCTGCCGCCGCGACGGAACCGTCAGGCCTGCGTGAAACAGGTCCATCAGCCAGGTCTTGCCACGTCCGACCGGACCCCAGAGATAGACACCAAGCGGCAGCTCCGCACATGAAACCAGTGCCTCATGACAGGCCTGGAGCCGCGCGACAGCGCGCTGTTGAGCCGCATCGGGTACGAACCCGTCTTGCGCAATGGCCTGCTGATAACGTTCAAGGGGCGAGTCGGCGTGCATGATCGTCCGGCGCAAAAGCCGCCATGGTAGCGCACGCCTGTGCGCGATCGCTCAGTTGTGCCCGTCCTGCAGCAGTCGCTCGGCCTGGGCGCCGAGCTGCTCAAGCAGCATCGCCTGCGCCGGCAGCGGCTGCTCGTGAACACGGGTCACTGCGTAGACCGGCACGCTGATGGCCGGCTCGAGCAGACGGGTCTGCACCTCGCCGCCAGTGGCCGCCAGTGCGGTGAACGGATCGACCAGCGCCACGCCCTGTCCCGACGACACCAGCTGTCGCGCCAACTGATAAGTCTGCACCCAGGTAACCACGCGCGGCGGCGGATCGAGCTCCTCGATGTGGCCGCGCAACAGGCTGCCCAGGGCATCGCGGGCGTCGATACCGATCAGCGCTTTACCCGCTAACGCCTGCAGCCGCAGCGGACGATGCAGTTCATCCGGCTGCCACCAGCCAGGCGGCGCGATCACACGCATACGGCCCTCGGTCAACAATTGGCTGCGCAGTCCCGGATGCTCCACGGCCTGTGACGTCAGCCCGAGATCGGCTTCACGCAGCAACAGCGCCTCGACGATTTCCGCCGTGTGCTGCGTGGCGAGCTGACAGACCGTACGTGGAAATCGCTCGCGCCAGGCGCGCAGCGCCTGTGGCAGCAGCGCCTGAGCCAACGCCGGGGTGCAGATCAGGCGCAATGCGCACTCCTCGCCCCGGCCGAGGCTGTCTGCAAGGCGCCGCAGACTCTGCAGGTCGATGGCCAGGCGTTCGGTCTGCTGCTGCAACACGCGTGCCTCGGCGGTGGGCTGCAGCTTGCCGCGCACTCGGTCGAACAGTGCAAAGCCCAGCTGCTGCTCGGCATGCTTGAGAATCTTGCTCGCCGCCGGTTGGGAGATATGCAGCAGCTCGGCCGCGGCCGTCAGGCTGCCGGTTTGCAGGATCGCCTGGAACAGTTCGATATGACGCAGCCGCATGCATGTCCCTCCTTCAGTCGATCGAGCATAACCGCAGGTTATGGGAGCGCTCCATCCTTTCATTGGCCGTCCCGCTGGCCGACGTCTTAGGCTGCGCTGATCGAGTCGGAGGAGCGGTTGTATGCGGGTAGCAGTCATCGGCGCAGGGGTCATCGGGCTTGCCACGGCCTATTCATTGGTGCGCCAGGGGCACAGCGTGGAGCTGATCGAACGGCGCGACGATGTCGCTCTGGAGACCAGTTTCGCCAATGGTGGGCAGCTCAGCTACCGCTATGTTTCTCCCCTGGCCGATGCCGGCGTGCCGCTGCAGGCGATTGGCTGGATGCTGCGCGGAGCCGATGCCCCGTTGCGCTTCCGACCCCAGGCGAGCCTGCATCAGTGGCGCTGGTGTTTGCAGTTCCTGCTGGCTTGCCGGCGTTCGGTCAACCGGCGCAACGCGGCTCACTTGCTGCGGCTCGCCCTGCACAGCCAGCAGATCCTGCGCAGCTGGCGCGAACAGGACCAGCTGGACGGCTTCGCCTGGCGCGCCAACGGCAAACTGGTGATCTATCGCGATCAACACAGCCTGCACAAGGGCGCAGCGGCCATTGACGACGATTCCGGGCAGCGGCTGCTGGACGCCGCGCAATGCGTCGACGTCGAGCCGGCGCTGGCACCATTGGCGGCATCGCTGCACGGCGGCATCTATTCGCCCGGCGACGAGGTTGCCGACTGCCATCTGTTCTGCACCGAACTGCTGCGGCGACTACGCGCATCACCTCGGTTTCGTCTGCATACCGGGCAATCGGTGAGCGCATTGCGCAGCGAAGGCAAGCACGTTCGCGCGGTCGTATTCGGGCGCGATGAGATCGCCATTGACCATCTGGTAGTGGCGGCCGGCACCGGCAGCGTCGGACTGCTTCGGCCACTGGATATCGACCTGCCGATCTACCCGCTCAAGGGTTACAGCCTGACCGTTGGGCTGACCGACCAGAACCGCGTGCCGCAAACCAATGTCACCGACTACGACAACAAGGTTGTCTACGCCCGCCTCGATGACCAGTTGCGCGTCGCGGCGATGGTGGATATCGCCGGCTGGGATGCCGGGCTCGACCAGCAGCGCATCGCTACCCTGCAGCGTCTGGCTGGTGCCACCTTCCCCGGCGCCGGCGACTACCAACGCGCGCGGCAATGGGCAGGCCTTCGCCCGGCCACGCCCCAGGGCACACCCCTGCTCGGCCGCAGCGGATTCGAAAATCTATGGCTCAACGTCGGCCACGGCAGCCTCGGCTTCACCCTCGCCTGCGGTAGCGCCGACCTGCTCGCCAGCGTAATCGGCGGATCACCACCCACCGTTTCCCTGGACGGCTTGAGTCTGCCCGCCTGACCACTCCAAAGAGGAAACCGATATGCCCTTGCACCGCATCGAGAGCAATCCGCGCATGTCCGCCGCGGTCATTCATGCAGACCTTGTGTTCCTCGCCGGCCAGGTGCCGGACGACCGCGGCCTGGATGCCGCCGGACAGACCCGCGAGGTGCTGGCGAAGATCGACCGGCTGCTGGCCGCCGCCGGCTCCAGTCGCGAAAACCTGCTCAGCGCGCAGATCTGGCTGAAGGACATCGACGCCGACTTCGCCGCCATGAACGAGGTCTGGAGCGACTGGCTGCCAGCAGGCTGCGCACCGGCACGGGCGACGGTGCAGGCGCGTCTGGCCTCACCCGAGGTGCTGGTCGAGATCATGGTGATCGCCGCACGCGCCTGACCACAGCGGTCTATCGTTCCTGCGCCGGCCACACCGCAGTTGCAACCACCCACAATACAAACAAGAGGGAACCGCAATGAACCACCAGATCCGTAACGGCCTGTTCGGCATCACCCTGGCCGGCGCACTCGCCGGCGCTTTGGTCAGCACCAGCGTGCTGGCGCAGGAGCGCTTCATCACCATCGGCACCGGAGGGCAGACCGGCGTGTACTACACCGCCGGCCAGTCGGTGTGCCGCTTCCTCAATCGTGCCGAAGTGAAGCCCGCCATCAAATGCAACGCACCCTCGACCGCGGGCAGCGTGACCAACATCGTCTCCTTACACAAAGGCGAGTACGACTTCGGCTTCATCCAGTCCGACCATCAGCACAAGGCGCTGCAAGGCCTGGCGCCCTTCGACAAGGAAGGCGCGGTCGAACTGCGCGCCGTGTTCTCACTGCAATCGGAGATTCTCACCGTGGTCGTCCGCAACGACAGCGGCATCACCGATCTGGCCGGACTCGAAGGCAAACGGGTGAACATCGGCGTGCCCGGATCAGGCAGTCGCGACACCTTCGAGGAAGTCATGCAGGCCAAGGGCTGGACGAATGCCAGCTTCGCCCTGGCCGCGGAACTCAAACCGGCGGAAATGGCTTCCGCCTTGGGTGACAACAACCTGGACGCCATCACCTATGTGGTCGGCCATCCGAGCGGTGCAATCCAGGAAGCCTTGACCAATGTGAAGGGCAGGATCATTCCGGTGCGGGGCGCCGAGATCGACAGCCTGCTGGCCAAGGCCGATTACTACAGTGCCGTGGAAATCCCCGCCGGGCTCTACCCGGGTGTGGACGGCGCCATTCCGTCGATCGGCGGTAAGGCCGTGCTGGCAACCACCAGCAAGACCGACCCGGAGGTCGTCTATCAGCTGGTCAAGTCGGTATTCGACAACCTCGACCGGTTCAAGCGTCTGCATCCGGCCTTTGCCGATCTCAAAGCCGAAGACATGATTCGCGTCGGCCTGACTGCGCCACTGCACGAGGGCGCCGAGCGTTATTACAAGGAGAAGGGTTGGCTGTAAGAAGCTGCCATCAGCGGGCGACAGCGCCCGCTGATGTACAGATTCAGAGCTCCATGGACAGACTTACGCTCAGGTTGCGCGGCTCACCCGGCATGACCCAGACATTGCTGTAGGAACGCTCGTAGTAGGTCCGGTCGAAAGCGTTGTTCAGGTTCATGCCGAGGGTCAGCTTTTCCGTCGCCTTGTAGCGCGCCAGCAGATCCACGGTCGTGTACGACGGCAACTCGAAGTCGCTATCGGCCTGCCCTGCCCGGTCACCCACGTAGTTCACCGCGCCGCCAATGGAGAGCCCGCTGAGATCGCCATCGAGGAATTCGTAGGTAGTCAGCAGGCTGCCGCTGTGGCGTGGCACGTTGAGCAGCCGGCTGCCGCTAGCCAGGGTGTTGTCGCGAGTCACCTCGGCATCCACGTAGGCATAGCCTCCGATCACCCGAATCGCGTCGGTCAGCTGCCCGGCCAGCTGCAGGTCAATCCCGCGACTGCGCACCTCACCCGCTGCTATCTGAAAACCGTCGTTCACCGGGTCGCTGGTCAGCACGTTTTCCTTGGTCAGATGGAAGGCGGCGGCGGTGAGCCCGAGTCGTCCATGGAACAGGTCGAGCTTGACCCCAGCCTCATAACCCACGCCCTCTTCTGGATCGAACGTCGCGCCGCTGAAGTCCGCACCATTGTTTGGCTTGAACGACTGAGAGGCGTTGGCGAACAGCCCGACCTCCGGCACCAGCTGATAGAGCACGCCAACACGCGGCGTAACCTTTTCATGGGTCTGCTCGGTGCGCCGGCCGGCAACCTCATTGTCCAGGCGTTGTTCGTAGTGATCATAGCGGGCGCCGATAACGCCAAAGAGCTTGTCGGTAAAGCGAATCTGGTCCTGCAGGTTCAGCGCCCGGCTATGCACCAGCTCATTGCGGTCAACCGTACGCGCCGGGTTGAACGCCGGACGCGGTGCACCGTAGACCGGGTTGTAGAGATCGATGGTGCGCAGGTTGTTGGAGCGCAGCATGGATTCGCTCAGGGCGTAGCGCTCGTACTCGGTGCCGATCAACAGCTGATGCTCGATCGAGCCGGTATCGAAGCGCCCGCGCAGCTCCAGCTGGGTGATTGCGTCCTGCCAATCGTAGTCGCGATAGCGCAGGTTGCGTGTCAGGGTGCGGTCATCGTCGGCAACCGCAGCCGCTTCGGTGGCGTAACCGTCCATCCGGCCCTGCTTGTAGTGGCTGGCCAGGCGCAGGGTCCAGACCTCGTTGAGGTCGTGTTCGAGTTCGGCCTGCAGCGTTTCGTTGTCGTTGCTGATCGGCCCATCCGAGGGCTCGCCATAGAAAGCTGAGCGGGACACCTTGCCCAGGTCGCCTCCCGGCGCGACCACACCGCGATCGAAGGTCTGGCGGTTGCGCACCACCTCAGCCTGCACCAGTAATCGCGTGTCTGGGCTCAATTCCCAGCTGAAGGACGGCGCGACGAACTGGCGCTCAGCCTCGCGGTGGTCGCGGAAACTGTTGTTGTCTTCGACGGCGATATTCATGCGATAGAGCATGTTGCCGTCTTCATCGAGTGGCGTATTCACGTCCAGCGCGGTGCGATAGCGATCCCAGCGACCGGCGCTTAGATCGAGACGGGCAAAGCTGTCCAGCTGCGGCCGCTTGCTGACGATATTGATCGTGCCGCCCGGATCGCCGCGTCCGTAAAGGCTGGCAGAAGGCCCCTTGAGCACTTCGACCCGCTCGATACTGGAAGCATCCGGCGGGTTCATGTAACCACGGTTGACGCTGAACCCATCTTTATAGAACTCACCGGTGGTCAACCCGCGCACGCTGTACTCGTACATGGTCAGGCCGCCGAAATCGTTCTGCCTGGCGACGCCGCCGGCGAAATCCAGCGCCTTTTCGACGCGTGGGCTGTCCAGATCCCGCAGCACGGATGCTGGAACGACGCTGATCGACTGAGGTATTTCCTCGATGGGCGTGTCGGTTTTCGTCGCGCTGCGCGAGCGGTTGGCACGGTAGCCCTGAACCGGTCCATCGGCGCGTTCCTGATCGGCCGTGATGATGACCGAATCCAGTACCGCCGCGTCCTCTGCCACAGCCAGCGGCGCACCCGCCAGCATCAATGCCGCTCCGCAACCCGCCCATTTCACTACCGCACTTGCGTTATTCATGCTTTAACTCAGATACCGATGTTATATCGTAACAATGCTCTCTGTTTGGCATCCGGGTGTCAATGAAACGATTCGCATCCGCTCGAGCTCGACGACCGCTACCGGGCGATTCTGGGTTGCCTCGTCAGCCTGTCCTTACGCCGGCCAGTGCAGCTATGCGACAATGCGCGGCTGAAGTTCGGTAGCCACCCCGCATTCATCCGGCAGCAGGCGCAAACGCCCACCGTTGTCATTCACCTCAAGAATCGCTGGATCGACCAGCTCCCTGTCGGAGCGAGCTGGACCGCTGAGTATTGGTATCGGATCGGTATCAGCCTGATTCACGCAGCCACACGTCATTGATAGGTAAGCCCTTGATCTCCACCGCCAACATCACCATGCAGTTCGGTGCCAAGCCGCTGTTCGAAAACGTTTCCGTCAAATTCGGCGGTGGCAACCGCTATGGCCTGATCGGCGCCAATGGCTGCGGCAAGTCGACTTTCATGAAGATTCTCGGCGGCGATCTGGAGCCATCTGCAGGTCAGGTGATGCTCGAACCGAACGTGCGGCTGGGCAAGCTGCGCCAGGATCAGTTCGCCTACGAAGAATTCAACGTCATCGACACGGTGATCATGGGCCATGAGGACCTGTGGAAGGTCAAGGCTGAGCGCGACCGCATCTACTCGCTACCGGAGATGAGCGAAGAGGACGGCATGAAGGTAGGCGAGCTCGAAGGTGAGTTCGCAGAGATGGATGGCTACACCGCCGAATCCCGTGCCGGTGAACTGCTGCTTGGCCTGGGTATTCCGCTGGAGCAGCACTTTGGCCCGATGAGCGAAGTCGCTCCCGGCTGGAAGCTGCGTGTGCTGCTGGCCCAGGCGCTGTTCTCCGATCCAGATGTGCTGCTGCTGGACGAACCGACCAACCACCTGGACATCAACACCATCCGCTGGCTGGAAACGATTCTGACGGCGCGTAACAGCACCATGATCATCATCTCCCACGACCGCCACTTCCTCAACTCGGTCTGCACCCACATGGCCGACCTGGACTACGGCGAGCTGCGCCTGTTCCCGGGCAACTACGACGAGTACATGACCGCCGCGACCCAGTCGCGCGAGCAGCTGCTGTCGGACAACGCCAAGAAAAAGGCACAGATCGCCGAACTGCAGACCTTCGTCAGCCGCTTCTCGGCGAACGCCTCCAAGGCCAAGCAGGCCACCAGCCGCGCCAAGCAGATCGACAAGATCCAGCTGGCCGAGGTCAAGCCGTCCAGCCGTATCAGCCCGTTCATCCGCTTCGAGCAGACCAAGAAGCTGCACCGCCAGGCGGTGACCGTGGAGCGTCTGTCCAAGGCGTTCGACGACAAGGAGCTGTTCAAGAACTTCAGCTTCACCGTCGAGGCCGGCGAGCGCGTGGCGATCATCGGTCCGAACGGTATCGGCAAAACCACCCTGCTGCGCACCCTGGTCGGCGAGCTGACTCCGGACAGCGGTAGCGTCAAGTGGACCGAAAGCGCCGACTACGGCTATTACGCCCAGGACCACGCCCACGACTTCGAGGACGACGTCAGCCTGTTCGACTGGATGGGTCAGTGGACCCAGGGCGGCGAGCAGCTGGTGCGCGGCACCCTCGGCCGCATGCTGTTCTCCAATGACGAGATACTCAAGTCGGTGAAGGTCATCTCCGGTGGCGAGCAGGGTCGCATGCTGTTCGGCAAGCTGATTCTGCAGAAGCCCAACGTGCTGGTGATGGACGAACCGACCAACCACCTCGACATGGAATCCATCGAGGCACTCAACCTGGCACTGGAGAACTACCCGGGCACGCTGATCTTCGTCAGCCACGACCGTGAGTTCGTCAGCTCGCTGGCGACCCGCATCATCGAACTTTCCGAAAACGGCGTGACCGACTTCAGCGGCAGCTACGATGACTACCTGCGCAGCCAGGGCGTAATCGTCTGACCTTCTGCGATTGATGAAGCGGCCTTGCCGGCCGCTGTTGCCGCTTCATCCGCTGGGCGCCGGCCCGGTGGATGAGAAAGCGCTCAACCAGAGCAGCAGGCCCCTCGCATCAGCCCACAAAGCGCCGCGCCAGAAAATCCAGCAGCAACGCGTTTACCCGCTCCGCCTGCTCGTTCTGAATCCAGTGGCCGCACGGCGCCAGCAGGTGCTGCTCCAGGTCCGGTACCCACTCCGGCATCATCTTCAGCGTATAGGCCTCAAGCTCGCCTACCGGATCGTGGTCGCCGATCAGAAACATGGTCGGCTGGGTGATCTTGCGCCCCTGCAGTGGCGCGGTGACCTGCCAGTTGCGTTCGAAGTTGCGATACCAGTTCAGTGCGCCGCGAAAGCCTTGCTTAGCAAAGGCCTGCCGATATACGGCGAAGTCGTCTTCGGAGCACCACTCGGGCAACGGGCCCGCCTGCATGTCGTTTTCAAACAGCGTGCCGTCGGCTGACTTTTCCTGCAGCAGCAGGTTTCGCTCCTGGTAGTACATCAGCAGGCGCAGAGTACGATCGACATCTGCATCCAGCTCACGCTCGGCGCGACCGGACTGCTGGAAATAGAGGATGTAGTTAAAACGATCACCGCTGGCCTCGCGCATGATCTCGGTCGCAGGCCGCCGCGGTCTTCCCGCGAACGGCACCGACATGGTCACCAGCGTAGTGACCCGCTCCGGCTCCAGCAACGCGAGATACCAGGCGACCATCGCACCCCAGTCATGCCCTACCAGCGCGGCCTGCCGATGACCGAAGTGATCCATGGCCGCCCGAATATCGCCGCACAGCGTCAGCACGTCATAGGCGGCAACCTCAGCCGGCGCACTGCTGCGCCCGTAGCCGCGCATCTCCGGGACGAACACGCGATAACCAGCCGCCACGAGCGAATCGATCTGATTGCGCCATGAATACCAGCACTCGGGAAAGCCATGCAGGAGCCACACCGGCCTGCCCTGTTCCGGGCCGGCGCTATACAGCGCTGAGAGAGATACCGTTCAGGTCAAGCTGGAAATGTTCGGCGGTAGCGGTCATGTGGCCTCCTGCTGGAGATCCACTATGGCAAAGCCAGGCGCGCCTGTGCGCGCCATCACCCAAACGAAGGCAAAGCCATCGATCCGGTGGATCAGGCCTGGACGCTGGTCCAGTCGATTAGACCGAGTTGCCAGGTGGCCAGAATCAGCAGGCCAAAGCCGATCCGGTACCAGGCGAACGCCGCGTAGCTGTGGTTGCCGATGAACTTGAGCAACGCCCGCACCGCAAGCATCGCGAAGATGAATGAGGTAACGAAGCCGATGGCGAACACCGCAAAATCACCAGGCTGAAACAGGTCGCGGTACTTGTAGCCCGAGTACACCGCCGCGCCCACCATGGTTGGCATGGCCAGGAAGAAGGAGAACTCAGTCGCCGCCTTGCGCGACAGCCCAAACAGCAATCCGCCGATGATGGTCGATCCCGAACGCGATGTACCAGGCACCAGCGCCAGGCACTGGGCGAAGCCAACTTTCAATGCCAGCGACCAGTTCATGTCGTCGACAGTCTCGGCGCGAATCGCGTGATCGCGCCGCTCGGCCCAGAGCATGACGATGCCGCCCAGCACCAGAGCAGTGGCGACGGTGATGGGGTTGAACAGATACTCGTGGATCAGGTCGGCAAAGGCGACGCCGAGCACTACTGCCGGCATGAAAGCGATCAACAGATTGATCGTGAATTTCTGCGCCTGACGCTCCTTGGGCAGACCCACAACTACGTCGATGATCTTGCGCCGGTATTCCCATATCACCGCGAGAATCGCGCCCAGCTGAATGATGATGTTGAAGGCCAGCGCCCGCTCGCCACCAAAACCTATCAGATCCGCAACGATGATCTGGTGGCCCGTGCTGGAAACCGGCAGAAACTCGGTTACACCCTCCACCACACCCAAAATCAGCGCCTGAATCGCAACCCAAACATCCATCTATTCCCCTAAAGCGATGCAGTCCATCGCGGCTCAATGCAACCAAGGTATATGTCAGAAAGCCATCTGGCCGGCTGTTCTGACTTGTTCAAGCGAACTAAATTCCACGGCAGACGAAAAAGGCGCTCATTTTTAGCCACGCCCGGCCGAAAAGCTATACAGAGTGCCGTGGCACGACCGGTACGAAGAGGTCGGGGTGAACTGCCCTACCACCGACCAGCGATAAAGAACGATAAGAAACACCACCTGGAGCCCTATCCATGAATCTGCTGCGAAATGTTCCTATCAGCAAGCGCCTTTGGCTGATCCCCGTGGTCGCCATCGTCATGCTGTTCATTCTCGGCGTGCTGATGATTCAGCAAGTCCGCTCCGACTTGTATCGCGGCAAGCAAGAGGCAACACGGAACGTAGTTGAGGCGGCCTCCGGTGTTTTCGAGCACTACCGCAAGCTGGAAACCAGCGGCGCCATGAGTACAGCCGAGGCTCAGCAGGCGGCCATCGAACAGGTTCGCCTGCTGCGCTACGACGGCCAGGACTATTTCTGGATCAACGATCTGGGCCCGACCATGATCATGCATCCAATGCAGCCGAAGCTCGACGGCCAGGATCTATCGAAGATCAAGGACCCGGAAGGCAAGGAACTGTTCAACGAGATGGTCAAGATCGCCCAGCGCGACGGGGCTGGCCTGGTCGACTACATGTGGGCCAAGCCCGGCGAAGAAGACCCTGTGCCGAAGATCTCCTACGTGCAGCTGTTCAAGCCCTGGGGCTGGATCATCGGCTCAGGCATCTACGTAGATGACGTCGAGCAGGAATTCTGGAACTACCTGACTCGTTTCTCCCTGATAGGTCTGTTTATCTCGGCGATCATGGCCGTGCTGGTGGCGATCCTGATCCGTAGCATCGTGCGCCCCCTTCGCCACACCATGGCTGCAATGGCGAATATCGCGAGTGGTGAGGCCGACCTGACCCGCACGCTGGACGTATCCGGCAACGACGAATTGACTGCCCTCGGCCGTGATTTCAATCAATTCACGCAAAAGCTGCGCACCGTCGTTGGCCAGTTGTTCGAAACTGCTGGGGCGCTGGACCATTCCTCTCGCTCGCTCAGCCAGCTGTCCGGTCAGGCCCACGAGCAGAGCCAGCAACAAATGCTGCAAATGGAACAGGTAGCCACGGCCATCAACGAAGTCACCTACGCCGTGCAGGAAGTGGCAAAGAACGCAGAACACGCCTCCAGCGAGGTGGGTAGCGCGGAGAATCAAGCGGGCCAGGGCCAGCGCAATATCGAAACGAGCCTGCAACAGATCGACGAGCTTTCAGCGACCATCGGCCAGGCTGTCGACGTTATTCAGTCGCTGGCTGATGAAACCACGAAGATCGGTTCGGTACTGGAGGTGATCGGCTCGATCGCCGAACAGACCAACCTGCTCGCACTCAATGCCGCAATCGAAGCTGCCCGTGCCGGCGAACAGGGTCGTGGCTTCGCGGTAGTAGCCGATGAAGTTCGCCTGCTGGCGCAGCGCACCCAGCAATCAACTGCAGAGATTCACAGCATGATCGAGCGCCTGCAGAAAAATTCCGGTGCTGCGGTCAACGTCATCATGGAAAGCAATCGTGCTTCCCAGCTCACCGTGGAGCAGGCCAGTCAGGCGGGCGAAAGCCTTGGCGAGATCGCGCAGGCCCTGCGTAACCTTTCCGGGCTGAACGCCTCGATTGCCAGCGCCACGCTGCAACAGTCCCACGTGGTCGAAGACATCAACCAGAACGTAACGCAGGCGGCTGGGCTGGCGCAGGAGAGTACGCTCGCGGCAGAGCAGTCCAGCGAAGCTGGCAAGCGCCTTGGCGAACTCGCCAACCAGCTGAACCGCCTGCTCAGCCAGTTCAGGGTCTGATATCGGCCTGCGGTCCGCATCTGACGGACCGCAGGCTCCACGATGAGGCGGTAAACGTTCCCCGCCGCACCGGGGCGAAGCAGGCATCGCTCAAGCCAGCAATTTCTCCTCGCGACAGGTTGTCGCAGTAAAAATGGACGCGTGCGCGCCCTGCTCGTCACCCCACGTCACCCGCAGTTCATTTTCCCCAGCATTTACAGAGGTTTAGCTTCACACTTCGCCCTTCGGCCATCTGAGCGTCAAGCTTATACCTTTGGCTAATTGCAAAGGCCGTCAAACTTTTTCGAACTCGCATGTGACTTGCCAGTCCTCTGGGTACATCAACTGCAATGTAAGACCAATGCCAACGAGCTTGGCTGCAGGTATTTTGGGTATCACACAGAGAGACATGCCCCATGCACACACCGCTGCGTATCAACGAAGCCCTTCTGATCACCGATCGCGCATTCAAACCATTCCAGTGCGTCGCCTGGACACTTCCCGAAGGTAATGGCGAAGTCAGCATCACCGTCGTCGACCGCGACGAAGCTCGCCTGCTCGGCCGCTGCAAAATGTCCAGCAGCGTCTTCACCGACCCGGTAAAGCTCGGCGAGACCCTGGAACAAACCCGCGAACAGCTGAGCCGCGACGGCGCTCACTTCTCGCCGTGGCACATGCCCGAGTAACCATGGGCTGCTTGAACAAAGGCCTGCAGCGGCGAGCTCCAGGCCTTTTTTCATGCTCCGCGTTTTCCTACAGCAAGCCGCGGACTGATCCATTCGCCTGTTTGAGGGTCACAACATCAACAAGCGAAACAGGAGAAGCTCATGAAAGGTGCAGAAGCATACGTCAACGATCAATGGCACAGCTGTGGTCTCGCCGACCTCCCACAGGGGCCTGACGCCCATACCGTCAAACTGCATTTCATCGTGCCGCGAGACGCTCAGATGCCCGGTTTGATCGACCACATCAACGAAGTCGCACTGCGGCATCTGAACGAGCTCTATGAAGGCCGAGGCGTAGTGCCCAAGCCAGTGGTCGGCTCGGTGGTGGGTGATGGCACGGGTGACGGCATCGATCTGGAGTTCGAAGTAGCAGCGGCCGGCTGAATCGACAACGAACTGCCCTGCCCAGACGTGCGCTCTGGGTTCAGCCATACACACACGCTCAGTTGCGTTCCCGCCAGCGCTATCCGAAGGATGAACCGACATGACTCCCTTTGACTTGCAGCGCATGCTTCTGCACGAATTTCCGTTGATGTTCGTCGCGGAGGTCGCACTGCGGGCCCTGCTGGCTTTCATGGCCGTGTTTGTCTTCCTCAAGGTCAGCGGTCGCCGCGGTATTCGCCAGCTATCGGTGTTTGAACTGGTGATCATCCTGACTCTCGGATCGGCCGCGGGCGACGTTTCCTTCTATGACGATGTGCCGTTGCTCCCCGTGGCGGCAGTATTCGCCACACTGTTAGCGCTGTACCGCCTGACAGTGTTCTTCATGAACCGCAGCCCGCGCTTTGGCGTCTGGCTGGAAGGCAAGCCGGTCACCATCATCCGCGACGGCATCTATGAGCTTCGCAGTCTCGATGGCCTGAATATCTCCGCCGACGAGTTCTTCATGGAGCTGCGCCAGCAAGGCGTCGAACA
Organism: Stutzerimonas decontaminans; assembly: GCF_000661915.1. Taxonomy (NCBI): domain Bacteria; kingdom Pseudomonadati; phylum Pseudomonadota; class Gammaproteobacteria; order Pseudomonadales; family Pseudomonadaceae; genus Stutzerimonas; species Stutzerimonas decontaminans. The sequence goes on along the minus strand of NZ_CP007509.1, from coordinate 2,302,458 downwards.
TCTCGGGCAGGTCAGGCTCGGCATTCTGGAAAACGACGGCAATGTCAGCCTGTTTTTCCATGAGCCGGACGCGGTACGTCCTGGGCTGTCCGTCCTCCCACCAGAGTATCGGCCGGTATTCCACCAGGTTCCCGCTGCCGGGATGTACGCCTGCAGTCGCTGCGGTTTTCCGCAGGCTCTGGAGAGCCAGCAGAAACAGCATTGCCCCAGATGCTCCAACCCCAGCTGGTCGAAGGCGCTTTCTACGCTCAGGTCACGCTGATACACGGTACGAACCGCTACGCAGGTTGCCGGTCAGTTGTTAGAGGCGGCAGAAGCAAACGTTTCTGGCCACCATCTTCCTCCGATTCAGCAGCAGGAGCACACCATGCTTGGCGACTACTCATCGATCAACGACCACCTCGAAACCGCGCGCAAACATGCCGACCAGGCGGAAACCGAGGCCAAACCTGAGCTCTATCGTGAAGCCGTGGATGAATTGGTCGCAGCCATTCGCTTGTTGATGCGCAACAGCGACGAAAAGGACAACTGAGCCCATCCGAGTGCCTCGTCGGCGGGTAGCCGGCGAGGTCGTACGGGAACCGTCATACATGCGCAACGATAGCTTGATGGATGAACCTCCACCGCTCGCCGAAGGCACCCGCCCCGTTCCCGTCGACGAAACCGGCGACACCGGCACCCTGCTTTGCCCGACCCTGCCGCCGGATCTGCATTACGTCGACGACTCGCAGCCAGGCATCAGCCGTAAGGTTCAGCGTGGGAAATTTGTCTACTTCGAGCCGAACGGCGAGCGGATTCGCAACGAAGACGAGATAAGGCGCATCAACAAGCTGGTAATACCGCCGGCTTATCGTGACGTATGGATCTGCCCCGACCCTCAGGGGCATTTGCAGGCCACCGGACGTGATGCGCGTGGGCGCAAACAGTATCGTTACCACACCCGCTGGCGTGAAATCCGCGACAGCGACAAGTACGAACGGATGCTCGAATTCGGCGAGGCATTGCCGGACCTACGCCGCAATCTGGAAAAGCATCTCGCGCTGCCTGGAATGCCACGTCAAAAGGTCATGGCACTGGTCGTCATGCTGCTCGAATCAACACTGATCCGCATAGGCAATTCACGCTATGCGCGAGACAATCGATCCTATGGCCTGACCACCCTACGCACGCGGCACGTGGACATCCGCGGCACCTCGATCCGCTTTCATTTCCGCGGCAAGAGCGGTGTGGAACACCAGGTGACCCTGCGTGACCGCCGCTTGGCGAGACTCATGCGACGCTGCATGGAGCTGCCGGGCCAGCAACTCTTTCAGTATCTGGACGGCGATGGCCAGCGCCGCGCCGTCAGTTCCGGGGACGTGAATCTCTATCTTCGCGAGATGACTGGCCGTGATTTCACTGCCAAGGACTACCGCACTTGGGCCGGTAGTGCTCTGGCCCTGGAAAGGCTACGCAAGCTGGACGCTGCCCCGGAAAGCGTCGCGAAACAGAATCTTGTCGATACAGTCAAACAGGTCGCCCAGCAGCTGGGCAATACCCCGGCGGTTTGCCGTCAGTGCTATATCCATCCGGCGATCCTGCAAGCATTTGGAGCGGGCGATCTGGCCGAGCTACGGGCGGCGCGCAAGCGCAAATGGCTGAGTGCCGAAGAGGTCGCCTTGCTAAATTTTCTGCGTGCGCAGCAGACCGATCAGGCGTGACACAGCACGGGGCGCAGCATCTTCAGTGTTGATACAGCGTAACGCGATTGCGCCCACCGGCTTTCGATGCGTAAAGCCCCGAGTCCGCCCATTCGATCAATTGGGCATGGCTGCTGGTAGGAACGCTGAGATCGGCTACACCCAGGCTGATCGTGAAGCGGATGCGGTGCTGCTCGTGGCGGATTTCGCGTAGTTCGACCGCCTGCCGCAGCCGCTCGGCAAATATCAAAGCACCTTGCTTGTCGGTATCCGGCAACAGCACCACGAACTCCTCGCCACCGTAGCGCCCGGCTACATCCGAGTCGCGCAGATTCTCCCGGATCAGATCGGCCACCTGCTGAATTACGCCATCCCCCGCCTGATGGCCATAGCTGTCATTGATCGCCTTGAAATGGTCGATGTCGAACATGACCAGCGCGGCCTGACTGTCGTAACGCCGATGGCGAGCGTATTCCAGGCGCAGCATTTCTTCCCAGTGCCCGCGATTGTAGAGCCCGGTGAGGCGGTCAGTGCTGGACAGGCGCTGCAACTCGGCGTTGGCGGCCTGGAGCTGGCGTCGGTTCACGGCTACGTCGGTGACGTCATAGATAATCAGGCACACCTGGTCAATGCTGCCGCTGGTGCCTTTGAGGGGTAGCAGCGTGGTGTTCTGATACATGAAATCTTCCAGACCGGTGATCGGCTGGTAGTTCTTGAAGCGCAGCAAGTACGGCCGCTGCTCCCAAATCGTGAATGACGGCGTGCCGAGGGTCATCACGCTTTCCACTTTGCGTCGAAACCAGTCTTCATCCACTTCGGGAAAGAGGGTGAAGAAGGTAACGCCACGTGCCTTGTCGGGGTGCAACCCGGACCGGTTCTCCATGAAGGTGTTCCAGACCTCGACACGATAGTCGCGGTCCAGCACCACGACACCCACGTCGATGCTCTGGACGATCGCCAGTAACCAGTGAAGCTCGTTCAACTCGGCAGAATTGCTCATGCTCAATCCATCAGGTGGGCGAGCTTGCGCGTCAGCAGCTCGACCGAATCTTCCGTGAACAACAGCAACAGGTCAAAGTGGATATCGTGCCCTTCAAGGCTGTAGCTGATTTCCACTGCCAGGGTCTTCTTCCATCGGGCGCTATTGAGTCTTATCAGTTCTTCGATCGATGCATGCTGCCCCAGCACTTGCGGATGCCCCTGCGAAAACACCACTTCGATCTGCTCGGCAATTCCACTGAGACATGCGCTGATCAGCACGCTCGACAGATCCAGGAGCATCTCCATCTCCAGGTAATCCTGCCGTCGCATCAGACGCGCCATGTCGGCCACTTCGGAGTCATGGAACAGCAGCAGCGCCTCGCCTGCGATACCGCCGCCGATGTAGCCCTGGCAGACGGCGGTCAACTTCTCGCCGCGGGCGGCATCGGCCAGCGCCATATGCAGCTCGCCGACTTCTAGAATATTGACGTTAGGAATCGGCAACTGGATGAACACACCCAGCACGCGCGCCAGCAGCGCCGCAGCTCTGCCCATGGCGATGTTGACCACTTCGCGAAAGGTATCGCGGAAGCCGATCTGCTCCCCTTCGACCCTAGCGATCAGAGGCGAGACATCATCCAGCAGGCCAAGGCTAGCCAGCGTCTGGTGTAAATGCACCGGGTCGGCGGGCTTCTTGATGAAGGCCAGCGCGCCGAGAGCCAGGACGCGCCGCACGGCCTCATCCTGAATGTCGGCAGAAATCACAATCGTCTTGCACTGCAGCTGCTCTTCGCGCAGTTGCGCGAGCACCTGATAACCATCCAGCTCCGGCATGGTGAGATCAAGCAGCAGGACGTCGACGCCGCCCTCGCGAATCCGCTCCAGCGCTTCGAGGCCAGTGGCCGCCTGGCTGACGTCGACTGGCCAGCCAGCAGGCAGCGCTTGCAGAAGCTGCTTGCGCGCCAGGGCGGAGTCATCGCAGATCAGCAGGGAAATGACAGACATGTGGTACGAGCTCTCGTTGCCCGATCAACCTTGACACGAGAGCTTATCGCAGGAATGACGCGCTGTGCGCATCATGAAGGCAAAATAGTGGCATTTCGCCTTAAAAACTGCCGAACGGCCCGACGGTGCTGCTCCGCCGGGCTGTGCCGGGATCAGTAATAGGCGTTCTCACGATTGGTGTGATCGGTCACGTCGCGTACGCCCTTGAGTTCCGGAATACGGGCCAACAGCGTCTTCTCGATGCCCTCCTTGAGCGTGACATCCGCCTGCCCACAGCCCTGGCAACCGCCGCCGAACTGCAACACTGCGATGCCCTCCTCGACCACATCGATCAGAGTGACCTGCCCGCCATGGCTGGCCAGGCCCGGATTGATCTCGGTCTGCAGGTAATAATTGATACGCTCGTTCATCGGGCTGTCTTCGTTGACCATTGGCACCTTGGCATTCGGCGCCTTGATGGTCAGCTGGCCACCCATGCGGTCGGTCGCGTAGTCGACCAAGGCATCCTCGAGGAAGGGCTCGCTGGTGCCATCGATCCAGGCGGTAAAGCTCTTCAGCGCCAGTGCGATGTCGTCTGGTTTCTCCTCGCCCGGCTTGCAGTAGGCGATGCAGGTTTCAGCATACGGGGTGCCCGGCTGGGTAATGAAGATGCGAATGCCGATGCCGGTAGTGTTCTGCTTCTCGAGCAAATCGGCCAGATAATCGTGTGCAGCTTCGGTAATGGTGATCGCGCTCATAGGAACTCCTCGCAGACATGCGCCGCAGTGTACGCCAAACCACTGCCGCGGTTAAGTCCTAGTATTTTAGTCGGGTTAAACGTGGCCGAGTTCCAGCCGCACTTGCCGCTCGCGCGGATCAGAGGTTTTCGTAGCGATTCATATCCAGCACGCCTGCTTCCAGCGGCTCGGTTTCTTCGAGGTAGCCGGTCAGATCGTTGAAGTAATCCCAGAAATGCGGATGGCTGCGGCGCACGCCCCAGCGCTCCACCAGGCGCTCGAAGTCACGGCTCTCCCTCACCTGCTCCAACTTCGTGACGAATGCTGGCACGTCCGTCGCGCTCATAGTGAACAGGAAGTTCGGATAACTGCTCAGAATGCCTGGATAGACCGTCAAGGTGTCCAGCCTCGGCTGCCAGCGCAGCGATTCGCCATACATGAAGGCAACATTGCTGTGGGCCCGGTTGCGCAGCAGGCTGTAAATCTCACGCCGGCCACCATCGTACTCGACACGCAGCAGCGTGGCCTCCGGCAGCTGCTGGATAACCGGCAAGCCGGCAGCAAGCCGGTTGGTCAGGCGACTGAGTGCCTGTTCGGCTCGTTGCAGCGGCGCGGGCTGATCTGGGCGATAGCAATGGCTGCCCTGGCAGCGATTGATCGGATCAGCTGTCGCATTTACGCCGGCATACCTCGCCAGCATCTGCCGGGCAAACGCTTGTTTGGCGTCGGCCTTGCCGAGGTCGAGCAGCGAAGGTGTCGAACTGTCTATAGAGGTATAGGCCAGCAGCAATTTCAGCTGCCCGCCTTGCTCGTACCAACCATTCAGGATCGCCTGCCGGGACGCAGCCGGCAGCAACCGCAGGAAATTCAGCTCCGCGCCATTGCGGATCAGGTCGAAGTAAAGACGCGTCTGCCCCTGATGGGAGACATTGCCGAACACGTCGAAGTTGACCACCAGCTGGTAATAGGTGCGCTCAAGCAGCGGATAGTCCATCCACCAGAGCGTCTGCGGAATCTCCCCGATGAGCCCCTTGCGCACCGAGGCGCTGTCATGCTGGCGGAAGATGCTGAGCATGGCGTTGTCATTGCCGGACCAGATCTGTTTCCACTGCGCAGGTTTGTTGGCGTAGGCCTGCGTGCGCAACTGCTCGTACTGGTTGCGTTTCACGCGGTAAGTCTTCCAGAACGCCAACAGGTTGCCCATCTCATCGAACTGTCCCGGCATCGCCAGCAACGGTGTTGTCTGCTCGCGGTAGCGGCGGTCCGTCACGTACAAGTCGTGCTGAGGGTCCTGAAAGAACACCCAGAAGTGGTCGCGAATCACGTCGGTTGCGATCTGTCCGCGACACACCGGTCCGCGAATGAACGTGCGAACGAAATACTCCGCGTTGTCCAGCATGAACTGGTAGCGGGCCTCGGCGGGGATCGCCTGGAAGGTCTTGAATGGATTGGCGCGGTGATCGGCGCCGTAACCGGGAATGGTATCTACCGCCCAGTCACTTTCGAAGAAGAGCGACTTGACTCGTGCCAGCTTGGCCGCACTCAACGGATAAGTGATGTGGGTCTTGTGCACGATCACGTCGGGAATCGGCCGTAATCGATAGCTGAAACGAGTACCCGGATCGTCGTTGGGGCGCCGCGTCGCGATGGGGTCGACCGGCTCGCCACTGGGCGTGCGCGAGCGCACCAGCTGATAGAAGTGACCGCTCTCGCCGCCTTCGAAGTACAGGTGCGCAATAAAGAGGTGCTCATACAGCCAGCGCCCGACCAGACTACCGCGGGCGCCAGGTGTGTTGAGCAGACGTTCCCATTCGGCAATCTGGGACGTCTCTGCCGGCGAGGGAAACAGCTGCCGATGCTCAACCGGCGCGCCCTGCTCCAGCCAGCGCTGCACAATGGCATATTCGTTATCGCTCAGCCCGGTGACGGCGAAGGGCATGCCGCCATGGGACGTCTTGCGTGCATAGGCATCGAATTCACCTGGGAGTGGGCAGCTGTTCTCCCGACCGATGCCGATCTCCAGACCCAGTGGTAGCTTGGTGTTGGGCGTCAGCGGCTGGCTGCGGCCCAGCTCCAGCATTCGCGCCATCAGCGCCGCCTGATCACCCTCGGCACTGAGCACCGAATGGAACCCCTTGCGTCGCCAGGCGGCATCGCCATCGGCATCGAGAAACAGCCGGGTCGGCTGCTGCGCCTTGACCCGAACGCCGTTGTAGACCGGCAGTTTGTGCCCGCCGCGGGACGCTCCCTCGCCGCTGCCGAGATTGAGCTGGCAGGGCGAGTCATAACAGGCATGACAGGCAACGCATTTGGCCGTGAAGATCGGTTGAATGTCGCGTTGGTAAGAAATAGCTTCGGCCTGTACCGCCCCGCCAACCAGTAGCAGGACGCAGCCAAGCCAGAAACGGAGGGACATGAATCAAACGCCTTGAAGTGAGCCCGCATTCTATGCGCCTGAGGCGGCCGCCGCTTGCTGGCTCAACCTGAATAATCTTCATGCAAAAGCGCAGAAGCTAAAAAAGCATGCAGCTTTGCTATCATTCGCGCTCTCTGTTTTCGCTTTTTTCAGGTAGTCCTCATGTCCACTCGCAGCTCCCGTCTTCAGGCACTCCATCAAGCGCTCCAGGAGCGCATCCTGATCCTCGACGGCGGCATGGGAACCATGATCCAAAGCTACAAGCTGGAAGAAGAGGACTACCGTGGCACGCGCTTCGCCGACTGGGCGCAGGACGTCAAAGGCAATAACGACCTGCTGCTGCTCAGCCGCCCGGACGTCATTCAGGCCATCGAGAAGGCTTATCTCGACGCTGGCGCCGACATCCTCGAGACCAACACCTTCAACGCGACTCGCGTCTCTCAGGCCGACTACGGTATGGAAGAGCTGGTCTACGAACTGAACGTCGAAGGTGCGCGCCTGGCCCGTGAAGTGGCGGACGCCAAGACCGCCGAGACGCCGGACCGTCCGCGCTTTGTTGCCGGCGTGCTCGGCCCGACCAGCCGCACCTGCTCGATCTCCCCGGACGTCAACAACCCCGGCTATCGCAACGTCACCTTCGATCTGCTGGTGGAGAACTACGTCGAAGCGACGCGCGGCCTGATCGAGGGCGGTGCCGACCTGATTCTGATCGAAACGATCTTCGACACACTGAACGCCAAAGCGGCCATCTTTGCCGTGCAACAGGTGTTCGAGGATGAAGGCGTCGAGCTGCCGATCATGATCTCCGGCACCATCACCGACGCCTCCGGCCGTACCCTGTCCGGGCAAACCACAGAGGCGTTCTGGAACTCGGTGCGTCACGCCAAGCCGATCTCCGTTGGCCTGAACTGCGCCCTCGGCGCCAAGGACCTGCGCCCGTATCTGGAAGAACTGTCCAGCAAGGCCGACACTTTCGTTTCTGCGCACCCCAACGCCGGCCTGCCAAACGCTTTCGGCGAGTACGACGAAAGCCCGGCAGAAATGGCTGCGGTGGTCGAGGAGTTCGCCGCTTCCGGCTTTCTCAACATCATCGGCGGCTGCTGCGGCACCACGCCGGCCCACATCCAGGCGATTGCCGAGGCCGTCAGCAAATACTCGCCGCGCGTGATTCCGGACATTCCCAAGGCCTGCCGGCTGTCGGGCCTGGAGCCGTTCACCATCGACCGCAGCTCGCTGTTCGTCAACGTCGGCGAGCGCACCAATATCACCGGTTCCGCCAAGTTCGCCCGCCTGATCCGCGAGGAAAACTACACCGAGGCGCTGGAAGTCGCCCTGCAGCAGGTCGAAGCCGGCGCCCAGGTGATCGACATCAACATGGACGAGGGCATGCTGGACTCGAAGGCGGCCATGGTCACCTTCCTCAACCTGATCGCCGGCGAGCCGGACATCTCCCGCGTGCCGATCATGATCGACTCCTCGAAGTGGGAAGTGATCGAGGCAGGCCTCAAGTGCATCCAGGGCAAGGGCATCGTCAACTCGATCTCGATGAAGGAAGGCGTCGAGCAGTTCAAGCAGCACGCCCACCTGTGCAAGCGCTATGGCGCCGCCGTGGTGGTGATGGCGTTCGACGAAGCCGGCCAGGCCGATACCGCCGCACGCAAGCGCGAAATCTGCCAGCGCAGCTACGACATTCTGGTCAACGAAGTGGGCTTTCCGCCGGAAGACATCATTTTCGACCCGAACATCTTCGCCATCGCCACCGGCATCGAGGAGCACAACAACTACGCGGTCGACTTCATCGAAGCCTGCGCCTTCATTCGCGACAACCTGCCCTACGCGCTGACCTCGGGCGGCGTATCCAACGTGTCTTTCTCCTTCCGCGGCAACAACCCAGTGCGCGAAGCGATCCACTCGGTATTCCTGTTCCATGCGATCAAGGCGGGCCTGACCATGGGCATCGTCAACGCCGGCCAGCTGGAGATCTACGACGAGATTCCCAAGGAGCTGCGCGATGCGGTCGAGGACGTGGTACTCAACCGCAGCGCCAACGGCACCGAAGGCTTGCTGGAGCTCGCCGACAAGTACAAGGGCGATGGCTCGGTCAAGGAAGCCGAGACCGAGGAATGGCGCAATCTGCCGGTGGACAAGCGCCTTGAGCACGCGCTGGTCAAGGGCATCACGGCCTTCATCGTGGAGGACACCGAGGAGTGCCGCCAGCAGTGCGCACGCCCCATCGAGGTGATCGAAGGCCCGCTGATGAGCGGCATGAACGTGGTGGGCGATCTGTTCGGCGCGGGCAAGATGTTCCTGCCCCAGGTGGTCAAGTCCGCCCGCGTGATGAAGCAGGCCGTGGCACACCTGATCCCCTTCATCGAGGCGGAAAAGGGCGACAAGCCGGAAGCCAAGGGCAAGATCCTCATGGCGACCGTCAAGGGCGACGTACACGACATCGGCAAGAACATCGTCGGCGTGGTGCTCGGCTGTAACGGTTACGACGTTGTCGACATGGGCGTGATGGTGCCGGCGGAGAAGATCCTGCAGACCGCCATCGCCGAGAAGTGCGACATCATCGGCCTCTCCGGCCTGATCACGCCGTCACTGGACGAGATGGTCCACGTCGCCAAGGAAATGCAGCGCCAGGGCTTCAGCCTGCCGTTGATGATCGGTGGCGCCACCACGTCCAAGGCACATACCGCGGTGAAGATCGACCCGCAGTACCACAACGATGCGGTGGTCTACGTCACCGACGCCTCCCGCGCGGTGGGTGTCGCTACTACGTTGCTGTCCAAGGAGCTCAAGCCGGCCTTCGTCGAGAAGACCCGCGAAGAGTACGCCATGATCCGCGAGCGCACCGCCAACCGCAGTGCACGCACCGAGCGCCTGAGCTATGCCCAGGCCGTCGCCAACAAGCCGCAGTTCGACTGGGCCAGCTACACGCCGGTCAAGCCGAGCTTTACCGGCCGCCAGTTGCTGGAAGATATCGACCTGCGCACGCTGGCCGAGTACATCGACTGGACGCCGTTCTTCATCGCCTGGGACCTGGCCGGCAAGTATCCGCGCATTCTCGAGGACGAAGTGGTCGGCGAAGCAGCCACCGCACTGTTCAGCGATGCCCAGGCCATGCTGAGCAAGCTGATCGACGAGAAGCTGATCCGCGCCCGTGCCGTGTTCGGCTTCTGGCCGGCCAACCAGGTGCAGGACGATGACTTGGAAGTCTACGGCGACAATGGCGAGAAGCTGGCCACCTTGCATCACCTGCGCCAACAGATCATCAAGCCGGATGCCAAGCCGAACCTGTCCCTGGCCGATTTCGTCGCACCGAAGGACAGCGGCATCACCGACTATGTAGGCGGCTTCATCTGCACCGCCGGCATCGGCGCCGAGGAGTTGGCCAAGGCCTATCAGGACAAGGGCGACGATTACAACTCGATCATGGTCAAGGCGCTCGCCGACCGTCTTGCCGAGGCCTGCGCCGAATGGCTGCACGAGCAGGTGCGCAAGCAATATTGGGGCTACGCCAAGGATGAGCAGCTGAGCAACGAGGAGCTGATCCGCGAGCAGTACAAGGGCATCCGCCCTGCCCCCGGCTACCCAGCCTGCCCGGACCATACCGAGAAAGGCACGCTGTTCCAGCTGCTGGATGCCGACGGCATCAGCCAGGTCACCCTCACCGAGCACTACGCCATGCTGCCGACCGCAGCGGTCAGCGGCTGGTACTTCGCCCATCCGGAGGCGCAATACTTTGCCGTCGGCAAGATCGACAAGGATCAGGTAGAAAGCTACAGCCGGCGCAAGGGCGAAGACATCGCCGTCAGCGAACGCTGGCTGATGCCGAACCTGGGCTACGACAACTGACTGCAGATGCCGCGCTCTTCCGGCAAGGGCAAGCGCGGCAAACCAGTGTGCGGCCACGGCAATCGCCTGGATGCACGGCGTGCACCGGATCGCCACAGACGAATAGGAGCATTAGGAATCGTGCCGATGCGCCAACCAATGCTCGAAAGCTTCGACAGGTAGCGGCCTTGACAGTAGGTAGCCCTGCGCCTCATCACAGCCGATGGCTTTCAGGAAATCGTAGACCTCAGGTTCTTCGATGCCTTCAGCCACCACGCTGTACCCCAAATCATGGGCCATGCCGACCATCGCTTTGACCAGCGTCTGGCTACGTGGACGCTGGTCAAGAAGCGAAATGAACGAGCGGTCGATCTTCACTACCTGCGCGGTAATCTTCTGCAAATAAGACAGGCTGCTATAGCCGGTTCCGAAGTCATCAATGGCAATACTGATCCCTGCCGCTTGCAGCATTTCCAACTGACTGGATGCTGCGGGGCCGTTGCCGATCATCGCGCTTTCAGTCAATTCGAGTTCGATGGCTGAAGAAGGCAGGTTGCGCTCGGTCAGTGCCGAAACCAGGTTCTGGGCGAAGTCCGTCTCTTCGAGATTCAACGCTGTAACGTTAATCGAGATACAGACTTCCAGACCGATGCTTTGCCATCTTGCTGCCTGCTCCACTGCCTGGGCGACGACCCATCTGGTCAGCGGTCGCGCCATTTTGGTTTGCTCAATCAGCGGAATGAACTCTGCGGGGGAAATGTCACCCAGTAACGGATGCTTCCAGCGAATCAGCGCCTCGGCACCGACGCACGCCCCGGTTTTCATGTGGACCCGGGGCTGGTAGTTGAGCCGCAACTGGCTTGCATCCGTCAGCGCGCAGCTAAAGTCGTCCAAGAGGACGAAGCGGCGCCGATAGCGGGCATCGAGCTCGCTGGAATACAGCCCGACACCGCCCTCCAACTGCCGAGCATCCTGGCTGGCGCAGTGTGCAACACGCAGCACATCCTCTCCGAGGCCTTCGCCCAGGCGGAAAGGTGCTACGCCAATGACCGGGCGCGTCATCAATGCCCCGGAATCATCCGGAGCAACAACGGCGAGATTTGCGCGCAACGCGCTGGCGAGTTCTACCGCCTCCTGCGCACTGGACGCTTCCATGACATGGACGAATTGGTAGGGGCTTACGCTGTAAAGCTTGACGCCCTTGTGCAAGGATCGCTGCAAGCGCATCACGGCAGACTTGGTCTGCTTGTCTAGAAACGCAGGCCCCATCACCCGCTGGATGGACATCATCTGCTCTATGTCCACCAGGTCGGTGAAAAAGGCGAACAGCGACCTGCCTGGCTGGTCACGACCAAGGTCCTCCAGGTCCTCTAGGAACTGGCTGCGATTGGCCAGCCCAGTCAATGGATCAACACGGCCATAGGCATGCTGCATCTCGATCTGCCCCATGACCATGGATGCCAAATCGCGCAGCACTGCTTGCTCATGTTCGGTGACGTCACGAGGCTCAGTACCCAGCACACACATGGCACCTAATGTGTATCCCTCCCGCGTGACCAGCGGCGCACCGGCGTAAAAGCGTATCCCGGAATGCGCGAGGGTACTATCGCGATAGTACGGCGATGCCAGCAGATCATTGATCACCAACATTTCGGAGCTGTCCGCCACTTCCCCGCAGCAGGCCTTGAATCGCGGGATTTCCGTGTGCGCTACCCCGACGCGGGATTTGAACCACTGCCGATCGCTGTCGGTTAGCGAAACCGCTGCTATTGGCAGGTCGAACAGCTGGCTCGCCATCCGCGTTATCCTGTCAAAGCTCTCGCTAGGGGGGGGTATCAAGAATGTTCAACTGCCTTAGGGTAAACAGCCTTTCTTGCTCGTAGTGCGGCATGGCGCATTCAACTCCAGACTCATTTCATAGGCGCCGCGAGCAGATTCACCCCGAAGTACCGACCAGCACTTCACCAAGTGCCGGCGCAGCAGATTCGGGCAGATAGGGTGACCGGCGTGGTAACGCGTTGCGTGGACAGATCATCGGCTGCGAGCTGCCCATCTTGATGTCCATTGATCGCCAGCGGCGGGTGTCGCCGCACTCGGTTTACTGGCTGACCGGCGCCTCTAGGCGTTTAATAGCAGCCCTCACAGAATCGCTCCCCTCAGGACCACGCTATGCCCGCTGACACTCCCTACCTGCTTGATCAACTAGAAACCGCCGACATGCTGATCGTTGACGATCTGCATGCCTGGCAGTTCATGCTGAATGAGGCGCTGCTCGATGCGGCCGACGCCGCGGCCGAAGCCAATCAGCCATTTGCCAGTGAAGACACGCTGCTGACTATCGATCTGGTGGACGGCCGCACTCGCCGCCAGTGGCAGTTCAGCTACAACCAGATAATGGAAGCCCAGCTCCAGGTCGATGGCGAAACCTGGCTACTGGAGGGCCCGCACCGGCTGCAGTGCCTAAGCGCGATCGGCGGTGACGAAGAGGCCGAATAAGCCTGTCAGCCGCCTCGCCCGACCCGCGCGACGGCTGCTATCGAACGTGCAGTCGCACTCGCCCTATCCCCGGCGAGTGCCGCTGACTTAGCGCCATCCATCAGCGGGCGTTCGATATAGCGATAGCTCAGGCCGGCGACGATCAGCGACATCGTTAAACAAACCGTCACACGCGGCAGCAGCGGCTGGTCGTCGAGGCCGGTCATGCACAGCAGCCAGACGGGGATATGGCACAGGTAAAGCGAAAACGATACCTGTCCGACTGCCTCCAGCGGGCGCGACAACGCGCCGAAGATCGCCTCGCTGGAACAGACCGCCAGCATGAATGGCACAGCCAGCACCAGCGTCGTCGCCGCCCAGCGAAATGAAGCGAGCGGTTCCAGAGCGATGGCGAGAAGGCTCGCCGAGGCCACCGCCAGACCGCTCACCAACACTTTGCTGGTGGCGGTCATCGCCGCGATGTCGCGCTCGACGACGCGAAACTGATCCAGCGATGACAGCTTCCATAGCAGCAGCCCCATGAACAGGCCGTTCGCCCGGAACAGCCACTCGGGCGCGAAAGGGTTGGCGAAGCTGAACCAGAGCACGATACCGATCACCGCCGGCCAGAATGCCCGGCGTAGCAGAAGCAATAGCGGAAACAAGAGGTAGAACTGCACCTCAAGGGCGATCGACCAGAAATAGCCGAAGTCGGTCTCATGCAACCCGTTGAAGATATTGGCGAGAAAGAACGCCGCGCTCGCCGTCACGCCGAGCAGGGTATCCAGCGAATAGACAGGCGCCCCACGCGGCGGCTCGACAACGCTGAACAGCAGTACCACCGCTGCCCAGAACCACGTCGGCAGCAGCACACGGCGGATGCGCTTCTTGTAGAAGGCGTACACCGCCAGGGCATCGAAACGCTGCTGCTTGCGCAGAAAGGTCGCGCCCATCAGGTAGCCGGAAATAAGAAAGAACAGATCGACCCCGACACCCGGCAAGAAGCGTTGCAGCAAGCCATCCCACCAGTCGGCCTCCACGCCGACCAGCATCACCGACGCATGGGCCAGCAGTACCATCACGATCGCCAGCCCACGGAGAAATTGAATATTGCGATTCTTGCCGTGCCGCGCTCCGGCATCAGTCATAAGCAGTCCGATATTCGCAAGCCGCCGCGACTACCAGCCATTGCCTGGGTCATTCAGGATCGATTCCATTACCTCGGGGCTTTGTTCAACACCTGGCCAGCCTCCCGCTGCACCCTCGCCTGAACCATGACCAGTCGATACCCGCGTCGTTCAATCCCGGCGCGCCTCACAACATGCAGCCATCGGCGGAGACGTCCGCTATGATCGCGCCCCTCCTCTGCAAAGCCGGTTTCACGCCATGTCGTCTCTCGAACTGATCGCCTCGCTGCTCGGCGTGATCGCCGTATGGCTGACGGTGCGCCAGAACCCGTGGTGCTGGCCGCTCGGGTTGGGCATGGTGTCGCTCTACGCCTGGTTTTTCTTCGACGCAAGGCTGTATTCGCAGGTCCTGTTGCACAGCGTATTCGCCGCGATGCAACTGTACGGCTGGTGGGCCTGGACGCTGGGCGCCGCGGTCGACCAAGGCAGGCCCGTGACCCGAGCCAGTACGCAGGAAGTCGCAATCGGAATTGCCGGCGCAGCAATTGGCAGCCTGCTGCTCGGCAGTGCAATGGCAAGCTTCACCGAGGCTGCCTTTCCCTGGATCGACGCCGCCTTGACCGCGTTCAGCCTGCTCGCGCAGCTGTGGATGGCACTCAAGCGCTTGCAGTGCTGGGTCCTTTGGATCGTCGTGGATGTGCTGTTCATTGGCTTCTTCAGCCATCAGGGCTATTGGCTGACCGCAGGTCTCTACGCGCTGTTCACCGGGCTTGCGGTTATGGGGCTGCGAGAGTGGCGAACGGCGCTGGGCGCCACGCGATGAAGGTTTTGGTGCTTACCGGCCCGGAGTCCACCGGCAAAAGCTGGCTTGCGGAACGGCTGCTGCGCACGTTCGGTGGCGTGCTGGTCGGCGAGTACGTGCGTGACTACATCGAGCAGAGGCAACGCGACACGACGTTTGCCGATATTCCGGCCATCGCCCGTGGCCAGCTGGTCCGCGAAGATGCCGCGAGAATCCAGGCACCGCATCTGCTGATTCTGGATACGCACCTGCTGAGCAACATGCTCTGGAGTCATACGCTGTTCGGCGATTGCCCCGCCTGGCTCGAGGATGAGCTGCTGGCGAGGGATTACCACCAGCACCTGCTGCTCTCGCCCGAGAATATCGAGTGGCATGCCGACGGCCAGCGCTGCCAGCCGGATATCAGCGAACGACTGGACTTCTTCGAGGCATGTCGCAGCTGGCTAGTGCAGCGGGACCAGCCCTTCGTCGAAATCGGCGGTAACTGGACCGAGCGAGAGCGTCATGCGATTGCACATACCCGCGCACTGCTGGAGTGACTGATCGTCAGCGCGATGGCTGGCGAGCACCTCGCAATAGCAGGCCGATGGCAAGCACGACCAACAGGCTGCCGGGCAACCAGTGCATACCCATGCGTGCCGGCTGATCGAAGAACAGCAGCAGCATCGAGACAAACGGCACCAGATAGCTGTAGGCCGTGACCGCGCCAGGCGTGAGCACGGAGGTCGCTCGCTGTTGGAGGAAGAAGGTCATGGCGCTGGAAAACACGCCGAGGTAGGTCACCAGAAGCAGATCCAGCAGGTTCATGCGCAACAACGTTGCCGGTCGTTCCCAGAGCAGGCCCATCAGGCCGATCAAAAACGCGCCGGCGATCAGGCTCCAGAAGGTGCGCAAGCCTGCCTGCCGCGGCAGCATGCCGTTCGCCATCCCCCATTTGCTCAGTACCGGGTACAACGCCGAAGCGACGCAGCCAAAAAAGAAGCCCAATTCGCCCAGACCCAACTGCATACCGGAAAAATCGCCACCGTTCTCGGCCCATGCCAGCCCCAACGCTCCGCTCGCACCAAGCGCCAGGATGGCCAGTAGGCGGCCTGCAGGTTGCTCGACGCCCAGCCCACGGCCCAGGCAATAAGCCAACAGCGGTACGCTGACGAACAGCGTCGCCATCGACAGTGCGCTGACCCGATGGGCCGCCCAGAACATGGTGCCGAAAAAGCCCGCCAGGCATAGGCCCATGGCAGCGTAAAGCAGCAGAGTGCGCCAACCCGGTCGCCCTTCGCTCTGACTCCAGGCCAGCGGCGCCAGGACCAGCGCGGCGATGCTGAAGCGCATGGCTGTCAGCAACAAAGGCGGCAACCCTTCGCTTAGCAAGCCCACCGCCGGGAAGGACAACCCGACAAAAAGCGCCCACAACAGCATGCCGAGATGCGCACGGGTGGTCCCGCCGCGGCTATCGCTGCTGCGCACCTCCGGCGTTTGGCTGTTCAGACTGGTGTTGATGGCGTAACGACGGTGACTGCGGTTCAAAAAGGTCGCTCCCTGTTCGTTGCCTCGCAGCCCATGTGGCGATTACAGACGCGAGGGGGACCGTCGAATGACCCTGATCGAGTGACTGAGGTTCGGTTTGCGCGTCACGCTGATCGGCCGCCGGGTGACCGTATCGATGGTGATATTCCAGAAGCCGGTGCTCGGCACCACGATCTTGGCCGGAAACTTATCGAACGCCCCGCCATGGTACGTATGCCGCCCGCCGTTCTTGAAACTGCGGAAGTTCGCATCGTTCATCAGGCGGATGTTGCAGGTCTGCGAGCATTCGATGACGACGATATCGTCCTCGTTGAGGTGCTCGCGCTGGTGTATGAACTTCATCGACTGCTCCGACAGCGCACATGGCGGCAAAGCGGCTAACGATAGCATGCACCCCCGTCGCATCGGCCGGATTGTGTACAGCGCTGAGCGGATCGTGAGCGCCTGCACTCGGGTTGTTCCTTAGCCGGGGTTGTGTATCCTCTGTGCACTATCTAACAGCTGCTCCCTCCGCCCATGCTCAGTACGTCACTCCCCTGCTCTTCAAGCCTGCCCGCGGGAAGCCGACTGCTGTTTCTCTTCGATACCGGATTGTTGGCCCTCTGGTGATTGGCGGCCCCGCCCGCGCTCAACACATCACCAAACCCAGTTCATCGAGGAATGCCGCCAATGCCTGCGGTCCGTAATACCGTTCAGATCGACGCCCCTATCGTGCGCAACGCGACCCGTTGCGGTTTCTTCATGGCCGGATTCGGCCTGTCCGTCTGGGCACCACTGGTGCCGTATGTACGCGAACGCATCGAGATGACCGATGCAGTGTTCGGCCTGCTGCTGCTCTGCATCGGCGTCGGCTCGCTGACCTGGATGCCGCTGTCCGGCGTATTGGTAAGCCGCTGGGGCATCCGTCCAGTGCAGTTGTGCAGCGTCGTGCTATTGGCGTTGGCTCTGGCCGGCATGGCCCTGACCGACTCGATGCTGTTGCTGGCCCTGGCACTGTTCTGCTTTGGCGGCAGCCTGGGCGTCATCGACGTGATCATGAATATTCAGGCGGTGCTGGTGGAAACCGCGGTCGGCCGCCGACTGATGTCGAACTTCCACGGCATGTACAGCCTCGGCGCCATCAGCGGCGCACTGATGCTCACCGGCCTGCTGACCGTCGGCCTGGCGCCGGAAATCGGCAGCTTTCTGATGATTGGGCTGATCGTTGCGGCGAATCTCGGTCTGGCCCGCGGCTTTCTGCCGAATCGTGCGCCGGGCGGCGGCTTTGCCTTCATACGGCCCACTGGGGTGGTGCTGTTGGTAGGCCTGATGTGCTTTGTCGTGTATCTGGCCGAAGGCGCCGTGCTGGACTGGAGCGCGCTTTACCTGACCGGCGAGAAAGGCCTCGAAGTGGCCAAGGGCGGCCTGGGTTACGCAGCCTTCGCCCTTATGGTGACCATCGCGCGCTTCGCTGGCGGCCCGCTGGTTAATGCGCTCGGCACGGCGCGAGTCATCGCTTTTGGTGGTCTGCTCGCGGCGTTTGGCATCGGCCTGAGCCTGGCCTCCGAACACTGGGCCGTGGCGCTGATCGGCTACGGCTTGTGCGGGCTGGGTTGCGCCAACGTCTCGCCGGTGCTGATTTCGTCCCTGAGCCGGCAGGACGGCATGCCGGTGCAACTGGCCGTCACCGTGGCGACCACCATCGGTTTTGCCGGGGTCCTTGCCGGCCCCGCCATGATGGGCGTGGTCGCGCATTTCAGCTCGCTGGGCATGGCCTTCGCGCTGCTCGCCGTCCTCCTGGTCGGCATCGTGCCGTTCTGCCGTCGCTTCACCGCGTGACCCCGGATAGAATGCGCGCCCTATGCGAATCCCAGACTTCCAGCAACGCCTTGCCGACATCGGCGCCAAGCCCCGTCATATCGGGCGAATGACCCGTGCCTGGCTCAAGGGTCTGCCACTCGATGTGGGCCGCCGTCAGCAACAGGCCGAGGACTTCCTGCCGCTGAGCGTGCGCGAAGGCCTGCCGGCATTGAACGCGGAACTCGATGGTCTGGCAAAGCTGCGTTCCGAACATCCGGCTGCCGATGGCTCGGCACGCCTGCTGGTCGAGCTGGCCGACGGGCAGATGGTGGAGAGCGTATTGCTGCCGCGCGACGGCCTGTGCGTTTCCAGCCAGGTCGGCTGCGCGGTGGGCTGTGTGTTCTGCATGACCGGCAAGAGCGGACTGCTGCGTCAGCTGGGTAGCGCCGAAATCGTCGCCCAGGTCGCCCTCGCCCGACGTTTCCGCCCGGTGAAGAAGGTGGTGTTCATGGGCATGGGCGAGCCCGCCCACAACCTCGACAACGTGCTCGAGGCCATCGACCTGCTCGGCACGGACGGCGGCATCGGCCACAAGAATCTGGTGTTCTCCACCGTCGGCGATATGCGCGTGTTCGAGCGTCTGCCGCAGCAGCGGGTCAAGCCGGCGCTGGCCCTGTCGCTGCACAGCACCGATGCCGCATTGCGTCAGGCGCTGCTGCCACGGGCACCGCAGATTGCTCCCGACGAGCTGATCGACCTCGGCGAGACCTACGCCCGCGCAACCGGCTTCCCGATCCAGTACCAGTGGACGCTGCTCAAGGGCATCAACGACAACCAGGCTGAGATGGATGGCATCCTGCGTTTGCTCAAAGGCAAGTATGCGGTGATGAACCTGATCCCCTACAACAGCCTGGAAGACGACGAATACCAGCGTCCCGATGGCGATCGCATCGTGCAGATCGTGCGTTACCTGCACAGCCGCGGCGTATTGACCAAGGTACGCAATTCGGCCGGTCAGGACATCGACGGTGGCTGCGGCCAGCTCCGTGCAAGGGCCGAGCAGGTGCTCAATCGCAAGGGGCGCGTTGATCGCGGTGTCTGAACCCGCAAGCCCCACTCGCTGTCCCAGCGCAATACGATCGACGGCCCGCTCGGCCTCATACAGCAAGGAAAGCGCAAAGCCGCATGCATACATTGGAACAACTGGAACGTGGCGAATTGGCCGGAATCCGCCGACTGGATCTCTCCGCCGATCTGCAGACCTTTCCGGAAGCAATCTTCGATCTCGCCGATACGCTGGAAGTACTGAATCTCTCCGGCAATCAACTCAAGCGCCTGCCGCCCGACCTGTCCCGCCTGCGCAAACTGCGCATCCTGTTCTGCTCTGACAACCTCTTCACCGAGCTGCCGGACTGCCTTGGCGACTGCGAGCAGCTGGAAATGATCGGCTTCAAGGCCAACCAGATCCGTCATCTTCCCGCCGCCGCGCTGCCGTCGGCGTTGCGCTGGCTGATCCTCACCGACAACCAGCTGCAGGCGTTGCCCGAGGAGATCGGCAACTGCCGCCGCCTGCAGAAGTTGATGCTCGCCGGAAACCAGCTGGCCTCACTGCCGGACACGCTCGCCAATTGCGTCAACCTGGAATTGCTGCGCATCGCCGCCAACCGCCTGCCAGCGCTGCCCGCCTGGCTGCTGACGCTGCCACGACTCAGTTGGCTGGCCGCTGCCGGCAACCCCTTCAGCGATACCAACGAAGCGATAAGTCTCGCGCGCCACTCACTACCGGCGATCCCGCGCGAGCAGATCGTCCTGCACGAGCAGCTGGGCCAGGGTGCGTCCGGCATCATCTACCGTGCCGAGTGGCAGCAGAGCGGACAGCCGGCCAAGCAGATGGCCGCCAAACAGTTCAAGGGCCACGTCACCAGCGATGGCCTGCCCCATAGCGAGATGGGCGCCTGCGTGGCCGCCGGCCCCCATCCAAACCTGATCGATGTTGCCGGGCCGCTGGCGGATCAGTCGGGTCAAACGCCGGGGCTACTGATGGATCTGATTGAGCCGGCCTTCCAGCCACTGGCTGGTCCGCCTTCCCTGGCCAGCTGCACGCGTGACTGCTATGCCGATGATCTTACGTTCAGCCTCGATCAGGCGTTGCGCATCGCCCTCGGAGCGGCATCCGCAGTGGCACACCTGCACCAGCGCGGCATCCTGCACGGCGACCTTTACGCCCACAACCTGCTGGTCGATGCACAGGGCAACTGCCTGCTCAGCGATTTTGGCGCCGCGTCCTTCTTCGAGCCGGACAGTCTGGTCGGTGAGGCCCTGCAACGCATCGAGTCCCGCGCCTTCGGTTGCCTGCTTGAGGAGTTGCTGCAGCGCTGCCCTGGTTTCGATGACGACTCACGTTGGCATGCCCTGTACGAACTGCAGAACCAGTGCTTGTCAGAGCAGCCGGAGCTCCGCCCCGCCTTCGGCCAGCTGCACACCATCCTCGCCGCGCTCTGACGCGCCTTACCGGAGCGACCCGCAATGACATCACCCGCAGCAGACGAAGAACGTACGCCCTACCCCAAGCCCTATGCAGATACTGCGCTGGACCACGACCCGTTCATCCGCGGCCTCAAGCAGCGCCTTCCCGACCATCTGCGCGATTCCTTCAGCGAGGAACAGCTCGACGCACTACGTGGAGTTTTCGGCGCACGGTCATGGGTCAAGCACCGAGTCGATTTGCGCGGAACGGTGAAATTGTGGCGTGATCGCTATTACTTCGCGATCGTTGCTGGCCGTAACAAACGAAACCTGACGCGTCCGCAGCAGAATCTTTCGCTCATGGCCAAGGCCGCGCTGGCGACCCTGTTCCTGCTGTTCTCAGCATTGATAGGCCTGGTGATTCTTTATTTGCTCAAGTCCGCGCTGGGGATCAACCTCTTCCCAGACTTCTCGCTGGGGCTGTGGGACTGGTTCAAACAGAGCCTTTGAGACGAAGGCGCCGCACCTCTTGTCGGCAGGCATGGACGAACTACTCTTGAGGTCACCACGATAAGTGGATCCGCCGTTGATCGGAATCAAACCGTATTCCATACGACGGAGGAAACTGAATGCGCTGTTGACTTCCCGAGCTCAAAGGAGTTTGCGAAATGAATGACGTTTCGAAAAAACCTGCAGTAACTACGGATGAAAAAAAGATCCCGTCTGCGCCTCAGGAACCATGGCGCCCCTTCGACTCGCTACGCCGACAGGTAGACCGCCTGTTCGATGATTTCGATCGCCCCTGGCATCTGCCGTTCAGCCGTCACGTCATGGACGCCGCGCCGCTATGGCAGGGTGGCCCCAGTCAAATGCCAGCAGTAGACGTGGTCGAGAAGGAAAGCGCATACGAAATCACCGCCGAGTTGCCCGGTCTGGATGAAAAGGACGTAGAAGTAAAGCTGGTCGGTAATAGCTTGGTCATCAAGGGTGAGAAGCGCCAGGAACATAAAGAGGAGAAAGACGGCTACCACCTCTCAGAACGCTCCTTTGGCAGCTTCCAGCGCAGCTTTGCGCTGCCAGAAGGCGTGGACCGCGACAAGATCGAGGCCAAATTCGGCAAAGGCGTGCTGCGCCTTTCGCTGCCCAAGCAGCCGGGCACTGCCGATAGCGCAAAAAACATCGCTGTCAAAGCCGAGTAATGTCGGCGGGACCGGTCACCGGCAGGCCGGTCCCCGCTTCAGCCCCGACATATCATCGGCCGCGTCCCGCCCCGCCACCTTTACCTCGCTCGACTAGACTTCGGAAAAATCACCGTACGAGGCCGCCATGAAAGACGAGCAGGAAAAGAGTCTGACGCTTCGAGAAATGCTTAGCAGCGTGCTAGCTGCAGCCCTGGGCGTACAAAGCGGCAAGAACAGAGCTCGGGATTTCAGCCACGGCAAACCCAGCCACTTCATCATCCTCGGCGTGAGCTTCACCGTACTGTTCGTGCTGGCCATCCTGGGGCTGGTGAAGCTGGTGCTCTACCTGGTCGGTAACTGAGCTGTACCCTACTGGTGACTGACCCAGAATATCGCCGTGCCCACCGCGAGCATGATCAGACTGAAGATCGCCGCGGCGTCCACCACACTGTCGCGCTGCTCGTTTCTCACGGGACTTCTCCTCTTAGCATTCGATGATATCGACAGCTTCTTTCAGGCAGTTAAGACCACGCTTGTGCGTTGCTCAAGGACGGCGGGTTATAAGTCCATTTCGCTTGGTTTAGTTCTAAACATATTCCCAAACATCACTTTTGCGCATAACCACGAGCTGGTATCGTGCCGCCCTCCCTAAATGGGTGCGCGGCCGTGCGCGCGAATGCTGTAGACAGCCTGAAAACAGGACATTTATGTACGTTTACGATCAGTACGACCAACACATCATCGAGGATCGGGTCCGGCAGTTCCGCGACCAGACCCGCCGCTTCCTGGCTGGCGAACTCGCTGATGAGGAATTCCGCCCGCTGCGTCTGCAGAATGGCCTGTACATCCAGCGCTACGCGCCAATGCTGCGTGTAGCCGTGCCCTACGGCCTGCTGTCCTCCACCCAGGTGCGCAAGCTGGCGGAGATCGCACGTCATTACGACAAAGGCTACGCGCACATCAGTACGCGGACGAACGTGCAGTTCAACTGGCCCGAGCTGGAAGACGTACCGGAGATTCTCGCCGAGCTGGCCACCGTGCAAATGCACGCGATCCAGACCAGCGGCAACTGCATCCGCAACACCACCACCGACCAGTTCGCCGGTGTCGCAAAGGACGAGCTGATCGATCCACGGCCTTGGTGCGAGATCATTCGCCAGTGGTCGACCTTCCACCCAGAATTCGCCTTCCTGCCGCGCAAGTTCAAGATTGCCGTGAACGGCGCGGTCAGCGACCGTGCCGCCATCGAAGTGCACGATATCGGCCTGGAAGCGGTGAAGAACGAGGCCGGCGAACTGGGCTTCCGCGTTTCGGTTGGCGGTGGCCTCGGTCGGACCCCTATCGTTGGCAGCTTCATCAACGAATTTCTGCCTTGGCAGCACCTGCTGAGCTACCTTGACGCCATCCTGCGGGTTTACAACCGCTATGGCCGTCGTGACAACAAGTTCAAGGCCCGTATCAAGATCCTGGTCAAAGCACTGACGCCGGAAGTGTTCGCCGAGCGCGTCGAGGCCGAATGGGCGCACCTGAAGGACGGCCCGACGACACTGACCGAAACTGAAGTTCAACGCGTCAGCAAGTTCTTCGTCGATCCCGAGTACAAAACCCTGGAAGACCAGGACGCCGCCCTCGCCCAAATGGACGCCGAGCATCCGGGCTTCGCCCGCTGGCGTCAACGCAACGTCGTCGCACACAAAAAACCCGGCTACGCGGCAGTCACCCTCTCACTGAAGAGCACGGGCGTGGCCCCCGGGGACGTCACTGACAAGCAGCTCGAGGCCATCGCCGATCTGGCAGATCGCTATAGCTTTGGCGAGGTGCGCAACTCCCACGAGCAGAACATGATCCTTGCCGATGTCGAGCAGGCCAAGCTGTTCGAACTCTGGCACGAACTGCGCGAGCTGGGGCTGGCCACGCCGAACATCGGCCTGCTGACCGACATCATCTGCTGCCCTGGCGGCGACTTCTGCTCGCTGGCCAACGCCAAGTCGATTCCGATCGCCGAATCCATCCAGCGTCGCTTCGATAACCTCGATTACCTGTTCGACCTGGGCAACATCGACCTGAACATCTCGGGCTGCATGAACGCCTGTGGCCACCACCATGTCGGTCACATCGGCATTCTGGGCGTGGACAAGAAAGGTGCGGAGTTCTACCAGGTTTCGTTAGGCGGCAGCTCCGGCCGTGACGCGAGCCTCGGCCAGATCCTCGGCCCATCGTTCGCTCAGGACTCGATGCCCGATGTGATCGAAAAGATCATCAACGTTTACGTGGAGCAGCGTACCGAAGATGAACAGTTCATCGACACTTACCGCCGCATCGGCATTGATCCCTTCAAGGAGCGCGTCTATGCAGCGAATCATTAAGAACGATCAACTGGTCGATGAAACCTGGCACCTGCTGCCCCAAGAGCAGACGCTCGACGACCTGTGCAACAGCGATGACCTGATCGTTCCGCTGCATCTCTGGCTCGACCATGCGCATGCGTTGAAAGCACGCGACGGTGGTCTCGGCGTGTGGCTTGACGCGCACGAACAGATCGAAGATATCGCCGACGACCTGGAGCATTTCCAGGTAGTCGCGCTGAATTTCCCGAGCTTCACCGACGGTCGCCACTACTCCAGTGCCCGCCTGCTGCGTGAGCGCTATGGCTATAAAGGCGAAATTCGCGCCATCGGTGACGTACTGCGTGACCAGCTGTTCTACATGCGTCGCTGCGGCTTCGATGCTTTTGCCATTCGCGCCGATCGTGACCCAGTCGACGCGCTGGAAGGTTTGAAGGACTTTTCGGTGACCTATCAGGCCGCGGCCGATGATGAGCGCCCGCTGTTCCGTCGCCGTCAGGGCTGATACCAGCCCAGTCGAACCGGCAAATAAAAAGCCCGCCTATTGGCGGGCTTTTTATTGCTTCATTGATACATCCAGAAATTAGGGTGTTCGACCGGAGCGGTAACCTCTACGGCCTTTTTTCCGGAAGCGATCTGTTTGATTTTCTCGGCAAGCTTCTTCATGAACGATTTCCTCGGTTGCGAACAGCGATGGCGCTAGGTTCCGCCAATTGCCGCTTCCGAGGAAATTCATTGCCACTATCGCGTCGATAAATCGCTTAGCAGGCGCAACTCAATCGACACGTACCAATATCCGGCCTACCTGGCCCCCGGCCAAGATGCGCTCGATCGCCTCTGGCAACTGCTCAAGAGCGATCTCATGGGTCAGATCGTCGAGGTTGGGCAGCTTCCACTGCAGCGACAGCTTGTCCCACATGGAGGCCTTGACCACCAGCGGAATCTCCACCGAGTCCACCCCCAGCAGATTGACTCCACGCAGAATGAAGGGCAGAACGCTGGCCTGAAAGTGAGTGCCCGCAGTGAGTCCGCAACAGGCTGCGCTGGCACCGCGCTGCAGCGACTTGACCACGTTGAACAGGATATCTCCGCCGACCGTATCAACCGCGCCGCCCCACTGCTCCTTGAGCAGCGCCTTTTCCACGCCAGCCTGCAATGCAGAACGTTCGACAATCTGGCTTGCGCCCAGGCGAGTGAGAAAGTCAGCCTGATCGGCCTTGCCGGTCACCGCCGCAACCTTGTAGCCAAGGCTGGCCAGTAGCGCCACGGCAATGCTACCCACCCCGCCAGTCGCTCCCGTCACCAGCACTGGCGCTTCACGCGGTTCCAGGCCAGCCTGCTCAAGCTTGTCGATACAAAGTGCTGCAGTCAGCCCGGCAGTACCGAGGATCATCGCTTCGCGCAGCGAAAGGCCCTGGGGACGCTTGATCACCCAGGCAGCCGGGACGCGGATGTACTGAGCGAAGCCACCGGCGGTGTTCATGCCCAGGTCATAGCCCGTAACGATCACCTCATCACCTTCGGCGAATTCGCCGACACTGGAAGAAGCCACGATACCTGCAGCGTCAATGCCAGGCGTATGCGGATAGGATCGGGTCACGCCGCGATTACCGCTCGCCGATAGCGCGTCCTTGAAGTTCAGCGAGGAATAATGAACCCGGATGAGCACCTCACCTGCGGGCAGCTCGTCGATACCACGCTCGACGACTTTGGATTCGAAACGGCCCTCGGCCACTTCGCTGACTTGTAGCGCCTTGAAGCTGCTCATCGCGGTCCCCTTGTCATTGCCAAAAACGTTGTTCGTTCAGCCGGCTCCAGCCTTTCAGCAAGCCGTGCTCCATTACCGTACTGGCCGCCATGCCGAAACGTTCCGGCAGGCTCTTCTTCTGGATGTAATGCAGCTGGAACAGTTCCGCTTCCTGCGCCCGCTCGGCGAGGTACTGATCACTGGTTTTCAGCTCGTCCGCCAGATGCTTACCCAGCGCAGCGATGCCGAGCCAGACCTCGCCCGTTGCAACATCATCTATCGAGAGGTTCTGCCGATAGCGAGCGACGAAGTTCTTGAACAACTCATGGGTCGTTTCCAGATCTTCCTGGAATTTCTCCCGGCCCTTGTCGGTGTTCTCGCCAAAAACGGTCAGGGTTCGCTTGTACTCACCAGCGGTCAGCACTTCGAAATCCACATCATGCTTTTTCAGCAGGCGATGGACATTGGGCAGCTGCGCCACCACGCCGATGGAACCAAGGATGGCGAATGGCGCAGTAAGAATGCGATTACCGATGCACGCCATCATGTAGCCGCCGCTCGCGGCCACCTTGTCGACGCAGACAGTCAGCGGCACACCGGCATCACGGATACGCACCAGCTGTGATGCGGCCAGGCCATAGCCGTGCACCATGCCACCACCACTCTCCAGCCGCAGGACCACTTCATCCTGCGGTGTCGCCATCGTTAGCAGCGCGGTGATCTCGTGGCGCAGGTTGTCGACGGCCGATGCGCGAATGTCGCCATCGAAATCGAGGACGAATACCCGCGCGGGCGTTTCAGGCTTCTTGTTCTGTTTGGCGGCCTTGGCTTCGCGCTTGCGCAATGCTTTCAACGCGTCCTTCTCCAGCACAGCCTGCTCCAGGCGCTCGCGCATGGACTTATAGAACTCGTTGAGCTTGTGCACTTCGAGATGGCCACCGCCCTGCTTGCTGCGTCCGCGCCGCATCGAAGCGAGAGCGATCAGCACGATCACGATTGCGACCACCAGCGTGACAGTCTTGGCCAGGAAGCTGGCGTAATCGACAAGAAATTCCACGTATCCCCCTCGGTGAGTTCCGGCGCCGACAGGTATCCCTTCGGCGGCAAGCCGCCAGCATACCGGCGGGCCTTTGGCTGGGCTAGCGCGCGCAATTCAAACAAACGTTCGAATTATCGTTGACACTCCCGAACGATGCCCCTACCCTCGCGAAAAAACAGTGCCGGCCGGAGCAGCAAGCATGGGCAGTATCTACCTGATCAGGCATGGTCAGGCGTCTTTCGGCGCAGAAAACTACGACGTGCTCTCCCCACTGGGCTATCGCCAATCCGAAGCGCTGGGCGACTACCTTGCGCAGCTTGATGTGACCTTTGATCGCTGCCTGAGTGGCGAGCTGGATCGCCAGCAGGACACTGCCCGCGCCACGCTGGCGAGACTGGGGGCTCAGCCGGAGCTTGAAGTCGACGCCGCCTTCAATGAATTTCACGCCGATGCGGTTATACGCGCCCACCTCCCCGACTTGCTTCAGCTCGAGCCCAATGCATTGCACATCCTGCGCAACGCGGCGGATCATCGTGCCGACTTTCAGCGGCTGTTCACCCATGTAGTGCATCGCTGGATATCCGGTGAGCACGAGAAGGAAGAACTGGAGAGCTGGCAGCATTTCCTCGATCGCGTACGGGGTGGTCTGGATCGCGTTCTGGATCAAGCAGGCAAGCGTGATCGCATCGCCATCTTCACCTCCGGCGGAACTATCACCGCACTGATGCAACTGATCATAGGCGTGCCGCCGATCAAGGCATTCGAGATGAACTGGCAGATCGTCAATACCTCGCTCAGCCTGTTGAAGTTTCGTGATCGAGATGTCGCGCTGGCTTCGTTCAACAGCCATGCGCACCTGCAACTCCTGAAGAACCCGGAGCTCGTCACCCATAGATGAGCCCAGCCCCAAGCGGCCCCTAGCTGCGTGTACCCATAACGACCCAAAAAGGAAACCCTCATGAGTAACGTCGCCGAGACTTTCAAAGGCATGCAGTCGAAGTTCAACCCCAGCGCCGCTGCCGGCCTGGATCTGGTGTTCCAGTTCAACATCACTGATGCCGAAAACTACTACCTGGTGGTAAAGGATGGCACCTGCGATCTGCAGCAGGGCGATTCCAGCGATGCAAACGTCACCTTGATCATGGACAGCGAAACCATGCAGGGCATCGTCAGCGGTGAAACCGACGGCATGCAGGCTTTCATGGCCGGCAAGCTGCGCGCCGAAGGCGACATGATGCTGGCCATGAAGCTAAGCGAACTGTTCCCGGCGTAAGGCCAGGACCACCGCTGCGACGCAAAAAGCCGAAGTCACTGACTTCGGTTTTTTTTTGGCCGAACAACCCTGAACAGCGAATCAGGCAGCTTGATTGACGGGCAACACTCCGGCCAATAACAGCGGCCATGACTTGGTCTACGCGATCTCGAGCATTAGATTACTGAATCATCTTGGGCACCGAACATAAGTAGAAGGGATAACAATGGCGCTTACAGATCAAACCACGCGCGTCCGGGAAGGCGAGGAGTTACCGGTCGATATCATCGACCAATACCTGAAGGCGCATATCCCTGGCCTGAACGGTACGCCGCAGATTTCCCAGTTCCCCGGTGGCGCATCGAATCTGACCTACCTATTGCAGTACCCTGATCTCGATCTGGTCTTGCGCCGCCCTCCCTTCGGACACAAGGCGAAATCCGCCCACGACATGGGCCGTGAGTTTCGTATTCTCAATCAGCTCAACAAAGGCTTTCCCTACTGCCCGAAGGCCTATGTTTACTGCACGGATGATTCAGTGATAGGCGCGGAGTTCTACGTGATGGAGCGCGTCAACGGCATCATCTTGCGCTCCGAGCTGCCGCCGGAACTGAGCCTCGATGAAGGCCAGACCCGTGCCCTCTGCGAGAGCTTCATCGACAAGTTCGTCGACCTGCACAATGTCGACTATCAGGCCTGCGGCCTTGGCGACCTGGGCAAGCCTGAAGGTTACGTGAAGCGCCAGATCGAGGGTTGGAGCGAGCGCTACGAGCGCGCCATCACCCCCGATGCGCCCGCCTGGGAGGCGGTGAAGGCCTGGCTTAAGGACAAAATGCCAGCGGATCACGCAAAGCCCGGGATCATTCACAACGACTACCGCTTCGACAACGTCATCCTCAACCCGAATAACCCGATGGAGATCATCGGTGTACTGGACTGGGAAATGACTACCATCGGCGATCCGCTAATGGATCTGGGCAATACACTGGCCTACTGGATCGAGGCCGATGATCCACAACCGATGCAGGCGATGCGTCGCCAACCAAGCCATCTACCTGGCATGCATACCCGGCAGGGCTTCGTCGATTACTACGCGCAACGGGCCGGCATCGAGATCCCCTGCATCGACTTCTACTACACCTACGGCCTGTTCCGCCTGGCTGGAATCGTTCAGCAGATTTACTACCGCTTCTATCACGGCCAGACACAGGATCAACGTTTCGCCTCGTTCATCCATATGAACAAGTTGCTCGAACAAAAAGCGCTGCAAGTGATCGGGCAATCGAAGCTCTGAAGCCATCCAAGCCCTGTGGCACGCACAGGGCCGAACAAGAAAAAGAGGAATGACCATGTCCAAGACCACCCTGTTCGACCTAGACGGCAAGATCGCCTTCGTTTCCGGCGCCAGCCGCGGTATCGGCGAGGCCATTGCCAAGCTGCTCGCGCAGCAAGGCGCCCACGTGATCGTATCCAGCCGCAAGATCGAGGGCTGCCAGGCTGTAGCCGACGCGATCATCGCCGAAGGTGGAAAAGCCACCCCGGTTGCTTGCCATATTGGGGAGATGGAACAGATTCAGGCGGTTTTCGCTCAGATCCGCGAGCAGTTCGGCCGCCTCGATATTCTGGTCAACAACGCTGCTACCAATCCGCAGTTCTGCCACGTGCTGGATACCGACGTATCGGCCTTCCAGAAGACCGTCGACGTGAACATCCGCGGCTACTTCTACATGTCCATCGAGGCCGGCAAGCTGATGCGCGAGCACGGCGGCGGCAGCATCATTAACGTCGCCTCCATCAACGGGGTGACACCGGGTAACTTCCAGGGCATCTACTCGATTACCAAGGGCGCCGTGATCAACATGACCAAAGCTTTCGCCAAGGAATGCGCGCAGTTCGGTATTCGTTGCAATGCGCTGCTGCCGGGCCTGACCGATACCAAGTTCGCCTCGGCACTGGTCAAGAACGACTCGATTCTGCAAATGGCACTGCAGCACATCCCACTGAGCCGTGTCGCCCAACCGAGCGAAATGGCCGGTGCTGTGCTCTATCTGGCCAGCGATGCGTCCAGCTACACCACGGGGGTGTCACTCAACGTCGATGGCGGTTATCTGGCCTGACGCTTTGCGGGACTACCAGAAGGGAGCCTAGCGGCTCCCTTTTGTTTACCAGTTCTTCAACGCCTCGGTCGCCGCTGCGTTCATGGGCTTGGCAATCAGCCCGGTCGGAGCGAGCTCCACAGTATAAGCGGCGCCATCGGCGATCGGCATGTAATCGACGCGCAGCAGCTGTGCATCGACCAGATGCATGCTGCGCTGTCCAAGTTCCAGCGATTGCCAGATATCCACCCCTAGGGGCTTCTCGCTCAGCACTACACGGCCATGGCGCGCCACATTCTGCTGCTCGACAGCGAGGTAGCGTCCGGTGAGGCGCTCCAGCCGATAGCCGGATTCCAGGCCGATCAGCTCAGCCAGACTCTTCCAGCGCAACACATGCAGGTCGAGCTGCCAGAGATCCCCTTCCAGCATCGCCGTACGCGCCTCCTTGCCCTGCTCCAGCCTGACCTCGTAACGCTGCGATCCCTGAGCCTGGAAGGTAACGGTAACCAGCGGCCGGTCGCTCGGCAGCGCCGAATAGGTACTGATGTCGTAGCCAATCAGTCCGATAAGCCCGGCAAGCGCGAGGACAGCAAAGCCACAGGTGCCACGCAGCCAGCCCATCAGCCAGCTCCCTCCCAGCAGCAAACGTAGCGCCACCAGCAATACGATAACCGCCAGTAACGCGATCACGATTGCAAGCCCGAGATATTGCATAGCCAAGCGTCCTTTTCATTGGGTGCGACATTATCCGCAGCAGCCATCAGCACAGCCAGCACCGGCATGGGACGGCGGTCACGAGCTGGCGTTCTTCTTCGTGCACAGCATGAGGCAGCTCAGGCGATTCGTCCCCTTTCGCCAGCATGAAGGCAGCATTATCCTCCGCTGTCCTTCAGCCCATCGAGGCTCGCATGCCCTTAGCACTTGAGCTCGCGCTCGACCCTTCGACCCTGTTGATTTTGTTCGCCGTTGCCTTCACCGCCGGATTCATTGATGCCATCGCCGGTGGTGGCGGGCTGCTGACCATTCCTGCCCTGTTGACTGCCGGCCTGCCACCTCATCTCGTGCTGGGCACCAACAAGCTGTGCGCTACCTTCGGCTCGGCTACCGCCAGCTATACCTTCTATCGCCGTCGCCTGTTCGAGCCTGGGATATGGCGCAGCGCGCTTGCGGGCACCGCAATCGGAGCGGCGCTGGGTGCAGTTCTCGCGCAGTTCATGCCTGCAAGCTGGCTTAACCAGCTGCTGCCCCTGGTGGTATCTGCCTGCGGCATCTACCTCCTATTCAGCCGCATGCCCACCCGCGCAAGCGGCGATGCGACGCTGATCGGGCGCAAGCGACAGTGGCCACAGGGCCTTTCGCTCGGTTTCTACGATGGCGTGGCGGGCCCAGGCACCGGCGCCTTTTGGACCGTCAGCAGCATGCTGCTCTATCCACTCGATCTGCTGCGGGCCAGCGGTGTTGCGCGAACCATGAATTTCGTCAGCAACGCAGTGGCGCTGAGCGTGTTCGTGATTGCTGGACATGTCGCATGGGTACTCGGAATCGGCATGGGCCTGGCACTGATGGCCGGCGCCTATTTTGGCGCGCGCACGGCAATCCGTGGCGGCTCGCGGTTCATCCGCCCGGTGTTTATTCTGGTGGTGCTGGCGATGAGTCTGCGTCTAGCCTGGCAGCACTGGTTCGGGGCGGCCTAGGCGGCGAGCCAAGTACAGCTCGATCAGATAACGCGCAATGGATTGGCGTGCGGGTAATGCCGGCAGGTTGTCGATGGCGAACCAGCGCGCGTCTTCGATCTCCTCGGGCTGAGGCACGATCTCACCGCTGGCGTACTCGGCATGAAATCCCAGCATCAGCGAGTGCGGAAACGGCCAGCCCTGGCTTGCGATGTATTGTGGCGCATGGATCGCCACGCCAACTTCTTCCCGCACTTCACGCGCCACGCACTGCTCCACCGACTCACCCGGCTCCACGTAGCCGGCCAGGGTGCTATAGACGCCGGGAGCGAAACGCGGCGAGCGAGCCAGCAGCAGCTCATCCCCGCGGGTGACCAGTACGATCATGCTCGGGGACAGTCTGGGGTAGTGCTGAACGCCGCAGGCCGGGCAGTGCATCGCCCGCTCGCCTGCGCGCAGCTTCATCGGCGAGCCACAGCTGCCACAGAAACGATGCTGGCTAGCCCAGGTACCTATTTGTGTGGCGTAGCCGAGCAGTCGGAACAGATCGCGGTCATCTTCCTGCATGAACTGACGCAGGCCCTGCCAGCGCGCACCGGGCACCTCCGCGGAGAACTCTAGCTCAAAAAGAAAAACCGGCTCCCCGTCAAAATGACCCAGCCCCTGCTCGCTTAGCAGCGGTAGGTCCAGGCGCTTGAGCCAGTCCCGCGGAAACAGCACGCCATTGTCGTCGAGGAGAAACTGCTGCCGGCAATGCACCACCGCCCAGCCCCCCGGCACTGAGGGGTCGAGCAGCGCCGCCTGCCAGCGCAGACTCATCAGGCCGCTACCGGCATGCCCAGCGCGCGCACGCTCTCGCTGGCCAGATCAAGCACGCTCACGCGTGAATCGTCACGGCGTAGAACCGCCCCACCTTCGAGGTAGTATTCCAGGCTGGTAAGGGCGTCAGCGAGGGTTTCCAAGAGTTGCTCAGGCGGCATCTGATTCGACTCAAGCATTTGCTTTTGAATGAAATCGGCACAGGCGCCAATCAGGTCAGCCGCACGCTCCTGCTCGAGGAAACGTAATCCGCCACGCACCGCCTGCAGGCTGAATGGCACATTGGCCAGGTGCAGCTTCTCCCCATTGGATTCCAGATAGGCGGTAATCGCCCGTTTGGCGAGGGCGAGTCCGGCGGTCGCTTCGTCGATTACTACGATGCGCGCCTCAGTCAGCTGGTGATTGGCGAAGGCTTCGGCCTCCATCCCTGGGCGGGCGACTTGGGGCTTCGTATCACGCCGATCTCCACGCTCCAGGCTGGCGACCATGCTTTCGACATAGAGCACGGCGTCGGCAAGGCGCTGAATGACGTGCGCCTCGGGCGTATGCTCCAGGCTCCAGACAGAGACGTCGCCCAGCTGCGTCTGCAAGGTACTGGCCGCGGATGAAAGGCCAACCATCCCCAGGGTCTTGGCCATCTTGCCGAGCAGGTTATGCAGATTCGAATAGGCTTCCGCCTGCGCGGTACCGCGCTCGATCAGATCCAGCAAATCCTTCAGGCTAGCCAGCTCCTCGCGGATTGCCGAGGACAGCGAGCGCATCACCGCCTGCCCAGGGCCAGCCAGGCGTTGAGACTCCTCTTCGAGCAGATGGTCAGTGAACGGCAGCGAGCTTAGCGAGAACACCTGGCGAACCTGGCTGGCAATAGGTCCCTGCGTATCCGCCAAGGCGACGACGTACAGCAGCTCTTTGAGCAGACTCCGCGGGGCCTCGTACGCAGGGTTGCCGAGTACCTGCTTGAGCTCGCGGTCGAGCCGCGAAAACAGCTGCTTGCGCGACTTGCGCGGCAGCAGCTGGCCGTCCAGCTGCGATTCGAGGGCCGCACTGCCGATCCAGCACAGCCGGCTGGCGGGGGATTCGATGAAGAGATGATCCAGGCGCGTCAACGCACGGTTCATGAGTTTCAGGCTGGCTGGCAGATTCTCTTCGCGGATGAAGCCCAGCAACCCAACCTGATACATCTGACGCAGGCGCCGGGCCTCGGCAACTGGCGCAGCACCGGACCGGGCTGGTACATCTACCGCAGGGCGAGCGTGATCGAGTCGAACGCTGAAGAAAAAACTCTCCGGCAATGCCGGCTGCGCGCAAGCCTGTCGCAGCGCGTTGATCGCCGGAAGCAGCAGCTCGGGAATTTCCTGGCGGCTGGCATCGACGCTTTCCAGATAGCGTCGCAACACGTAGAGCGCGTTGCTCAACGCGGCAAGCTGTACGTCGCGGTCTTCGCCGGCACCAACAGGGATATCGGTCGCCAGCTGCAGGATCTCCTGCGCCAGCAACTCGGCCCCCGTCAGCTCGATGAGATTGAGCGTACCGCGCACCTGCTTGAGGTTTTCCACGGCCTGCTGCAGCAGGCCGCCGTTGTTGCGATCAATGATGAAGTGTTCAAGGCTCTGCTCGGCCTCTTCCATGGTGGCGAACAGTTCGTCACGTACCAGACCAAGTGAAGTAGCTCCAGTAACCATGCCTAGTGCGCCTCCCGCGCAAACGTTTGATGGCGCATCAGTCGGCAAAGTCCGGCTTTTGTTTGCTCATATGAGCAGCGATGGCGACCTTGATATCGGCCGACTGCAGCATGGCTGCATTCCAGGTGGCGATATATTCGAGGCCGTCGTCGACGCGATGATCACGCATGTAGCGGATCATTTCCTTGGTGCCACGAATGGCGACAGGTGATTTGCGAGCGATGTCGCGGGCCAACTCCAGAACGCCATCCATCAGCGCCTGCTGGTCGGCATAGGTACGATTGACTAGGCCGATGCTGCGCGCTTCTTCGCCGTCTATCGTGCGACCAGTAAACGCTAACTCACGCATCATGCCATCGCCGATGATGCGCGGCAGACGCTGCAAGGTCCCGACATCGGCGGCCATGCCCATGTCGATTTCCTTGATCGAGAATTTCGCGCTTGCAGTGCTGTAACGCATGTCGCAGGCGGAGATCAGATCGATGGCGCCGCCCAGGCAGTAGCCCTGGATGGCCGCGATGACCGGCTTGCGGCAGTGATCGACAGCATTGAACGAGGCCTGCAGCGAAAGGATCTTGCGGCGCAGCTGCTCGGCGTTGCGCCCGACATCACTGCCCAGCTTGCTACCGACCGAGGCCAGCAGCTGCAGGTCGATGCCTGAAGAGAAATGGTCACCGGCCCCGCTGAGGATCACTACGCGCACCTCGTCGGTGGCATCGATCCAGTTGAAGATATCGATGATTTCCGCCCAGAACGCGGCATCCATCGCATTGATCTTCTCGGGTCGGTTGATCACGACTCGGGCAATCTTGTCTGCCAACTCTACGCGGAAGGCTTTGTATTCGGTCACGCTATCATCCTCGACAGCAAGGGCGCATGGGGCGTCATGGCGGGTAAGCCGCAAGACGGTGGGCAACTATAACAACTGGTGCCACCGGGAGTGAATGTCGATGCAGACGATGTGATACAGACCACGCCGCCGGTCGACCTGTTCATGCCGCGGTAGACGGCCTGGCCCGTAGCCGAATGATCATTCGCGAATGCAATCGACGGTGTACACGCTACCATCCGTACCAACCTCGTGCTGCAACCCATGTACATCGGCGTCGAACCCAGGAAAGCGCTCGGCGAAATCGCGGGCGAAGCGAAGGTAATCGAGAATCGAGCGAGTCTCCCCAGTAAAGCGCTCGCCCGGCATGATCAGCGGGATGCCCGGCGGATACGGCACCAACATGACGGCCGCGATGCGCCCTTCCAACGCCTCGATCGGCACCGCTTCGACCTCGCCCCGGACCAGCTTGTCGTACGCCTGTGCCGGGGTCATCGCGGGCTCTGGCAATGCGGTGTACATCCTGCGCATGGCTCGCGCCGTGGCGTTCTCGCAATAACAGGCATGCAGGGCATCGCAGAGGTCGCGCAAGCCCATACCGGCGTAGGTCGCTGCGCCGGCTCGCACGATTGATGGCAGCGCATCGGCCAGCGGTATATCGGCGTCGTAGTGCCGCTTGAACTCCAGCAGCTCGGTGAGCAGCGTGCTCCACTTGCCTTTGGTGATACCCATGGAGAACAGCACGAGCATCGAGTAGAGCCCGGTCTTCTCCACCACCAGGCCGCGTTCCCATAGAAACTTGCTGACCACTGCCGCCGGGATGCCGCTCTTGCCCAGCGCACCCGATGCACTAAGTCCAGGCGTGACGAGCGTGACCTTGATCGGATCGAGCAGCACGTAATCGTCGGCAATATCGCCGAAACCATGCCAGTCAGCCGTTGGCTCGAGTAGCCAATCCGGAGTAACCAGCGCCTCGGCGCCATCGACCAGCGGCGGCTGCCAGATGCTGAACCACCAGTCGTCCGCATCGATATGCTGGCGCAAGTTGGCCAGCGCCCTGCGAAAGCTCAGCGCTTCGTCGAAGGTTTCCTGGATCAGCGAGCGCCCAGCCGGCCCCTCCATCATGGCCGACGCCACATCCAGCGATGCCAGGATGCCGTACTGCGGCGAGGTGGAGATGTGCATCATGAAAGCTTCATTGAAGCGGTCGCGGTCAAGTTGCCGGGTCTGGCTGTCGAGCACGTGAATCATCGATGCCTGGCTGAACGCAGCGAGCAGCTTGTGCGTGGAATGGGTGGTGAAGACCAGCGGGCCCTGCTCCCGCGTGTCCATGCCATAACGGCCATCGTAGAACTCGTGAAACGCCGCATAGGCATACCAAGCCTCGTCGAAATGCAGCACTTCGACGTTGTCGGCGAGGGTGCGCTTGATCAGGTTGGCGTTGTAGCAGAGCCCGTCATAGGTCGAGTTGGTCACCACCGCCAACTTCACCTTGGGCGGCCGACCGCGGGCCAGCGGGTTGGCGGCGATCTTGGCCTGAATGGACTCGCGGGTGAATTCTTCCAGCGGAATCGGCCCGATGATACCCAGCTCGTTGCGCGTCGGGCTCATGTACAGCGGTATTGCACCGGTCATGATTATCGCGTGCAGAATCGACTTGTGGCAGTTGCGATCGACCAGCACCAGATCGTCCCGCGCGACCATCGAATGCCAGACGATCTTGTTCGCCGTCGAGGTGCCGTTGATCACGAAGAAGGTGTGGTCGGCGCCGAAGTTACGCGCCGCGCGAGCCTCGGCCGCCGCAACCGGCCCGGTGTGATCGAGCAGCGAGCCAAGCTCGGGCACCGACACCGAGAGATCCGAACGCAGCGTGTTCTCACCGAAGAACTGATGGAAAGCCTGCCCGACCGGACTCTTGCGATAGGCCACTCCCCCGCCGTGCCCCGGCGTATGCCAGGAATAGTTTGACTCGCCAGTGTGTCGGACCAGCGCACTGAAGAATGGAGGCAGCAGGTCCTCGAGGTAACCGCGCGCGGCGCGCGCGACCTGCCGCGCCAGAAAAGGCACGGTGTCCTCGTACAGATAAAGCAGACCGCGCAACTCATTCAGATCGGCCATCGCCTCGGCTGGCGCATTCTCGATGGTGATCTGCTCGCCAAGGGCGAAGATCGGCAGACGCGGGGCGCGGCGCCGAGCAACCCGAATCAACTCCACCACGTCATGCAGCAGGCGCTGATTTTCACCGGCACCCTCCGCGGCCACCAGGATGCAAGCCAGCCCGTGGTGAGTAGAGGCAACGATGCGCCCTTCGGTTGAGCTGGCGGTGGGGAGGATATTGAAGCCGTCGCGCTCCAGCTCCGAAGCGATGCCACGCACGCGTTCGCCAGCAACGGTGTCGGCCTTGATGTCACGGTGAACGATAAGGATGGGGAATTTCAGGTCTTTATACATGCGTGCTCTCTGCGGACGATCCTTCTACAGGGTAGAAGTGTCCGCAACAAAGGAACAGCGCATCAAGCCGACGGCAGTCGCCAGCATCTCCGTGCGAGTCAGCGACACCAGCAGCTTCAGCCTTCGAGCTGAGCCCACAGCGGGGCGGCACCCGCCGCTTTCTCGATCGCGGCCATGCGCGCCATATGCGCTGCAAGTTCTTCCTCGCTGGCACGCAGCACCGCTGTGCGCGGTCGATCAGCCGGCAGGCGACGGATCGGGCTGGGCTGTTGCCGGCCACCGTCGGAGCTTTCACCGTCACCGGCAAGAGACAGGTTGGTCTGCCCGCCGGTCATGGTCAGCCAGACATCGGCCAAAATCTCGGCATCGAGCAGAGCGCCGTGCAGATCCCGGCCGGAGTTGTCCACGCCGTAGCGTTTGCATAGCGCATCGAGGCTGTTGCGCTGGCCCGGATGGCGCTCGCGGGCCATCAGCAGGGTGTCGAGCACCGAGCAATGGTCGGTGATCTCGGCACGCTCCTGCTGGCCGAGCAGAGCAAACTCATTATTGATGAAGCCAAGGTCGAACGCAGCGTTATGAATGACCAGCTGCGCGCCTTTGATGAACTCGAAGAACTCGTCAGCGACATCACGGAAACGCGGCTTGTCGACGAGAAACTCGTTGGTGATGCCGTGAACGGCAATCGCCCCTTCATCCACTTCGCGATCAGGCTGCAGATAGACGTGGTAGTGCCGCCCGGTCAGGCGGCGACCGATGACTTCGACACAACCAATCTCGATAATCCGGTGGCCATCGGCCACCGGCATGCCGGTCGTTTCGGTATCCAGCACTACGCTGCGCATGTCGTTTCGCTCACTTACACAATCGGTTGACGTTTGGCCTGCACCACGCCGCGGTTGGCCAGTAGGTCGGCGTGCTCGTTGCCAGGATGTCCGGTATGTCCGCGGACCCACTCCCAGCTCACCTGATGCCGATTGACCTGTTCGTCGAGCTGCTGCCAAAGGTCGGCATTCTTCACCGGCTGCTTGCTCGCCGTTTTCCAGCCGCGTTTCTTCCAGTTCGGCATCCAATCATTGATGCCCTGCATGACGTATTGCGAGTCGGTCACCAGACGCACCTTGCATGAACGCTTCAGCTCGGCAAGTGCACGAATGGCAGCCATGAGCTCCATTCGGTTATTGGTGGTTTCGGGTTCGCCACCCCAGAGTTCACGCTTGACGCCCTTATATATAAGCAGCGCGCCCCAGCCGCCTGGGCCAGGGTTGCCCTTGCAGGCACCGTCGGTATAAATCTCGACCCAGTCGTCACTCATGTTCGATCGCTTACTCTGTTTGCCGGCAGGGTCTGGTCTTCAAGGGAGCCGGTGCTGCTCGGCGTCGCGGCGGCTGATCTTAGCCACCGGCATCGGCAGCAGCTTGCCCATTCGCTCGCGCCGCTCCTGGCGCAACGGTCGAAGACCGATCATCAGCTTACGCGCCACCAATAGATAGAAGCCGCCGGTCGGCGCCTGCAACTGCTGCCCAACCGACTCCAAGCGTGATAAACGCGCCTGCCAGTCGCCCGAAGAAAGCGGCGGACAATAGCATCCGAAGCGACGTTTCTCCAGCGCGAATCCCAGCAGGTTCAGCCAGTCACCAACCCTCGACGGGCGGATACAGCGTGCTTGGCGGAATGCCTCACGCGATAGCAGATGCCGCACGCCCCAGGCACTCCAGGGATTGATTCCGACGATCAGCAGATGTCCACCCGGACGAACGCCGCGTGCCGCTTCGCGCAGCAGCCCATGGGGCGAAAGACTGAAGTCCAGCGCATGTTGCAACACCACGACATCGGCCGCGTGCTCGCCGAGCGGCCAGGCCTGTTCCTCGCAGTGGATTTCAACCCCAGGCAAAGGCGCCCCCAAGCGCACGCTGCGTTTGATGTTCTGCGGCTGTACTGGATCTCCGCTGAACGGACCGTTATGCACTAGATAGCTGCCGAAGCAGCGCGCCAGCTCTTCGGTAAGTACGAGCTTCTCTTGAGCAAGCAGTTGCTGACCCAACGGACCCTCGAACCAGTCAGATGCCTGATTGATCATGGACAGCCAATGGTCGTTGCCCTGGGTGGACGGTCGATCGTTCATCGCTCGGCTCCGTTCGCCGTGCGTATCTGCGCGGCACTGGGTTCACTCGGGTTCAACTTTTTCATGGGACTGCTAGGATGCGCCTTTGTCACCCGATTGGCGACCCGCCCCATGTTCAAGATCGAAGCACTGCCCGCCTTCACCGACAACTACATCTGGTTGCTGCAGGACGAAGCAACGCAACGATGCGCGGCCGTCGACCCCGGTGACGCCGCGCCGGTGCTGCGCTGGCTGCAAGAGCATCCGACCTGGCAACTCAGCGATATCCTTATCACTCATCACCATCACGATCACGTTGGCGGCGTCGAACGACTCAAGGCGGAGACCGGCGCCCGCGTTTACGGGCCTGCAGCCGAAAACATCCCCGCGCGCGATGAGGCGCTGAGCGATGGCCAGCGCATCCAGGTGCTGGACAAGGTGTTGCAGGTCATTGCGGTGCCTGGCCATACCCTCGGGCACATAGCCTATTTTCACGCCGATGCCGAGCAGCCTTGGTTGTTGAGCGGTGACACCCTGTTCGCGGCAGGATGCGGACGACTGTTCGAAGGTACAGCCGAGCAGATGTTCGCATCGCTACAGCGTCTGGCGGCGCTACCGGACTGCACGCTCATTTATTGCACCCACGAATACACCCTGAGCAATCTGCGTTTCGCCCGGGCCGTAGAGCCGGGCAACCCAGACATCCAGCAGCGCCTGCACGAGGTAGCCGCGCTGCGGGAAGCAAATCGCTTCAGCCTGCCTACTCGAATGAACATCGAGCGCGCCAGCAACCCCTTTCTGCGCAGCGGCGTTGAGGCAGTCCAACAGGCCGCTAGCGAGCACAGCGGCCGCAAACTAGAGGGCGACGTCGCGGTTTTCGCGGCTTTGCGCGCCTGGAAAGACCGCTTCTGACAAGCTCGACAGGTTCCCGAAACGGAGCCTGCAAACTTGACCCCACCAGGGTGCGTTCCTAGAATCCCCCGAATTTTGTTTCCGGGGAAGATTCCAGCCAATGCCGCCAGCTCCCAAGAAACGCCACGAAACGGACGCCTTGGCAGCCTCTGGTCGTGCGTTGGCCCTCGCCATATGCGTCGCCCTAGCGGGCTGTCAGAGCAACGCCGTGCGCGACGAGGGCCGCGAGCAGACAAGGCGTGCGATGGCGCCAGTGGCGCAAGAGCCCATCTGGCTGAGCGACACTACCGCCGTCACCGAGCACGAAGATATCTGGGAGCGAATCCGCGAGGGCTACAAGCTACAGGAGCATCTGGACAGCAACCCGCGCATCGAGCAGCAGCGCCTGCTGCTCTCAAGCCGCCCCAAGTCCATCGAAGTTGTCAGCGAGCGCAGCAGTCCGTTTATTCACTACATCGTCGAGCGTCTTGAAGAGCGCGACATGCCGCTGGAACTGGCGCTGCTGCCAATCATCGAAAGCTCCTACGACCCCTTCGCCTACTCCCCCGCGCATGCCGTCGGGCTTTGGCAGTTCATTCCATCCACCGGTCGGCACTTCAATCTTCGCCAGACCAGCTGGTATGACGGCCGCCGGGATATCACGGCATCGACCAACGCCGCGCTGCGCTATCTGAGCTACCTGCACGGTCTCTTCAACGGGGACTGGCTGCTTGCCCTGGCGGCTTACAACGCCGGCGAAGGCACTGTCAGTCGAGCGATCGAACGCAATCAGAAGCTGGGCCTGCCAACCGACTACTGGAACCTCCCGCTGCCACGTGAAACTCGTGACTATGTGCCGAAGCTACTGGCGCTGTCGCAGTTGATCCAGGCTCCCGAGGCTTACGGCATCAATCTCAACCCGATTGCCAACGAGCCCTACTTCGAGGTGATCGCACTCAAGCAGCGCATGGATCTGGCGCGGGTCGCCAAACTCGCCGACCTCGACGAGGACGAGCTCTACCAGCTGAATCCCGCCTTCACCCGCCGCATCACCCTGGACGGTCCGCAGCAGCTACTGGTGCCGTTGGAAAAAGCCGAGATGCTGGCAGCCAACCTGGCAATGATGAAGCCGCAGGATCTGGTCGACTGGCAGCAATATCAGGTGCGCGCAGGAGACACCCTGGGCGTCATCGCCAACCGCCATCATCTGACCGTGAATATCATCCGCGACGTGAACCGACTGAAGAGCGACACGCTACGGATCGGACAGGTGCTCAGCCTTCCGACCAGTGGTGACGCCGGCACCTCGCGGGAGCTTCTGCATGCCGTGGCACGCCAGCCGGCAGCGACGCCGCGCAGCTACCGAGTCAAGCCTGGAGACAATCTCTGGGACATCGCCAAGGCTCAAAGGGTGTCGGTACGTGACCTGCAGCGCTGGAACAAGCTTTCCGGTAGCCAACTGAAGGTTGGTCAGGCGCTGTTCCTGCAAGGCCCTGCAACCAGCACGGCGGCGAAAAAAGACAATTCGCCGACCTACTACAAGGTGCAGAAAGGCGATTCGCTATACCAGATAGCCAAGCGCTTTAACGTGCAACTGACCAATCTGAAGACTTGGAACCCG
This sequence comes from Stutzerimonas decontaminans, assembly GCF_000661915.1. NCBI lineage: Bacteria > Pseudomonadati > Pseudomonadota > Gammaproteobacteria > Pseudomonadales > Pseudomonadaceae > Stutzerimonas > Stutzerimonas decontaminans. The sequence goes on along the minus strand of NZ_CP007509.1, from coordinate 2,259,924 downwards.
AAAGGAACCGAAGTACTGCGACCTGGCCAGCTGCTGACGCTCTATCTTCCGAACTGAGCCCGCGCTCAACCAACCGAGCGCTTGCTCAGCGCCTCCAGACAGCGCCCGGTCAATTGGGCGAAGCGCTGGAAAGCCACGAATTGCTCGTGTTTCAGTGCTCGTCCGGAGAGCCTGCAATCCCCATACAGCACTCCGATTTCGCGAGTACCAGCCATCAGTGGCGCGATGAAGAACATGCCGTTGCCAAACCACTGGCGCAGCGGCTGGGTCACCAGATCTGCCAAGTTATAGCTCGCTGGCACGCCCATCCATAGCGACTGCCGATGGCGCAACGCATAGCTGAAGACATGCGGCTGTTCGGGCTGATCTGCCGGTAGGACGAAGCCCTGCAGCCAGGCCTCCGTTCCTTCGCCTACGGCGCAGCGTGCCTTAAGGCGCGTCTGCTGATCCGCCAGTACCGCCACCATTACCCGTTCCAGACCAACCCCGCGGTGCAGGCCTTTCAGCAGCGTATCCAGAATCAGCCCTGCCTCGCCTCCACCCGTAGCCAGCAGCCCGAGGTCCTGCAGGGTTTGCTGCATCAGCAGCAGGTCCGGCTGCAACAGGGCTGCCTGGCGCTGGGCCTGCTGCAAACGAATCTGTTCCGGGTCGGTGCTGGGGATGAGCCTACCTAAGCGGCTGGCGCCGAATGTCGTCGCCACCTGCACCGTTTCGTCGGCGCTGGCGAGTATCTGCTGCAGCGCGTCCTCATCATCTACCCCTGTGAACTCCGCGACAGCCTTGGTCAGCGCGGCCATCTGCTCGCACTCCCAGCCGTTCAAAGCGGCTTCACTGATTTGCACGCCCAGCGCTACCGCGCGAGCAGCTGGATCGCCGCTGGCTGCCTGGCTATGTGCGAGGCTGGTCAGTTCCCCCAGATTCCAGCTCCGGACCAGGCCAAGGCTGAGCTGCTTAAAGCTCGTGCCCAGTACCGCCTGAACTGCCTCATCAGCCTTGATCCCCGTTTGTGCCAGCTGGAGTGCCAGCTCCTCGACCTGTTCACCACCACAACCCCAGAATGCCAGTTCACCGATGTTGTAGAGCAGCGCTGCGATGAACACCTCCTCCTCGTGGCGGGACAGCACGTACCCTGCGATATTGCGCGCCTGTACCGCTGCGTGAAACGAGCGAGCAAGCAACTCCAGCAATTGCTCCCGCGGAGCGCGCTCAAGCAGGCTGTCGATCAAGGTCACCGACAGACTGATCAGCCGTACATTCTCGAAACCGATCATCACGATCGCCCGGGAAATCGTCTTGATGGTTTCCTGCGAAGGGTTGTAGTAGCTGCTGTTGCCGACCCGGAGCACCTTGGAAGTCAGCGACGCGTCACGCAACAGCACATCGGCCAACTGCTGTACCGAAGAATGCTCATGCTCGGCCAGGCGCTGAAGGTCCTTGACCACGGACGCCAGCGCGGGCAGCTCCGATTGATTCAGGCGGTCGACCCACGCCTGCAGACCCTGGGCACGTACATCCAAGAGGTCACCTCTGCACAATGCCATGACGGGAAATGACTCGCAGTTTGCCCGAGTTGTCCGGCCTTTTTCCAGCGCATACAAGCTGTTACTGTACCGGCCCGAGAAGCCCGTAAGCGCCAAGGACCGGATCCCCCGTCTGATGCGAGCCCTGCTACTGTTACTGACCTGCCTGGCCTTGAGCTTTCCCGCCCTCGCCACCATCAGCGAAAGCCATGGTTATGCGCAGTTCGGCACTCTTAAGTACCCAGCCTCATTCACCCACTTCGATTGGGTGAATCCGCGTGCGCCCAAGGGTGGCCAGATCAAGCTGATGGCATCGGGCACCTTCGACACGCTCAACCCCTATACCTTCAAGGGCACCAGCCCAAGCGCGACGCCGGGGTTCCTGCAGTACGGCATTAGCGAGCTGAACGAACCGCTGATGGTCGGCACCGGCATCTACGACCCGTCTGGCGACGAGCCCGCGTCCAGCTACGGGCTGATCGCCGAATCGGTGGAATATAGCGACAACAACAGCTGGGTAGTTTTCAACCTGCGCAAGGAAGCCCGCTTCCATGATGGCAAGCCGATCACCGCCTACGATGTCGCCTTTTCCTACCGGCTGCTGATCAAGGATGGTCATCCCCAGTACCGCACCAACCTGCAGGGTGTGAAGCGCGTCGACATCCTCAACCGACACCGCATTCGCTTCGTCTTCGAGCAACCAAACAACCCGTTGCTGATCATGCGTCTCGGCGAGCTACCGGTACTGCCGCAGCACTACTGGAAGAACCGTGACTTCAAGGCCACCACCTTCGAACCACCGCTGGGCAGCGGGCCTTATCGCATCACCCATGTGCAGCCGGGCCGGCAGGTAGTGTTCGAGCGGGTGCGTGACTGGTGGGGTGCCAAGCTCCCGGTCAACCAGGGCAAATACAACTTCAAGCGAGTCGACGTCGAGTTCTATCGCGACAGCGTCGTGGCCTTCGAAGCCTTCAAGGTCGGCGAGTTCGACTTCTTCATCGAGCACCAGGCGAAGAACTGGGCCAACGGCTACCAGTTTCCCGCAATGATGCGTGGCGACATCATCCGCGCCGAAATTCCGCACCAGATTCCTACCCAGACCCAGGCGCTGTTCATGAACGGCCGCCGCTCGACCTTTGCCGACCAGCGCGTGCGTGAGGCCCTTGGTCTGATGTTCGATTTCGAATGGACCAATCGTGCGTTGTTCTATGGCGCCTATCGCCGCAGCGAAAGCTACTATCCCAACAGCGAATTCACCGCGACCGGCAAGCCTGAAGGCGGCGAGTGGCTGCTGCTCTCACCGTATCGCAAGCAACTGCCGGCCAAGCTGTTCACCGAGCCGTTCCAGTTACCGAAGACCGATGGTCGCGGCATCCCGCGCGAGACGCTGCGTCGTGCGCTGGGCCTGCTCGCCGAAGCCGGCTGGAAAGCCTCGGACGCCGGTCTGCTGGACAGCACCGGGCAACCGCTGCGGTTCGAGATACTGTTGGTCAATCCGCGGCTGGAGCGAATCCTCCAACCCTACGTCGAAAACCTCGCGCGCATCGGCATCCAGGCCAACCTGCGCACGGTCGACAGCGCACAGTACAAACAGCGGCTCGATCACTACGACTACGACATGATCCTGATGACGCTGGCGCAAAGCCTCAGTCCCGGGATCGAGCAGCACCTGTATTTCCATTCCAGCCAGGTCGACATCAAAGGCGGCCGCAACTATGCCGGCATCGCCAACCCGATCATCGACGACCTGATTGCCAAACTGCTCGCCGCGCAAACCCGCGACGAGCAGGTCGCGGCCGCCCGCGCCATCGACCGAGTGCTGCTGTGGAATCACTACACCATTCCGAACTGGTTCATCAGTAACCACCGCCTGGCGTACCGCAATCGGTTCGCCCATGTCACCACGCCGCCCTATACGCTGGGCTTGCGCGCCTGGTGGCTGAAGAGCCTGGAGAAGACCAAATGAACAATCGCGTGCGCTTTCCTCTGCTTCGCGCCAGCCTGCTGAGTCTGCTCTGTCTGGCGGGCCTGGCAGACGCCGCCCCTCGCCATGCCCTGACGCTGTATGACGAGAAACCGAAATACCCGGCCAATTTCAAACACTTCGAATACGTCAATCCGGAAGCGCCCAAGGGCGGCACCCTGCGCCAGGCGGGATTCGGCAGCTTCGATTCGCTCAACCCCTTCATCAACAAGGGCGTTGCTGCCGATGACATCAGCCTGATCTACGACACACTGACCAGCAACAGCCTGGACGAGCCCTTCACCGTCTACGGCCTGCTGGCAGAGAAGATCGAAAAAGGTCCGAACAACAGCTGGGTGCGCTTCCACCTGCGGCCGCAGGCACGCTTCCACGATGGCGAGCCGGTCAAGGCGGAAGACGTGGTGTTCACCTTCGAGACGCTGATGAGCCAAGGCGCCCCGCACTACCGCGGCTATTATGCCGATGTGGAGAAGGTCGTCGCCGAAAGCCCGCGACGGGTTCGTTTCGACTTCAAGCATGCCGGCAACCGCGAACTACCGATGATTCTCGGCCAGCTGCCAGTGTTGCCGAAGCACTGGTGGGAGGGACGCGAATTCACTTCAGGCAGCCTGGAAATCCCGCTGGGTAGCGGCCCGTACCGCGTCGAGAAGGTCCAGGCCGGGCGTTCGATCCGTTATGCCCGGGTCGAGGATTACTGGGGCAAAGATCTGCCGGTGAACCGAGGCTTCTACAACTTCGATCACGTCAACTTCGATTACTACCGGGACAATACGGTAGCGCTGCAGGCCTTCAAGGCCGGCCATTTCGACTACTGGTTCGAAACCAGCGCGAAGAACTGGGCCACCGCTTACGACATCGCCGCGGTCAGGGACGGACGCATCGTCAAGGACGAGATCCGCAACTACAACCCCACCGGAATGCAGGGGTTCATCTTCAACATCCGTCGCCCGCAGCTTGAGGACCGCCGTGTCCGCGAAGCCCTTGGGCTGCTGTTCGACTACGAATGGACCAATCGCCAACTCTTCAACGGCGCCTACACCCGCACGCGTAGCTATTTCGACAACTCCGAACTGGCGTCTTCCGGTTTGCCGGATGAGAACGAGTTGAAGGTGCTCGAGCCGCTGCGCGGCAAGGTTCCGGACGAGGTGTTCGACAAGGCATTCGAACTGCCGCGTACCGAGGGCAACGGGGTAATCCGTGAACAGCAGCGCCAGGCGTACCGGCTGCTGACCGAAGCGGGCTGGAAGGTCGAGAACGACCGGATGCTGGATGCCCAGGGCAAGCCGGTAAAGCTGGAATTCCTGCTGGTGCAGGCGGAGTTCGAACGGGTTCTGCTGCCCTACAAGCGCAACCTCGCCGATCTCGGCATCGAGCTGGAAATTCGCCGGGTCGACGTGTCGCAGTACATCAACCGACTCCGCTCGCGTGACTACGACATGATCGTCAGCGGCTTCGGCCAGTCCAACTCGCCGGGCAACGAGCAGCGCGAATACTGGCACTCGGCGAGTGCCGACAACCCGGGCAGCCGCAATTTCATCGGTCTCAAGGACCCGGCAATCGACAGCCTCGTGGACGGACTGATCGGTGCCGACTCGCGCAAGGAACTGGTCACCCACACCCGCGCGCTCGATCGTGTGCTGCTCTGGGGCCATTACGTGGTGCCGAACTGGCACATCAAGACCTGGCGCGTGGCCTACTGGAACCACCTGGCTCACCCAGAGGTAACCCCCAAGCAGGACATCGGCCTGATGACCTGGTGGCGCAAGCCCGATGCGAAGACTCCGGTCGCCGATCCGGTGGAAGCGAAGAAAGCCGAGGAAGCTGGCGCGAGCACGCCAGCCGGTGACGGCGAGGCGGAGCGCTAAGCATGCTGGCTTATATCTTTCGCCGCCTGCTGCTGATCATTCCGACGCTGTTCGGCATTCTGCTGATCAACTTCATCATTATCCAGGCTGCGCCCGGCGGCCCGGTGGAACAGGCAATCGCCAAGCTGGAAGGCTTCGAAGGCGCCACCAGCCGCATCGCTGGCGGCGGTTCGGAAGTTGCGGTCGCCGGCACCAGCTACCGCGGTGCGCAGGGCCTGGACCCCGAACTGGTGGCCGAGATCGAACGCCTGTACGGCTTCGACAAGCCGCCGGTTGAACGCTTCTGGATCATGCTCAGTAACTACCTGCGGCTGGATTTCGGCGAGAGCTTCTTCCGCGATGCCAAGGTGACCGACCTGATCATCGAGAAGATGCCCGTCTCCATCTCGCTTGGCCTGTGGAGCACGCTGATCATGTACCTGGCCTCGATCCCGCTGGGGATCGCCAAGGCCACGCGGCATGGCAGCAAGTTCGACGTCTGGACCAGCTCGGCGATCATCGTCGGCTACGCGATACCGGCGTTTCTGTTCGCCATCCTGCTGATCGTGCTGTTCGCCGGCGGCAGCTACTGGAACTGGTTTCCGTTGCGCGGGCTGACGTCGGCCAACTTCGATGACCTGACCCTGGGCGGCAAGATCATCGACTATTTCTGGCATCTGGCCCTACCCGTCACCGCGCTGGTAATCGGCAACTTCGCCACACTGACGCTGCTGACCAAAAACAGCTTTCTCGACGAGATCAACAAACAGTACGTAATCACGGCACGGGCCAAGGGCTTGAGCAAGAATCGGGTGCTCTACGGTCACGTGTTCCGCAATGCGATGCTGATCATCATTGCCGGCTTTCCGGCTGCCTTCATCGGCATGTTCTTCACCGGTTCGCTGCTGATCGAGGTGATCTTCTCCCTCGACGGACTCGGCCTGCTCAGTTTCGAGGCGGCGATCAACCGCGACTATCCGGTAGTGTTCGGCACCCTCTTCCTCTTCACCCTGCTCGGCCTGGTGGTGAAACTGATCGGCGACCTGACCTATACGCTGGTCGACCCACGCATCGACTTCGAAAGCAGGGAGGCCTGAAATGCAGTTGTCCCCCCTCAATCAGCGTCGGCTGGCACTGTTCAAGGCACACAAGCGTGGCTGGTGGTCGCTGTGGATTTTCCTCGCGCTGTTCGTACTCAGCCTGGGTGCCGAGATCATCGCCAATGACAAACCGATCGTGGTGCGCTACGACGGCGAATGGTTCGTCCCGGTGTTCAAGCGTTATCCGGAGACGGCCTTCGGCGGCGAGTTTCCGCTGCAGGCAAACTACAAGAGCCCGTACATCCAGGAACTGATCGCCGAAAAGGACGGCTGGATGATCTGGCCGGTCATTCCGTTCAACTACTCGAGCATTAACTACGAGCTTCAGGTGCCCGCGCCCGCGCCGCCGTCGCTGGAGAACTGGCTGGGCACCGATGACCAGGGTCGCGACGTATTGGCCCGGGTGATCTACGGTTTCCGCATCTCGGTGCTGTTCGCCTTGACGCTGACCCTGATCAGCTCGGTGATCGGCGTCATCGCCGGCGCGCTGCAAGGCTTCTACGGCGGCTGGGTCGATCTGGTCGGGCAACGCCTACTGGAGATCTGGTCCGGTCTGCCGGTGCTCTATCTCCTGATCATTCTCGCCAGCTTCGTACAGCCGAACTTCTGGTGGCTGCTGGGGATCATGCTGCTGTTCTCCTGGATGAGCCTGGTGGATGTGGTACGCGCCGAATTCCTCCGTGGACGCAACCTCGAATACGTGCGCGCCGCCCGTGCGCTGGGCATGCAGAACGGCGCGATCATGTTCCGCCACATTCTGCCCAATGCCATGGTCTCCACCATGACTTTCATGCCATTCATCCTCACCGGCGCCATCGGCACGCTCACCGCGCTGGACTTCCTTGGCTTCGGCCTGCCTGCCGGTTCGCCGTCGCTCGGTGAACTGGTCGCCCAGGGCAAGGCCAATCTGCAGGCGCCCTGGCTGGGCATCAGCGCCTTCATGGTGCTGGCGGTCATGCTGACCCTGCTGGTGTTTATCGGGGAGGCGGCGCGCGATGCCTTCGACCCAAGGAAATAACATGGCCGAACAACCGATAGCCGAGAATCTGGTCGAGGTCCGCGATCTGGCCGTCGAATTCGTCACCGGCGATCAGGTCCAGCGAGTCGTCGAAGGCGTCACCTTCGATATCCGCAAAGGCGAGACCCTGGCCCTTGTCGGCGAAAGCGGCTCGGGCAAATCAGTTACTGCGCACTCGATACTGCGCCTGCTGCCCTACCCGCTCGCCCGGCATCCGCAGGGGCAAATCCTGTTCCATGGCCAGGATCTGCTCAAAGCCGACGAAAAGGCCATGCGCAAGATCCGCGGCAATCGCATCGCCATGGTCTTCCAGGAGCCAATGACCTCGCTCAACCCGCTGCACACCGTGGGCAAGCAGATCAACGAGGTATTGGAGATTCACAAGGGTCTGCGTGGCAAGGCGGCAACCGCCCGCACGCTGGAGTTGCTGGAACTGGTTGGCATCCCCGAGCCGCGCAAGCGCATCCGTGCCTACCCGCACGAGTTGTCAGGCGGGCAACGCCAGCGAGTGGTGATTGCCATGGCGCTGGCCAACGAACCGGAGCTGCTGATCGCCGACGAGCCGACCACGGCCCTCGACGTCACCGTGCAGCTGAAAATCCTCGAACTGCTGAAGGAATTGCAGGCCCGGCTGGGCATGGCGCTGCTGCTGATCAGCCACGATCTCAACCTGGTTCGACGCATTGCCCACCGCGTATGTGTCATGCAGCGCGGTCGCGTCGTCGAACAGGCGTTGTGTGAAGATCTGTTCCGTGCGCCCCAGCATCCGTACACCCAGGAACTGCTCGCGGCCGAGCCCAGTGGCGGTCCGGTGGCAGTCGAGGAAGCGGCGCCATTGCTGGAAGTGGACGACCTGCGCGTGTGGTTCCCGATCAAGAAGGGTCTGCTGCGACGCACCGTCGATCACATCAAGGCAGTCGACGGCGTCAACTTCAGCCTGCCCAAGGGGCAGACGCTGGGGATCGTCGGCGAAAGCGGTTCCGGCAAGTCCACCCTGGGCTTGGCTATCCTTCGATTGTTGGGTAGTCGCGGCGAGATCCGCTTCCAGGGTCAGCACCTGCAAAACATGTCGCAGCGCCAGGTCAGGCCGCTGCGCCGGCAGATGCAGGTGGTCTTTCAGGACCCCTTTGGCAGTCTGAGCCCACGCATGTCGGTGGGGCAGATCGTTGGTGAAGGGTTGCACATCCACCGGATGGGCAATGCCAAGGAGCAGGAACAGGCAATCATTGAGGCGCTCGTGGAGGTTGGTCTCGATCCGGAAACCCGGCATCGCTACCCCCATGAGTTTTCCGGCGGACAACGGCAGCGTATTGCCATTGCCCGGGCTCTGGTGTTGAAGCCGGCGCTGATACTGCTCGACGAGCCGACCTCCGCGCTCGATCGCACGGTGCAGCGCCAGGTGGTGGAGCTTCTGCGCTCGTTGCAGGCCAAGTACAACCTGACCTACCTGTTCATCAGCCATGACCTGGCGGTGGTCAGGGCGCTGAGCCACCAGATGATGGTGGTCAAGCAGGGCCAGGTGGTGGAACAAGGTGCGGCCGCTGACATCTTTGCGGCACCGCAACATCCGTATACACAGCAGCTGCTGGAATCCGCCTTCATGGCGCCCGGCACTGCCGAACAACCAGAAGAGGGACAAGCACATGGGTTTTCTCACCGGTAAGCGCGTACTGATCGTCGGCGTTGCCAGCAAACTGTCGATTGCCTCGGGCATCGCCGCGGCCATGCATCGCGAAGGTGCAGAACTGGCTTTCACCTACCAGGGCGACAAGCTCAAGGGTCGCGTCGAGGAATTCGCTTCCGGTTGGGGTTCGAGCCCTGAGCTGTGCTTCCCCTGCGACGTTGCCAACGATGAAGAGATCGCGCGCGTATTCGAAGAACTGAGCAAGAAGTGGGACGGCCTGGATTGCATCGTGCACTCCGTCGGCTTTGCTCCGGGCGACCAGCTCAACGGCGACTTCACCGAAGTCACCACCCGTGAAGGCTTCAAGATCGCCCACGACATCAGCGCCTATAGCTTCGTTGCCCTGGCCAAGGCCGGTCGCGAGATGATGAAGGGCCGCAATGGCAGCCTGCTGACCCTCTCCTACCTGGGTGCCGAGCGCACCATGCCGAACTACAACGTGATGGGCATGGCCAAGGCCAGCCTGGAAGCCGGCGTCCGCTACCTGGCCGGCAGCCTCGGCCCGGAAGGCACCCGCGTGAACTGCATCTCGGCCGGTCCGATCCGCACCCTCGCCGCCTCCGGTATCGCCAGCTTCCGCAAGATGCTGGCTGCCAACGAGAAGCAGACCCCGATGCGCCGCAACGTCACCATCGACGAAGTCGGCAATGCCGGTGCCTTCCTCTGCTCGGATCTCGCTTCCGGCATCAGCGGTGAAATCCTCTACGTCGACGGTGGCTTCAACACCACCGCGATGGGCTCGCTGGAAGACTGATCGCGCACCCACCGACGCAAAGCACCGAACCCCGCCTACTGGCGGGGTTCGTGTTTCTGCGCAGCGGCCTCAGCCGGCCGTCACCGTCATGCCGCCGTCGGCCATGACCACCGAGCCCACCATGAAGCTGGCCCGCTCCGAGGCGAGAAAGGCGACGATCTCGGCGATCTCCTCCGGCTGCGCCGCGCGCCCGATGGGTGCGGCTTGCCCATGCTGGGCGAGAAAGCCCGGCCCGTCCTCGACCACGTCGTTGAGGATGTTGGTCACCACGTCACCGACGCCGATGGCATTGACCCGAATGCCATGCTCGATCGCCTCCAGCGCCAGCGTGCGGGTCAGCTGGGCCAATGCGCCTTTGGATGCCGTGTAGGCCGCGATGGTCGGAAAGGCGAAATAGGACGCGTAGGAAGCGATGTTGACGATCGCCCCCGAGCGGTTCGGCATCATTGCCTTGACCGCTTCGCGGCAATGCAGGAACGCTGCGGTCGCGTTGACCGACTGGATGAGTTCCCAATCCTGGCGAGTCATGTCCACTACCAGTTTGTTGATAATGATTCCGGCGTTGTTGACCAGGATATCGAGCCGGCCGAAATGCTCGAGAGCCAGCGCGACCGCACGCTCGGCGGCGCCGTCTTCGGTGATATCCGCCTGCAGCGGCACCAGTCCTGGCCGCGCGAGCTCCTCGACCGCTGGATTGATGTCTTCAGCGACAACTTTTGCGCCGCGCTCGTGCAGCAGCAAGGCGATGGCCCTGCCGATGCCGCTGGCTGCGCCAGTGACCAGCGCAACCTTTCCTTCGACTTCCTGGATAACTGGGTGCTTGGAATCAGTCATGGTGCTCTCCTCCCGTTACGGCGACGCCTGGGGCGCCTTCGTTATTGACGGGTTCAGTCTCCCTCGGTGCTGCAGGCCCGGCTTTCGCACGCTTGCGCTGGCTGTCGGAGTTTTGCGCGCAGCATTGCGGGCCAGTGGCGAGGGCCTGCGCTAACCTATCGACGCCGACTTGTTATCCAGGGAGCACGCCGTGCCTCGGTCGTCCGAAGCCCCACCCGTGCCTGATACGTGGCGCGCCACCGCTCAGTCGATGCGCGATCACCTGCCCGGAGATGCTGATTTGACCGCGCTGCCGCCGTTGCAGGATGTGGTCGTGCAGCTCTTCAGCCATCGCACCATCACCGAGCCTATTCGGGTACCCGCAGTGGTAGAGCCGCTACTGGTGCTGGTGCTGGCCGGTACGGCCCGCGTCGAGGAACGCGTGTTGGATGGACCCTGGAGCGCAGCAACCGTGAGGGCCGGCGACTTCTATCTGACCGATACCCAAGAGCCGTACGAGATGCGCTGGCAGACGCTTGAAGGGGACAGCTTCGAGGTGATGCACCTGTATCTCGGCCTGCCATTCATCGAACAGGCCGCACGGGAGCTGCTCGGACCACAGAGCACTGCGGTCGCGCTGCTGGATGTTTCCGGCGCACGAGACGAAACGGTTCACTGGCTGATGGAGAGCATGCGCCGTGAGTTGCTCGACCAGCGCACGCCCAGCCTGCTGTGCCTGCGTGGCCTGGCTCAAACGCTGGCCGTGCATCTGCTGCGCCACTACCGAGCCCCACAAGGCGTCATCCGCCGCAGCAATGCGCTGCAGGCGTACAAGCTGCGGAAAGTCATCGACGCAATGAACGCTCAGCTGGCCGACGAGTTCAGCCTCACCAGGCTGGCCCGTACCGCCGAGCTGAGCGAGTACCACTTCAGCCGGATGTTCAAACGTGCCACCGGATTCTCGCCGTCGCAGTACTTCATCGGCTTGCGCATGGCACGGGCTCGACAACTGCTGATCGAAACGCAGCGCAGTGTCATCGACATCGGGCTGGAGGTGGGCTACTCGAGCCCGAGTCATTTTTCCCAGGTGTTTCGCCGCGAAGTCGGCGTTACGCCGAGCGCCTATCGCCAGGCCTGAAGGCATGCCTGCTGCGAAACGAAAAAACCCCGGCCACGACGACCGGGGTTCTTCGTTTGTGGAGCCCGACGGTTGCCGGGCTCCGTGACACAGGCCGATCAGCGCTTGGCGATCTGATCCTTCGGCAGTTTGAAGGTCCAGACCATACCGCCCTGGTTGAACTCCTTCACCCGCTTGGCGACCTCGCCGCCCCACAGCGGGACCGCACCACCCCAGCCGGAGAGAACGGAGACGTACTGCTCGCCGTCCATTTCCCAGGTAACCGGAGAACCGATCACGCCCGAGCCGGTGTTGAACTCGTAGAGTTTCTTGCCGGTCTTGGCGTCGAAGGCCATCAGGTAGCCTTCCGGGTTGCCGGTGAACACCAGGTTGCCCTTCGTCGCCAGCACCCCGCCCCACAGCGGCGCGTAGTTCTTGTAGCGCCAGACTTCCTTCCCGGTCTTCGGATCGATGGCGCGCAGCACGCCGATGTAATCGTCGTTGAGCGGATGGATGGTGAAACCGGCACCCAGGTAGGCCGCGCCCTTCTTGTAGGCGGTGCCTTCGTTCCAGATATCCATGCTCCACTCGTTGGACGGCACATAGAACAGCCCGGTGTCCTGGCTGTATGCCATCGGCATCCAGTTCTTGCCACCAAGGAACGACGGCGCCACGGTTACAGTCTTGCCCTGTGCGCCAGCGTCGTTGGGCGAGCCCGGACGATTAGCGTCGTCGTAGATCGGCCGGCCGTTCTTGTCCAGGCCCTTGGCCCAGGTGATCTTGTCGACGAACGGGAAGCCACGGATGAACTTGCCGTTAGTGCGATCGAGTACGTAGAAGAAGCCGTTGCGGTCGGCAGTACCGGCAGCCTTGATGGTCTTGCCGCCTTCCTGATAGTCGAAGGACACCAGTTCGTTCACACCGTCGAAGTCCCAGCCGTCATGCGGTGTGGTCTGGAAATGCCACTTGATCGAGCCGTCGTTCGGGTCCAGCGCCAGGCGCGAGGAGGAATACAGGTTGTCGCCAGGACGCAGGTGCGAGTTCCACGGTGCCGGGTTACCGGTACCGAACAGCAGGGAGTCGGTGTCCGGATCGTAGTAGCCGCCCAGCCAAGGAGCTGCACCGCCGGTCTTCCACAGGTCGCCCGGCCAGGTCTTGCCCGCTTCGCCGCCGGAGATACCGCTCTCGACCTTTTTGCCGTCCTTCCACACGTAGCCCATGTGGCCTTCGACCGTCGGACGGGTCCACAGCAGCTCACCGTTCTTCGGGTTGTAGGCTTCGATCTTGCCGACCACGCCGAACTCGCCACCGGACACACCGGTAATCAGCTTGCCCTTCACGATCAACGGAGCTGCGGTCAGCGAATAACCGGCCTTGTAGTCGGCGACGGTTTTCTTCCAGACGACCTTGCCGGTGTCCTTGTTCAGTGCGACCAGCTTGGCGTCCAGCGTGCCGAAGATCACCAGATCGTCATACAGCGCCACGCCACGGTTGATCACGTCACAGCACGGCATGATGCCGTCGGGCAGGCGCGCATCGTACTGCCACAGTTCCTTGCCGGTACGGGCATCGACCGCGTACACGCGGGAGTAGGAACCGGTGATGTACATCACGCCGTCCTTGATCAGCGGCTGCGCTTCCTGACCGCGCTGTTTTTCACCACCCAGAGAGAAGCCCCAAACCGGTCGCAACTGATTGATGTTATTGGTGTTCAACGCGTCCAGCGTGCTGTAGCGCTGGCCCTGCAAGCCCATACCGTTGGTCACGATCTGGTCGGTGGACTTGGCGTCGTTGAGGATTTCCTGGTCGGTTACGGCCCAGGCGTGCAGGCTGGACATCGCCACCGCGGCGCATAGCGCCGTCAAGGCGAAGGGCTTGCGAAGACCGGTGTGCTTCATTGCGGCTACCTCTGCGGGTTCATTGTTATGCCGGGAATTTTTCCCGGTCTGGGGTTGATTCTTGGTTTGCACCGCCTCGCCAACAATTGCCCGCAGTACCGATTTTCCTCCTCCCTTGGTAGCAATACGCCTCCGCAAGCCACGAATGAGGCGTGATTCAAGCCTCGCTCGGCAACGGGCGGCACCGAAAGTCGCACTTATCCGGCCGGAAAAGACTATTCCGCCAGGGCCACTCCACCCCCTAAAACGGACGCCCCTTGCTCAGAAGGATAAGAGCCATGTTTCGCACTACGCTGGTCATCGCCCTCCTCGTCCTCACGCTACAAAGCGCCCATGCGGCCGAGCCGATCCGCTTGGGTCTGAACTACCCAAGCACCGGCAACTACAAGTCCGAAGGTCTGGAGCTGCGTCGTGGCGCGCTGCTCGCCGTCGACCATATCAACCAGGACGGTGGCTTGCTGGGCCGACGCCTGGAGCTGGTCAGCCTGAATTCGGCGGCACGCGCGGAAAAGGCGCGGACGAACATCGATCGCTTCGCCAATCACGGCGCGGCGATGGTGCTCGGCGGCGCCAATAGCGAGGAAGCCCTTGCTGCCGGCCAGCGTGCCCGCGAACTCGGGCTGCTCTATTTCCCCACCCTCGGCTACGCCAATGAAATCACCGGGCGCGACGGCCATCGTCATCTGTTCCGCGAGTCCAACAGCGCCTGGATGAGCGCTCGCGTGCTCGGCGAATACCTCAGCTGGCACATGCCCAATCGCCGCTATCACTACATCAGCCTCGACGATGCCTGGGGCCGCAGCATGGAGCAGGCTTTACGCGAGGCGACCAAGAGCCGCGACCGCGCGCGCCATGGCTACTCGAAGATCGCCGAACGTGGCGCACGGCGCGGCGACTACCTGGCTGCTCTGCAGAAAGCCGCCGCCAGTAACGCCGATGTACTGGTGATCGTTCTGCTCGGGGAGGATCTGGTGCAGACCATGCGTCTGGCGCACACCCTGGAGCTGGGCAAACGCATGCAGATCATCGTGCCCAACCTCACTCAGAGCATCGTCGAGCAGGCCGGACCACTGGTGATGGAAAACGTCATCGGCACGGAAGCCTGGACTTGGCGCGTGCCGAAGCTGGTCGGCCGCACCGAAGGCCAGGCGTTTGCCGATCGCTACATCGCACTGCACCAGGCCTATCCCGGCAGTACCGCTGCCTCAGCCTATGGCATCGTCCGGCAGTGGGCGGACGCTGCCCAACGCGCCGGCAGCACTGACGCCGAAGCGGTGATCGCGGCCTTGGAAAACCACCGCTACCAGCTACTCAAGGACGAGCAGTACTGGCGCGACTTCGACCACCAGAACGTGCAGAGCATCTACGCCGTGCGGGTCAGGAACCGCAGCGAAATCATGCAGGACCGCTTCAAGCAGGACTACTTCACCATCATTCATCGCATGGACGGCGAAGCGGCTGCCCCGAGCCTGGATGACTGGCAGCAGGAGCGCGGTGATCAGCTGGAGCTGCAGTGACGCCTTTACTGGTCGACGCGCTGCAGCGCGTCGACCTCGTAACGCGGGTACAGGTGGCTGACGCTGCGGATCAGCTCGTAACGGGTCAGGCTGATGCCGGCGAAACGCTCGGGTATCGGGCTCTGGATCACCTCGTTCATGTCCGCCCCGCTACGCGCCGCATCGCGCAGCAGGCCGTCCAGCCAGCCGAGGTAATCACGCATCTGCCGGAACGGCTCGGCGTCGTCAGCAACCGGGCCGTGGCCGGCAACCAGCCGTTTCCAGGGCAACGCCTCGAGTGTCGTCAGATCGTCCAGCCAGACGTCCAAGCCCGGGCTGTTCGGCGTGGTCAGGGCGCGCTGGAAGAAGAGAATGTCGCCGGCGAAGAGCACGCCACTGCGCTCGTCGAGAATGGCCAGATCGGCGCCGGTATGCCCGCGCAGTGCCAGCAAGCGCAGGGGCCGCCCAGCCACTTCCAAGGTGCCGGGGGCAAGGGTTTCGTTCGGCAATACCACTTCGGTGCCGCGCATCCAGTCGCCAACCAGACGATACATGTTCTCGGCCATGGCGTTGCCCTGCTCGCGCAGCAGCTCGGTGGTGCCTGCCAGCGCCGCGATAGGCACATCGGCGAAGGCCTGATTGCCCAACACGTGATCGGGGTGATGATGAGTAAGCAACACCTTGACCACCGGGCGGTCGGTGACGCGGGAGATGGCCGCGCGCATTGCCTCGCCATAGAGCCTGGACGGACCAGTGTCGATAACGATGACCCCTGCATCACCGACAATGAAACCTGTATTGACAATATTGCCGCCATTGCGCTTGTCGAAATTGTCGGTCGAGCCTTCCAGCAGCCAGACCCCATCGGCGATCTGCCGTGGCTGCAGCGTGTAGCTCAGCTCGGCCTGCACGGGTAGCGTCACACAGAAGGCGAAGATCAGCATGAACAGGCGCATGACACCTCCTTGGCTTGGTTTGCTTACTCGCAGATTGCGCGGTGCAGTCAGAATGCGGCTTCGAACTCGTTGCCGTTGTTGTCGCGCAGCCACAGACGGGTTTCCTGACCGCCCTTCACTTCCAGGCTCAAGTTCGGGTTTTCGGCAACGGCGGGATACAGCTCCAGCTCCGCCATCACCTTGCCGTCTGCATCGCGCAATTCGGCCTGGTTGAGGAAGAACTCCGGAATGCCGCCGACCAGGCCGTTATCCATGGGGTGGGAGACCTGCAGGCGCAACCGGCTGAACTCGCCGCGGGGAAAGCGCGCACCCACCACCTCACCCAGGCGGTCTTCCCAACCTGCCTCGGCGCGCACGACGCTTGGTGCCGTGCAGCCGCCACCGGCCGCATCGACCCGCGCCGAGCCGATGTGCCAGACGCCATCGCGGGTCAGCACAGCGGCACGGATCGGCGTCGCCTGTTGCACCCGAATGCGAATGGCCACCAGCGGCACGACCTGATCGCCTGGGGTAAATGTGAAGATACGTGGGATCGGGTTGAGGTCGGCCCAGGCCTCGATGCGCACCACCTCGTCGCCCAGGGCGCGGGCGTCGATATGCACCGGCACCTGGCGCGAATCCTCGGCAAACGGTGGCACCTGCACCTGTACGCGCTCGTCGAACACGTAAGGCTCGCTGTTGAGCAAGCCCTTATGGTGGTACTCCCACATCACCGATTGCAGCGGGTCGGCCTCGGCGGCCAATGCGCTCGATGCATGGAAGGCAAACAGCAGCAGCAAGGCTCGGATGCTCATGTCGACTCCTCGAACGGCGATCCGCAAGCGGATCGGCATGGCGCAGCCGGTCAGTTCCCGGCCACGTCGCTCTCCACATCCTGGTACAAGCCAGGCAATTCGTAGGTCAAACCGTGGCGGGTGTAGAGCTTCTCCAGCTCGCCGTCGAGGATAAGCGGCTCCAGCACTTCCTCCAGCGCGTACGCCAGCTGCCGGTTGGATTCATGGACCGCCATGCCCAGATCCCAGACCTGCTTACCCATGTTCGGGTAGGCATTCTCGGCGAGTTTCAGGTGGTCATCGCTGGCCTGGTGGAGCAACCACTCGACTTCCCCGCGCATGGCCATGGTGGCGTCCACTTCGCCTTGCTGCATGGCGGCGAACGCCTGCGACACACTCGGGTAATGATGGGTGTTTTTCGCCAACCGGCCCTCGAATACCGAGGACAGGTAAAACGAGGGCACGCTGTCCACTTCGACGCCGATGGGGTGGTACTGGAAGATCGCCACACTGGGCACTTCGTCGATCCTGCGCTCGTCATAAGCGGCCTGCCAGCGCTCGCGCTGGTACGGGCCGAACATCACCACCAGTTCGTTGATCACCTCGCCCAGCTCGTTGCGCTTGTAGGCAAACTCGCGGTCGTAGGGCACGCGCAGCATGACGTCGGCCAGCACGTCCGGTCGCAGGTAGTGCCCCTTCCAGATGAAATTGCGCAGATCGTCGTCGAGGGTTTCGTCCGGCGTCACCCACAACACCTGCAGCGTCAGGCCCAACCCTTCGGCGAGCTTGTGCGCAAGCTCCACATCGACACCACGCGGCTCGCCCTCATGCTGGTAGCTGTACGGTGGGAAATTCTCATACATCGCCACCTTGAGCACGCCAGACTCGATGATGTCATCGAAGGCGCGCACCTTGACCACGTCGGCCTGCGCCAGTGCACAGCACAGCGTCAGCCACAGCGCGAAGACCAGCCGCGCGGCGTTCATCACTGCTTGGCCGCTTCGCTTTCAATGTAAGTGCGGATCGCCCACAGGGCTTCCTGGCTGAGGGTGTCGGCCATGCGCGGCATGTACACCGCGCCATCGCGAACGGCCCCATTGATCACCCGTTCCTTGTACCACTCGTCGCCATCGTAGCTGGCTTCCAGCTCGCGCAGGTCGGGTGCGATACCGCCGGAAATGGCTTCCAGGCCATGGCAACGGGCGCAGTTCTGGTTGTAGGCGGAAGAACCGATCTGCACGGCCAGATCGTGATGCTCGCTCGGTGCGCGGTAGGGGTTTTCTTCCAGCCATTCTTCACCGAGCGCAGGCAAGCCCTTGGTGTTGACCGCTTGTGGTGTCACGTCGCCATGCGCCAGAACCAGGCCGGACATACCGAGGACACCCGCTGCCAGCAGTGAGCGCAAAAAGATCTTGTTATTCATGACTACCACCCTCTATTCGAGAACCTGTGCAAGGCAGCCCCATCGGAGCGCATGGTGGTCATGTTGGCCGCGTCAGTGCATCGGCAGAATCCTGCTTTGGATGCCTGCATCTCCTCCCTTGGTACTGGGTTTTGCTACCGCCTCCCGCCCCCCAGAGGTAGCAAGGCTAAATCATCTGGGGTTCGGGAAGGATTCCCGGCATCGGCGGGAGCTTTTCCGTGTCGGCGCCCGCGACGCACTCCCAATAATCGAATCGCCAGGCCACCGCTATACGGCGGCCTTGTCCGAATCGACCAAGGGAATCGCAACCATGACAACAAGATCGCACCCCGGCAGCAAACGTCCCCTCGCCATTGCCGTGCAATGCCTGGCGCTGACCGGCAGCCTCGCACTGGCCGCTGCCGCCCAGGCCAAGCCGGTCAGCTGGGAAGACATCGCCAACGATCACGTAACCACCAGCAACGTCCTGCAGTACGGCATGGGCACCAATGCCCAGCGCTGGAGCCCACTGGCGCAGGTCAACGAGAGCAACGTGTTCAAGCTGACGCCAGCCTGGTCGTTCTCCTTCGGGGACGAGAAGCAGCGCGGCCAGGAATCCCAGGCCATCATCCATGACGGCGTGATCTACGTGACCGGGTCCTATTCGCGCGTCTTCGCCCTCGATGCCAAGACCGGCAAGCGCCTGTGGAGCTATGCCCATCGCCTGCCCGACGACATCCGCCCCTGCTGCGACGTGGTCAACCGCGGCGCTGCCATCTACGGCGACAAGATTTACTTCGGCACCCTCGATGCCCGTGTGGTCGCACTGAACAAGGACACCGGCAAGGTCGTCTGGAACAAGAAGTTCGGTGATCACGCCGCCGGGTACACCATGACCGGAGCGCCGACGCTGGTGAAGGACGGCAAGACCGGCAAGGTGCTGCTGGTGCATGGCAGCTCAGGCGACGAGTTCGGCATCGTCGGCAAACTGTTCGCCCGCGATCCGGATACCGGCGAAGAAGTCTGGATGCGTCCGTTCGTCGAGGGCCACATGGGCCGACTCAACGGCAAGGACAGCACGCCCACCGGCGACATCAAGGCGCCGTCCTGGCCGGACGATCCCAACCACCCGACCGGCAAGAAGGAAGCCTGGAGCCAGGGCGGCGGCGCGCCGTGGCAGAGCGCGAGCTTCGACCCGGAAACCAACACCATCATCGTCGGTGCCGGCAACCCCGCCCCGTGGAACGGTTGGGAGCGCACCAGTGATGGCGGCAACCCGAAGGACTACGACAGCCTCTACACCTCAGGCCAGGTCGGCGTCGATCCGAGCACCGGCGAGGTGAAATGGTTCTACCAGCACACCCCGAACGATGCCTGGGACTTCTCCGGCAACAACGAGCTGGTGCTGTTCGACTACAAGGACAAGAACGGCGAGACCGTCAAGGCCACGGCCCACGCCGACCGCAACGGCTTCTTCTATGTCGTCGACCGCAAGGACGGCAAGCTGCAGAACGCCTTCCCCTTCGTCGACGGCATCACCTGGGCCAGCCATATCGATCTGAAAACCGGTCGACCGGTGGAGAACGAGGGCCAGCGTCCACCCAAGCCGGAGCCGGGCGAGAAGCACGGCAAGTCGGTTGAAGTCTCCCCACCCTTCCTCGGCGGCAAGAACTGGAACCCCATGGCCTACAGCCAGGACACCGGCCTGTTCTACGTACCCGCCAACCACTGGAAGGAGGACTACTGGACCGAGGAAGTCATCTACAAGAAAGGCTCGGCCTACCTGGGTCAGGGTTTCCGCATCAAGCGCATGTACGACGACCACGTCGGCATCCTGCGCGCCATGAACCCGACCACCGGCAAGATCGAGTGGGAACACAAGGAAAAACTGCCGTTGTGGGCCGGCGTACTCGCGACCAAGGGCAATCTCGTCTTCACCGGCACCAGCGATGGCTATTTCAAGGCCTTCAACGCGAAAACCGGTGACGAGCTGTGGAAATTCCAGACCGGTAGCGGCGTGATCTCCCCGCCAGTGACCTGGGAACAGGACGGTGAGCAATACATTGGCGTGACCGTCGGCTACGGCGGCGCCGTGCCGCTGTGGGGCGGCGACATGGCCGTGCTGACCAAGCCGGTCGCCCAGGGCGGCTCCTTCTGGGTGTTCAAGCTGCCGGATTGGGAGAAGAAGACCGCCAAACGATAAGCCGAGCCGCGCCCGCCACCGCGGGCACACCGAAAGCTCTCAAGGTACAGCGGTTCGCGCGGCATGCCTGGCCCAGCCGGCTCCGGGTTGGCGCTCTCGTCGACAGGCCAGAAACGCCGCGCAACCGCTTTTCACTCCCGCCCTGCCCCTGGTGACTCCACATGAACATCCCTTGCTGCTTGCTTCTGCCACTAGCCCTGATCGCCAGCACCTCTGTCTTCGCCACGGATGACGGCCCTCTGACCATCAACGGATGCCTGCTTCAGCCCGAGAGCCAATGTGCCAACGTCGACCTGCGCGGCGCCGACCTGAGCAACCAGGACCTGCGCCGCATCAACCTCGCCGGTGCCAACCTGGCCGGCGCCAACCTGCGTCACGCTAACCTCGACCTGGCCAATCTGGAAAAAGCCGACCTCACCGGCGCCACGCTGAACCGCGCCAGCCTGCAACAGGCCAATCTGCGCCTGGCCAATTTCGCCAACGCCCGGCTGATCGCCGTGCAGGGCTGGGGGCTGTTCGCGCAAGCGGCACAGTTCAAGGGTGCCGATCTCACGGGGGCCTATCTGGAATTCGCGCACATGAGCGGCGCGAAGATGCACGGCAGCAAGCTGAACGCCGCCGACCTGGAGATGACCTGGCTGAGCAAGGCCGATCTCAAGGGTGCCGACCTGACCGATGCCAACCTGCAGGAAGCCAAGCTCAATGACGCCAACCTGGCCGACGCCGTGCTGACCGGCGCGCGCCGGCATTACGCGACCTTCCAGGGCACCAACATGGAAGGCTGCAAGGACTGCCCAGTCGATTGGGAGAAATGAAACCGCGGCGATAGCCCAGGTCAATTGCGGGTATAGAAGAAATGATCAGCGCTCAAGCTCAGGAAAATCCCCTTTGCGCCGATCAAGTGGCTGGGCGGTCTTGCCCTCCACTGGATGCAAATAATGTTCAACAAAAACCTGAAACGGGAACTGGCGGAGTTGCGCGAGGAAGCAGCAACCAACCGGCAGATCAAAGACTCGTTGTACAGGGAGATGATGGTCCTGGAACTGGACCCGCAAGGACGCATTCAGCACGCCAACGAGTTGTTCCTCAGCGAAATGGGCTATCGCCGTGACGCTCTCATCGGACGCTCCGGCGACGAGCTATTCAGCCAGCAGTTTCGTACCGAACCGAACTACGCACGCCTCAAGACCGCCATGCAGCGCGCCGAGCATCTCAGCGGCGCCTACCGACTGCTGCGGGCTGACGGCCAGGAAGCCTGGCTGCGTTCCATCTGGCAGCCGATCAAGGGCTCGGATGGCGCGCTGCACCACTACACCCTGTGCGCTACCAACCTGACCCGCACCATCGAAACCTCTCGCGCGCACGAGAGCGTGATCAACGCGCTCCTGCGCTCCACCGCGGTGATCGAGTTCGACCTCGGCGGGCATGTCATCACCGCCAACCAGCGATTTCTCGACGGCATGGGCTACCGCCTCGAGCAGATCAAGGGCAAGCACCACCGCATGTTCTGTGAGCGTGAGGAAAGCGAGTCGCCGGCGTACCGCGAGTTCTGGGCTAGCCTCAACCGTAGCGAGTACATCGCCGAGCGCTTCAAGCGTATCGATGCCTATGGCCAGACCGTCTGGCTGGAGGCGTCCTACAACCCGGTGCTCGATGCCTACGGCAAGCTGTACAAAGTGATCAAGTTCGCCACCGTCATCACCGACCAGGTCAACCGGGAGATGGCCGTGGCGGAGGCCGCAACGATTGCCTACGACACCTCCCAGCACACCGACCTCAGCGCCCAGCGCGGCGCGCAGGTGGTTCAGCAGACTGTGGATGTGATGCATCGCATCGCCCAGCAGATGCAGGAAGCCTGCGACGGTATCGAGGCGCTGGACAAGCAGTCACAGCTGATCGGCGCGATCCTCAAGACCATCAGCGGCATTGCCGACCAGACCAACCTGCTGGCCCTCAACGCCGCCATCGAAGCGGCGCGGGCCGGTGATCAGGGCCGTGGCTTCGCCGTGGTCGCCGACGAGGTACGCCAGCTGGCGGCCCGCACCAGCAAGGCCGCTGAAGAGATTGTCGGCGTCGTGCAGAAGAATCAGGACCTGGCGCAAGCGGCCGTGCACAGCATGTCCGCGAGCCGCGGTCAGGCCGAACAGGGCCTGGAATTCGCCAATCAGGCCGGCGCGGTGATCGTCGAGATCCAGGACGGTGCACAGCGCGTGGTCAGCGCGGTCGGGCAGTTCGCCAGCCAGTTGAAGAATTGATGGCACGCCTTTCGACTGCTGATGGGCAGGAGGGCCGTGCCGCGGCCGCGCCGGCACGGCCGCCGCAGGCTGACTCGATCATCCGCGTTCGGAGGACGCCAGCTTGACGCAGAAGCTGATCATTCATATCCGCCAGCATACGAACATCGACGGGCTGCCGCGCTTCGATGGACTAGCCCCGGCGAGCATCGTCACACCCGCGACGACCGACCAGTTTCGTGCGGCTGTGGAGGAAATCATGGACGTTGCCTGCGTCGGTTTCGATACCGAATCCAAACCGACCTTCAAGGTGGGCGAAGTCTCCAACGGTCCGCATTTGATCCAATTCGCCACCCCGGTTAAGGCTTACCTGTTCAGGATCGGCATGCCCGGCTGCATCGACGCGGCCAGCGCCATTCTGCAATCGCCCGCACTGGTGAAGATTGGTTTCGGGCTGAAATCGGACCGTTCCAGGCTGCACAGCAAGCTGGGCATCCGCGCACCCCGTCTGCTGGACCTGGGTTCAGTGCTTCGCTATCAGGGCAAGAAGGGTCAGGTCGGCCTGCGCGGTGCGGTGGCCGCGGTACTCAACGCTCGGATCGACAAATCCCGCAGCGTGGCTACCTCGAACTGGTCGAATCCCGCGCTGACCGAGGCGCAGCAAGCCTACGCGGCCAATGATGCCTACGCCGCGCTGCACGTGTTTCTCGGGTTGGACGCGGACCAGCAGGCAATGCTGCTCGCGGCGCTACCGCGCTGACAGCGCTTCGGCGGCGGTCAACAGGAGTCAGGCCAGCCCATGCGCCCGGCGTTGCAGAAAGGTCAGCGCGGCGTACGCCAGCACGCCCAACCCCGCAGACAGCCACAGCGCCCGCGTGCCGAAGTCATCGATCAGCAGCGCGAACACCAGCGGCGAAAACGCCTGGGCGAAACGTGCCGGCACCATCAGCAGGCCCTGGCGCAGACCGTAGCCATGGGGCCCGAATATCGCCAGCGGCAAGGTGCCTTTGGCGATGGTCAGAATGCCGTTGCCACCGCCATGCAGAAGCACGAATGCGGTAGTCGCAGGCGCACCGGCAAGCATCACGCCAGCCGCGCCAATGGGGTGGGCGATGGCGGCGAGACGGGCCGAGATCAGTGGATGGAAGCGCTGCAGCAGGACGAACTCCAGGCAGCGCGCCCCGACCTGGGCCGGCCCGACCAGCGCCGCGATTCCGATGGCCGCGGCCGCTGACAGCCCGGACTCCTGCAACAGACGTGGCAGGTGCGCGGCCATAGCCGTACTGGTAAACCAGGTGGCGGCGAAGACGAAGGCCAGCAGCGCCATGGTCAATCCCGTACCTGAGCGTCCATTGGCCTGCGCTTGTTCGGCCGGGGTCGGAGCTGACTGAACGCCAACCGGAATCAGCAGCCGGTTCAATGGCAACCCAAGCAGCAGATGCGCCCCGGCCCATGTGAGGCAAGTGGCGCGCCAGCCGAACTCGGCATTCAGCCACCCGCTGATGGGCCAGCAGACTGTACTGGCGAAGCCGGCGAGCAAGGTAATGCCAGTGATCGCGCCGCGCGCATCGCGACCGTAGATGCCGGTAAGCGTGGAGAAGGCCGACTCGTAAAGGCCCAGCGCCATACCGATGCCGATCACCAACCAGCCGACCCAGAGCATCAGCGGCCCGTTGGCGAAGCCGAGCATGGCCAGGCCAACGGCAAAAATCACGCTGGATAACGCCAGCACATCGCGCCCACCGTGATGGTCGATGCGTTTGCCGGACAGCGGCCCGAGAATGGCAGTAACGATCAGCGCCAGAGAAAAAGCCGCAAACACGTTGCCCGTGGAGATGCCCAGTTCGCCGGCCATTGGCTCGGCGAGAATGGCCGGCAGGTAGTAAGTCGAACCCCAGGCCAGGGTCTGTGCGCTGCCGAGTGCGAGAACGATGCGCAGGCGTGACGACATGCTCAGCGGCACCCGCCAGAGGTTCGTTGCGAGACGTGGGTATTGCGATGGATGCGGTTCATCCTTGCTCCTGTGCTGCCGTCAACCAATCAGCCAAGCTCGCCAGCATACAGAATCAGCCGTGACGATTTGGCGTCAGCGCTTGTGCCGGGCGCAGGCCGAGCTGGGCATGCCGGCCTGACGCAAAGGCGCCGAGCGTAAAAGCCCCGCGCGCGTTCTTGCTGCTATGACTGATCGGTTATAGCGCATCCCAGCGATAACGTACGCCAGCGAGAATGCAAGCTCCGGAGCGGCAGATGGATTGGTCTTGTCGCCAGCGCAAGCGCATTGGCTCAGTCCCACGACGTTGGAAAGATGCAGGCGCCCCGCCCCGCCTTGTAAAGGCTGGGCGGAGTTTCCTTGAGAACAGGTGGGGAGGTGCTGCGGCTTCAGCACACAGGTATGTCGCGCTGCATCGCCCGCCGAAGCGAACCCACAGCGTCAGGTGCCAGGAAAACCGAAACGGTTAAAGGCCGATCAGGCCTCGCACACCATGCGGTCACCGACGCGAAGCAAACCCTGGTCGATGGCCAGGTGCACGAGCTCAGCCTGAGAGCTGACCTCCAGCTTGCTTTTCAGCAGAGCCATATGGTTCGAGACGGTCTTGCTGCTGATGCATAGCCGCTCAGCGATCTCGCGATTACCGATGCCACGCACGAGCATGATGAAGATTTCCATCTCACGCGGCGTTATCTCGGCCAGCCGTCCCTTGGCCGGTGAATGCGACGACCGCTGGCACGCGAGGTCCGTAGCCAGCGGCTGCTCGATGAAGGTTTGCCCAGCGAGCACCTTGCGTACCGCCTCGACCAGCACGTCCGGCGCGCAGCGTTTGGTCAGGTAGCCTGAGGCACCGGCATCCAGCGCCTGCCGGACCAGTGCCAGCTCGTCGTGCATGCTGAACACCAGCACCGGCAACAACGGCAACCGCTGACGCAAGCGCCTACAGGTTTCCAGACCGCTGATGCCCGGCAGTCCGAGGTCGAGCACGACCAGGCTGGGAATCGATTCCTGCACCTGCTCCAGCGCCTGCTCACCGCTGGCGGCTTCACTGACTGTCACTTCCGGAAGCAGTGCCTTGAGCAGGCTCGCGTAGCCCTGACGCACGACCGCGTGATCATCCACCAGCAGAATCTTCATGACGTGGCTCCTTGCAAAGGCAACTTGAGATAGAGCGCCCAGCCTTTGCCGGCGCGGTGGCGCACACGCAGCTGGGCACCCAGACAGCGCGCGTGCTCGACCATCGAACGCAGACCGACGCCCGGCCGTTCCGGCGGCAGCCCATGGCCATCGTCCCGTAGCAACAGGCGCAACCCGTGGTGATCCCCACACAGATGCAGGCACACGCGAGTCGCGCGCGCATGCCGCGCCACGTTGGTCAGCGCCTCCTGCACCATGCGATAGAGGTGCAGCTTGGCTTCCATCGACAGCGCGGGAATCGGGCCGCGCAGCTGGACTTCGCACGCGATGCCCTGGGTGCTCTGCCACTGCTCGGCGAGTTGCCTGATGGCGTCTTCCAGGTTCAGGTGATCGAGCATCACCGGATACAGGTCACGCACCAGCGTGCGGAAGCCGTTCTGCAGATCGAGGCTGTGCTGCTCGAGGTGCGCCGCGGTTTCACGGACGGCGTCGGGCTGGTCCGCCTGGATGCGCAGCAGGCAGGCCCGCGCGCGGATGCCGGCCAGATACTGGCCGAGGTCGTCATGCAGTGCTTGCGCCAGCCGGGTGCGCTCACGTTCCTGCAGCGCCAACAGCGCCTGGGTCAGTTGCTCGTTGTCGGCCCGCGCATCTTCGAGTGCAGCGGCCATGTGATTGAAGCGTTCGGCGAGCTTGCGCGACTCGGCGAAGCGATGCGACGGCAGGCGGGTGTCGAGTCGGCCGTCGGCGATGCTCACCAGTGCACCAAGCAATTCGCTGAGTACTTGCATGCCGGGGCGCACGGCCCAGCGAATCGCCAGCAGGCACAGCAGCAGCGCCAGGCCGAACAGCACCAGCAGCTGCAGCAACGAATCGCTGACCTCTTCGACTTCGTCATGCGGATCGACGCTGATGTGCAGCCGCTGGCCGTTGGACAGCTGGAGGACGCTGGGTGACGACAGTTCGGCGGGGTACAGCCAGGCACCTAGCCAGCCGTCGAGCGCTGGATCGACATCGGCTGGCATCGATTCAGAGGCATCCAGCCAGCGCACGCGAATGTGGCGCAGGCTATCGGTCAGGCCCGGGCGCAGGGAGTCGGGATCGCGCTCGGCCATCTCGCCGAGATAGCCAACCACCGCCGCCGCGGCATCGAGCTCACGCTGCACATCGTGGGCGGCCTGGCGCAGCAATACCGCCAGACAGACCATGGTGATCAGGGTGAAGAGCAGCGTGACCAGCAGATTGATTCGCCAGAGCGCGGACATATCGGCAACTCCCGGTGATCAGCGCCGTGCGCCAGTCCGCTTCACTTGACCACGAACCGGCCTTCCATGCCCTTGTTCTGCAGCCCCTTGCAGTAGAACGGGTAGCTGCCCGGCTTGACGGGCAGGAAGAAAATTTCCGCTTCGCCGGCATCCTCGAACTCCAGCTCGACCAGCGTGATCGCCTTGATCTCGACGCCACCGGCCTCGACCTTGCGCAGATAGATCGACTGGGCGAACTCGGGCGCCTGAAACGCGCACTCCTTCTGGCCATCGGAGCTGACCTTGAGCTGGTAGGCGACGCCGGTTTCCAGCTGGTACTCCTTCTGCGAGACGGCGTAGTCGCTCTCTTCGGAGCCGAACCTGAGATCCGGCAGTGCCTGAGTCCGACGAGTCAGGTCACCGGCAGCGTGGCTGTGGTCGAAGCCGATCAGGCTGCCAACGAACAGCAGGTTGAGCAGCAGCGCTTTGTAAGTGGGCATGGGGGGTGGCCTCGTTATTGTTGTCGGTGTCGCCATCCTAAGGCGCTGCGCCCGGCCCAGCTTCCTACCTTGGTATCGCTCAAGAGCCGCTAAATCGGGTGCGCCAGCTACGTTCTTGCCAGTTGCCGCTAGCCAAATCCACCGAAACACCGGCTGCCCCACCCGTTTTGGCAGCTTGAAGACGCGGCACCCAATTAGCAGCCGAGCCGAACCAGTACCAAAGTCGCAGTACCAAGGTACCGATCAACTTCCGGCCCGCGCGGCCGCAATATCCAGGCATACATGATGCCGTTTGGACATCATCCGATCTCTGGCCGCCCCGCGTAGACTCTCAACGGCCCCGGGGCCCGCCGCCGCTGGTTCTTTTGCGTTATCAGGAGTAGGAACCGTGATGTCACTCAGATCCATACAGCAGCGAATAGCGATCACCGGTGGTTTATGTCTGCTGGCGACGGCAGGCATCTTGATCGGATACAGCGTCTACCTTGCCAGCTCGACCCAGCACCTGGTGTCCGACCGGGTCAGTCAGCAAGCGCAGGAAGAGGCCTTGCAGACCCTGCAGCACCTCGGCGGGAAATACGCCGGAGAAATCCGTTCCGAGTTCACCGAAGCGCTGGAAGCGGCCCGCGGCATGGCGACGACCTTCGCGGTCGGCAAGTCGAATTCGGCGAACTCTGGAAGCCTTGAGATCGGTCGTGATCAGGTCAACTCAATCCTGCTGAACGTGCTCAAGAGCCAGCCAAACTTCAACGGCACCTATTCGTGCTGGGAACCGGACGCAATCGACGGCCAGGATTTCCTCTTCACCGATGGACTGAACGGCAACAACGAGCAGACCGGCCGCTTCACGCCGTACTGGACACGCGGTGCCGACGGCAAGATCGCCGTGCAACCGCTGGTGGAGTACGACACCATGGACAAGCACCCCAACGGCGTACTCAAGGGTGGCTGGTACATCGGGCCGCGGGAAACGCTCAAGGAGAGCGTGCTTGGCCCGCTGCCCTACATCGTGCAGGGCAAGCAGGTGTGGCTGGCGACGCTTTCGGTTCCGATCATCGTCGATGGCCGCTTCATGGGCGTGGCAGGCACCGACTACAACCTCGACTTCGTGCAGAAGATCAGCCACGAAGTATCCGGAAAGCTGTTCGATGGCCGAGGCGAAGTGGCGATCATCAGTGACCAGGGACTGATCGTGGCGGAGAGCCGCTCGCCAGATCTGATCGGCCAGCACTTCCAGAAGGTATTGCCGAACGAGTGGCAGACGGCGTTAAGCGCTGTGCAGAAGGGTGAAGAACTCGCCCGGCTGGACGCAGATGGCACGATCGTGGTGTTTGCGCCCATCGAGCTCGGCCGCACCGGCAAGCCCTGGTCGATGATGCTGAAGATTGACAAGGAAATCGTGCTGGCCAAGGCCACCGAGCTGAAGGCCGAGATGGATGCAAAGAGCGATCAGAGCATGCTGCAGCAGATCGGCGCAGGCGTGCTCATCTCGATACTCGCCGTGATTGCGCTGTGGTTTTCTTCCCGCTCGATCGCCCTGCCCATTCGCAAGGCCGCGCAGCTGGCCGGTGCCATCCAGAAAGGCGACTTTTCCCAGCGTCTTGGGCACCAGTCCGCGGACGAAGTCGGGCAGCTATCCGCCAGTCTCGACCGGATGGCCGACAGCCTGCAGGAGCAGGTACACGTGGCTGAACGCATCTCCCAAGGCGACCTGGCGGTGGAAGTTCGCCTGGCATCGGAGCACGACCAGCTCGGGCTGGCGCTCAGGCGGATGGTAGACAACCTCAACGAACTGGTATCCCAGGTCCAGCAAAGCTCAGGGCTGATCAACGACAAGGCCGGTCAGGTGACGAGCCTCAGTCAGGACCTTTCCAGCGGTGCAACGGAATCGGCCTCCGCGGTGACCGAGATCAGCGCCACCATCAGCCAGATGGCTGCGCAGATCCGCCAGACCTCCGAATACGCCAGCGAAGCCAACGCCCTCTCGCGTGATTCCGAGCATTCGGCCCGTGGTGGCAACGAGTTGATGGTCACGCTGAAAGCGGCGATGCAGGAGATCAACCAGTCGGGCCTCGACATAACCAACATCATCAGGGCAATCGAAGAGATCGCTACGCAAACCAACCTGCTCGCACTGAACGCAGCCATCGAGGCGGCCCGTGCCGGCGAGCATGGCCGCGGGTTCGCGGTGGTCGCCGATGAGGTCCGTCAATTGGCGGCGCGCAGTGCCGAGGCCGCACAACGCTCTACCCGTCTGATCCAGGAGTCCAACGCGCGGACGATCAAGGGCATGGAGCTCACCGACGACACGGCACGAGCACTGGAAGCGATCGTTCAGGGCGCGGCACAGGTTTCGCAGCTGGTCGACGAGATCGCCTCGGCGTCGAGCCAACAGGCATCCGGTATCGAACAGGTCAGCCTGGCCATCGGCCAGATCGATGAAGTGGTGCACCACAACAGCAGCAACTCCGAGCAATCGACCCAGGCCGCACAGGAGCTGACGCAGCAAGCACAGCAGATGATCCTGCAGGTCGGCCGATTCAAGGTCAGGCGAGTCCGCTAAGGGCCGGGGCGGCGCAGGGCCTGCGCCGCCTTTTCATCGTCACTTCTACGACCTTGGTACACAGCGACTGGTACTTTCTGCATATTCCCCCGCTCTGCCATGGTTCCTATGCTGCCTGCAACGTCACAGGAGCTGCCCATGAGCCACGTATTACGACGAGCCGGTTTCCTGATCGCCCTCACTTGCTGCTCGCAGTTCGCTGCAGCGGCTGCCAGCACGGAGCTGGCGATACGCATCGGTTATCTAGGTTATCGCCCAGACACCGGCCCGGTGCTCTCCAACGTCATTCCCGAGCCCGAAGACGCCGGCCTGCGCGGCGCCGAACTGGCGATCACCGACAGCAACAGCACGGGACGTTTTCTCAAGCACAGCTATGTGCTCGAAGCGGCCACCAGCGAAACGCCAGAAGAACTCCTGGAACAGGCGGGCAAGCAGTACGCCGACGGTCTGCGCCTGTTCGTGGTCAACGCTCCGGCTGCTTCCCTACGCCAGCTGGCGGACGCCATGCCGGAAGCGCTGCTGATCAACGCCGGCAGTGCCGACGATGCACTGCGTAGCCAGAGTTGCCTGGCCAATGTCCTGCACACCCTGCCTAGCCGCAGCATGCTCGCCGATGCACTCGGCCAGTTCCTCGCGGCACGCCGCTGGAACCGCTGGATGCTGATCGTCGGCCCGACCGCTGAGGATCAAGCCTATGCCGATGCGTTGCGCCGCGCGGCCAAGCGCTTCGGTCACCGCATCGTGGCGGAGAAGCCCTGGAGCTTCGATAACGACCAGCGCCGCAGCGCCCAGGCCGAGATGCCCCTGTTCACTCAGGGCGCCGAATACGATGTGGTACTGGTGGCCGACGAGCGAGGTGACTTCGGTGAGTACGTGCCGTATCACACCTGGTTGCCGCGCCCGGTAGCCGGCACCCAGGGCCTGACTGCCACCGGCTGGCACAAGACGGTGGAAACCTATGGCGCCGCCCAATTGCAGAAACGCTTCGAGGCGCATGCCAAGCGCTGGATGAACGACCACGATTTCGCCGCCTGGATGGGCGTACGCAGCCTTGCGGCGGCGGTCACTCGCCTGCGCAGCACCGACGCCACAGCAATCCGGCAGTTGTCACTCAGCGGTGAGCTGCCGCTGGATGGCTTCAAGGGTCGCAAGCTGAGCTTCCGCCCATGGAATGGCCAGCTTCGCCAGCCGATCCCGCTGGTACACCCGCGAGCGCTGGTATCGAACTCGCCGCAGGACGGCTTTCTGCACCCCACCAGCGAACTGGACACCTTGGGCTTCGATGCTCCGGAAAGCAGCTGCCGCCTGAGCGAGGGCCACCCATGAGTCGCCGGATGTTTGCCCTACTGGCCATGGCGAGCCTGCCCGTGCACGCGGACGAAATGGGCTACGAGGCCTACATCGACAGCCCCAAGCGGATCAAATGCCTCTACGGCTACGTCACCGCTAAAACCGGTAACTTCGATGCCGCCAGAGCGATCTTCGAAGACTGCGTGGTGCGCTGGAACGACGTCTATTCGCTGATCTCACTGGCGCAGATGTACGAAAGCGGTAATGGCGTCGAGAAGGACCTGAGCAAATCCGCTGCGCTGCTCAAGCAGGGCGCGGAGCAGCCGGACGACGTTAGCTATGTCAGTCTGGCGCGCTATCACTGGGGTGTCGCCCTGGCCGAGGGCCGCGGTGTCGATGCGGATCACGATGCCGCACGCACTTGGTTGCGACGCGCCGCCGCCGATGGTCAGCCAGAAGCTGACGAATACCTGCAGCGGCTCGATGAAAGCCGCGCGCCAGCGCCAATCACACAATAACGACAAGAGAACCAGGCCATGCCTAGAACCGCCCTTGCCACCGCCATTGCCCTAGCCTTCAGCGTCGCTGCCGGTTCGGCCGCCGCTGCCACTGCCTACGTTTCCAATGAGAAAGACGACAGCATCAGTGTCATCGACCTGAACAAGATGGAAACCGTCGAAACCCTTCAGGTCGGCATGCGCCCACGTGGTCTTACCCTTTCCCACGACAACAAGCTGCTCTACATCTGCGCCAGCGACTCGGACACCGTTCAGGTGATGGACCTGGCCACGCGGCAGATCATCAAACAGCTGCCATCCGGCGCGGACCCCGAACAGTTCGCCCTGCACCCCAACAACAAATGGCTGTACATCTCCAACGAGGACGACGCTCTGGTGACTGTGGTCGACGTCGACAAGGAGGAAGTGCTGGCGCAGATCGATGTGGGTGTCGAGCCGGAAGGCATGGCGGTGAGCCCGGATGGCAAGTGGGCGGTCAACACCAGCGAAACCACCAACATGCTGCACTGGATCGACACCAGCACCAACGAGCTGGTGGACAACACCCTGGTCGACCAGCGCCCACGACACGTCGAGTTCACCAAAGACAGCAAGCAGCTCTGGGCCTCCGCAGAAATCGGCGGCACGGTCAGCGTGGTGGACGTGGATAAACGCGAGATCCTCAAGACCCTGACGTTCAAGATCAAGGGCGTGCACCCGGATAAGGTGCAGCCGGTAGGCATCAAGCTCTCCGCCGACGGCAAGTACGCCTTCGTCGCGCTCGGCCCGGCGAACCACATCGCAGTGGTCGACGCGAAAACCTACGAGGTGCTCGACTATCTGCTGGTAGGCCGACGCGTCTGGCACATGGCGTTCAACCCCGATGAAAGCCTGCTGCTGACCACCAACGGCGTCAGCGGCGATGTTTCGGTGATCGACGTAAGCAAGCTGAAAGTCACCAAGTCGATCAAGGTCGGGCGTTATCCATGGGGCGTGGTGGTCACGCCATGAACGCACTGGAGGTCAGCGACGTCGGCTTTGCCTACGGCGCCAGGCGGGCGCTTGATCAAGTGAGCTTTACCGCGGCGCAAGGGCGCTTCACCGCATTGCTGGGTCCGAATGGAGCAGGAAAGTCGACGCTGATTGCACTGTTGACTCGTCTGTACGATCTGCAACAGGGCCAGATCCATATTGCCGGCTTCGGTTTACGCGAAACGCCACGCAAGGCTTTGGCCCGACTGGGCGTGGTGTTTCAGCAGAGCACGCTGGATCTGGACCTGACCGTGGAACAGAACCTGCGCTACCACGCGGCGCTACATGGCATGCCGCGAGCCGTGGCTAACGAGCGCATCGAAGTTGAACTGCAGCGTCAGCAGCTCGGCGATCGCCGCCGTAGCAAGGTACGCGAACTCAACGGCGGGCATCGTCGGCGGGTGGAGATCGCCCGTGCATTGCTGCACCGCCCCGACCTGTTGCTACTCGACGAAGCCAGCGCCGGACTTGATCCCGCCAGCCGCCAGGCGCTCAACCAGCATGTGCGCATGCTCTGCCAGGAGCAGGGCATGAGCGTGCTATGGACCACCCACCTGCTCGATGAGGTCCGCGCTGACGATGATCTGCTGGTGCTCAATCGTGGCCGCCTGGTAGCCCAGGGCCACGCCCACGAGCTGGCCGAGAACGGCGATACGCTGGAGCAGACCTTCAATCGACTGACTCGCAACGAAGCGGCGGTGGCCTGATGAACAGACAAGACTCGCTCCCGGTACCCTGCGTGGCATCGTCCGCATCCGTCGAGAATGCTCGGGAGCGCTCGACATGACGCTTTACTGGGAATGCCTGCGGGGAATCGTCGTACGTGAATGGCTGCGCTTCGTTCAGCAGCGCTCACGCTTCTTCAGCGCCCTGGTGCGGCCGCTGCTGTGGCTGGTGGTGTTTGCCGCCGGCTTTCGCGCGGCGCTCGGCATCGCCATCATCGAGCCCTACGACACCTACATCACCTACGAAACCTATATCGTGCCGGGTCTGACCTGCATGATCCTGCTGTTCAACGGCATGCAGGGTTCGCTGTCGATGGTCTATGACCGCGAGATGGGCAGCATGCGCGTGTTGCTGACCAGTCCGCTGCCGCGCAGCTTTCTGCTGGCCAGCAAACTCGTCGCCACGGCGCTGATCTCCCTGCTACAGGTCTATGCGTTTCTGGCGATCGCCTGGCTCTATGGCGTGCAGCCTCCACCGCTCGGACTAATCGTCGCCCTCCCCGCTCTGCTGCTGGTGGCGCTGCTGCTCAGTGCGCTTGGCTTGTTGCTCTCCAACGGCATTCGTCAGCTGGAGAACTTCGCCGGGGTGATGAATTTCGTCATCTTCCCGATGTTCTTTCTCTCCTCGGCGCTGTATCCGTTGTGGAAGATGCGAGAAGCCAGCGAGTGGCTGTACTGGATCTGCGCAATCAACCCGTTCACCCATGCCGTGGAGCTGGTACGAAACGCGCTCTATCTGCGCCTGGCGCCCACCGCCCTAATGGTCTGCCTTGGCCTGACGTTGCTGTTCAGTCTGCTCGCGGTTATCAGTTTCAATCCACAACACGCCGCACTGCGCCGCTCGGCATAAGCGAATTACTACTTTGGTAGCGGTTTTCCCCTCCATCGTAGGATTTAAAAGACAGGCCCATTGCTCTGTAATCGACCTATCGAAACGCCATGGAATACGGACTATGTTCAGGTCGCTGCTGCCCTTGCTGATCGCCGCGCTGCCTGGGATCTATATGCCCGTGATTGCCGCGGCCGAAGAACAGCTCGCCCTGTTCTCTGCCGACGGATATCGGCAGACGCAGTACCGCAGTCCGACACCTGCCACCGCGGAAGGCGCGCAGACCCTGGATACCTCGGCTCTGCGGACGTTACTCGCGAAAGAACCGGACGTGGTGCTGGTGGACGTGTATCGCAGCCAATGGCTGGCCGGTCGGTTCATTGACAGCGAACCCCATGCCAACCTGCCCGGCAGCCTCTGGCTGGCCAACACCGGCGATGGCGATCTGCAGCCCCAATGGGCAAGCTACTTCAGCGATAATCTCGCACGCGCCAGCCAGGGCAATCTCGAGCGACCAATCGTGTTCTACTGCCGCTCCGACTGCTGGCTCGGCTGGAATGCCACCAGGCGCGCCCATGCGCTGGGCTATAAGAAACTGTACTGGTATCGCGACGGGGTGGACGGCTGGGAACAGGCGGGCCTGCCCTTGCACCCTGCTACACCGGAGCCCCTGCCTGGCGACGACTAGCATCACTAACCAGCACGCCCCACCATAATCACAACAAAGAGGTGACCGGCCTTGTACAAGATTCTGATCGCGGACGACCATCCGCTGTTTCGTGAAGCCATCCATAACGTCATTCGCGACGGCTTTCCCGACAGCGAAATCCTCGAAACTGCCGACCTGGACAGCGCCCTGGCGCTGACGCTGGAGCACGATGATCTCGATCTGGTGCTGCTGGATCTGAACATGCCAGGCATGCATGGGTTGAATGGCCTGATCAATCTGCGCAACGAAGCGCCGACCATCCCGGTGGTTATCGTCTCCGCGGAGCAGGACAAGCAGATCGTGCTGCAGGCGATTACCTATGGCGCCGTCGGCTTCATCACCAAATCTTCGCCACGTGCACAGATGACCGACGCCATCGAGCAGATTCTCAACGGCAACGTCTACTTGCCTTCGGACATCATCCGCAGCCAGAAGCCGACCAGCCGCCACTCCCATCACAACGAACAGTCGATTCCACCGGAATTGCTGCAAGCGCTGACCCGCAAGCAGCTATTAGTACTCGAGCGCATGACCAAGGGCGAGTCCAACAAGCAGATCGCCTATAACCTCGATATCGCCGAAACCACCGTGAAGGCGCATGTCTCGGCAATCCTGCGCAAGCTCAACGTGCACAACCGTGTCCAGGCGATCCTCTCGGCTGGCGATATCGACTTCACGGCCTACCTGCGCCGCTGAAGCGCGGCGCCTCAGCGCTGGGCTGAAGCTAGGCGCTCGCCTGGGCGCCTTCGAACCAGGCCAGTTTCTCGCGTAGCTGAACCACTTCACCAATGATCAACAGGGTTGGTGCCTGGACCTGCTCCTGCGCGATCAGCTCGGCAAGCGTCTCCAGCGTGCCGGTGAAGACTCGCTGATTGCTGGTGGTGCCCTGTTGCACCAGGGCCGCCGGCGTACCCGCCGCGCGACCATGGGCAATCAGCTGCTGGCAGATAACCGGCAAGCCCACCAGGCCCATGTAGAACACCAGCGTCTGTGCTGGCGCGGCGAGCTCCGTCCAGGGCAGATCGCAACTGCCATCCTTGAGATGACCGGTGACGAAGCGCACCGATTGCGCGTGATCGCGATGGGTCAGCGGGATGCCGGCGTAAGCGGCGCAGCCGCTGGCGGCGGTAATACCGGGCACCACTTGGAACGGCACGCCATGGGCCGCCAGCTCTTCGATTTCCTCGCCGCCGCGACCGAAGATGAACGGATCACCGCCCTTGAGCCGCAGCACGCGCTTGCCTTCCTTGGCCAGGGTCACCAGCTTCTGGTTGATTTGCTCCTGCGGCACCGCGTGTTCCGAGCGCTGCTTACCGACGTAGATGCGGTCGGCATCGCGTCGACACAGGTCGATGATCGCCGGCGCCACCAGTCGGTCGTAAAGCACCACGTCGGCCTGCTGCATCAGGCGCAAGGCACGGAAGGTCAGCAGATCAGGGTCGCCCGGCCCGGCACCGACGAGATAGACCTCGCCCAGCGCACGCGGCGCAGCACCGGCGAGCTTTTCCGCGAGCAGGCGCTCGGCTTCGACGCTACGACCGGCCAGAGCCTGCTCGGCGATCGGCCCCTGAAAAGTCTCCTCCCAGAACACCCGCCGCTGCTGCACATTGGCAAACTTGGCTTTGACCTGAGCACGAAACTGCTTGGCCAGACCGGCCAGCTGGCCGTAAGCCGCGGGAATCCAGGTCTCGATACGCGCCCGGATAAGCCGTGCCAGCACCGGTGCATCGCCGCCGCTAGACACCGCAATCACCAGCGGCGACCGGTCGACGATTGCCGGAAAGATCACGCTGCACAGCTCTGGCGAGTCGACCACGTTGACCGGCATGCCCAGCGCATTGGCCTGCTGCGATACCGATGCGTTCAGCGGCTCGTCATCAGTGGCGGCGATGGCCAGCACACAGCCCTGCAGGTCCTGTGGGTCATAGCCGCGATCCAGACACTCGCCGCCGCCCGCCTCGACCAGCTCGACCAGTTGCGGTTCGATGCTAGGTGCCACCACCCGCAACCGCGCTCCAGCTTCACTCAACAGTCGGGCCTTGCGCAGCGCAATCTCGCCACCACCGACGACCAGCACCGTGCGGCCTTTGAGGTTGTGGAACAGCGGAAGGTATTCCATGGGCGAATCCTGGAGGGTCATTGGAGGTACGGGCATCACAGCCATTACGGCGGTAATGCCCCTTGTCGAATATCAAGGATCCAGTCTGATGCCTGGATCGCGATGCCGCAGCGTCAGATATCAGCCGATGATGTCGATGCCGCCCATGTAGGGCTTCAGCACTTCCGGTACTACCACGCTGCCGTCCGCCTGCTGGTAGTTCTCCAACACGGCGACCAGGGTACGGCCAACGGCCAGACCCGATCCGTTGAGGGTGTGTACCAGTTCGGGCTTGCCGGTTTCCGGGTTGCGATAGCGCGCCTGCATGCGTCGTGCCTGGAAATCGCCACAGTTGGAGCAGGAGGAAATCTCGCGATATTTGTCCTGGCTCGGCACCCAGACTTCCAGGTCATAGGTCTTGGTCGCGCCGAAGCCCATGTCGCCCGTGCACAGCGACAACACACGGTACGGTAGCTGCAGCAACTGCAGCACCTTCTCCGCATTGCCAGTCAGCTCTTCCAGCGCCTCGAAGGATTTCGACGGCTCGACGATCTGCACCATCTCAACCTTGTCGAACTGGTGCTGGCGGATCATGCCGCGAGTGTCACGACCGGATGCACCGGCCTCGCTGCGGAAGCACGGTGTATGGGCGACGAACTTCAGCGGTAGCTGCTTGGCATCGAGAATCTCGCCGGCAACGATGTTGGTCAGCGACACCTCGGCGGTCGGGATCAGGTAGAAATCGGCTTCGCCCTCACGGCTGATCTTGAACAGATCCTCCTCGAACTTCGGCAGCTGACCGGTGCCCTGCAGCGCCGGAGCCTGGACCAGATAGGGGGTGTAGGCCTCTTCGTAGCCGTGATCACGGGTGTGCAGGTCAATCATGAACTGCGCCAGGGCGCGATGCAGGCGGGCGATCGGGCCACGCATCAGAGCGAAGCGGGCACCGGACAGCTTGGCAGCGGTCTCGAAGTCCAGCCAGCCATGCTGCTCGCCCAGAGCGACGTGATCCTGAACGGCGAAGTCGAAAGTCTTCGGCGTACCCCAGCGGCGAACCTCGATGTTCTCGTCCTCATCCGCACCGACCGGCACCGACTCATGCGGCAGGTTGGGGATGCTCAGCATCAGCTGGTCGAGTTCGCTCTGGATGCGGTCCAGCTCCTGCTTGCCGGATTCGAGTTCCGAGCCCATGCGATCCACGTCCGCGAGCAACGGCGCGATGTCCTCACCGCGCTGTTTGGCCTGACCGATGGATTTGGAGCGCGCGTTGCGCTCGGCCTGGAGTTGTTCGGTGCGGGTCTGCACGGTCTTGCGCTGAGCTTCCAGCGCTTCGATGCGCGCCACGTCCAGCTGGTAGCCACGGGTGGCCAGGCGGGCCGCCACGTCCTGTAGCTGAGTGCGTACCAGTTTCGAATCAAGCATGGTGGGTCTCGTCTGTGAAAGCTTGGATGAAGGGCGAAGAGGGAGCGAAGTTTACTGTGAACGGTCGTCGGTTCATAACCTTGCGAGCGTGAGCCCAACCCAGGCTGCCAGTAGGCCGCCGAGCACGCTGCCGCCGACGTAGGCGAAGGCAGTCGCAAATTGACCACTTTCTAGCAACCGCAGTGCGTCCAGCGAGAAGCTGGAGAAAGTCGTCAAGGCGCCGAGAAAACCGATGATCAGCGCACCACGCAGCTCCGGCGAGATATCCGGCCGAGCGAGGAAGGTCGCGTAGAGATAGCCGATCAGCAGGCAACCCACCAGGTTCACTGCCAGCGTGGCCAGGTAGAAGTGCCGCGGCCACTGGGTGCTGACCCAGGTGGCAGCAGCGAAGCGCAGCAATGTTCCAATCACACCGCCGCAGGCGACGGCGAAGGCCATGCGGATCATCCCTTTCTCCGTTGTAGTGGGCTTTCGCGATCGAGCCGTGCCAGATGCTCGAGCTTGTCGCGGATCTTGCTTTCCAGTCCGCGCGGGGCCGGATGGTAGTAACGCCGCGGCTCCATCGCTTCGGGGAAATAATCCTCGCCGGCGGCATAGGCATCCGGTTCGTCGTGGGCGTAGCGGTATTCGTTGCCGTAGCCGAGTTCTTTCATCAGCTTGGTCGGCGCGTTACGCAAGTGCAGCGGCACTTCCTGCGAGCCGTTCTCGGCGGCATCGCGCATCGCGGCCTTGAACGCGGTATAGACGGCGTTGCTCTTCGGCGCGCAGGCGAGATAGACAATCGCCTGCGCCACGGCCAGCTCCCCTTCCGGGCTACCCAGCCGCTCCTGCACATCCCAGGCATTCAGGCACAGTGGCAGCGCGCGCGGGTCGGCATTGCCGATTTCCTCGCTGGCCATGCGCACGACGCGCCGGGCGATATACAGCGGGTCGCAGCCGCCATCGAGCATGCGCGCGAACCAGTACAGCGCCGCATCGGGATTGGAGCCGCGTACCGATTTATGCAGCGCCGATATCTGGTCATAGAACGCCTCGCCGCCCTTGTCGAAACGGCGTCGACTATCACCCAGCAAATCCTGCAGCAGGTCGGTGCTGATGCTTCCGCCCTCCTCGGCCAGGTCGGAGGCGTTCTCCAGCAGGTTGAGCAACCGCCGCCCGTCGCCATCGGCCGCCGCCAGTAGCATCTGGAAGCTTTCTTCCGGCAGTTCCAGATGCAGATCACCCAAGCCCTTGGGCTCGTTCAGCGCGCGCGCCACCAGTTTGCGCAAGGCCGCTTCGTCGAGGCTTTTCAGTACGTAGACACGAGCGCGCGAGAGCAAGGCGTTGTTGAGTTCGAAGGATGGATTCTCGGTGGTTGCACCGATGAAGATCAGCGTGCCGTCTTCAACGTAGGGCAGAAAGGCGTCCTGCTGCGATTTGTTGAAGCGATGCACCTCGTCGACGAACAGGATGGTGCGTCGGCCATATTGAGCCGCCTGCTGCTTGGCGATCTCGACTGCCTGACGGATCTCCTTGACCCCGGCGAGCACCGCCGAAACCGTCTCGAAATGGGCGTCGGAGACCTTGGCCAGCAGCCTCGCCAGGGTGGTCTTGCCGACTCCGGGCGGGCCCCAGAACACCATGGAGTGCAGCGCACCCTGTTCCAGCGCCTCGCGCAATGGCTTACCACGCGCGAGGAGGTGCTCCTGCCCGACGTACTCATCGAGGCTGGCGGCGCGCAAGCGCGCGGCAAGTGGCTGAGCGACTGGTTCGCGGCTGAACAGGTCCATTGCGGACGGTTACCTCGATTGCAGCGGCCTGCAGCTGCGCAGGCCGAGTGTCAGATGACGGTCACTCGGAAATGACGTCGGCGCCCTCGGGGATTTCGAAGGTGAACAGGTCCGCCTTCAGCGGCTGGTTCATCTTCACGCCCATGAACAGGATATTGGTGCGCTGACCGACGCTGTCGATCAGTTGCATGTCGTTAATCACGCCACCGCGAAACGAAAGGCGCAGATTATCGAACAGCGTGTCCTTGGCCTTCGGCTTGAGGGTGAAATCCACGACCTCGCCGGCCTCCTTATGGGAGACCTCGAAGTTCTCACTAATGGTCGACACGTCACCAGAGAGGAGCAGCGCCGGGGTATGCGTCAGACGCTGGTCGAGTTGCTGGACGGTCACCTGCTCCAGGTCAGGGTCATACAGCCAGACCTTCTCGCCGTTGGAGACCAGTAGCTGCTCCATCGGCGCATCGGTGTGCCAGCGGAACTGGCCGGGGCGCTTGAGCGCCAGCTCGCCGGAGGTTTCCTGCAGCTGGGTGCCGCTACCGTCGAGCGACAGCTGCGAGAAGCGGCCGGTCAGGGTTTCAGCCTGGCTGAGCAGATCAGTCAGTCGTTTGGTGGATGCAGCCTGGTCGGCGTGAGCCGGGGCCAGGGCAACCATCAGGACAGATGCACACAGCAAACGGATCAATTGCATGTAGCCCTCGAAGCGATTCAATCGCGCATAGGCGGCGGCGCGATGACTTCGCGCGAGCCATTGGTGTTCATGGAGGTCACCACGCCAGCCATTTCCATGGCTTCGATCATTCTCGCGGCGCGGTTATAGCCAATCTTGAGTTTGCGCTGCACGGCGGAAATCGACGCGCGGCGGCTTTCGGTGACGAAGCGAACGGCCTCGTCGTACAACGGGTCTTCTTCGCTGCCCTCTCCGCTGCCATCGCCACTGCTGCCATCGAAGCCGCTACCCGCCTCTTCGACGCCCGCGAGAATGTCTTCGATGTAGTCAGGCGCGCCTCGGGCCTTCCAGGCTTCGACGACACGGTGCACCTCTTCATCGGAAACGAACGCGCCATGTACGCGAATCGGCAGGCCGGTGCCAGGCGGCAGGTAGAGCATGTCGCCGTGACCCAGCAACTGCTCGGCACCGCCCTGATCGAGGATGGTCCGCGAATCGATCTTGCTCGATACCTGGAACGCCATGCGGGTAGGAATGTTGGCCTTGATCAGGCCAGTAATCACATCCACAGATGGGCGCTGGGTGGCAAGGATCAGGTGAATACCCGCCGCACGTGCCTTCTGCGCGATACGGGCGATCAGCTCTTCGACCTTCTTGCCGACGATCATCATCATGTCGGCGAATTCGTCCACCACCACGACGATAGTCGGCAGGGATTTCAGCGGCGGCGGCTGGTCATCCATGCTCTCGCGACGGAACAGCGGATCGGTAAGCGGCGTGCCCGCCTCTTCCGCTTCCTTGACCTTGCGATTGAAGCCCGCGAGGTTACGTACCCCCATGGCCGCCATCAGCTTGTAGCGGCGCTCCATCTCGGCGACGCTCCAACGCAGTGCGTTGGCCGCCTCCTTCATGTCGGTGACTACCGGGCAGAGCAGGTGCGGAATGCCTTCATAGATAGACAGTTCGAGCATCTTCGGGTCGATCATGATCAGCCGCGCCTCTTCCGGCGTGGACTTGAACAGGATCGACAGAATCATCGCGTTGACGCCCACCGACTTACCGGAGCCGGTAGTACCGGCCACCAGCAGGTGCGGCATCTTCGCCAGGTCGGCGATGACCGGCTTACCTCCGATGTCGTGGCCGAGCGCCAGGGTGACCGGCGATTTGGCGTCGTCGTACGGGGCCGAAGAAAGCACCTCGGAGAAGCGCACGATCTGGCGATCCTCGTTGGGAATCTCGATGCCTACTGTGGTCTTGCCGGGAATCACTTCGACCACCCGCACACTGATCACGGCCAGCGATCGCGCAAGGTCCTTGGCCAGGTTGGAGATACGGCTGACCTTTACACCGGCCGCTGGCTGGATTTCGAAGCGGGTGATCACCGGGCCCGGATGTACCGACTCGACGATGACCTCAACACCGAATTCCTTCAGTTTGATCTCCAGCAACCGCGACATCGCTTCCAGTGACTCAGGCGAGTACTGCTTCTGCTGTTTTTCGGCAGCGTCGAGTATCGAGATCGGCGGCAGGCTGCCCTCAATCAACGGGTCGACGAACAGCGTGGTCTGTTTTTCCTTCAGGACGCGCTTGCTCGGCTCTGCAGGCTTGGGCTGCGCAGGCGGCGCGATCACCGGCGCCACACGCTTGTCCCGCTCACTCATATGCTTAGCCAAGGCTTCGTCGCGCTCGATGATGCGCTCTTTGACCTTGGCTTGCTCACGGCGGTCTCGCACCATTGGCGCTGCCACCTCGCTCACCACATCGTCCGCTTCGCGCAGCTGCGCGACGAGTTGCTTGCGTTCGGCGCGGGCATTCCACCAGCGGCTGAAGAAGCTCTGGATCAGCTCGATCAGATCCAGGGTGATCTTGCCGGTGATGTCCATCACCTTGAACCACGACAGATCGGTGAACACCGTCAGGCCAAACAGGAAGAACGCCAGCAATGCCAGGGTGCTGCCCTGCACATTCAAAGAAAGCACGGCCAACTGGCCGAGGCTTTCACCCAGCGCGCCGCCAGCGGACGCGGGCAAGCCCGGTGCTGCCTGAAAATGGATATAGGCCAGTGCCGAACCCGACAGGACCAGGAATACCAGCCCAATCAGGCGCCAGGAGAACAGCCAGCCGTTCCATACCCAGGGCTGATGGCGGGCACGGAATACCTGCCAGGTCTTGACCCCGAGCAACAGCGGAAACAGGTAAGCGAAATAGCCCAGAGCCATGAACAGCACATCGGCAAACCAGGCGCCAGCACGCCCCGCCGCGTTGCGCACCTGATCGACGTTGCTGGTATGCGTCCAGCCCGGATCGCCCGGATCGTAGGTCAGCAAGGCCATCCACAGATAGACGCAGAGCGCACCGAGCGCTATCAACGCGCCTTCCTTGAGGCGATAGTGCAATTGTTGTCGCCAGACGGTTGCCGGCGCGGTAGATGAGGAATTCTTCAAAACGCTTTCTTTCCTGCGCCTGCGGCGCGATGAACCGTAGTCAGCCAGAACCCCGGCATTGTACGGGTTTGTCGATTCGATGGCATGCGGGTTCCGCGGCGGCTTGGGCTTTTGCCAATGCTTCGGTGTAGCATAAACGCCCGATTTCCCGGCGCGGCTCGACTGGAGCACGCTTCTCTATTTGCAACAAAGGCTTATGAGGGCTTTTTATGAGTGAAGTCAAGCATTCGCGT
Organism: Stutzerimonas decontaminans; assembly: GCF_000661915.1. Taxonomy (NCBI): domain Bacteria; kingdom Pseudomonadati; phylum Pseudomonadota; class Gammaproteobacteria; order Pseudomonadales; family Pseudomonadaceae; genus Stutzerimonas; species Stutzerimonas decontaminans. The sequence goes on along the minus strand of NZ_CP007509.1, from coordinate 2,215,982 downwards.
CTGATCATCCTCGGCTCGGGCCCGGCCGGTTATACCGCTGCGGTATACGCTGCCCGCGCTAACTTGAAGCCTCTGATGATCACTGGCATCCAGCCCGGCGGCCAACTGACCACCACCACTGAAGTCGACAACTGGCCCGGCGACGTCGAAGGGCTCACCGGCCCCGACCTGATGGTCCGCATGCAGAAGCACGCCGAGCGCTTCGACACCGAGATCGTCTTCGATCACATCCATACCGCAGAGTTGCAGCAGCGCCCGTTCACCCTGCGCGGCGACAGCGGTGTCTACACCTGCGATGCGCTGATCATCGCCACCGGCGCCTCGGCGCAATACCTCGGTCTACCCTCGGAAGAGGCCTTCGCCGGCCGCGGTGTATCGGCCTGCGCCACCTGCGACGGGTTCTTCTACCGCAACCAGGTGGTCGCGGTGATCGGCGGTGGCAATACCGCGGTGGAGGAAGCGCTGTACCTGTCCAACATCGCTAAGGAAGTCCACCTGATCCACCGCCGCGACAAGCTGCGGTCGGAGAAGATCCTGCAGGACAAGATCATGGACAAGGCGACCAACGGCAACATCCGCCTGCACTGGAACCATACCCTCGAGGAAGTGCTTGGCGATGCCAGCGGCGTGACCGGTGTGCGTTTGAAGAGCACCCTAACCGGCGAAGAGAACAAGCTGGACCTCGCCGGCGTATTCATCGCCATCGGCCACAAGCCGAATACCGACCTGTTCCAAGGCCAGCTGGAGATGAAGGATGGCTACCTGAAGATCCGCGGCGGCGGCGACGGCGACGCCACCTGCACCAGCATCCCCGGCGTATTCGCTGCTGGTGACGTGGCTGACCACGTCTATCGCCAGGCGATCACCTCTGCCGGCGCTGGCTGCATGGCTGCCCTGGACGCTGAAAAGTATCTCGACAACTGATCAAGCGGCGGGCTTCGGCCCGCCCTCCCCTATCTGCATTTGCGTGGCGATATGCTGACCTGGCTGAAGCGCGACGACCTCGATTTCCCCCCTCTCGAAACGGCTCTGCGCGAACCCAACGGCTTACTGGCGGCCGGAGGCGATCTGAGCCCTGAGCGGCTGCTGGCGGCTTATCGCCATGGCTGCTTCCCGTGGTATCAGGACGGCCAGCCACTACTGTGGTGGTCCCCCGACCCGCGCACCGTGCTTTACCCGAATGAGCTCCATGTCTCGCGCAGCTTGCGCAAGCGCATTCGTCAGGGCGACTTCCAGGTGACCCTCGACCGCGCCTTCAACGACGTGATTCAGGGCTGTGCAGGCCCTCGCAGCTATGCGGACGGCACTTGGATCACCACACCGATGCAGCAGGCTTACATCCAGCTGCACGAAATGGGCGTGGCGCATTCGGTAGAGGTCTGGCAGGACGGGCAGCTCGTCGGCGGACTCTACGGGCTGGCCATCGGTAGGCTATTTTTCGGCGAGTCGATGTTCAGTCGTGCGACTGATGCGTCCAAGGTCGGCTTCGTTACTCTGGTAGAACGGTTACGCGCGTGGAATTTCGCGCTGATCGACTGTCAGATGCCAACACAGCACCTGGAAAGCTTTGGCGCCCGTAGCATTCCCCGTGAGGCCTTCGCAGCAGCGCTTGCCGAGCATCTGGATCGCTCCAGTGTGGCCGACTGGCGCGCCTAGTCGGCTACAGCAAGCTGACCTACACTGAGCTCATGATTTCTGAGAGTTGACCATGACTTCACTGGCTCGCCTCAAGTTCTACGCCACCCAGCCGCATGCGTGCAGCTACCTGCCCGACGAACAGGCCACCACCCTGTTCCTCGACCCCAGCCAGCCAATGGACGCTCAGGTGTACGCGGAACTGTCGGAAATGGGCTTTCGGCGCAGCGGCGACCACCTCTACCGCCCGCACTGCCAGCGCTGCTCGGCCTGCATTCCGGCGCGCATTCCGGTAAACGCGCCGAACCTCAGCCGACAGCAGAAGCGGATCCTCAAGCGCAACGCTGACCTGCAGGTTCGCTGCGTCCGCCCAGCGTTCAGCGAGGAGCTTTATACGCTCTACGCCACCTATATCGAGAAGCGGCACGCGGATGGCGATATGTATCCACCCAGCCGCGAGCAGTTCAATACTTTCCTGGTGCGCGACCTGCCGCTCTGCCGGTTCTATGAGTTCAGGCTAGAGGGGCGATTGCTGGCGGTCGCCGTCACTGATGTACTGCCCAACGGGCTGTCAGCGGTCTACACCTTCTACGATCCAGATGAAGAACGCCGGAGTCTGGGGCGCTATGCGATTCTCTGGCAACTCGGCGAAGCGGCCCGTCTCGGCTTGAAGGCCGTCTATCTCGGCTACTGGATCAAGAACTGCAGGAAGATGAATTACAAGACCGAATATCGTCCAATCGAACTACTGGTCAACCAGCGCTGGGTGACACTCAGCTGAAGTCCTTGGCTCATCGACCCATTTCGGGCACAATGCTTGCCGCTTTTGCCCGCGCACGCATGCGCCGGGTCACTCATTTGGACACCGAGGACTTTACTGAATGTCGAAAGAAGACAGCTTCGAAATGGAAGGTACTGTCGTCGACACCCTGCCTAACACCATGTTTCGTGTGGAGTTGGAAAACGGGCACGTCGTTACTGCGCACATCTCCGGAAAGATGCGCAAGAACTACATCCGGATTCTTACCGGTGACAAGGTTCGCGTGGAATTGACCCCCTATGATTTGAGCAAGGGTCGCATCACCTACCGCGCCCGCTAAGCGAGCTGCGAGAAAAAACGCCCGGTTCTGACCGGGCTTTTTTGTTGTGCCGGAAAAGGCGCAGCCCGGGATACATCAGATCGGCACTCACAAACGAAAACGCCCAGCTAAAAGCCGGGCGTTTCCGATACAGCGCTTACTGTCACGCCAGCTCGGCTGTGGTCTCGAATTCGAAGAACGGCTCCCCGTCGCGAATATCGATGTGCACCACCCCGCCATGTTCAGCCAGTTCTCCAAACAGGATCTCTTCGGCCAACGGCCGCTTGATCTTGTCCTGAATCAGCCGTGCCATCGGACGTGCTCCCATCTGCGCGTCATAACCATGCTCCGCCAGCCAGCTCCGTGCAGCATCGGAAACCTCCAGAGTCACATGCTTGTCTTCGAGTTGCGCCTGCAGCTCTATGAGGAACTTGTCGACGATGCTCTTGATCACGTCGTGGCTCAGGCGACCGAACTGAATGATGGTATCCAGACGATTCCTGAATTCCGGCGTGAAGCTCTTCTTGATGACCTCCATCGCATCCGATGCATGGTCCTGCAAGGTAAAGCCGATGGAAGCGCGCGCTGCGGTTTCCGCACCCGCATTGGTGGTCATGATGATGATCACGTTGCGGAAGTCGGCCTTGCGACCGTTGTTGTCCGTGAGCGTGCCATGATCCATGACCTGCAGCAGCAGATTGAAGACTTCGGGGTGCGCTTTCTCGATTTCGTCCAGCAAGAGCACGCAATGCGGCTGCTTGGTGATTGCCTCAGTCAACAGGCCACCCTGGTCGAACCCAACATATCCCGGAGGCGCACCGATCAAACGAGACACGGTATGGCGCTCCATGTACTCGGACATGTCGAAGCGAATCAGCTCGACCCCCAGAGCGCGCGCCAGCTGACGCGCAGCCTCGGTCTTGCCCACACCGGTCGGACCGGCAAAGAGGAACGAGCCGACTGGCTTGTCTGGCGCCTTCAGTCCTGCACGAGAAAGCTTGATGGCGGTCGCCAGCGAGTCGATAGCGTCGTCCTGTCCGAACACAGTGAGCTTGAGGTCGCGCTCAAGATTACGCAGCAACTCCTTGTCCGAACTGCTGACGTGCTTCGGAGGAATCCGCGCAATCTTCGCAACGATGTCTTCGACCTGCTCGACATCGATGCATTTGACCCGTTGATCCTCCGGCTGCAGACGCTGATAGGCGCCGGCTTCATCGATGACATCAATGGCCTTGTCAGGCATGTGCCGATCGTTGATATACCGCGATGCCAGTTCTGCCGCGGCACGAAGCGCCTCATCGCTGTACTCGATATGGTGATGCTGCTCGAAGCGCCCTTTCAGGCCACGCAAAATGCCAATGGTGTCCTCGACCGAGGGCTCGGAGACATCGACCTTCTGGAAGCGCCGCGCCAGAGCGCGATCCTTCTCGAAGATTCCGCGAAACTCCTGGAAAGTCGTGGAGCCAATGCAGCGAATTTCCCCCGAAGAAAGCAGCGGCTTGAGCAGGTTGGACGCGTCCATCACCCCGCCCGAAGCGGCACCGGCACCGATGATGGTATGGATCTCGTCAATGAAGAGAATCGCATGCGGCCGCTTGCGCAGCTCGCCGAGCAGAGCCTTGAAGCGTTTCTCGAAGTCACCCCGGTATTTCGTACCAGCCAGCAGTGCACCCAGATCCAACGAATAGACGACGCTATCGGCCAGCAGATCCGGCACTTGGTTATCCACGATTCGCTTGGCCAATCCTTCGGCAATTGCCGTCTTGCCGACCCCAGCCTCGCCGACGAGAAGCGGATTGTTCTTGCGCCGACGCGCAAGAATCTGCGCAACACGCTCGACCTCGTTTTCGCGCCCTACCAGCGGATCGATCCGGCCCTGACGCGCGAGTTCGTTGAGGTTACTTGCGTAAGCATCAAGCGGATTCCCGGAGGCACCTGGCTCGCCGCCGTCTTCATCCTGCATTTCTGCATCGTTTTCCGGGCTGCCAGCGTTGCCGGGAACCTTGGAAATCCCATGCGCGATGTAGTTGACGACATCGATGCGCGCCACGTTCTGCTGCTTGAGCAGGAATACGGCCTGGCTCTCCTGCTCACTGAAGATGGCGACCAGCACGTTAGCGCCTGTCACCTCACGCTTGCCAGAGCTCTGCACATGGAAAACTGCACGTTGAAGAACGCGCTGGAACCCTAAAGTCGGCTGGGTTTCACGCTCTTCATCGTGCTGTGGAATAAGTGGAGTGGTGGAATCAATGAACTCCTGCAAGTCGTGGCGCAGCTTGTCCAGGCTTGCGCCACAGGCCCGCAACACGGTCGCAGCCGCTTCATTGTCCAGTAGGGCCAACAGGAGGTGCTCAACCGTCATGAACTCATGACGCTTGGTACGTGCCTCTTTGAAAGCCAGATTCAGAGTGACTTCGAGCTCACGGTTCAACATAGCTTTCACCTCTTCCCCAGCATTCGGAGTTAACCGTCCTTCTCGATCTCACAAAGCAGCGGGTGCTGGCATTCCCTTGCATATTGATTCACTTGCATCGCTTTGGTTTCGGCGACGTCGCGGGTATATAGCCCGCAGACTGCCTGCCCCTCGGTATGGACGGCCAGCATGATCTTGGTGGCCTGCTCCCTGCTGTGATTGAAAATGCCTTCCAGCACCTCGACGACGAAATCCATCGGCGTGTAGTCGTCATTGAACATGACAACTTTATACATCGGTGGTGCCTTCAATTCCGGCTTGGCCTCCTGAACAGCGAGGCCGGACGCGTCGTCTTCGTCCCCTAAGGGCCGATCCTGATTGAATGTTAGTCGAATCTGAGCAAATGCATGCATGCGCATAACGGTTCTAGGTCGTGGCACCGGGGCCAGATAAATATGGACAGCTTCGCAGCCAGCTGACGAGTCGCCTTGACTATCGGCAAAACGGTGATACAAACAGTATGTGCCTACAAGGGCAAACGGGTTGCGCAACATGAGGCCTCGGGCTGCATAAGCGCGGAATGAAATGGATGTTACTCCAGTAATGGACTCCTTTGCAGAGGGATAACAGCATGCTAAGCGGTAAGGTCAAGTGGTTCAACAACGCCAAAGGCTATGGCTTCATCGTAGCAGACGGCGGCGATGAGGACCTGTTCGCCCACTACTCGGCCATCCAGATGGACGGCTACCGAACTCTGAAAGCTGGGCAAGCGGTCATGTTCAACATCCTGCAGGGTCCGAAAGGCCTTCACGCGACCGACATCAGGCCACAACAGGCCATGTCTGAAGCGACGACCCCTGCTGCTGCACAGGGCATTTCTACCGTAGACGCCTGACGTTTTATGAAACAAACAAAAAGGCCGATCAATTGATCGGCCTTTTTCATTTCTGACCCCAGTTACATATGACTGATCATTGCGTCGCCAAACTGCGAGCATGACATCAGCTGAGCACCCTCCATCAAACGCTCGAAGTCGTATGTGACCGTCTTCGCGGCGATGGCGCTCTCGGTCGACTTGATGATCAGGTCAGCCGCTTCCACCCAGCCCATGTGCCGCAGCATCATTTCGGCAGAGAGAATCAGGGAGCCCGGGTTGACCTTGTCCTGCCCGGCATACTTCGGCGCGGTCCCGTGGGTAGCTTCGAACATGGCAACGGTGTCGGACAAGTTGGCCCCCGGGGCGATGCCGATACCACCAACTTCCGCTGCCAGCGCGTCGGACAGATAGTCGCCGTTCAGGTTAAGCGTGGCGATGACATCGTACTCGGCCGGACGCAGCAGAATCTGTTGCAACATCGCGTCAGCGATGGCGTCTTTTACGACGATGTTCTTGCCGGTGTTCGGATTCTTGAACTGCATCCAAGGGCCACCGTCCAGCAGCTCGGCGCCGAACTCGTCGCGCGCCACTTCATAGCCCCACTCCTTGAAGGCACCTTCGGTGAACTTCATGATGTTGCCCTTGTGGACGATGGTCACCGAGCTACGGTCGTTGTCTACCGCATATTGCAGCGCCTTGCGAACGAGACGCTTGGTCCCCTCCAGAGAAACCGGCTTGATGCCGATACCGCAGTTCTCGGTAAAGCGGATCTTCTTGACGCCCATTTCTTCGGTCAGGAACTTGATGACCTTCTCCGCTTCCGGAGAGCCTGCTTTCCACTCGACGCCGGCGTAGATGTCTTCTGAGTTCTCGCGGAAGATCACCATGTCCACGTCACCCGGTTTCTTGACCGGGCTCGGCACGCCAGTGAACCAGCGAACCGGACGCTGACAGACATACAGGTCGAGCTCCTGGCGTAGCGCAACGTTCAGGGAGCGGATGCCACCGCCGACCGGAGTGGTCAGGGGGCCCTTGATCGACACAACGTAATCACGGACGGCTTCCAGCGTTTCCTTGGGCAGCCAGGTGTCCTGGTCGTAGACCTGCGTGGCCTTCTCGCCCGCATAGATTTCCATCCAGGCAATCTTGCGCTTGCCGCCATAGGCCTTCTGAACAGCAGCATCCACCACCTTGATCATCACCGGACTGATATCCACGCCGATGCCGTCCCCTTCTATATAAGGAATGATCGGGTTGTCGGGGACATTCAGAGAGTTATCGGCGTTAACGGTAATTTTGTCACCGCTGGATGGCACCTGGATCTTTTGGTATCCCATGCTGGACTCCGTCTTCGTGGTTAGACATCGATCGTCGTTTGAGGGTAACCCACTCGAATCGCCTGAAACTACATGTTCGTTCGTCGTATGCGCAATGCCGTTCTGCCAGAGGGTGGCTCAATGGTATACTGCTGCGATGACTCACAAGTCATAAGGGACGAGCCTGTCTTGTACAAGACCCGCCTCTTGAAACCCAGGAACTGCTATCGCGGCCCCTGGGTTCAAATGCTCGACACTCTATTGGTGCATCCATCATCACCGCGGCGAATCCCCTTCTGGTTTATCTAGACGGAGAACCAGGGCGCCTACCCGGCGCACTCGGGATTCTGTGCACGCCCAGCAAGAAGAGAGTTAACGCTAAATGTCCACCCCCTCGAAGATCATCTATACCTTCACCGACGAAGCCCCAGCCCTGGCCACCTACTCGCTTCTTCCCATTGTAGAAGCCTTCGCAGCCTCCGCTGACATAGCCGTCGAAACACGCGACATCTCTCTTGCAGGACGCATTCTTGCGAGCTTTGCCGACCAGCTGGACGCGGACAAGAAAGTCGATGACGACCTGGCCAAGCTCGCCGAGCTGACCAACCAGCCTGACGCCAACATCATCAAGCTCCCTAACATCAGCGCCTCCGTTCCGCAGCTCAAGGCCGCCATCGCCGAACTGCAAGCTCTCGGTTACAACATCCCCAACTTCCCGGAAGACCCTCAGACCGACGCCGAGAAAGATGTGCGTGCGCGTTACAGCAAGGTCCTCGGTAGCGCTGTGAACCCGGTTCTGCGTGAAGGTAACTCCGACCGCCGCGCGCCGGCCGCCGTCAAAGCCTATGCCCGCAAGCACCCGCACTCCATGGGCAAGTGGAGCAAGGCGTCGCAGTCCCACGCCGACTACATGCGTGGCGGCGACTTCTTCTCCAGCGAACAGTCGATCACCATGGACAAGGCTGGTGACGTACGCATCGAGTTCGTCGGCAAGGACGGCAAGGTGGAAGTCAAGAAGCAGCTCGCCCTGCTGGAAGGCGAAGTGCTGGACGGCATGTTCATGAGCTGCAACAAGCTGCGCGCCTTCTTCGAGGAAACGCTGCAGGACTGCAAGGAAACCGGCGTGATGTGGTCCCTGCACGTCAAGGCCACCATGATGAAGATCTCGCACCCGATCGTCTTCGGCCATGCGGTCAGCGTTTACTACAAAGACGTGTTCGACAAGTACGGCGAGCTGTTCAAGGAACTGGGCGTCAACCCGAACAACGGCATCAGCAGCGTCTACGACAAGATCAAGTCGCTGCCGGCTTCGCAGCAGGAAGAAATCCTCCACGATATCCACGAGGTCTACGCCCATCGCCCGGAAATGGCCATGGTCGACTCGGTCAAGGGCATCACCAACCTGCACATCCCGAGCGACGTCATCGTCGACGCCTCGATGCCGGCGATGATCCGCAACTCTGGCCAGATGTGGGGCAAGGACGGCAAGCAGAAAGACACCAAAGCGGTAATGCCGGAAAGCACCTACGCCCGCATCTACCAAGAGATGATCAACTTCTGCAAGACCAACGGCGCCTTCGACCCGGTCACCATGGGCAGCGTACCGAACGTCGGCCTGATGGCGCAGAAAGCCGAGGAATACGGCTCGCACGACAAGACCTTCGAGATGCAGGCTGACGGCACCATGCGCGTCGTTCTGGCCGATGGCACCGTGCTGATGCAGCACGAAGTTGAGAAAGGCGATATCTGGCGCGCATGCCAGACCAAGGACGCCCCGATCCGCGACTGGGTCAAGCTGGCCGTTACCCGCGCCCGCCAGTCGAACACCCCGGCTGTCTTCTGGCTGGACCCGGAGCGTGCCCACGACATGCAACTGCAGAAGAAAGTCGAGACCTATCTGCAGGAGCACGACCTGAGCGGCCTGGACATCCGCATCATGGGCTACAACGAGGCCATTCGCCTGAGCATGGAGCGCATGATCCGCGGCAAGGACACCATCTCCGTCACCGGCAACGTGCTGCGCGACTACCTGACCGACCTATTCCCGATCATGGAGCTGGGCACCTCGGCGAAGATGCTTTCCATCGTTCCACTGATGGCCGGCGGCGGCATGTACGAAACAGGCGCTGGTGGTTCCGCGCCGAAGCACGTGCAGCAGTTGGTCGAAGAGAACTACCTGCGCTGGGACTCGCTGGGCGAGTTTCTGGCATTGGCGGTTTCCCTGGAAGAAACAGGCATCAAGACCGGCAACACCAAGGCCAAGATCCTCGGCAAGACCCTGGACCAGGCCACCGGTAAGCTGCTGGACAACAACAAGTCGCCGGCGCGCAAGGTCGGTCAGATCGACAACCGCGGCAGCCACTTCTACCTGGCACTGTACTGGTCGCAAGCCCTAGCAGCGCAGGACGATGACGCTGAGCTGAAAGCTCACTTCACCCCGCTGGCCAAGCAACTGTCCGAGCAGGAAGCGGCTATCGTTGCCGAACTCGCTGCCGTTCAGGGCAAGCCGGTCGACATCGGCGGCTACTACCGCTCCAACCCCGAGCTGACCAGCAAGGTGATGCGCCCCAGCACCACCTTCAACTCAGCCCTGGCCGCACTGAACGCCTGATTTCAGGCTTGAGCGTCACCACGAACCCCGGCCCAGCGCCGGGGTTCGTGCTTTCTGCGAGCAGCGTCCTTATCATCCAGTCATTTGCACGAGGCGTTCCTATGGATTGGCAACCGCATATCACCGTCGCGACCGTGATCGAAAATCAGGGCCGCTTTCTGCTGGTGGAAGAGCTCAAGGCAGGTCGTCTCGTGCTCAATCAGCCGGCCGGGCATCTTGAGGCCAACGAGAATCTGCGTGAGGCAGCGGTACGCGAAACGCTGGAAGAAACCGGCTGGGAGATCGAGCTCATTGGCCTGATCGGCATCTACCTGTACACCGCGCCGAGCAACGGCGTGACCTATCAACGCGTGTGCTTTGCCGCCAAGGCCTTGCGCCATGATGCGCAGCGCCCGCTCGACGAAGGTATTGTCGCGGCCCGCTGGCTGAGCCGAGAAGAGCTGGAGCGGCAGCCCGAACGCTGGCGCAGTGAATTGGTGCCCCGCTGCATTGATGACTACCTGACCGGCCCGCTGCACTCGCTAGACGTCATTCGCAACTGATTCACGGCTTCGTCAGCCAGCGGCAGCCTGTTAGAATTGCGCCCCCTTGCAAAACCTCAGCGTATTCCTATGCCTGTAACGACCCTCACCGCCCCGGAAAAAACTCGCGTAATCGTCGGCATGTCCGGCGGAGTGGACTCTTCCGTTTCGGCCCTCCTGCTTCTCGAGCAGGGTTACCAGGTCGAAGGCCTGTTCATGAAGAACTGGGAAGAGGATGACGGCACGGAATACTGCACCGCCAAGGAAGACCTGGCTGATGCCCAGGCCGTATGCGATCGGATTGGCATCAAGCTGCACACCGCCAACTTTGCCGCCGAGTACTGGGATAACGTATTCGAGCACTTTCTTGCCGAGTACAAGGCTGGGCGTACGCCCAACCCTGACATCCTGTGCAACCGGGAAATCAAGTTCAAGGCCTTCCTCGACTACGCGCTGATGCTCGGAGCAGACCTCATCGCGACCGGCCACTATGTACGCCGCCGAGACGTGGGCGGGCGCAGCGAACTGCTCAAGGGGCTTGACCCCAACAAGGACCAGAGCTACTTCCTGCACGCTGTTGGCGGCGAGCAGCTGAGCAAGACGCTGTTTCCTGTCGGCGAGCTGGAAAAGCCCGAGGTACGGGCAATCGCCGAAAAGTACGGCCTCGCCACGGCGAAGAAGAAAGACTCAACCGGCATCTGTTTCATCGGCGAGCGGCGCTTCAGTGATTTTCTCAAACAGTATCTGCCCGCGCAGCCCGGCGACATCGAAACCATCGACGGTGAAGTGATCGGCCGCCACCACGGCCTGATGTATCACACCATCGGCCAGCGCCAGGGGTTGGGCATAGGCGGTCTGAAAGATGCGTCGGATGAGCCCTGGTACGTTTTGAGCAAGGATCTGCAACGCAATGTGCTCGTAGTCGGCCAGGGTAATGACCATCCATGGCTGTTCTCGCGCGCCCTGTTGGCATCTGAGATTTACTGGGTCAACCCCATCGACCTCGGTTCGCCACTCAAGCTGACCGCCAAGGTCCGCTATCGCCAGAGCGATCAAGACTGCACATTGGAAAAAACGGCAGGTGGTTATCGTGCCGTATTCGAGGCACCACAACGAGCGGTAACACCGGGCCAGTCGGTCGTGCTCTACGACGGTGAGGTGTGCCTGGGAGGTGGTGTGATCGAGCAAGCCGAACCCTGGTTCGAGGGTCGAGCATGAGCACGCTGGATGAGCAGCTGATTGCGCTCGGCGCGGTGTTCGAAGCAGCAACACTGGTGGACCGCATCGCCCGCACCGGCCAAGTTCCAAGCGCCTCGCTTGGCTGCATGCTTGGCAGCCTGCTTGCACGCAACCCGGAAACCACCCTGGAAATCTATGGCGGAGACGATCTCAACCTGCGAGACGGCTACCGCGCATTGGTTGGTGCTCTGGAGCGTGACAGCAGCACACTGCAGCGGGAACCACTGCGCTATGCGCTGGCAATGATCGGCCTGGAACGACAGCTGGACAAACGCGATGACATGCTACAGGTCATCGGCAATCGTCTGGATCAGATTCAGCAGCAAGTCGAGCACTTCGGCATTACCCACGAAAATGTCGTCGCCTCGTTTGGCGGGCTGTACCAGGACACCCTCAGTACCTTCCGCCAACGCATACAGGTTCAGGGCGACATGCGCCACCTGCAGCAAACGGACAATGCCTCCAAGATTCGCGCCTTGCTGCTGTCCGGCATCCGTTCGGCTCGCCTCTGGCGCCAGCTCGGCGGGCATCGCTGGCAGCTGATCTTCAGCCGTCGCAAGCTGCTCGATGCGCTCTACCCGAGGCTTCGCTCCACTCAGAGCGAAGACCATTGACCGCGGCGAATGTGCCGGGCCCCACCGGTACATTCGTGTATAATCTGCGCCCTCTTTTCGTTGCCTGACTGTCCGAGAATGCCCTCTATGCAGCTTTCCTCGCTCACGGCGGTTTCCCCCGTCGATGGCCGCTACGCCGGCAAAACCAGCGCCCTGCGCCCGATCTTCAGCGAATTCGGCTTGATCCGCTGCCGTGTTCAGGTCGAAGTCCGCTGGCTCCAGCGCCTCGCTGCTCATCCAGGCGTTCCGGAAGTTGCGCCCTTCTCCAGCGAAGCCAATGCCGTGCTGAATCAGCTGGCCGAGAACTTCCAGCTGGAACATGCCGAGCGCGTCAAGGAGTTCGAGCGCACCACCAACCACGACGTCAAAGCCGTGGAGTATCTGCTCAAGGAGCAGGCCAAGCAGCTGCCCGAGCTCGCCAAGGTCAACGAGTTCATCCACTTCGCCTGCACCAGCGAGGACATCAACAACCTGTCCCATGCGCTGATGCTGCGTGAAGGTCGCGACAGCGTGCTGCTGCCGCTGATGCGCCAGGTCGCCGAATCGATCCGCAGCCTCGCGGTGCAGTTCGCTGACGTGCCGATGCTATCGCGCACCCATGGCCAGCCAGCGTCGCCGACGACGCTTGGCAAGGAGCTGGCCAATGTGGTCTATCGCCTGGAGCGCCAGATCGCCCAGGTCGCTGCTGTTCCGCTGTTGGGCAAGATCAATGGCGCGGTAGGCAACTACAACGCCCACCTGAGTGCCTATCCGGACATCGACTGGGAAGCTAACGCGCGCGAGTTCATCGAGGGCGATCTTGGCCTGACTTGGAACCCCTATACCACGCAAATCGAGCCGCACGACTACATCGCCGAGCTGTTCGACGCCATCGCGCGCTTCAACACCATTCTCATCGACTTCGACCGTGACGTCTGGGGCTACATCTCCCTCGGCTACTTCAAGCAGAAGACCGTTGCGGGCGAGATCGGCTCGTCCACCATGCCGCACAAGGTCAACCCGATCGACTTCGAAAATTCCGAAGGCAATCTCGGCATCGCCAACGCGCTGTTCCAGCATCTGGCGAGCAAGCTGCCGATTTCCCGCTGGCAGCGTGACCTGACTGACTCCACCGTGCTGCGCAACCTCGGCGTCGGCTTCGCACACAGCGTCATCGCCTACGAAGCCAGCCTCAAGGGTATTGGCAAACTCGAGCTGAACGCCGCCCGCATCGCCGAGGACCTCGACGCCTGCTGGGAAGTGCTGGCTGAACCAGTGCAGACCGTCATGCGCCGCTACGCCGTGGAGAACGCCTACGAGAAACTCAAGGATCTGACCCGGGGCAAAGGCATCACGCCGGAGGCATTGCAGACCTTCATCGACGGCCTCGACATTCCCGCCGAAGCCAAGGCGGAACTGCGCAAGCTGACCCCGGCCAATTACATCGGCAACGCTGTTGCCCAGGCCAAGCGCGTCTGACCAACCACATGCTTGCACGCCCGGCTGTGCCGGGCGTTTTTATTTTAAGCTCTCTATATAGAGCAAGGTGTTACGCATGACTTCTGATATTCCTCTTCAAATTCTGGGCGGCATCAGCGCTCGGGAATTTCTGCGCGACTATTGGCAGAAGAAGCCTCTCCTCATCCGCCAGGCCATTCCGGACTTCCAGAGCCCCATCTCGCCCGACGAACTGGCCGGGCTTTCTCTAGAGGAAGAAGTCGAATCCCGCCTGGTCATCGAGCACGGAGAAAGTCCTTGGGAGCTCCGCCGCGGCCCCTTCGCCGAGGATACCTACCAGAAGCTCCCCGAGCGTGACTGGACGCTGCTGGTACAGGCCGTGGATCAGTTGGTACCGGACGTCGCCGAATTGATCGAGCACTTCCGCTTCCTGCCCAACTGGCGCATCGATGACGTGATGATCAGCTACGCCGCACCGGGCGGCGGCGTCGGCCCGCACTTCGACAACTACGACGTATTCCTGCTGCAGGCCCATGGTCAGCGCCGCTGGCGTATCGGGCAGATGTGCGACAGCGAAAGCCCCATGCTCGCCCATGGCGATCTGCGAATCCTCGCCGATTTCCAGGGCACCGATGAGTGGGTGCTGGAGCCCGGCGACATGCTGTACCTGCCGCCCCGTCTTGCCCACTTTGGAACCGCTGAAGACGCGTGCATGACCTATTCGGTCGGCTTTCGCGCCCCAAGCGCTGCTGAAGTCCTGACGCATTTCACCGACTTTCTCGCGCAGTTTCTACCCGACGAGGATCGCTACAGCGACGCCGACCTGCAGCCGAGCGACGATCCCTACCAGATTCAGAGCGATGCACTTGATCGACTGAAAGCGCTGCTCGCTGAACATATGAGCGACGAGCGCCTGCTCCTTACCTGGTTCGGCCAGTTCATGACCGAGCCCCGCTATCCCGAGCGTGTGGAGGGGCCTGAGCTGAACGAGGGCGACCTGCGCTCGGCGCTCGAGGACGGCGCCCTGCTGGTCCGCAACCCGGCGGCACGGCTGGCCTGGAGTGAAGTGGATATCGGCCTGCTCCTGTTCGCCAGCGGCCAGAGCCGGCTGCTTCCCTCTAAGCTTCGTGAGCTGCTTAAGCTGATCTGCTCGGCCGATGCGCTGCATCTCGATAATGCTGGCGCTTGGCTGAGCGACAACGATGGACGTAGCCTATTGTGCGAACTGGTCAAACAAGGAAGTCTGGAGTTTGCTGATGAATAGCGTTCAGGTACGGATAGCCGACTGGCAACAGGACAATGCCGAACTGCGGCGCATCCGCGAAGCAGTTTTCATTGCCGAACAGGCTGTTCCGCCCGAGCAGGAATGGGACGCCGATGACGCTGACGCTATCCATTTTCTCGCTCTGGAAGGTGACTATCCGATCGGCACCGCCCGGCTGCTAGCCGATGGACAGATAGGACGAGTAGCAGTGCTGCGCGACTGGCGCGGCATGAACGTCGGCGATGCGCTGATGCGTGCGGTCATTGCCGAGGCCGAACGCCGCGGCCTAGCTGAACAGAAGTTGACGGCTCAGGTTCATGCCACCGCGTTCTATGAGCGGCTTGGTTTCGAAGTCGTCAGCGACGAGTTTCTCGAAGCCGGCATTCCGCACGTCGACATGCTCCGCCGCAGCCACTGAGCCCTCATGAGCGATAACGCCTCGGACGAACAAGAAGATCAGGCCGAACTTCCGGCCATCGACTTCCATTCCCCGGGGCGTTTCTCAGTGCACAACCCCCAGGCCGACATCCCCGAGCCCCAAGCATGGGCCCCCGCCCCCTACCACTTGGGCCAGAACACCGCGCTGCAACGCTTCAGCAAACCCATCGAAGTTCGACAGCATGCATTGGCCATGCTGCAGCAGGCAAAGCGTTGCGTCTGCATCTTCACCACCGACCTCGAACCATGGCTGTATCACCACAGCAGCGTCCAACAGGCGTGCACCCGGCTGCTGCTGTCTCATCCGCGCAACCAGCTGCGCATTCTGGTCGCCGATCCAACACGTGCAGTCAAGGAGGGCCACCGCCTCCTGCAGCTAGCCCGTCGGCTCACCAGCAACGTGCATATCCGCAAGCTGAACCCCGACCATCCCACGACCAGCGGCACATATCTCATCGCTGACGACTGCGGTCTACTGGAACGGCCCAAGGCTGACCAGTACGCCGGATATGCCCTGTATCGTGACCTCGGTCGGGTGCGCATGCGCCAGGCAGAGTTCGACAAGGCGTGGGATCATGGGCTATCGGATGCGAACCTACGGAGCTTTCTGCTATGACCCTTCGTACCTTACTGCTGGCGGCCACGCTCAGCCTTTGCCTGCCGCTGCATGCAGCGACGGAAGTCATCGAACTCAACAACCGCATGGCCGAAGACGTGATTCCCGTGGCCGAGTCCGTGCTGGGCAACCAGGGACGAGTTACCGCTTACGGTAATCAGCTAATCGTCAACGCACCGGACTCGGTGATCAGCGAGCTGCGCCGAGTAATCGACCAGCTAGACGTCGCCCCGAAACGCCTACTCATTAGCGTTGACACTCAAGACTCGGCGAGCAGCAGTGCAGGTGGTTACCAGGTAGATGGAACCCTGCGCTCCGGAGACGTTGAATTTGAAACCGGACGTGGCGAGATAGGGGGGCGCGATCGGGTGCGAATCATCCGGCGCAGCACCAACAGCCGGGATGGCGGAGTTCAGCAGATTCAGGCGAGCGAAGGTTATCCAGCCCTGATCCAGGTTGGCCAGAGCGTACCGCTGACTACTCAGGGCACTGACGGTTACGGCCAGATCTACCAGCAGACGCAATATCGCGATGTGCTTCGAGGCTTCTATGCGACGGCTACGGTGCACGGTGACCGCGTACAGATCACCATCAGCAGCACTCGTGATCGACTCGCGCAGGGCCGCAGTGGCGTCGTCGAGGTACAGAACGCCGATACCCGAGTCAGCGGACGTGTTGGCGAATGGATCACCGTCGGCGGCATCGATGAAAGCGCAAGCTCCGAGCAACACGGCACCTTACGCCGCTATTCCACACAAGGCAGCCAGAACCTGTCGATGCGTCTGAAGGTGGACGTTCTGGACTGACTGCATCACGTTTCCTCCGTCTTTACGAGCGATGTAGTGCCATAAAAAAAACACTACAAAACGATTGACGATGCCAATTCAGCGGAGCATTATTGCCCCGCTCCCGCTAACCAGGGGCCCTGGCAAGGGTCTCCGGGGCGTGCTCAAGCCAACCAGCCGAGCCGTTCCGTGACTGTACTGCCCACAAGGCGGACTGACGAGGTTGCGACTGGAACGAGTCGTCCTGAGGGACGGGGTAGCGATTGACGCATCAGCCAGACTGACAGCTTTTCGTTGTTGTAACGCACACGGCAGCCACGCCGGCTGTGGGCGCAACAAGCGGAACCAGCCCGGCGATCGTATCCCCCCTTCTCTTGGTTCAATCCTCGTCCCGGTCGATATTTCGACGCTCTGCCGCGTGTTGCCCGCAATGATCAGCGATAGCACGTAGGTTTCGGTGGGAAAAGTCGGTGCTCAACCACACTCATTTTTGAAGGATTGAACATGTCCGCATATCAAGACGACATCAAGGCAGTTGCCGCCCTGAAAGAGCAATACGGCAGCAGCTGGGCCGCCATCAACCCTGAGTCCGTCGCTCGCATGCGCGCCCAGAACCGCTTCAAGACCGGTCTGGAGATTGCTCAGTACACCGCCGACATCATGCGCAAGGACATGGCCGAGTACGACGCCGACTCGTCCGTCTACACGCAGTCCCTTGGCTGCTGGCATGGCTTCATCGGCCAGCAGAAGCTGATCTCCATCAAGAAGCACCTGAAGACCACCAACAAGCGCTACCTCTACCTGTCTGGCTGGATGGTTGCTGCTCTGCGCTCCGAGTTCGGCCCGCTGCCGGACCAGTCCATGCACGAGAAGACTGCCGTTTCCGACCTGATCGAAGAGCTGTACACCTTCCTGCGTCAGGCTGACAGCCGTGAACTGGACCTGCTGTTCACCGCTCTGGACGCCGCTCGCGAAGCCGGCGACGGCGCCAAGGCTGCCGAGATCCAGAACCAGATCGACAACTACGAAACCCACATCGTACCGATCATCGCCGACATCGACGCTGGCTTCGGTAACCCGGAAGCCACCTATCTGCTGGCCAAGCGCATGATCGAAGCGGGCGCTTGCTGCATCCAGATCGAAAACCAGGTTTCTGACGAGAAGCAGTGCGGCCACCAGGACGGTAAAGTGACCGTTCCTCACGCCGACTTCCTCGCCAAGATCGCAGCCGTACGTTACGCCTTCCTCGAGCTGGGTATCGACAACGGCGTGATCGTTGCTCGTACCGACTCCCTGGGTGCTGGCCTGACCAAGCAGATCGCCGTGACCAAAGAGCCGGGCGACCTGGGCGACCTGTACAACTCCTTCCTCGATTGCGAAGAAGTCTCCGAAGCCGCACTGGGCAACGGCGACGTCGTGATCAAGCGCGAAGGCAAGCTGCTGCGTCCCAAGCGTCTGCCGTCCAACCTGTTCCAGTTCCGTGCTGGCACCGGTGAAGCTCGCTGCGTACTGGACTGCATCACCAGCCTGCAGAACGGCGCCGACCTGCTCTGGATCGAAACCGAGAAGCCGCACGTTGGGCAGATCGCGGCCATGGTTGACGAAATCCGCAAGGTCATCCCGAACGCCAAGCTGGTTTACAACAACAGCCCTTCCTTCAACTGGACCCTGAACTTCCGCCAGCAGGTGTTCGACGCCATGGTTGCCGAAGGCAAGGACGTTTCCGCCTACGACCGCGCCAAGCTGATGAGCGTCGAGTACGACGAAACCGAACTGGCTCAGGTTGCTGACGAGAAGATCCGCACCTTCCAGCGCGACGGTTCGGCCCACGCCGGTATCTTCCACCACCTGATCACCCTGCCGACTTACCACACAGCGGCCCTGTCCACCGACAACCTGGCCAAAGGCTACTTCGCCGACCAGGGCATGCTGGCCTACGTGAAGGGTGTCCAGCGTCAGGAACTGCGTCAGGGTATCGCCTGCGTCAAGCACCAGAACATGGCTGGTTCCGACATCGGCGACAACCACAAAGAGTACTTCGCTGGCGAAGCTGCTCTGAAGGCAAGCGGTAAAGACAACACCATGAACCAGTTCCACTAAGAACGGGTTCGCAGCCTTCATAGCTGCGGTGTAGTGAAAAAGCCTCGGCCCATGCGCCGAGGCTTTTTTTTCAGCCAAAAAAGTGCCGCGCGCCGGCGCTTCGTCGGCCAAATACACAACTGTCATTCTGCTGTCGCATATGCAATTTAGCGTCATGGCTCCGACAACAAATCGTTATGGAGCTGCGCCGTGATTACTGAGAACAACGACATTCTGTTCGGCAACGGGGACGAGTTGCCCAGTAACCATTCAACGAACCCGCATATTCAGGATGTGATCTCCATTGGTCGCCGAAAAGTGCTCGCCGGCGGCGCAGCAATCGGCGCCCTGGCGTTTCTTGGCGCGTCGCTTCCGGGCCTCGTACAAGCAGCCGAGCCGGCAGCGCGGGGACTCAAGGATATTCCGTTCAAGCGCCGTACCCGGCTGCCCTTCACGCCGGTTGCAGTTACTCGGGCAGATGCCATCACGGTACCTGCCGGCTACTCTGCCACCACCTTCATTCCTTGGGGTACGCCTATTACCGGTCGCTATCCGGCCTGGCTCGAAGATGGCAGCAACAGCGCAGAAGACCAGGCTCAGCAGGTGGGCATGCACCACGACGGGATGCACTTCTTTCCAATGAACGCAAAACTCGGCGGGCGTCAGAGTGACCATGGCCTGCTGGTGCTCAATCATGAGTACATCGACGCCCCCCTGCTCCACCGCAATGGTCCGACCGTAGTGGGTGGCAAGCGCACCAATGTCGACGAGGTGCGTAAAGAGATCAACGCGCACGGCGTGTCCGTCGTGGAGATACGCCGCGGCCCGCGTGGCGAATGGTCAGTGCTGCCGACGGCGCGCAATCGCCGCATCACTGGTGCCACCCCAATGCGCATTGAAGGCCCCGCTCGCGGTCATGCACTAATGCGCACGCGTTACAGCCCGAGCGGTACGTCGACCCGCGGCACTCTCAATAACTGCGCTAACGGGCACACCCCTTGGGGCACCTACCTGACATGTGAAGAGAACTGGGCCGGCTATTTCGCCACCACCGACACTGAACTACCACGCGAGCTCAGCCGCTATGGTGTACGCAGTAGTAGTCGTTACGGCTGGGAAACAGTCGCCGGCGATGAATTCGAGCGGTTCAATGCAACCCGCATGGCCGCCGCTCCACAGGCCGATTACCGCAACGAGCCGAATACCTTCGGCTGGGTAGTCGAGTTAGATCCATTCGACCCCAACGCGACCCCGGTGAAACACACTGCGTTAGGTCGTTTCGCCCATGAAGGTCTGGTGTTCGCCCCGGTCAAGCCAGGCCGCCCCGTCGTTTGCTACTCAGGCGACGACTCGCAGAACGAGTACATCTATAAGTACGTTAGCCGCGATAAGTACCGGCCACAGCGCAGCGATGGCCGCCTGCTGGACGACGGCATTCTCTATGTGGCGCGTTTCAACGCCGACGGCAGCGGCGACTGGCTCGCCTTGGATCATGCCAATCCGGCATTCAAGCGCGCCTGCGAGGCAGCCGGCGTCCAGTTCGCCGATCAGGGTGAAGTCTTGATCAACACCCGTTTGGCGGCAGACATAGTTGGTGCGACCAAGATGGACCGGCCAGAGTGGGGCGCGGTGAATCCTGATACCGGCGAGGTCTACTTCACTCTCACCAACAACAGTGGCCGTCAGGAGGCAGATGCCTCCAATCCACGTGCACCTAACCCGTTTGGGCATATCATCCGGTGGCGCGAGGGGAGCAGCGACTTCGCGGGCACAAGATTCCACTGGGACATCTATCTTCTCGCCGGCCCGCAGGAGAATAGTCGCGGTCCGAAAGGGAAACCTCTCGATGAAAGCAGCATCTTGGCCAGCCCTGATGGGCTATGGTTCGACGATGAAGGTCGCCTTTGGATCCAGACCGACATGAGCGGCAGCCAACTGAACTCAGGACCATTTGGTAACAACCAGATGCTGGTATCAGACCCCAAAACAGGCGAGACCAAGCGGTTCCTCGTCGGACCTAAGGGCGCTGAGGTGACCGGGATCGCGACAACGCCGGACTTCCGGACGATGTTCGTCAATATCCAGCACCCAGGTGAAGGCTCGACCACTACGAACTACACAAGTACATGGCCGGATGGCCCGGGCCGCAGGCCACGCTCAGCAACGGTAATAATCACCCGCGAAGACGGAAAGCGTCTGATGTGACCAGCAAGGGGGCTGGCTGGTGCTGGCCCCCTTCCTTTGACAGCTAAGCCCCACTACCCCACCCCAGGCTCTTCCGGAGAAGTAAAAAGTCCCCAGGTCGAGATGAACAGCGCGGCTACCAAGGGGCCGATGACAAAACCGTTCAGACCAAACAGCGCCAAGCCACCCAGCGTCGAGATGAGTACAACGTAATCCGGCATCTTGGTGTCCTTCCCGACCAGAATTGGCCGGAGTATGTTGTCTACCAGCCCAATCACCAGCACGCCGTAAAACGTTAGTACCACGCCTTGCCAGATCGCTCCGGTCATCAGGAAGTAGATGGCAACGGGCGTCCAGATCAGGCCAGCCCCCACCGCCGGCAACAGCGACAAAAACGCCATCAGCACGCCCCACAGCAAAGCGCCAGAAATCCCCAGCACCGCGAAGATGATCCCTCCCAGCACGCCTTGTGTGACGGCGACGACAATGTTCCCCTTGACCGTTGCTCGGACCACGCGTGTGAACTTGTTGAACAGCCGCCGCTTCTGCCCATCGCTGAGCGGAATTGCCTTTCTAATCCGTGCAACAAGCTCGCGGCCGTCCCGGATGAAGAAGAACAGTAGATACAGCATCACGAAAAAACTGATCAGGAACTGGAAAGTGCCTTGGCCAAAGCTGAATGCCTTGGTAGCCAGGAACTGACTTCCCTCCAGAGCGCCAGAGGCAAGCCGCTCCCGCATCGACTCAAGGTCACCGAAACCGAAGCGCTGCAGTTGCAGCTGCACCGACTGAGGCAGCAGATCCCGGAAGCTCGCTACCCAGCCGCCGATATCCAACTCCCCGCTTTCGATCTGCTTGTAGAGTGTCGCCCCTTCCTGAACCAGCATCCCAGTAGTCAGGATCACCGGCAAAACGGCAACCAGCAAGCAAACCAGCAGCGTAAATAGCGCTGCCAGATTACGTCGCTGATTCAAGCGGCGGTACAAATACCGCTGTAGCGGAGCAAAGATGATCGCGAGGATAACTGCCCAGAAGACTGCCCCGTAGAACGGCAGCAGGATCCAACCGAAAGCGAGAGAAACCACTACCAGCAGAGCAAGGAAGACCTTTTGCTCGAGCGTCGAATTGACCATTGTTGACCCTGCAGCCACGTCCAGTTCTGTTTAGTCAACGGGCGACGGTACGAGTGCGGGCCAGGCGATCAATCGATGTAGGGCAGTCAGCAAGCGGACGGCTCTAATCTGAACTCAGCGGAGTTACAGGGTCATCGCCGCTAGCCAGCCAAAAGCCAGCAGTGGAAGGTTGTAGTGCAGGAACGTCGGCACGACGGTGTCCCAAATATGATTATGCTGGCCGTCTGCGTTCAGGCCGGCGGTCGGGCCCAGCGTCGAGTCGGAGGCCGGTGAGCCGCCGTCACCCAGAGCACCCGCAGTCCCGACCAGACTGACGATCGCCAGCGGGCTAAAACCAAGCTCTACACCAAGTGGTACAAAAATCGCTGCGATTATCGGCACGGTAGAGAAGGATGAGCCGATGCCAATGGTCACCAGAAGACCGACCAGGAGCATCAACAGCGCGCCAACGGCCTTGCTACCTCCAATCCATTGAGCCGAGGTGTCTACCAGCAGTTTCACTTCGCCAGTTTCACGCATAACTTCAGCAAATCCGGCGGCCGCGATCATGATGAAGCCGATCATAGCCATCATCTTCATACCATCGGTGAACAGATCATCCGCTTCTCGCCAACGTACCACCCCGGAAACTGAGAAGATCACAAACCCCACAAGCGCGCCAAGTATCATCGAATCCAACCACAGCTGAATCACGAAGGCAGCTGCAACAGCTATTGCTGCGACGAACAAAGTAAGTGGACTGTAGCTAACTGCGGTTTTTTCAACCTGCTCAATCCGCGCAAGGTCGTATTCGCGGGGCTTGCGATAGCTGTAAAAAGCGATGAATAAGCCAGCAACCATCCCCATTGCCGGGATAAACATAGCCTGCGTTACTTTTATTCCAGTGACATCCACGCCGCTCTTAGCGACGTTTGCTAGCAAAATCTCGTTCAGGAAAATGTTGCCGAACCCCACCGGTAGGAACATATACGGAGTGATAAGACCGAACGCGAGAACACAGGCAATCAAGCGCCTGTCGATCTTCATTTTTGACAGTACGAAAAGGAGTGGCGGGACTAGAAGCGGGATGAACGCAATGTGTATAGGCAGAATATTCTGAGAAGCAACCGCCACCGCAAGTAGCAAACCAATCATCAGCCACTTAACCGCGCCTGCGCCTTGGGCGCCTTGCTTGCCAACCAGATTCAAGGCCCTGTCAGCGAGAGCATGCGCCAGCCCGCTTTTCCCGATCGCCACTGCGAAAGCACCAAGCAAGGCGTACGACAACGCAACCGTGGCTCCGCCGCCGAGCCCCTTATTGAACGCAGCAAGGCTACCCTCAATCCCCAACCCACCGATCAAGCCGCCGGCCAGAGCTCCGGCAATAAGGGCAACCACTACATGCACGCGGCATAGACTCAGGATCAGCATGATGCCGACTGCCGCAACAACTGCGTTCATTCGAATTCTCCTTAGAAGCGATCTAGGTCGCGTAAAAAACGCTGTACTCTGCGCGACGGGGCGAAGGTGTCAAAAGATACAGAGACTCAGGCGCTAGCTGACACGCCAAGTCGCCAGGTTGAGCAGGAAGCGTTGGCTCTTCGCTTTTAGTTAATACGGAAGGTTGCGTTTCTTAGCGGTCCGCCTGGCCAAGCGCTTGGCGGCTTGCCACTACAGAGCCCCCAAAGTAAACGCTATTCACCACGATACTCGCAGCCGCTGGTGCAAGTTTCATGAATACGGATACGCGAAAGCTCTGGAAGCAACGGCTTGAGCTCATTCCAGATCCATTTTGCCAGGTTTTCGCTAGTAGGGTTTTCCAGACCCGGGATGTCGTTCAGATAGTTGTGATCGAGCAATTCGTACAACGGCTTGAATATGGATTTTATTTCGCCGAAATCACGAATCCAGCCTGTATGCAGATCGACCGGACCACTGATATACAGCGCGACCCGGAAAGAATGGCCGTGCAGCCTTCCACATTTGTGCCCTTGCGGCACGTGGGGCAGGCGGTGGGCCGATTCGAATGTAAATTCTTTAAATATTTCCACGCTATCCACTCATCATCTGGTCACTGGATCGGGGCGCGATTCTACGCGCTTTAGCGCCGCCATACATGCATTACAAGCCGCACTGCCAGGCTTGCTGCACCCAAGCTGTTCGCCCCCCTCCTATGCGCCGAGCCAGGAGCAGCCAGCGCCCACAGCGGCTTTCTTCAGCGCAAAAGCAAACCCCCGACCGGATTACTCCGATCGGGGGTTTGGGATAAGAGCTTGACGATGACCTACTCTCACATGGGGAGACCCCACACTACCATCGGCGATGCGTCGTTTCACTACTGAGTTCGGGATGGGATCAGGTGGTTCCAACGCTCTATGGTCGTCAAGCAATTCGGTTGGGGAGTCGGTGTTGAGTCGCTTCCCCTAATTGGGTATGTGATGTCTGTTTCGATGTTACTTGCGAGTGTTGCTGATCTTCGGTTTGTTTGTCGACTTCAACCGTCTGACACGCAAACATCAAATTGTTTGGGTGTTATATGGTCAAGCCTCACGGGCAATTAGTATTGGTTAGCTCAACGCCTCACAGCGCTTACACACCCAACCTATCAACGTCGTAGTCTTCGACGGCCCTTCAGGGAGCTCAAGGCTCCAGTGAGATCTCATCTTGAGGCAAGTTTCCCGCTTAGATGCTTTCAGCGGTTATCTCTTCCGAACGTAGCTACCCGGCAATGCCACTGGCGTGACAACCGGAACACCAGAGGTTCGTCCACTCCGGTCCTCTCGTACTAGGAGCAGCCCCTCTCAAATCTCAAACGTCCACGGCAGATAGGGACCGAACTGTCTCACGACGTTCTAAACCCAGCTCGCGTACCACTTTAAATGGCGAACAGCCATACCCTTGGGACCGGCTTCAGCCCCAGGATGTGATGAGCCGACATCGAGGTGCCAAACACCGCCGTCGATATGAACTCTTGGGCGGTATCAGCCTGTTATCCCCGGAGTACCTTTTATCCGTTGAGCGATGGCCCTTCCATACAGAACCACCGGATCACTAAGACCTACTTTCGTACCTGCTCGACGTGTCTGTCTCGCAGTCAAGCGCGCTTTTGCCTTTATACTCTACGACCGATTTCCGACCGGTCTGAGCGCACCTTCGTACTCCTCCGTTACTCTTTAGGAGGAGACCGCCCCAGTCAAACTACCCACCATACACTGTCCTCGATCCGGATAACGGACCAGAGTTAGAACCTCAAAGTTGCCAGGGTGGTATTTCAAGGATGGCTCCACGCGAACTGGCGTCCACGCTTCAAAGCCTCCCACCTATCCTACACAAGCAAATTCAAAGTCCAGTGCAAAGCTATAGTAAAGGTTCACGGGGTCTTTCCGTCTAGCCGCGGATACACTGCATCTTCACAGCGATTTCAATTTCACTGAGTCTCGGGTGGAGACAGCGCCGCCATCGTTACGCCATTCGTGCAGGTCGGAACTTACCCGACAAGGAATTTCGCTACCTTAGGACCGTTATAGTTACGGCCGCCGTTTACCGGGGCTTCGATCAAGAGCTTCGCTTGCGCTAACCCCATCAATTAACCTTCCGGCACCGGGCAGGCGTCACACCCTATACGTCCACTTTCGTGTTTGCAGAGTGCTGTGTTTTTAATAAACAGTCGCAGCGGCCTGGTATCTTCGACCGGCATGGGCTTACGTAGTAAATACTTCACCCTCACCGGCGCACCTTCTCCCGAAGTTACGGTGCCATTTTGCCTAGTTCCTTCACCCGAGTTCTCTCAAGCGCCTTGGTATTCTCTACCCAACCACCTGTGTCGGTTTGGGGTACGGTTCCTAGTTACCTGAAGCTTAGAGGCTTTTCCTGGAAGCATGGCATCAACCACTTCGCTTTCTAAAAGAAAGCTCGTCATCAGCTCTCGGCATTAAGATCCCGGATTTACCTAAGATCTCTGCCTACCACCTTAAACAAGGACAACCAACGCCTTGCTGGCCTAGCCTTCTCCGTCCCCCCATCGCAGTAACTAGAAGTACGGGAATATTAACCCGTTTCCCATCGACTACGCTCTTCAGCCTCGCCTTAGGGACCGACTCACCCTGCGTCGATTAACGTTGCGCAGGAACCCTTGGTCTTTCGGCGTGCGAGTTTTTCACTCGCATTGTCGTTACTCATGTCAGCATTCGCACTTCTGATACCTCCAGCCAGCTTCTCAACTGACCTTCACAGGCTTACAGAACGCTCCTCTACCGCTCAACTTGCGTTGAACCCGTAGCTTCGGTACCTGGTTTGAGCCCCGTTACATCTTCCGCGCAGGCCGACTCGACTAGTGAGCTATTACGCTTTCTTTAAAGGGTGGCTGCTTCTAAGCCAACCTCCTAGCTGTCTAAGCCTTCCCACATCGTTTCCCACTTAACCAGGATTTTGGGACCTTAGCTGACGGTCTGGGTTGTTTCCCTTTTCACGACGGACGTTAGCACCCGCCGTGTGTCTCCCGTGCTGACACTTGCTGGTATTCGGAGTTTGCATCGGTTTGGTAAGTCGGGATGACCCCCTAGCCGAAACAGTGCTCTACCCCCAGCAGTGATACACGAGGCGCTACCTAAATAGCTTTCGAGGAGAACCAGCTATCTCCGAGCTTGATTAGCCTTTCACTCCGATCCACAGGTCATCCGCTAACTTTTCAACGGTAGTCGGTTCGGTCCTCCAGTCAGTGTTACCTAACCTTCAACCTGCCCATGGATAGATCGCCCGGTTTCGGGTCTATTCCCAGCGACTAAACGCCCTATTAAGACTCGCTTTCGCTACGCCTCCCCTATTCGGTTAAGCTCGCCACTGAAAATAAGTCGCTGACCCATTATACAAAAGGTACGCAGTCACCTAACAAAGTAGGCTCCCACTGCTTGTACGCATACGGTTTCAGGTTCTATTTCACTCCCCTCTCCGGGGTTCTTTTCGCCTTTCCCTCACGGTACTGGTTCACTATCGGTCAGTCAGTAGTATTTAGCCTTGGAGGATGGTCCCCCCATATTCAGACAAAGTTTCTCGTGCTCCGTCCTACTCGATTTCACTTCTAAGATCCTTTCGCGTACAGG
This sequence comes from Stutzerimonas decontaminans, assembly GCF_000661915.1. Taxonomy (NCBI): domain Bacteria; kingdom Pseudomonadati; phylum Pseudomonadota; class Gammaproteobacteria; order Pseudomonadales; family Pseudomonadaceae; genus Stutzerimonas; species Stutzerimonas decontaminans. Next base: position 2,188,663 of record NZ_CP007509.1, on the reverse strand, counting down.
GCTATCACCCACTATGGCCGCACTTTCCAGAGCGTTCCGCTAAAATCAAAGAAGCTTAAGGGCTAATCCCCGTTCGCTCGCCACTACTAAGGGAATCTCGGTTGATTTCTTTTCCTCAGGGTACTTAGATGTTTCAGTTCCCCTGGTTCGCCTCACACACCTATGTATTCAGTGTGTGATAACCATCTTATGATGGCTGGGTTCCCCCATTCAGACATCTCCGGATCAAAGTCTGTTTGCCGACTCCCCGAAGCTTTTCGCAGGCTACCACGTCTTTCATCGCCTCTGACTGCCAAGGCATCCACCGTATGCGCTTCTTCACTTGACCATATAACCCCAAGCAATCTGGTTACTGTCTAATAACGTGAAGACGACATTCGCCGAAAATCCGCAATTTTACTCGCAAATTTTACCTTGACTTGAATAACCACCAGTGAAAGTGATCACTCAAATCTACTTCTATCACATACCCAAATTTTTAAAGAACACTTCTGGCGCAAAGACCAGAAATCAATACCCTCAAACATCCGGCAGGATGCCCAAGCAGCACTCATTTCTGAGCTTTCAGCGATTATCGAGTTAATGGTGGAGCCAAGGAGGATCGAACTCCTGACCTCCTGCGTGCAAAGCAGGCGCTCTCCCAGCTGAGCTATGGCCCCATCTACAGATCGGCCACATCCCATGACAATTGGTGGGTCTGGGCAGATTCGAACTGCCGACCTCACCCTTATCAGGGGTGCGCTCTAACCAACTGAGCTACAGACCCAATCGTCTCTCTCGGGTCGAAACCCAATCGCTTTTCGCTAGTGAATCAAGCAATTCGTGTGGGAGCTTATGAAGAAGCTGAAGTCTTCGATTAAGGAGGTGATCCAGCCGCAGGTTCCCCTACGGCTACCTTGTTACGACTTCACCCCAGTCATGAATCACTCCGTGGTAACCGTCCCCCCGAAGGTTAGACTAGCTACTTCTGGAGCAACCCACTCCCATGGTGTGACGGGCGGTGTGTACAAGGCCCGGGAACGTATTCACCGTGACATTCTGATTCACGATTACTAGCGATTCCGACTTCACGCAGTCGAGTTGCAGACTGCGATCCGGACTACGATCGGTTTTATGGGATTAGCTCCACCTCGCGGCTTGGCAACCCTTTGTACCGACCATTG